>JAFYJN010000098.1 GCA_017538105.1 Prevotella sp. | reverse complement strand
TCATGCGTGGACGCACGTTAGACCATGCCTTCGTCATCCTTGATGAGGCACAGAACGCCACACGCAGCCAGCTGAAGATGTTCCTCACCCGTATGGGTCGCTCCGCCAAGTTCATCGTCACTGGCGACATCACCCAAATCGACCTGCCGCCCAAAACGCCTTCGGGACTGCCGCAGGCCATGGAGGTTTTGAAGGACGTGAAAGGCATCGAATTCATCTATTTGGATGACAAGGATGTGGTGCGACATAAGCTCGTAACCGATATCATCAATGCCTACAAGAAACACCATGAAGAAGAGGACGAACAACAAGAAACAAATCAACAAACGAAATAAAATGAACGCATTAACCAGAACAGACTACCATTTCCCTGGCCAGACCAAGGTCTATCACGGCAAGGTCCGCGACTGCTATTTCATCAACGACGAATACATGGTGATGGTCGCCACCGACCGCATCTCGGCTTTCGACGTCATCCTTCCCAAGGGCATCCCCTATAAGGGACAGGTCCTCAACCAGATTGCCGCCATGTTCCTCGATGCCACCGCCGACATCGTCCCCAACTGGAAACTCGCCACCCCCGACCCGATGGTCACCGTGGGGCGTCTCTGCAAGCCCTTTCCCATCGAGATGATTATCCGTGGCTACCTCACGGGCAGCTCGTGGCGCACCTACAAGAGCGGACAGCATACCATCTGCGGTGTGCAGATTCCCGACGGCATGAAGGAACACCAACGCTTCGCCGAGCCCATCATCACCCCGACCACCAAGGCCGAGGAGGGTCACGATGAGGACATCTCACGCGAGGAGATTATCAGCCGTGGTCTCATCAGCGAAGAGGACTACGCCCAGATTGAGGACATCACCCGCAAGCTCTTCCAGCGCGGCACTGAAATCGCGGCCAAGCAGGGTTTGATTCTCGTGGATACGAAATACGAGTTCGGCAAGATTGGCGACCAGATTGTGCTGATGGATGAGATCCACACCCCCGACTCATCGCGTTACTTCATTGCCGACCAATACGAAGAACGTTTCGCCAAAGGCGAGCCGCAGGTGCAGCTCTCGAAGGAGTTTGTCCGCGAGTGGCTGATGGCCAACGGCTTCCAAGGCAAGGAAGGCCAGCAAGTGCCTGAAATGACCCCCGAATACGTGAACAGCGTTTCGGAGCGTTATATTGAACTTTATGAGAAAGTCACGGGGCACAGATTTGAGAAGGCTCCCGATTCGGAGGACCTTTTGAAACGCATCGAGAACAATGTCTTGAATTATTTGAAATTATAAAACGTTGTAGGGCTGTCACACCCTGGCAGCCGCATAATGCAAATTGCGATATATGCGGCTGCCGTAATACGACAGCCCTACAAACCGACGCGATTATTCCACCACAATCTTTCGTGTCGTTCTACCAAGAGTGAAGAGATACACGCCTCTTGGCAAGTCCAATGTCGTTTGGCCATTGATCTCTTTCGTAAGAATGTCTTGTCCGAGAAGATTGGAGACTTTAAGGAGACCGTAACCCTCAACTGTTATGTAACCTTGAGAAGGATTCGGATAAACCTCAAAGCCAGTTGTCTGATGCTCTTCTGTTCCAGTACCTTGTTGTACTTTGGCAACCAATCGTCTGTTTTGATTCAAGTATACTGTATAAACTGGATTCGTTGACATGGCAATGCCGTTCTCAAACCATGCCACAAAGTGATAACCTTGACTGGGTATAGCCCTCACTACGGTTTCGCCTGTGGTGCATAATGGTAGTTGATCCGTGACTATTTGACAATGGGCTGGGTCTTCTACCTCAATTATTAAGTCGTATGCCGTTGAAAACTCATGATAATTGGTGAACGAGTCCCATCCTCTTGCCACCTGATAGGCTCCAATAGAGCCACAAGGCACATAAACAGGAATATTCTTAGAAACACCTCCAAATATAGAACCACCACCATAATTCCAATCCAAAGTTGGCGGAGTACTTGTCATCACAACTATGGAAGTCAAATCGGTACATGCCCTAAAAGCATCACAGCCTATCGAAGTCACGGAATTTCCTATAGTCAATGAGGTCAAGCTGGTACATGCCCAAAAAGCACTTCCACCTATCGTGGTCACAGAATTGGGAATGATCAGTTCTCCTGTCAAACTGCTACAACCCCAAAAAGCACAAGTGCCTATTGAAGTCAAAGAATTCCCTAAAGCCACCGAGGTCAAGCTGCTGCAACTTTCGAAAGCATGCTCCGCAATGGAAGTCACAGAATTGGGGATTTCTATCGAATTCAGCCCATTACACCCATAAAAAGCTCTATATCCAATTCTAGTCACAGAATTGGGAACTACCGTTGTTTTACATCCAACCATCAAGGTGTTTGTGTTAGAACCAATGATAGCATTACAATTTTCTCTCGAGTCAAACACAGGATTCCCAGGTTCAACTTTTATTTCTTGCAGTCCCGTACAACCAATAAAAGGATGAATATAATCACCGAAATATAATATTTCGGTGATGGAATTCGGAATAATAATTGAGGTTAGGTTGCTGCAATCTCCAAATGCATTCTCTCCTATTCTAGTTACGGAATATGGAATAATAATCGAAGTTAGGCTGCTGCAATGTCCAAATGCACCTTTTCCAATGGAAATCACCGTATTGGGGATAACCGTATTCTTACAACCTGCAAATAATTCGTTGGTGCTGGTTTTGATGATGGCATTGCAATTGTCGCGTGAGTCATACACAGGATTTCCCTGTTCCACGACAATCCGTTCGAGGCTATTGCAACCAGAAAAAATACTATAGCCGTTAATACCCTGATTGTCGTCAATAACAGTCACAGAACTTGGTATTTCTATCGAGGTTAGGCTGCTGCAATCTCTAAATGCATACTGTCCTATTCCAATTATTGAATGGGGAATTATGGTATTCTTGCAACCTGTTAACAGCGTATTTGTGCCAGTTTCTACAATGGCATTGCAATTGTCACGTGAGTCATACACAGGATTCCCCTGTTCCACTATAATCCGTCCAAGACCACTACACCCAGAAAAAGCTCCATCTCCAATAAAAGTCACAGTGCTTGGAATTTCTATTGAGGTGAAGCCACTACATCCAGAAAACGCACCAGACCCAATCTCAATTACCGAATTGGGGATGAGAATCGAAGTCAAGCCACTGCATCCAGAAAACGCACCATGCCAGATTTGAGTTACTGAATTGGGAATGACAATCGAAGCCAGACCGCTACAACCTGAAAAAGCAGATTCTCTAATACTCGTTACACTGTTGGGAATGGTAACGGATGTCAAGCTTCTGCAATCCGTAAAAGCAGATTGTCCAATCGTGGTTATTGAATTTGGGATTATTGTATTCTTACATCCCGATATAAGCGTATTCGTATTAGTTTTAACGATGGCATTACAATTGTCGCGTGAGTCATACACAGGATTTCCCTGTCCCACCACAATCTGTTCAAGGCCACTACAACCATTAAAAGCATAGAGGTCAATAAAAGTCACAGAGCCAGGGATTTCTAACGAAGACAGGCTACTGCAACCATAAAAAGCATAGGAGTCAATGAAAATTACCGAATTGGGAATGGTAATCGAGGTCAAGCCACTACATTCTTGAAATGCACTGAGATAAATTTCGGTCACTGCATAAGCGACCCCATCATACTCAACTGTTTCAGGAATAACCACTTCCCCAATAGCCGACATGCTGTCCACATGCCCTGTTACTCTTACAGTGTGGTTTGCGGTACTAGATACTGAATACCACAGGTTTCCTGAAGTGAAAGATAGCGCCCAAGCGCGCGTCATTCCCATAACATTTAGCAGCAAAACAAACAATACGGCAATTAGCACCTTGTTTAAATATTTCGTCTTCTTTTTCATTATTTTTCGAATTATTTTGTTGTTTATTTTTCATTTCTTATTTTCAACACATCTCCTTCCATGAAAAGGAAGAAGCCTTTATTATAGTTGCCTTTGAGCATGTTCCATGCTTTCCTATACAAATCGTTATTAGCCGTGATAACCATACCTTCCACCCAGTTGTCCCATATATCCTTAGGTATTATCCCTTTTCGATGCAATTGGTATTCCTCACTACAAAGATCGAAATAAAGCTGAATATATTTTAGTGTTGCACCTTTAGGCTCCGCCGTTCCTTCAAACACCTCATCGGGCATGTGTAGAATGATGTCGTGATAGCGTTTGGTGTATTCAGCGAAGAAGTCATTTCTACTTTGGCGATTAGCATTCACATAGGCCAACCATAGGCCAACACCGTACAAAACGGCCAATACAATTTGTGCGATTAAGCTTGCTGTTTCCATAGGTTTATTAGTTATTATTCATTTATCTTCCTTAATTCCATTCTTGTTATTGCATATGTCTCACCACCCATCCATGAGCCACGCTCGCTCAACACCATCGTTGTAGTTGTCAACTCTTCTATGGTAAAAATCTCACAGTTTTCCCCATCATTATTTCCAAGTATTAAGTTGTCTCCATCAAGAGTGTAAGGGCACGAGTACAATCCAAGTTCTATAAAATCACCACCTGCGGTAAACTCCAAAATGCCTAATTCTCCAAAAGGATTCTCTTCAAATTTGACAAGTGTATTCAAAGCATCATAATAGTATGTCGTTTGACTGGTAAGTTGCCATCTTCCAACAATTCGCCTTTCATTACGGCTCTCTTTCGAACAGGAAGCCGTCATTGCCATTGTGACTGCGCATAGCAGTATAACCATTACTTTCATTGTCTTTTTCATTTTCATTGTGATTTTTATTGATTTATAATTAGTTGGATTCATTTCAATTCTAAACTCTTCTGTTACTGTGTTGAACAAACTGGACGAACTAGAAGACCATCAATACGTTCGAATTCAGAAATAAAAACAATCCAAAGTCCATTGCCGTACAAACCACTTGCATAATCTGGAGGGGAGGCAAGACTTGACGACCAATAGGTAGTCGCAAGACCGCCAAATGAACAATATACACGAGGTAGATAAATACTATTCCCGTTAATACCTGCAAAGAGACAGCCTTTTATCTCAGTGTCCTCTGGGTTTGTTAGAAAGTAGATGGTGGTATTATTCAACAACTCTTCCCATTCATCCTTGGTGGGAGTACGCCATCCACTTCCCCAATTTGCCGTAGCCGCGTCATCGCTAGCTTGCAAAGTAGTTAGATTATCGGTAAAGCCATGGTAGCCGTACACTGAATTGTTGCAGTATTTTGTAAGTTCATGCATATCATTTCCATACCTATAGGTACTCCACCAATAGTTGCTTTTTGGTTGGGTCTCTCCCCAAGCAAACCAATCGCCATTTGATTCTGGAGTTTCTGCCCCCACATTGCAAGTCGCCCAAAGCGTTCTGCTCGGTAAACCTAAATCTACATATTCATGTCCGTTAAGCGAGCCGCTGCTGTTGCTGTTGATTCCAATTGGAAAGTAGGTAATTCTATAATCCAATTTTTCCGATCCACCATTACTATTAGGGTCTGTTTTCCAACAAGCTATCGGATAGTTTTCATTGTCATATTCATAGCGATAGCGTATATTCCCTGAAACTATTTTATTATGGTAAGCCCATGCTCCATGATTATAACGAAAGTCGCAATATCTAATATCTGAATTTTTATAGTATTCGTACCACATCAAATCTTTGAAAGGGTTGCAGGCCTGATCCGTGCCATCAATTATCGCTGAGCCCTCATCAATATGTCCTATGAGAGTGTAAGCATTCCCAAGTCCCCATGAGTCCTCGTGTTGACAATAAACATCACCATCAATTATTTTATAAGTCCAGCGTTCTCCATCAGCCCACCCACTAGAGACGATGCTACCTTGCACTTCAATAGATTCGGTGAAATATTGAAAAGTACATTTTGAATGATTGTTAGCATTTGTCGAATCCCAAATACACGAAATTCTACCATCTGAATCGTTCTCAACATGAATGATGGTTGTAGATTCAGGAGAGTCTTCTTCTATTATGTAAGACAAATCATCACCATCCCAAACAAATTCTAAACAGTCATAAATGTCACTGCTAGAAAAATAGATCTTATGAACTTTCTTCGCAGGATGATAATACCCAAAAGTGTAATCGTATTGGCTATTCCCGTTTCCACCATTGTTTCCGTTACCATTGCCTCCGTTACCTCCATTCGATGGGTCGTTTTCTTTAGTGCATGATGCCATTGCCCACGCAAAGAGTAAGATGGCGATGGTTTTTAGTGCTTTTTTCATTGTATTGTTATTTAGGTAATACTATATTTCTTGTCGCATTTGAGCAAAGCTCTTGAAAAACAATGAAAAAAGCGTGAAGCTTTTTGCATTACCTTCAACTGTGGTTTTCTGGACGACCATCATATAGAGATAAATACAAAAAGTCCACGCCTATTGGCGCGAACTTCATTGCACTTATTCTCCTATATGATTGAAAGTGTCCAGTTTTCAGTTGAGAGAACAAGAGCGTAAAGCTCAAGGGGTTAATTATGTTAGGTTATACTTCTCTTTGTGTGTTTTTAATATTAGGTTGTTATTATATGGTTCAATTTGCTGCGGGCCATTCATCATCACAACACAATTCCAAGTTACCGAAATACAAAACATTCAATGGAAAACTTAGGTCAGCATGCTTGCCCCAAATGAGGTTGCCATTACGCAACCAGAACTTCTTAAACTCGGATACCTTTTTGTACTTATTGTATTGGGGGTGAGGATGCTTTTCAAAAAAACCACTGAAATCAATAGTTTGTGTGCTGCCGTCACTGAACAGCAACGACAACATCAAACCATCCACATATTCCACATTATCAATACTAATCTGCTTCATTTCAGCTTGGGTTCCACCTGCAAAATTAGCAAAAATCCTAAATCCAGATTGTTTTCACTTCAATTTTTACAAAAGTGGCACCTCCATCCATCGCCCATCCTTGAAATTCACCACACTGCGGTAACCCGCTTTCTTTAAGGCTTCCTCAGCGACGGCAAACTCTAGCGTGATTTCGCTGAAATGGTGCGCATCGGCGGAAATAATGGCAGGCACACCCATTTTGCGGGCCTCCTCCATCAGCCATGGCGAGGGATAGAAACCGTTGTAGCGTTTCTTGTAGATGCCGCGCGTATTGATTTCCATCACCAAGCCTTTCTCGCGTATGAGGTCGAGGGTTTCAAGAGCCAGCTTGCGGTACCAAGGCTCATCCTCGTGGAAATACCTGTCGCGGTTGTGCATCTTGATTTTGTCGAAATGGGCAATGATGTCAAACTGCTCGTTTTCAATCATTTCATTGGACTGATCGAAGAATCTGCGAACGGCACGACGGATGTCGCCATTGAAGAACTTTTGTAGACCTTCGTCATAGACTTCCCACTTCGGGCCGTCGATGAACCAAATATTTTCTGCAAGAGTCGGCCCTTCGACAGGCTCAGGGACCTTGTCCACTACCAAATGCACGCCTCCAATCAGATAATCAAGATGATACTTCTCTTTAGTCACGGCGAAAGGCTCGGAAACACCCGTGAGGTAATCCGCCTCCAAAGCGCAATACAAGTCTATTTTGTCTTTGAACTCTTCTTTCAGTTGTGCGATTTCGGCCACATAACGCGGCATATCGGCCGACTTCACCGAAAAGTTGTTGTCGAAGGGCAAAGGACTATGCTCCGAAAAACCCAATGTCGTCAAGCCCTGACGGATGGCCTCTTCCACGATTTCACGAGGCTGGGATTTGCCGTCGCTGTAAACGCTATGAGTATGGAGATTGAAGTTTTGCATGGTCATAAATATGGTTATAGAATCATTTCTAGATTGCTTCGTCGTTCCTCCTCGCAATGACGCAAAGCGGGTTAATTCATTATTACCTTGTAAACCTTGTCACCACGTCTTACAAGCGACTTCACGGGAATGGAGCAATACTCGCCTTTCACAGTCTGCTCAACGGAGCCCAAATCCACACGTATTTCAGTAAGCGTGTCCTCATAGACACCCGTTGTCGGGCCGATAATCATAATTGGGTCGCCAAGTTTGAGTTCGTGGCTGTCCATACGGATTTCGGCCACGCCTAACTTGCTGTAGTAGTTGGTGATGAGGCCAATATACTCCTTGCTTTGCGTGGCGTGCGAGCCGTATTGCTTTGACCACTCAAAGGTCCTGCGACCTAAATAATAGCCGTCCCAGAAGCCACGATTATACACACTGCGTAAACGCTCCATCCAGGCATCAATTCTCTCCTGCGTGAAAGTGCCTTCTTGAATGGCTTTCACCGCCTCACTGTAGACTGCCACCGTCACCTTGGTATACTCCGGCGAGCGGCCACGACCCTCAATTTTCAACACTTCCACGCCGGCATCCAAAACTCTGTCCAAGAAAGGCAAGGTGCAGAGGTCTTTGGGTGACATGATGTATTCGTTGTCCAATGCCAACTCATAGCCTTCCTCGCGCTCACGCACGTCGTAGCCGCGACGGCAGAGTTGCATGCAAGCGCCACGGTTGGAAGAGGAATTGAAAATGTCCTGGCTCAAATTGCACTTGCCCGAGATGGCCATGCACAAAGCGCCATGGCAAAACACCTCGATGCGCACCAAGTCGCCATGTGGTCCGCGAATCTGTTGACGTTCAATCTCCTCGGTGATATGTTTCACCTGGTCAATGTTGAGTTCACGCGCTGTCACCATTACATCGGCAAACTGGGAATAATACTTTACAGCCTCCAAGTTGGTGATGTTGCATTGCGTGGACATGTGCACCTCGACACCGATTTGTCGGGCATATTGAATCACGCTTTGGTCGGAGGCGATGATGGCCGAAATGCCGTTGGCCTTGATGGCATCCAGCAGCTGGTGCATCTCCTCCATCTCCTCATCATAGATAATCGTATTGACTGTGACATAGCTCTTTACGCTGTTCTCGTTGCAGGTCTCGGCCAGCTGACGCAGGTCATCGAGGGTGAAATTCTTCGCTGAGCGGGAACGCATATTGAGTTTGCCGATGCCGAAATAGACGCTTCCGGCACCAGCTTGTATGGCGGCTGACAGGGCTTCATAGGAACCCACGGGGGCCATGATTTCTATGGTTGGTTTCATCTTTTCTTCTTTAGGACGGCCCTTCGACAGGCTCAGGGACCTGCAAGAGTTAAGGTCGTTGAGCCTGTCGAAATGCCACGCATTCAACGTAGTTAAACGCCGCATTTATGAAAAAAGTCAGCCTGTGATTCAGACTGACTCTACAAAGTCGGGATGACAAGATTCGAACTTGCGGCCTCTTCGTCCCGAACGAAGCGCGCTACCGGGCTGCGCTACATCCCGAACCGTTTTGCGCTGCAAAATTACACATTATTTTGATATAGTGTGCAATTTGTTGGTCAGTTTTTTCAATTC
>JAFYJN010000097.1 GCA_017538105.1 Prevotella sp. | reverse complement strand
TCCAAGATGCAGCAGGAATCTCCCGACCGTTTCCACAACTATTGCTTCGAGATACAACTTTCTGATGAGATTACCTACACCTATCGCATCACCGAAGGCGTGGCTCGCAACCAGAATGCGACATACCTATTAAAGAACATACTGAAAGAAGAAATATGAGACAAACAAGACGATTTCTGTTTTTGCTTACCCTGTTGTCGGTAGCGACATTTGGAAAGGCCCAGACCTCGTTTGATCCAGAAGAAGGGTGTTTGAATGTTGTAGAGGTTTCTTACGCGAAAGGCGTTGGTGAATATGGCGATGGTGGTCTTTCTGCAAACTACCTGCACGAAAAGTTCATTAACGAGCGGTTCAGCATAGGCCCCGGAATCGGATATAGCCATCATAGCAACTACAACTTTTCTGCTATCCCCGTCTTTCTTAGTACACATTATTTCTTTCTTGACAAGCGGTTTTCTCCGTTTGTCAATCTGCGCATTGGAGGATTCGCCATGTTTAACAAGGATAATGTAGGAACTAACGAGAAATACTCTCTATCAAAAGAAAAGCAGGGCTTTAGCCTGTTCATGTCGCCAAGCGTCGGTGTGAAGGTGCACATCACTCCGAGCTTAGGCATAATGGCTTCGATAAGTGACGAAGCTTATCTCGTAAAAGCGTTTGACGTGAATAAGAACGATTACAAAAGCAGGCTGATTCATAGTATGGGAATCAATGTCGGAGTGTGCTTTCAAATTAAAGGGTGGTAGAGAAATAATACAACAAACATGATACGAGCATGAAATATTTTATCTTAGCTCAAATCCTTTTCCTTACTAGTTTAGTGGGATTTGCCCAGCAAGTTATGTTGGCCGACAGCATAACCAAAAATCCTGTTTGCTATGCTACTGTCTATGATGCTAATGGAACTGTAATAGGACGCTCAGACATGGGAGGGTATATTAGTCTTCAGAAAGGCTTCGAATATTACATTTCTCATATAAATTATAGGCCCAAGAGTTTCATTTATAATGATGATAGCATTATTTTCCTATCTCCGTCATTTTATACAATATCAGAAGTCAGTGTTACAGCAAAGAAAAAGAAATATTATCATTGTAAAGTGTTCTTTAGGAGTATAGAACATGTAGATTCATGCCTGAAGTATTATATGGACGGAATACGAGAGTTCTTTATCGACACCAAAAGCAAAAAGGTGCATCGCGGTAATGTCGAAACGAATTACTTCATGTCAAAGAGAAAAGACATTGCACAGAAGAAACGGAGTATGATGATTGGCGACAGGTACATGGCTCTTCCGTTTCTTGACAAGAATACTTTATATGAGGAAACAATGCGTGATAAAAAGAGAAATATAGAATCGGGTATTGTCTATGCGGATTCTATATCAATAGGCAGTTGCGAGATTCGTTCTGACAACAGCGAGATGCTTTTGTCTATAGACGCTTTGTGGCCCAAAAACTCTCTTGTGACAAATCTATTCGGGTACACGCAAGTATTATCGCAGTACAACAAGACGGAATTATATCGATATAATGATTTTGATGCTCCTTCCGTCTTCAATTTGAAATCCTCCAATAGTTATCGGCATCTGACATTGACTCATAAAAAAGAAAATCTTGTAAGGGACATTGATGTTGAAGACATGTTCTACGTTGTCGAATATGAATACACAGACACAAAAGAATTATCCTCGTCAGAACTGTTGCAGGAAGATTATAAGAAGTATTCTGGAATGTTTCCTATAACTGAAAGGATAAGGGAACAGTTAGTTCGAGGAGAAGAGCTATGAATAAGATTAAAAGCTACATCTTATTTTTAATTCTGTTGACAATGCTGTCGCCAGCGACATTTGGAATGGCTCAGACGATAATTGTCAAGGACAGCATTACACATGAAGCAGTACCGTTTGTAAGTGTCAATTTCGGGAATGAAACTGGTGGCTACACAGACGAAAATGGGGCAATTGCCATTCCAAACGAAGCAGCACAGATACGGTTGTCTCATATCTGCTACGAGACAAAGAGCATCTCTAAGAAAACAGCCGACTTGCAAACTATCTTTCTTGTTCCGAAAAGTATCAATCTTGATGAAGTCGCCATTAGCGCAAAGGCTCTCAAACGAACAAAGACCACAGAAGTTGGATCGATGAAAGCGAAGACGCAGACCAAGCACAAAGGAGCCAATGGATTTGAGATGGCTTTGTTCATTCCATATGATAGCACTTGGGCTGAGACGCCATATATCCACTCTATTTTGGCAAGTCTCGATTATTCCACCCATTGGCTGGTATTCACGGAAATCAAGACACCCATCTATGCCACTCTCCGCTTTGACCTCCGTCTGCCAGATGCCAAGACTGGTGCCCCAAAAGACGAATCTCTCATTGATGGTGGCATTATACTCCCTTCCGGTCAGAAACTCGGCAAAGCTGGCATAAGCCTTCCCCGTCCTATACCGTTCCCCCAGACTGGCGTATTTGTTGTAGTGGAATGGATAACCACAGCAAAAGTCTCAGAATCATGCAATCTTGTGCCCTCTCTTAACATGACTTTGGATGAGAAGGAAAACAGAACCTGGAACAAAAAGACATTCCGAGGCATGGACTGGATGCAGGAACAGGACGAACCCGCATATCAGAATGAAGAGGCACAGTATTTTTATAAAGGCAGGACACCATCTGCCAAACTCGGTTTGAAAATATCAAAATAGGCAATATGAAACAAGCAAAATTTCTCTTTCTCATGATCGTAGTCCTCGCATTCGCCTCTTGCGGAAGCGACGAACCAAGATATGCCGACCCGGAGGCACACGAAAAGACCGTGCAACTGAACGAGCTGTACGGGCCGCTCATGGTCGGCACATGGCACTACGAGAACATCAGCGACACGCAGCGTTACTTCGAGTGCCTCACCTTCCAGGCCAACGGCACACTGTCGGGTATGCGCAAATGGCAAACCCGCAAGCTCGTCACCATCGACGGGGAGCAACGCTACACCGATTGGGAGAATGTGGAGCCTTTGGAAGGAACTTTCTCAGGTACATGGAAACTGAGTTACTACAGCCCGGAAGGGGAAAATGGCGAGAAGCGCAACTGCCTGTTTCTGAATGCCCACTATGAGGGTGCAAATAGTGGACACATGGCCTATTCCAATATCGCCACCTTCGACTACGCCGATGAAACGACGCTTCGATTCGAAGGATTTTACTTCAAAGACAAGGATGGATGGATAACCTTCCTTCGTGGCGAGGCAGAACCGGGGTT
>JAFYJN010000096.1 GCA_017538105.1 Prevotella sp. | reverse complement strand
GTCTGCTACGGTGTGCCAAGTAGGTCCGAAGGTGCTTTCCAGACAGTTGGGGTAATAGGGTATGATGTCGATGGTGGGGATGCCCGCTTTTTGGTTTACAGGCACATGGTCGTCGGTGATTTGACCGCCCAGTTTGAAGGGGAAGTAGTCGCTGTATCCAGCGTCCCGCGCCGCCTTCCATACCTTGTCGACCACCGAGGGAGCGAACTCCATCGACAAACGTTCCTGATAGAATTGTGCTCCCTGGCCTCCCACCATGTCGAGCAATATGCCGTAGAGGGTGGTGTATTGTGACGGTTTCTGGTAGTTGTTCGCCCAATATTGTGAGCCTAACGCCCAGGAGTCTTCAGAAGAGATGCGCATCCACTGAGGCACGCCCCAGTCTTCGGCATCGAAGCAGACGAAATCGACCCCTACCTTGAGCGTGGTGTCGTTTTGCAACAGACGAGCCACCTCGAGCATCACGCCCACGCCCGACGCGCCGTCGTTGGCTGCCATCACCGGCTTGCGCCAGTTGGTGCTGTCGGGGTCGTTGTCGGCCCACGGACGACTATCCCAATGGGCGCAAAGCATCACATGGTAGGGTCGTTCACCGTGAATCGACGCGATGATATTGGTATTCTGCAGCGGTGTGGCGTCGAACCCCCGCAAGGTGGCTTTCTGCAACGTCACCTCGCATCCAAATTGTCGGAAAGTGTTGGCTATCCATGCGGCGCACTTTTCATGCGCCTCGCTGTTCATGGTGCGCGGTCCGAAATCGCACTGCGCCTGACAGAAGGTAAAGGCAGAGTCGGCGTTGAAGTCGGGTCCCACAGGTTGGGCGGTAGGTGTTGATACTTCGCCAGTACCCGTTTTGCCCTTGTTGCACGAGGCGCTGGTACAGGCCATAACGGCTATCAGTGCCATGCTGGCATAAAGGATTTTTTTTGTGTTCATTTTCTCATGTTTTGCACTTGTGCCATCACGCGGAGCCAGTTGCCGCCCCATATTTTCTGGATGTCACGTTCGTTGAACTTCCTTCTGAGCAGGTGGAGGGTGAAATTGATTACCTCCGATGCGTCGGCCATGCCACGTACACCGCCATCGCCGTCGAAGTCGGTGCCCAGTCCCACGTGTTCGATGCCCATGATGCTGATGGCATGTTCTAGGTGGGCAATGGCGTCGAGGATGGATGCCTCGCCCTCTTTACGCAGGAACCCGCCGTAGAGGGTGATATGCGCCACACCTCCTTTTTTCGCCAACCGTCGCAGTTGGTCGTCGCTGAGGTTGCGGGGCACATCACATAGCGCCTTGCAGTTGCTATGGCTGCACACGATGGGTGTGGCGCTAATTTCCAAGGCATCATAGAAACTGCTTTCCGCCGCGTGACTCAGGTCGACCATGATGCCCAGACGGTTCATCTCCTGTATCACCTGTTCGCCGAATTTGCTCACGCCATGATGTGTCTCGCTGCCCTTCGCGCTGTCGCAGATGTCATTGTCGCCATTGTGGCACAGCGTGATGTACACCACACCGCGTTGTGCGAAATGCTTCACGTTGGCGATGTCGTGGTTCAGCGCCAAAGCATTCTCTATGGCAAACATGATGCTCTTGCGCCCTTTGCGTTTGTCTTCGTAAAGCTCTGCCGGGCTGCGGGCAATACTTAGGTAGCGACGGTTGTTCTTCACGATGTCTTCTATTTTGTCGAAGATGGTGTCGGCATATTCCATTGGCGTTTTCACGTTGAACTGCACCTTCGACGAGAAGGTCTCACCCATCTTGGGCTGCGGCAGGTAAGCCGCCATGATGATGGCGTCTTGATGTCCGTCGGTCATCTTGTGCAGGTCGACACGTATGCGTGGGTCGCGCTGCTCGAAGTGGATGCCCTGCGGGAAGAACATCGGCGTATCGCAATGGGTGTCGAGGGTGAGGATACGGCTGTGCAGTTTCTTCGCCACATGGAAATTGTTGGCTTGGTGGACGAGCCATTCGAAGAGCTTCAGTCCCTCGGTGCCCAACCACTCGGGATGCCATTGCACGCCAAGGATGGGTTTGTATTCGCTGCTTTCCATCGCTTCCACTACTCCGTCGGGAGCTGTCGCCGTCACATGGAAACGCTGACCGGGATTGGCCACGGCCTGATGGTGGAAACTGTTCACGAAGATCGTGTCGGTGCCATAGATGTCGTGCAACATGGTGTCGGCCATGATATGCACCGAATGGGAGAACAGGTCGCGGTCGCCGTCCTGACTGTGCTTGATGAGCGCCACCGATGTGTTGTCGGTATCTTTCTCTTTTTCCTTATCCTTCTTCGCACCGCGTCGTTTGTCCTCGGCAATTGGGTCGGCCTTGCTTTTCCATTCCGTGGCGATGTCTTGTGTCACCGTGCCATCAAGAGCCACGGCAAGCGTCTGAATACCTCTGCATATGCCGAGGATGGGAATCTGCCGGTTGTACGCCAGACGTGTGATGAGCAACTCGGGCAGGTCACGCATGGCGTTGATGCCATGCAGTTGTGGCGACGGCTCTTCGCCTGTCCACAGTGGGTTGATGTCGCCACCACCAGTGAGCAACAACCCATCGATATGGTCGAGGGTGTTGACGATGGCAGCTTGATCAGCCACTGGAGGGATGATGATGGGTGTGCCGCCGGCATCAACCACTTGTTGGTAATATTTGTCGCGCAGACAAGCGTCACCATCGGAATAGTTGGCCGTGATGCCGATGATAGGTTGATGCCCCGCCTCTGGAAAAGAATGGTAAATCTCTTCGAGGTGGTCGTTCAGTCGGAAGGATATCATGGTGTTAGGTGTTATTCTTCGTTCGTCTTAACAGGTATTTCTCTCTTGATGCTTTGTTCTAGCGAGATGAGTGTTTCCGTGGCCACCACGCCGGGAATGCCTTGCAGCTGTGTGTTAAGCAAGTGCATGAGCTGCTCATTGTCGCGCGCATAGAGTTTCACGAGCATGGTGTATGGACCTGTGGTGAAATGGCATTCCACGATTTCGGGGATATGGCGTAACCGTTCCACCACGTCTCTGTACATCGACCCCCTTTCAAGGGTGATACCCACATAGGTGCATGTGGAGTAGCCTAAACTCTTTGGGTTCACGTCGAAGCCGCTGCCGGTGATGACCCCTTCTTCTATCAGTCGCTGTACACGTTGGTGGATGGCTGCGCGCGACACGTTGCATTCTGCAGCCACGTCCTTGAACGGTATCCTGGCATTGAGCGAGAGGATACTGAGGATTTTCTTGTCTAGATTGTCTATTTTTTCCATATCGTTAAGATAATTTGTCTTTTTGGCTACCTTTTGGGGTTAATTTGGTAGCAAAAGTACAAAATATAAATGGAATAAACAACAAAATGACAGTTTTTATTTTTTCACTTCGTCCACTTCCACGATGAAGATGAGTGGTGAGTAGGCTGGAATTTTGCCTGCTTGGCGCGCGCCATAGGCCAATTCCTGAGGGATATAGAGTTCCCACTTGCTGCCTTGTGGCATGAGGGTGAGCGCTTCTGTCCATCCCTTGATCACTTGACTGGGCTTGAAGGTGCTGGTCTGTGGTGTCCGTTCATACGAGCTGTCGAACACGGTGCCGTCGATGAGCCGTCCTTCGTATTTCACCACCACCTCATCGTCGGTAGTGGCAACGGGACCATTGCCTTGGCGCAATATTTTGTATTGCAAGCCGCTGGCTGTTGTCACCACCCCCTCTTTCTTGCCGTTCTGGGCCATGAAGTCTTTGCTCAGCTGCATGGCTTTTTCTGCAGTGGCCTTTAATGCGCTTTGCGTGATGAGCGTTGC
This sequence comes from Prevotella sp., assembly GCA_017538105.1. Taxonomy (GTDB): domain Bacteria; phylum Bacteroidota; class Bacteroidia; order Bacteroidales; family Bacteroidaceae; genus Prevotella. Next base: position 18,993 of record JAFYJN010000096.1, on the reverse strand, counting down.
CGTGGAGTCGGAAAGCAGAGAGTGATCCTGGCGCAGTGAGGCGATAAATCCTTTGTTAAAGAGGTCGGTATCTAAGGTGTCGGCGGTGAGAGCACCTTTTAGGTTTTTCTCCTCCGCTGATATGATGCGTCCGGCCACCATTCCAGCCAGTTGCACCCCGGCACTGTAGCCTTTGCCACGCATGTTACCCAGAGCGGCAACGGTCTCTTCATAGCCGCGAATAAATTCCGGCATATCAGCATCTTCTACACCGAATTGCTGTTTGAGATACGATTTCAGTCCTTTGGTGGCTTCCATGCCTGCGGCATAACTCAGTGAGTCCTGTGTCGTGACGAGACAGGTAACAGTGGACGCCTTCCCTTTTTTCTTGCCTTTTTTGGATTGAGCAAGCATTGTATTGAAAGAGGCACTCGCCAAAACGACGAGTGCCAATAACAGGTATCTTCTCATGATGGATGATTATTTCTTCTGCCCCTGTGCGGGATTAATGGTGATGGCCTGAACCGGCTGGCTCTTCGGTTTCTGTTCTGCGCTCAGCAGTTGGAGCTTGAACACCAGCGGTGAGAAGGGAGGAATCTTCTGCATGCCACGTGAGCCATAGGCCAGTTGTTGTGGGATATACACTTCCCATGTCGAACCGACAGGCATATGGAGCAGTGCCTCGCGGAAGCCCTTGATGACGGATTGTTCACGAGAGAGATCTACGGTCATGGGGTCGCGGTTGAGCGAGCTGTCGAACACGGTGTCGTTGATGAGTTTGCCCTCATAGTGCACCTTCACAATCATTGTGTCGGCGGGCACGGCACCCGTCCCTTCAGTAATCACCTTATACTGCAGGCCCGAGGGAAGGGTCTTCACGCCTTCTTTCTTGGCATTCTCGGCCATCCATTTCTCTCCTTCCTCTTTCTCTTTCTTGTATTGCTTGGCCACTACTTTTTCGTGGACTTTGTCTGCCATTGGCTCAATCAAGCCCTGGGCAATTTCGGGATCGAAGACAGCTTTGCCCTTGACACCGTCGATAAGACCGGCGGTCAGGTTGCTGTACGACACATGCGCGGTGCTGTCGCCGGCAAAAATCGACGAATTGATGCCTTCCGACATCTGCCTACCAATGTGCATACCTTGAATGTAAGCGGCCTTTTTCTTGTCGCCGGCGCTCTGCACACCTTCGTTGAATCCCTCGATGAAATCGTCGATGTAGGCGGTGTCGATGCCTTGCTGCAAGAGGTAGTCTTTCATCTGTGCACCATTGGCCACGCCGATGGCATAGCTCAGTGTGTCAACATCGGTCTTAAGGTCGACCTTGGGCTTGCTGCCGCAAGAGACGAACACTGCTGCCGTAACCAAACTGGCAGCCATGAATAGAATTTTTTTCATTTTTGTTGTTGAGTTATTGAATTTATGAGTTTTTTAGTTGATGAGTTTATCGGAATCGTTTCATTTCACCTCAATCAATTCCACGTCGAAGATGAGAGCGGAGAACGGGGGTATGGACGCTCCCGCGCCGCGTTCGCCGTATCCTAGGCGATAGGGGATGAAGAAGCGATATTTGGCACCTTCCTGCATCAGCTGCAGTCCTTCCGTCCACCCTGTAATCACCTGGTCGAGACCGAAGGTGGCCGGTTCTCCACGCTGCACGCTGCTGTCGAACACCGTGCCGTCGACGAGAAATCCCTCATAGTGGCATTTCACTTGGTCGGTGGCTTTGGGCTTGCGTCCGTTGCCCTCGCGCAACACTTGGTATTGCAAGCCGCTGGGTAGTGTGATGATGCCCTCGCGCTGGGCGTTCTTGGCCAGATAATCTTCGCCCGCTTTCTTGGCTACTTGTCCCTGTGCCTTGCGCTCGGCGTTCAGTTTTTGTTCCTGTTTGCGGAAATACTCCTGCACCACGGCTTGTGCCTCGCGGTGAGATATTTTTGTCTTGTTGCCTTTGAGCACATCCGTGATGGCTGCGGCAAATTCGCTGACGTTGAGGTCGTCGGCACCCATCTGTGCCAGCTGTTGTCCTATGCCCAGTCCGAGGGCGTAGCTGAAATTGTCCATAGTCGCTTTCTCTGTTATTTTTGTTTTGAGTTTGCAAATTTACGATTTTTCCATCATTGGCATTGCATATTTGTAGAAAAATTAATATTTTTGTACATTATTAATTAACCGATTCTGCATTTTTATCAATAAAGGTATCATGGAAAAGAAAAAAATCGTTGTGCTTACCGGCGCTGGTATGTCGGTGGAGAGTGGACTGAAAACCTTCCGCGATGCGGATGGCTTGTGGGAAAACTATCCCGTTTCGCGCGTGGCCACACATGAGGGATGGCTGAACGACCCTGAGTATGTGAACAATTTTTACAACATGCTGCGCAAGAAATGCCAAGATACGAAGCCCAATGAGGGCCATCGCTTGGTGGCCGGGTTGGAACGATGGTATGACGTGGATGTGGTGACACAGAATGTTGACAACCTTCATGAAGTGGCTGGCAGCACTCATGTGATTCACCTTCACGGAGAACTGATGAAGGTCTGTTCTTCGCGCGACCCGTGGGACAGCCGTTTCATCCGTACCCTCGAAGCCCCGAATCTTGATGTTGCCCCTGGTGAGAAAGCTGGCGACGGCTCGTTGCTCCGTCCGCATATCGTGTTTTTCAATGAAGCGGTGCCGATGATAGAGCAGGCCGCCCTCACCACACAGACGGCCGACATCCTCATCGTGATAGGCACGTCGTTGGTGGTTTATCCGGCAGCGGGCCTGTTGCATTATGCTCCCAGCGGCTGTCCCATTTACCTCATCGATCCCGGTGATGTGAAAGCTGGAGTGCGTGGAGTGACCCACATCCAGAAAGGCGCCTCTGAGGGCATGAAGGAATTGTATAACGTTTTGGGTCTGAACGCTTAACGATGAACGAAAAAACGATGAAGGCCGAATGTTTCAAGCATTCGGCCTTCATCGTTTTATTTCCCTAACCATTCGGCTTTGCGGAAGGAGTCGCCTGTCATGTAGTTGAGCGCCTTCTCTGTATCAAGGCTTTGGATGATGTATTTGCGTCGGCTGTTACCTGTCACTTTCTTTCCGGAGGCCGACTGCACCTCGTTTTGTGTCACCCAGAGCACATATTCCTCTTTGTCGTCAAGTTGCCAGGTGCCTTTGATGAGTACTTTCTCTCCATTGGAGGTCATGGTGTGGTTCACGTATTCGCCGTTGGCGTAGAACGTCTCGATGCCCTTGGGGTAGGCTGTGCCCTTTTTCCCTTCGGGTGTGCTCTCCTCGTATTTCCATGTGCCCAAGATGAAGAAATCCCATTTGGCGTCTTTCGCCACGCTGGTTTCCGGGGCTTGCTCCGTTGCTGTTGTGCCTTTTTCCTTACAGCCACAGAAGAGGACGACGCAGACAATGAATAATAAGTATTTTTTCATGATAGTTGTCTTTTGTTGATTATCTTCCCCGTTTTTGTTTGTATTGACGTGAAGCGGCCTGCGCCTGGCGGATGGCTGCCTCGGCCTCGTCGAGATAGCCCCCGTACTCACTCGCTCCGGCGGCTTTTAGCTCGGCCCTTGCCTTTTGTATCTCGGACAGGGCTTGTTGCACCTCGGCATCGGTCATCTCCATCTGCTGGTCAGCCTGCTGCAGTTTCTGTTGTGCAGCTGCTGCGTCTGATTTGCTCTTGCCATCCTGTGTCTGTGTGGTCTGTGCCCCCGACTCTTTTTGTTGCACTTGTTGCTTGATCGCTTCGGTGGTCTGTTGTTCGTAGATGACGTCTAACAGTTTTTCGTGGACTACCCAGGGCAGGTCGTTATTGACGAACCAGTTGGGGTCTTCCTTGGCCATCCACTCCATGTCTTCTTCGGTGACGGACTCGGGGTCGCGCCCGAGGAAGTTTCCCGTAGTGTCTTTCCACACCCATGTCTTGCGTTCCGGGTCCCACTCCTTGTGAACATAGGGATTGTTGCCCGACTTGTCGCCATTGAAGAAGACGAACTGGTCGATTTTGTCTATGGGCAGAGCCTCTTCCGAGGAGCAGAGATAGTCACCGTTGCTGTTTGTCCAGTATTTTTCACCGGTTTTGGGGTTGGTGGTCTCGTGTACGCCAGGTGCTTTTTGGTTGATGAAACAGATGGCCTGCACCGACAATGGCACGGCCATGGTGGCCATGCAAAATGTAAGGATTTTTAGTAGTTTCATATTGTTGAATTTTGAGTGTTGAGTGTTGAGTGTTGAATGTTGAGTGTTGAGTGTTGAATGTTGAGTGTTGAATGTTTACAAGCATTATTTCTTAACTCTTAATTCTTCACTTTTCACATATCTTTCTTTCGCTGTCCCATGCGTGCTTCCACCACGTTGACCACATAGTCACCAAGTTTCTCACATTCGTTGATGATGTCCATGTAGATGGTGCCCACGGCGTAGGTGTATTCGTGGTTGTTCACATCGATGATGTTCTGTTTCTTGAGTTGGTTGCGGTAATTGTTGATTTCGTTTTCGATGTTGAATGTACGGTTTACATTGAATGCTTCTTTCCTGCCACCCATGAGCACATTCATCTGTGTCAGGGCGGAGTCGGTCAGCGTGAACATTTGGTGGATATGTTCATATTGCTTTTCGTTGAAATGGTCTTCTTTGCCGGCAAATTTGCGGTTGATGGTGCGGGCGATGTTGTAACATGAGTCGCCGATGCTCTCCAGCTCGCTGATTTCGCGCAGCATGGCACGTATTTTCGCTTTTGTGTCGTAGGATAGATGGGCATCACTCACATTATTGAGGTATTTGGCTATTTCCAGTTCCATATTGTCGCTGATGTCCTCATATTTCTCGATGCGAGAGAACAGTTTGTTGAACTGTTGGTCGTCTTTCTCGGTCACCAGGGTCTGCACCATGCCGAACATACGTTGTATACGGTCGGAAAAATCACGAATCTCTTTCTGTGCCTCCAGCACCGACAGTTCCGGCGTCTTCATGATACCCGAAGTGATGAAATGCAGGCGGAAGTCCTCTTCCTCATCCTGTTTCCTCGGTTTGATGACACGACACACCAATTTCTCTATCTGTGGAATGAACCAGATGAGCAGCAGTGTGTTGGTGATGTTGAATGCCGAGTGGAAAGCCGCCAAGACCATCGTCGTCTTTAAAGCGAACCCTGGTTCGGAGGGTGCCATATTTCGGTCGAAACCTATCAGGTGGCAAATCATGTTGAAGAAAGGTTTCAAAAGGATGAGCACCCATATCACGCCGATACAATTGATGGCAAGATGGGCGAAGGCCGCCCTTCGCGCTTGTGTGTTGGCCCTCATAGCCACAATGTTCGATGTGATGGTTGTTCCTATATTTACGCCTAACACGAGCATGATGCCTTGGTCGATAAGCAACAGGTTGGTGGAGCAGAGCACCATGGCAACGGCCATAATGGCTGCCGATGACTGCAAGCACAGCGTAAGTGCCGTACCGATAAACAGCAGGAACAGAGAATTCCAGAAATTCTTGTCGTTGAAAAACTCGAAAAAGGCACTGATGGCTCCAGCATTATCGTTTGTTATCACATCATTTCCGGTAATCTTCAAAGTGCCCAGTCCGAGGAAGAAGAAGGCAACACCAAAGAGAAAGTCGCCGATGATGCGACGTTTCTTCATATAGATAAGGATAATGCCGAGGAAGAAGGCGGGATAAACGAAGCCGGTGATGTTGAACGAGAACCCCAGACTCATGATCCACGCCGTGACGGTCGTTCCGATGTGGGCGCCCATGATGACGGAAATGGCTTGTACGAGGGTGAGCAGTCCCGCGTTGACAAACGATACCATCATGAGCGTGGTGGCTGTCGATGATTGCACAGCAGCGGTGACAAACATACCGCTTAGAACACCCGTGAAACGGTTGGTGGTCATCGTGCCGAGCACATGGCGCAGCTGGGGACCCGCCATTTTCTGCAAGCTGTCGCTCATGGCTTTCATACCGTACATGAGCAGGGCGAGCGACCCTATGAGCTTGAAAAAGATCCAAATCGACATAAAAAAATGCTATTTTTTCCGGTGATGGTCGATGGTTTGCATTTTTTTGCTTACCTTTACACGGTGTTTCACACTTTAATGACAAACAGCCATGAACAAGACAATACAAATCCGCTGCAAAAATAACAAAAAAACTCAAAAATTCCCAATCGGCAGCACACTTTCTGAAATTTTTCAGGCTTTCGGACTTGAAATGCCCTACGGGCCAGTTAACGCGAAGGTGAACAATAAGGTAGTGGGTTTGGATTTCTGTGTGTTCCACGACAAGGATGTGGAGTTTCTCGACCTCACCTCACCCTCGGGACACCGCGCCTATACCCGCACCCTGTTTTTCGTGCTCTGCAAGGCGGTGCACGACTTATACCCCACGGGAAACGTGATGATCGACATTCCCGTGAGCAACGGTTATTTCTGCGACCTGAACATAGGCCATGAGGTTACCTCCCAGGATGTGGATGCCTTGCGGCGGCGCATGCAAGAGATTGTCGACGAGGGTCATACCATCCACCGCTATGAGTGTCCCACCGATCAAGCCATCGACATCTTCGAAGAACGTGGAACCAGCTCGAAGGTGAAACTGCTGCGCACCACGGGAAAGCTATACACCACCTATTATGACATTGACGGCTATGCCGACTACTATTACGGGTCATTGCTCACCAACACCCGTGAACTGAAACTCTTCGATATCGAGAAATATTACGATGGCATACTGCTTCGCACGCCGTTGCCCCAAGATCCCACGGTCTTGGGTCCGCTGATTCGGCAGGACAAGATGTTCGGCATCTTCAAGGAGCAGCACCGTTGGCAGGATATTCTGGGCATGACCACTGTGGGCGACTTCAACGAAGCCGTCATTTCCGGCCACGCCACGCAGATTGTCAACGTGTCGGAGGCGTTGCAGGAGAAGAAGATAGCGAAGATTGCCGAACAGATAGCCCTGCGTGAGGGTGTGCGTGTGGTGCTCATCGCCGGTCCTTCGTCGAGTGGCAAGACCACCACCTGTAAACGTCTGTCCATCCAATTGGCGTGCAACGGATTGCGTCCTATCATGCTCTCGCTCGACGATTTCTTCCTCGACCGCGAGTTCACGCCGCGTGACGCGACGGGCGACTACGATTTCGAGAGCCTCTATGCCCTCGACATCCCCTTGCTCAACAAAACGCTGAACACGCTGCTCCGCGGTGAAGAGGTGCAGCTGCCGAAATATAATTTTCAAAAGGGAGCCAAGGAGAAAGGCAAAAAACTGCGTCTCGCCGCCAATGAGATTCTCGTCATCGAGGGTATCCACGCCTTGAACCCCGAGCTGACCCGACAGGTGCCCGAAGAGCAGAAATTCCGCGTCTATGCCTCGGCGCTCACCACCATTCTCCTCGACCGCCACAACTATATCCCCACCACCGACAACCGTCTCCTCCGTCGCATCATCCGCGATTATAAATACCGGGGTGTGAGTGCCGAAGAGACGATACGCCGCTGGCCTTCTGTCCGTGCGGGCGAGCAGAAATGGATTTTCCCGTTCCAGGAGAATGCCGACGAGATGTTCAACACGGCCATGATTTACGAGTTGGCTGTTATCCGTCAGCAAGCCGAGCCGTTGCTCGAGCTGGTGCCCGAACGAGCTGACGAATATTCCGAGGCATACCGTCTGAAGAAATTCCTACGTTACATCCGTCCCATACCGAACAAGCAGTTGCCACCCACCTCACTGCTCCGCGAGTTCCTCGGAGGCAGCTCGTTTAAGTATTGAATACCCACCCCGGCCCTCCCCAGGGAGGGAGCGTTAAGGGGTGAGAGGTGAGGGGTGAGAGAAATGCTAGAAGCAAGAAGGGGCAAGGAGCAAGAGAATACCCAAAGTGGAATTCTCCTGCCCCTTGCTTTTTTTACCTTTTTACTTTTTTACCTTTTAACCTTTTTACCATTCTTCAGTGCGTTCCTCCACGGCTTTGATGGTTTCCACGTTGAGTTGCTCGAGTGGGGTGAGGCGTACCTGGCTGTTGTCAGCGACAGGCTTATAACCCTTTACCTTTTCGAAGCGTCGCTGCAAGTCCGGCGAATTGAAGCGGTATCCATGTCTGGCCCAAATCTCATTACGCATGACGCGCAGGTCCTCTTTGTCATAGATATCAATCATGCCGACGGTAAGCACTTCGGTGGAAGCGAACTCATAACGCCATTTCTGTTGCTCTTCTGCCGTGAGCGACAGGGATATGGTTTTGCCTCCCTCCAAGGGTTCCCATAATTCTTCGTCTTGACTGTCTTGTCTCATCTGGGTGAGCGTCATTTTTCCCTTGGCGGACTCCACCCTCCAATGTGAGCCATCGTTGAGCATGATGACGTTGTCAGGCATGTCGTAGACATATTCAAACTTGTATTTGCCACTGCCCGACGGGAACGTGTAGCTTTGGTCGGCTTTCAGAGAATAACGTTGGCCGTCGGCGCTCTGCCAGTCGCCCGCTATCCATTGTGCCATGCTGGCTTTGGTGGCGACATCCAGTTCTTGCATGCCATCGTGGGCAACATTCAGGAGAACGGAACGCACCCCCAGTTTCTTATGTTTAATGACGATGACCGTCTTTCCGTTGAAGACTTTCGCCTCCGCCGTCAGGTCAGCGGGTTCCAAGCCCAGGAGTCCGCGTGCCGAGAGTGACGCTTCAGCCTCCATTTCCGGGTCGTTTTCCCATAGTGCGGGCACCACTTTATAATGGTTGTTGCCCTGTTCTTTCAGTCCGAACACCGAGCCGCCCTCATGGAGCGATCCTCCGAAGAACACGAGCACGTCGCCGTCTTTGCGCACTTGGAAGTGTTCCGTTCCGTTATGCCAATAGGAACCCACGTTGATGGTGGGTGTAGCCTGTGCGGTCTGTTCCTCGTTTGTCTCTTCCGTTTCCACTGTTTTTTTCGTATTGCCGTTGCATGCCACCATGGGTATGAGTACCAAGGCAAAGAATAATGATTTTTTGAACATAATATGCGAAAAAATGAGATATTAATATATTTTGCTTTTTATTTCAGAGCAGCCAAAGCCGCAATAATTTCTTCACTTCAGAAACTTGGATGTCAAGGTTATTTGTCGTTGGTGAAATTCACGAAGAACCATTTTCCGGCTTCATAACCGGTCATATCCTCGGCGTTGTTTCCTTGTTCCTCAAATTCCAGGCCCTCTTCTTCACCACCGGCTTTCTTCTGTGCTTTCTTCACAAAGTCGTTGTAGTCGGTTTCGCTCCGGAAGGCGATGGTGCCATTAGCCACCGATTCGGCCGTCAGGTAGATGACCACTGCATGTTCGTCGTCGGCAGTTATTTTGGTCGGCTGGCCGTCCTTGTCAAGTTCCACCGACGCTCCTTTTCCGTAATAGTATTGCAAATTGTCGCATTGCGCATCTTTCGCCTCTTCCTTGAAAGATTTCAGGACCTTGATGCCCATAGAGTCAAGTAATGTCTGCGGTACTGCATCCCAGTCGGCATCTATCAGAGCCTTCAAGTTCTCGGGGGTGAGGTTCACGGATGCTGTAACCTCTGTTTTCTCTGCTTTCTCTGTCGATTCGGCAGTTTTAGACTTGCATGCTGACACGCAGAAAGCCGTCAGAGCGATAATTGTCAACGATAAATAAAAATTTTTCATAATGACTATTAATTTTATTGTGTAAAAGATTGTGTTTAGTCCAACAAGATGAAAGCGGCCCAGAACTGGGGCTCGTCGAAGATGTGGTTGCCTTCGTTGTCTGTATGTTCCCGCAGTGTCAGCTGTGCGTTGTGGAAGGCGTCGCGTTTCGGCTGGCCTTGCATGAGGTTGTTGTAGAAGTCCGTCATGAGGATCTGCGTGGCTTCGTCGTTCACTTCCCAAAGACTCATGACGAGCGTCTGTGCGCCCGCTTTTTTGAATCCCCGTTGCAGACCGAAGACACCTTCGCCTTGGTTGACATCGCCGGTGCCCGTCTTACAGGCCGAGAGCACCACGAGGTCGAGGCCCCTTAGGTCGAGGTGTGAAATTTCCTGTGCCGTAAGGATACCGTCTTCCTCACCCAAAGGGACAGCCTTCCCTTTCATCGTGGCGTTGGCGCCCGCCAGGAGCAATCCGCTGCGTGTGAGCGCCTTGTCCTCCAAGTTGGCCAATCCTTGACGGATGTCTTGTCCGAGGAAACGCAACTTCTTCTTGCTTTTCGCCTGGTTCTCGGTAAAATAGAACCCATGCGTGGCGATATGCAGGATTCTCGGCGCATGCGCTGAAAGGGCTTTTATAGACGCTTCCGTGGCTTCTCCGCCCGTGGTGATGGTGTACCTGCGGCTTTTGTTTTCGAACGTTGTCTTGATGGCCTGCACCTCGGAGAGCGTGAAAGGAAGGTATGATGCCGACAACCCCCTGAGGCTCAGACTGTCCACCAACGCGCGGTGGGATGTTCCAGTGTTGGAAACCTCCCCCGTTCCGTCCAAAGGAGGGGTGCCACCGGTGGAGGCATTATAATCTACTCCCCCAAACAAAGAAGCCTCCACGCGCTCCCCACCTTGGGAGGGGTTGGGTTGGGTTAATATCTCCCTTGTCGTCGACAACCTATACATCTCATATCCCTCCATCCCCGGCGCATATTCTATGCCGACGCTATGCAGCGCTCCTGCCGGCGAGAAATATATCTTCTTCACGCCCTTCAGTTCCTGTTGCAAGGGTTCCCACACCAATGAAGTCACCTCCGGACAGTTGTAATACAAGCGGTCGCTGACCGTTTGCAGTTGGTGTTGTTCAAACAAAGGGATGAACTTCGGCGCTTTGTCCTTCTTGCGCAGGGTGAGCGCCACCACCATTGTGCTGTCAGTGTCTTCTACATGGAATGACAGGAATTCTATGGCTATCTCGTCTTTCTTCAGTGCTTGTTGCACGTCTTTCCATGTCGTGCGCAGACGACGGGTGAAGTCGCCATACTCCTTCGACCTTTTCACCAACGCCTGCTCTTGCAGGAATATGGTTTGTTCCAGTGAGTCGGTGTTGACGTGCCGTTCGGCGATGGGCGTCTCATAGAGTTTTTGCAGTTGCAGCCGGTTCAGTGCCAGTTCCTCGAACATTTTCATGGCTTCCGCGTCGCCACTCTCTTGGATGAGTCGGTTCAGTTCCATTTCCGTGGAGAGCAACAGCCCTTTGGCGAAGAGAGCCGACTTGTCGTAGAGGTCGGGAGCGGTCGTGGCGTGAGATTGGTAGACCATGAGAGGGTACGCATCAGTGAACTGGTAGGAGTCTTTTTCCCAGAACATTGTACGCTGTGCCGATGTCAGGCTGGCAAACTGCTGGAGGGTGTTTGACTGGAGTAGGGCGATGTTCTCCCGATAGTACTCGAGTCCTTTGGCGTAGTTGCCCTGTTCAGAATGGCAATAGGCGAGCGTGGCCAATGACTGGGCGTAGTCGGGATGGTTTTCGCCAAGGGTGACCTTTCGTATTGCCAAGGCCTGTTCCTCCAGTTGCATCGCCTTGGCGTAGTTGCCGAGGTCGTAGTAGTAGCTGGCGAGGTTGCTCAAGGCCGTGGCATAGTCGGGGTGGTTCTCCCCGAGTACCGTCTTTCGCAGTTCCACGGCTTTCGTCCCCATTTCCATCGCTTTGTTGTAGTCGCCGAGTTCGGCATAATACCCGGCGAGGTTGCTCAATGTTGTGGCGTAGTCGGGGTGGTTTTCACCGAGTGTGGCCTTTCGTATCTCCAAGGCTTTTGTTCCCGCTCTCACCGCCGTCTCGTGGTCGCCGAGGTGTGTGCAGTACGCTGCGGCGTTGTTCCATGCCGTGGCCAAAAGAGGATGGTTGTCACCGAGCGCGGCCCTGTAGATGACCACCGCCTGTGTTCCCATCTCCACCGCCTTGTCATAGTCGCCAAGCCGATCGTAATACCCGGCGAGGTTGCTCAGTGTCGTGGCGTAGTCGGGGTGGCTCTCCCCCAGCAGCGCTTTGTATATTTCCACGGCTTTCGTCCCCATCTCCACCGCCGTGACATAGTCGCCGAGTTCAGAATAGTAACTGGCGACGTTGTTCAACGACATGGCATAGTAAATGTTGTTATCGCCGAGTGTGGCCTTTCTGATTTCCATGGCTTTCATCCCCATCTCCACCGCTTTATTGTAGTCACCGAGGTCGTAATAATAGCCGGCAAGATTGGCCATTGCCGTGGCGTAGTTGGGATGGTTCTCTCCGTTTGCGGCCTTGCATATCTCCATCGCCCTCGTTCCCGTTTCCAATGCTTTGGTGTAGTCGCCGAGGTCGGAATAGTACCCAGCGATGTTGCTCAATATGGAAGCGTAATTGGAGTGGTTCTCGCCAAACACCACCTTGTAGCTTTCCAGGGCCTTTGTTTCCACCTCCACCGCCTTCGCGTAGTCGCCGACGTGTGAATAAAACGTGGAGAGGGTATGGCAGGTAAGCCCATAGGCTTCATTTCCTTCTCCGAATCTTTTCCCCATAGCCTCACGGAGCAATTCAAAATAGGGAATGGCCTCTTGGTAGTTGCCTTGTTCAGCTGCGGTTTGTCCCTTCTGCATCCATTCCTGCAGTTGCGCATCCGTCTGGGCGCAAGCGGAGTGGACGGAAAAAAGGATAAAAGTCAAGAAAATAAATATTCTTACCATGGTATGTGCTGATCATCGCGCATTTACAACATTCGACAGAAACTTGAATGGTTTACATGGCTATGCGGAATCCAAGCCCGGGGGAGATATAGCCAGGCGAGAAGCTGCGGACAGACACCCGACAGTCTTTGGGCTCGTTGCTGAAGCTGCCGCCACGGGTCACGTTGGCGTCGGCATCATCGTCGGATACCTTCGGGTTCGTCTGTGCGGTACCGCTGTAAGGGCCGTAGCCGTCGATGCACCACTCCCACACATTGCCGGTCATATCGTAAAGGCCCAATTCGTTGGGTGCCTTTTGTTTCACGGGATGTGTCTTCGAGTCGCTGTTGCCTTCGTACCAGGCCACGGAGCCAATATCGTTGCCGCCTGCATATTGATAGCCGCGGCTCCTGGTGCCGCCACGCGCGGCAAACTCCCACTCCGCTTCGGTGGGGATGCGGAACTTAAGGCCTGTGAGGGCATTCAGTTTCTCAACAAAGAATTCGCAGTCTCCCAATGACACCAGTTCCACGGGCATGCCGGGAGCCTTGAATTCTGAAGGGTTGTCGTCCCCCATTACTGCCAGCCATAGAGCCTGTGTCACTTCCGTCTCGCCGATGTAGTAGTCGGAGAGCGTGACTTTGTGGGCGGGTTTCTCATTGGCGTTGGCGTCGCGTCCTTGTTCTGTGGTGGCTCCCATGGTGAAGGAGCCCCCCTTGACAAAGACCATAGAGAATGTGACGCCGTTGGCTGTTATGGTGATGTTTTCACCATTGGAAGAACCTGTGGCACCACCCTGTGCCTTTGCCATCGTGCAGGTCATGAGCGCCACGAGAATGATGGATAATAATTTTTTCATGATGTAGTTTTTATTTATGTGTTCATTGAATGCAAAAATATGACAAGTGCTATTTAGACGACGCGGAACCATCGAGGTCATACACGTTCAAACCTATCTCGGGGTCGAAGGCGCGTTCCACGATGGCGTCATAGTCTTCCACCACGAATTCGCCGGCTCCGCTGATGGTGGCCGACAGCAGATGTCCTGCAACGGCGGAATAGTCGCTGCGTCCGGCGGTGACATGCAGGTGCAGGTATATCTCACCGTCTTTGGTGGAGATATTGCCCGTGAGGTTGGCTATCTCCATCTGCTCATGGTATTCCTTGTCCACGAACTGCTTGGTAGTGGGATCGAAGAAACGGAGTGTCAGTTGGTTGATGGCACCCAAGCCTCCGATGATGCCCGACGTGATGTGTTTCTCACGGCAGAAAGCCATGAGTGCCGAAACTATCTCTTGGTGATTGCTGATGCTCACCACATGGCGGCCTCCGCTCACTTGTTTTGATGTGTACATATTTTGTGTAGTTGTCGATGTAAAAAAGTTGATGACATCCCAGCTCATGGGGAGGGGTGCGGCGTCTGATATACTCGGCAAAGGTAATCAATCATTTAAAGATTGCCGCAAAAACTTTGCTTTTTTTTATTCAGTCCAAAAGATTATACACAAAACCATTCTTTTTTTTGATGAAGTGGAAAATCCGTCGTTTTTCTATTCCAAACGCACTCTTTTCTTGAAAAATTTAACTTTTTCACCTTATTATTTTGTTTTTTTACATTTTTTCTTGTCAATCACATAAAAAATTCGTAATATTGCAAATTATTAACTTCAAAACCCAACAATAACCGTTTTAATCATTCCAATCACATTCAATAATAATTGATTGTCATCATTCTATTTTTCAAATTATATATTTTATTTTCAATATTTCAACAACCTAAAACAGTTTGCTTATGAAAAAGCATCGATTACTTTTCTTATGGCTCTCCCTGCTGCTATGTGCTGTTGGGGCGAGAGCGGATGAAATCACCGTCAATGAAGGAACGGTGGAGAACACCTACGTTCCCGTTTATGGTTTGTGGGTTGATGCGTACACGGCCAGTCAGTTCATCATCCCCGCTGGAGACATCCCAAATGGAACCCTCACCAGCATGACTTTCTCGGCAACTCAAGAATCCATTGACTGGGGAAGTGCCACGTTTGAGGTGTATCTGAAGGAAGTGGATGAAGAGAGCTTTCCTTCCTCCAATGCCTCCATTTATGATTGGAGTACTTTGACGAAGGTCTACGAAGGCAGTCTTACTGTTGCTGCAAATCAGATGACGATTGATTTTAGTTCGGGTTTCACCTATAACGGCGGCAATCTCCTGGTGGCCTTCAAACAGACCGCCAAGGGCACGTATAAAGGATCTACGTGGTTGGGTGTAGAATCTACGGGAGGTGCTGTCAGCGGCTACAACAGTAATGGTGTAGATGCCATTACCAGTTACACCGTTAGGAACTTCCTGCCACAGGTGACGTTTGATTACACACCTGCTGGTGGTGTCTCTTGCGACAAGCCCACTGGTCTGACGGTGAATGAGATTTCCGCCAACAGCGCGGTCATCAGTTGGACATCTGAAGCCAGTGCTTTCAATCTGGAGTATAAGTTGTCAACGGACGAGGAATGGACGGCTATCAGTGGTGTGACAAGTCCTTACACGCTGTCAGGCCTTACCTCAGGCAAGACCTATCAGGTGCGAGTGCAGACTGACTGTGGTGACACGCAGAGCGGTTGGGTAACTACGTCCTTCACCACCAGTTTCGGAATTCCTTTCAGTGAGGAGTTTGGCAGCAGCATCCCCACGGGATGGAAGATGTACAATGGGCTGCTCGAGAGTGTGCTTGCTGGAACAGCAACACTTAGCACAGGCTCCTACGGATGGTCGTTCGGCACAGGTAACGGAGTGTTCGACAACCATGCGCGTGTCAACCTCTACGGTACCTCATGCCAGAAATGGCTTGTTACTCCTGTGATGACTGTTGACATTGATACTCAACTGTCCTTCGACGTGGCCCTTACCGCCTATAGCGGAACAGCCTCTGCTGCACAGACTTCGGGCGATGACGACAAGTTCGTGGTGCTCATCTCCACCGACGAGGGTGCCACATGGAGCATTTTGCGCCAGTGGGACAATGCCGGTTCGGAATATGTGCTCAACAATATTGCCACAGAGGGTCAGCCGCAAGCCATCGACTTGTCGGCGTATACGGGACAAAACATTTGTGTGGCGTTCTATGCTGAATCTACAGCAAGCAATGCCGACAACAACCTGCATATCGACAATGTGCTCATCGACGTGGTTCCGTCGTGCGTCAAACCTTTCGGATTGACCGTTAACTATGAGGGTGGCACCACCGCCGAGGTGAGCTGGACTTCCGATGCTTCGGCTTGGAACCTTGAAGTGAACGGCGAAGTCATCAGCGTTACTGAAAATCCTTATACGCTGGAAAACCTCGAGTTGGGTACGGCTTATGAAGTGAAGGTGCAGACTGCTTGTAGCGACACCGATGTGAGCGAATGGACCAAAGCCGTAACCTTTGCCACCGATATGTGTCTGCCGGAAGAACAGTGCGAGATTTCATATACGCTGGTCGATAGTTATGGTGACGGATGGGGCGGCAACGCCATCAGCGTTGTAGATCATGAAACAGGTCTTGAAGCAGCCCATTTAACGGTAGCCTCTGGTTCAGGTGCCGAGGGAACGTTAGCACTTTGCAACGGACGGGTATATGATATTCTGTGGGTTTATGGAGGTTCAAGTAGCTATCCCGATGAGTGCTCATTTGTCATCACTGATGTCAATGGTGAAGAGATTCTCAATGTTGCTGGGGGAAGTGCCCCAACGTCCACTACCACTTTATTGAGCTACACCATGGACTGCACGGTTAATCCCTGCAAGACGCCGAAGGACGTAACAGTAACGACTGTAGGTCCGAATTCCGCCACCCTGAGTTGGACGGCCGACGAGGAGCAAAGCGCCTGGGAGATTGTGTACAGCACCGAGGAAGAATTCGATCCCGACACCGCCACTCCTGTAGCAGCCAACAGCAACCCGTTTGAACTGACCGGTCTTGAAGCGGAGACCACCTATTATGCTTATGTTCGCGGCGCGTGCAGCAGCGACAGTCACAGCAAATGGAGTGACTTGGTGACCTTCACCACCACCGAGGCATGTCCCGTTCCCACCGACCTGGCGGTAGATCCGCAACACAACTCAGCCACCATCAGCTGGACTGGTTACAACGAAAGTTACAACTTGCAATACAGACCTGTGGCTAAGGGTGAAGTATTATTCTCCGACGATTTCGAGGATGGTCTTGACAACTGGACGGTTCTCCTCAATGGCGAAGGCAACGGTTGGAGAATTATCGATGCGAGCCAATTTACCGATGGAAGCAACCACAGCGGCAGTGCCGTGGTAATGACACGTTCCTGGGAAGGAAGCGCAACAGGTGGTGTGAATGCCGACAACTGGCTCATCTCTCCGGAAGTTGATTTGGGTGGAACCCTGGAATATTGGGCGAAAGGCGATGGTGCTGGTTATGACGAGACCTATGCGATTTTGGTCTCCACCCGTGGAACGAATCCCGACGACTTCGAGAATCTCATTACATTCACCACCAGTCCTGCTACATGGGAGAAAGTGACAGTCGACCTGAGTGCCTACGAAGGAAAAGGTTACATCGCATTCCACCATGAAGATTATGACAAGGATTACCTCTGGATCGACGATGTCAAGGTTTATGGACCTGGAGCAAAAGAGGAAGAGTGGATTCCTGTGACCACCGAGGAGACAAGCGTGGAACTCACCGATTTGGAGATTGGCACCGAATATGAATATCAGATTCAGGGCGTTTGCGACGGCACACCAAACTCTTGGTCAGACATCAACACCTTCACCACGCTTGACGAGAGCACCAAGATTTTCGTGACAGATGGATTCTGGAATGAGGATGACAAGTGGTTCCCCGCAGGCGTACCGACAGGCACGGAGGATGTGTTCGTCAAGGCGATAGCGTCGATTCCCAGTGGTTTCTTGGCCAAGGCCAAAACAGTGACCCTTGAAGAGGCTGGTTCCATCATCATCTATGATGGCGGCCAACTCAAACATTCTTCTGAAGAAGCTGTGGAGGTGACACTCGAGAAGGAGTTCTTTGGCTACGGCGACAGCAAGGAGGCCAATCAATACTATCTCGTCGGCCCGGTAAGCGATGTAGATCCTTCTGATGTGGAAGGTTTGCTCGAGGGCAACTACGGCTTCTACCAGTTCGACAGCGCTGAACCGCTGGAGTGGAGGAGTTATGACGAAAACGCATTCGACATGGTTCAGAGCAAGGGTTATCTCTATGCAAACCAGGAGCAAAAGACGCTGAGGTTTACCGGTGAATCCGTTTCGAACGACTTAGGATATGGTTATATCAAATATTCTTATGTCCCGTACACCGCCTCGGATGACGACTACAACGGATGGGTGTTGTTCAGCAACCCATACACCTGCAACATGGAGGTGGCCTTCGGAACATATAACAATGGATGGTCCTTGGAAAGCTCCACGTTCTATAAACTGAACGCTGATGGTGACGGATTCGACATCTATGAGGACTATACGGCCCTTGCGCCGGGTGAGGCGGCATTCATTAAGGTCGGCAAGGCCGGCTATGTCCTCTCCTTCTCAGAAGAATTCTTGAGCGGCGGAAGCGGTGATGTGAACCTTGACGATTACACACCTGTTGGTACCACCTTGCTTCCCTTCCTGCCCAAGCATGAAGTTGCTGGCGACCAGGATGCCAACCTGTTGTTGGAAGACGATGGCTTGGAGAACAGCACTCTCTTGGCTGAATTCAGCGAACAGGAAGCCCCTGTGGTTCTCAAAGGCCGCACGCTCTACCGCGACACGAAGTGGAACACCATCTGCCTGCCGTTCGACGTGACCCTGGAGGGCAGCGTCTTCGAGGGAGCCATCGTGAAGCCGCTCAGTGATGTGACGGTCGCTGACAGACACATCAGCCTGACCTTCGGAGATCCTGTGGATGAAATCACCGCTGGCGTTCCCTACATCATCAAGTGGGAGGAAGCAGGTGACGACATCGTTGACCCGAGCTTCGGATGGGTGACCATCAACGACGGCAAGCCGGAGTCTCAGGACTTCTGCGACGGCAACCTGAGTTTCGTGGGTTACTATGACGCTTGGGAGATCAATCCCGACGACAACCCCGACATCTGGTACCTGAAGGCGGACAACACGCTGACGCACACTGCCAAGGCTCGCACGCTGAAAGCCTTCCGCACCTACTTCGTCATCTCCGAAGACTTGGCTCGCAGCAACTCGTTCAGCATCGACTTCGGCGACGGCGAGACCTCGACGGGCATCAGTGAGATAGCCGACAGTTCCGCTCCCGAGGGTTACTTCAACCTTCAGGGTGTGAAGTTCGACAAGGCTCCGAAGCAGAAGGGTGTGTATATCGTCAACGGCAAGAAGGTCGTTGTTAAGTAATCATCATAAAGAAAGGATACAGTCATGAAAAAGACCGAAACAGCTATT
>JAFYJN010000095.1 GCA_017538105.1 Prevotella sp. | reverse complement strand
TGAACGAATTTACGTAAATTCGTTCAGTGGGACTGAAGATTTTTGCATTTTTTCAAAAGTCTCCCCACCTGAAAAAAATAACGGCTCATTATTTGCATTTTCAAGACAGATGATGTATCTTTGCAGAATATAAACCATCATATCATAATCACCTCAAATCATTTGCCTATGTAACAAATAAAAACCCCATAAAGAATAAGAAGCGTTTAACTGATATTCTTGTTTTCTCTCGAAATCGCCAAAAAGAAGAAAACGTTCAAGAGTAAAAGCAAAACGTTCACGCCAAAGGCGTGGGCTTTTACTCGTTATTAGAACGTTTGACGTGTTTGGCGATACGTGAGAGAAACTAATACGTAGTTGGGGCTCACGTTCTTTATTGTTTTGAAAAGACATGATTCATTAACTTATACACTAATATCATATGAACAATCACATGAAAAAACATCTTCCGCACGGGCGGCCATGCTATCCACCCGTACTGATTATCTTTCTGCTGTTGTCGTCACTGGTGGCAAGGGCACAATCGCCAGACATGCCGGACGGGCTGTCAGCCGATGCCCCCAGGACACCCGGTGTCATAGAATATGCCTGGCACCTTGTCGTATGGCATAAGGACGGCTCCAAGGCCACCTTCCTTTTGGACGAAATGCCCCAAGTCATTCACGACGGCGACAAAGTGATTGTCAAATCATCCTCAATCGTGGAATATGACTTCCGGGCCATCAGGAAGATGACCTATTCCTTGGAGGAGGTGACAAGCATCCGTGAGATGGCTGTCAGGGAGGGAATCCCCTTCTCTACCAACGGAGGCACCATCATCTTTGAACCTGCCGATAAAGAGTTGCATGTGCAGGTCTTCCAGACCAACGGCATGACGGTCAAGGACCTGATGGTGCGTAAGGGCGAGTCTGCGACCATCACCCTCCCTTCCTCGCCAGAGAAAATTTATCTGGTCAAAGTCAACGGTGTAACCTACAAAATCCGTGTACCATGAAAAGAGTATTGTTCATTCCCCTGCTGCTACTTTCCCTGTTTTCGCTGCCTTCCGCCCTATCGGCCCAAGACGGCAAGACGGTGAGAATGTTTCTCAACACGGGCGAGGTCATCGACTACCCTGCTTCGGAGATAGACAGCATCACTGCCACACCCACCGTACAAAAGGTATGGCACGACGGTTCTTACGTCAGTTACCTCATCGAGAGCATCGACAGTATCTGGTATGTCTATCCCTCGCTGCGTATTACCGTCAATGATTTGGACTTCGGTCGTGTAGCCGTAGGCAACAGACGTACCGCCAATGTCACCCTCGTCAACACCAGCGATTATACGGAAACCTACACCCTGTTGGCCGACGGTGTGTTCGCAGCCGAAGGGTCGGGACAGGAGTTCACTATCGAGGCGGGCGAGGCAAAGGATATCCCGCTCACCTTCACCCCATACGCCACCCGTTATTACAGTGGTATGCTCTCCATCAGTTCCAGCGCCATAGACCAAGGACTGCTCCATCTGCAGCTGACAGGGCGAGGTGTGGAGAGTGAGAACGACGAGCAGAGCACCCTGCCGACCCCCGTGGAGCAAGACTTCGAGGTGGTACTGCCCGATGGCGAAACGGTGGCCGATTTCGCCGGGTTCACTGTCGTGAACAGTTACGGTGAATTCCCTGTACCGGCCAATGCGCAGAGTGCCCCGCGACGGGCACCGGGCATCCCCGGCAACTCATTCTATGTGCCTGGGCAAGTGTCGCCAGCGTGGATGCAAACCAATGCACTTGTTGACGGTTGGGGCAATCCTTTTATGTTCTCCATCTCCCTACCGGGCGAAGAGACGGTATTCTCCATAGAGAAGACCGCCATCGACCTACTGATGATGGAGCCGCTGCTCATCACCAGCAACGAGGCCGAATACCGCAACACCGTGGAGACCATCAAGAAACTGAGTTCCTTCGACCAATACAAGCAGGACATCATGCAGGTCTACGTCAATGCCGAGGAGGTGGGACTTTGTCCCGACTACTCACAGGTGAATGCCAGCCCGGTGATTTTGGAACTGATGGGTACGTTCAAAGACAACAGCGATCTGTCGCTCGACATGGTGTCGCTCTTCGATGTGCAGCGTTCACCCGCCTCCATCAAATACCGTGTTCAAAACGAACTGAAGCGTGTGGTCCATATCTACCCCAGTCGGGTAATCATGGACGAGAACAATTTCTCCGTGAAAGAAAAGGAGGAAGACACCTTCACACTGGGTGAACTGTGTGAATGGCTGAAATCATCTTCCGACTTAGTGGCCACGGAGTTGGACAAGGAGAAGAACGCCGAGGAACTGGAGTTCATCGATTCGCTGAAGAACTTCACCTCCGAGTTGGAGGAGCAACTGGCAGACCTCGGGCTTATCGATGCCAACTCTTACATACAGCTGCCCATCATCCTCGACTCTGAAAAGGCCAACTATTGGAAAATCGTGAAGGGCAGTCTGAACGGCGAGACCCAGTCGGTGTTCCATGCCGAGAGCGAGGAGATAGAGACCGCCATGGTGACGGGCGAAGATGAAGAGCACCAAAAAGAGTTCGACAAGATGTTCGTCGACATCTATGGCTTCGGCTATCCTTACGAGGGCAAGCACTGGTCGGACTTCTCGGCATCGGATAAGTTCCGCATCATGTTCGCCTTGCTCCACAGTGCTTACAAAGATGTGATCAAGCCCGAGATACAACTGATTACAGGTGTCGTGGATGTGGTCAATGCCTGGGGCGCGGAGGACAACGTGCGCTACGACCTGCGCTACGGCAAGCGGAAACATCCCGAATTCTACCTTGTAATGCGACTGATACGGGATTTCACCGACGACCCAGATAATGTCACAGAGTTGCGCAAGAATCTCGAAAACAGGGACTGGTGGGAGATTGCCAAGCAGATTACCTGCTTCGCCTGCGACCGCATCCTCTCGTTCTCGGAAGAGAATCCCGATGACAAAAGCACCTATTTCAACCTGATTTACAACATCATCAAGAAATGGACGGGTGAAAGTGTAAAATCAGAAAAATTCCGCAAGGCTTTCAAGAAACTGGCCAACAAACTGACAGGACTGAAAAAGGCCTTCTTCGTAAACAAAGTGACCAAGGTGTTGGAGGCAGGTGTTGACCTGGCTGGATTCATCGAGGCCGCCGAGCGGTCACACCTGAAATCCACCTTTGTGGTCGATAAGGCGGAACAGCCCTATATCAAGATTGTCTGGCCCAAGGTGGAGTACCACAAAAAGGATGTCAACGTCCTCATTCAATGGGAGACCTACAAGGCCAGCCACTTCGGCCATTTCCTCTACGACCTCGAACTGTTGGTGGTGACACCCGAGGGCGAGAAAAAGGTGACGGCTATCGCCAACATCGACGGCACGTCGTGTGAGTTCAACCCGAACAACCTGGCGGTCTGCAACGATGCCAAGAAGATACAATTCCGCATTGTGGCTCACCATCCCGAATTCCCGGAGGTGATCCATGTGACGAGCGACCTGACACCGCTCATCTCGCTGATGCCCGCCGACATGCCCGAGTTTGTTGACCTGGATCTTCCTTCGGGCACACTGTGGGCGAACCGCAACCTCGGGGCCTCCATGTCGTACGACTACGGCAATTACTACGCCTGGGGCGAGGTGACGGGCTTCAACGAGGGGAAGACCTCTTTCTCATGGAAGAACTACAGGTACTGTGCCGGCAGTTCCAACAAACTGACCAAGTACTGCCCGAAGAGCCACTACGGCAACAACGGCTATACCGACGACAAGACGGAATTAGAGGGTAACGATGATGCCGTCAGCAATATCTTTGTCTTCGACTACAGCATACCCACCAAGGCAGAGTGGGAGGAACTGATGAACGAATGTACGTGGACGTGGCTGAACAACTGTGCGTTGGTACGTGGCAAGAACGGCAATATCATCGTCCTGCCGATGACGGGCTACCGCAGTGGACTGGGATTATACGATGGTGGGGCGCAAGGCTATTACTGGTCGTCGACACTCGATGAAGACAGTCCCGACGATGCATGGTATATGCTCGTTGACAAGAGCAAGCCACGACTCTACAAATACTACCGCAGCCAAGGACGTAGCATCCGGCCCGTATACCATCCTGACGAGGGGACGTATGTCAAGTAGTTCATGAGTTTGTTGGTTTATAAGTTCATGAGTTTGTTAATATCGCAGAAATAAAATAATTAAAATAATATCAATATGAAAAGAAAAGTATTCTTTGCTGTCGCTATGGTCATGAGCATGGCAGCATGGGCACAAAACATCGCAGTGGTCAGCCCGAGTAATTCCACCGACATCTATAACACGCTCGACGAGGCAATTACCAACGCTACTCCCGGCAGCACCATCTACCTGCCAGGCGGAGGGTTTGTTATCAGTGATGACACATCTATCGACAAAAAACTCACCATCATGGGTGTGAGCCATCGCGGCGATGCTGACAATGTGGATGGTGCCACCATCATCTCAGGCCGTCTAAACTTCGTGGGTGGTTCGTCAGGAAGCGCAGTGGTTGGTGTATATGTGACGGGAGAAATTAGAGTAGGCACCTCTGAAGTTGCAGTGAACAACTTCACTCTACGTTATTGCAATGTAAATTACGTTAAAGTATACAACAGTGGCTCAATGGGAATGTTGGTAAACCAGTGCTATTTAAGGAATAAAAGTGATTTTTCTTATTGCAATGTCCATTTAGAGAACTGTATAGTTCATTTAATAGATAATATTAATGGCGGAATAGTCAATCATAATGTGGTTATTTCTTCTGATTATGATCGATTTGATTGTTCTAGTTCTTCTATCACAAACAATTTTTTTCTTAGCGGTGACGCGTCATACAGAGGAGAAGACTGCTATATATCCAACAACTGTCTCGGTACTAATTCATGGGACTTAGACCAAAACCCCGTAGTGGCACCCGAAGGAACAAACTTATGGGATGATGTGTTTGGACCAGACCATAACAAAGGCGTGACGATTGCATCCGACTATCATGTGATAGCCTCCTGGGCCAAGGGAGCCGCCTCCGACGGTACAGACATCGGCATCTATGGCGGCTCGGGTTTCAGTGATAATACATCTTTGGCTCCCATTCCCCGTATCGTATCGAAGAGCGTGGATGAGCAGAGCGATGCTTCGGGCAAACTGACGGTAACGGTTAAGGTGAAGTCAAACTAATGGTCTGTAACAATTCATACCATGAAGAGAAAACAATTTTACCTCATAGCCTTGGGTATGCTCCTGATGCTCTGGCCCTTCACCAGAGCGGGGGCACAGTCTGCAGGACTGGAGTATTGGTTCGACCAGTATGAGAGTCCCCAGACCATCGGCATGCCTACAGCAGGAGGAACACTCACGTCGCATATCAACGTGAGCCACCTAACGCAGGGTTTCCACACCATCTACATGCGTGTGAAAGCCAATGGGGAGTATAGTCCCATAACATCTGCTCCCTTCATCAAGTTTTCAACTTCAGGCGGAGCATCGACGCTGGAATACTGGTTCGACCAAGACTTCACAAACAAAGCCACGTTGCCTATTGACGTGATATCGGGCGATGAGCAGGTGCTACAGTTTGACCTCGCTGATACGGAGAAGTTTCCAACGGGTGTTCACCAACTGAACATGCGTGTGGTGGCCTATGGAGGGCAGTACAGTCCCATCTACAGCGATTATGTGTTGCGTATGCCTGTAGCCACGGGCGAGTCGTTCCTCGAATATTGGTTTGACGATAAATTTGAACGTCGCGCCACCATGAAGGTCAATGTTGGTAATGGGATGCCCCAAACACTGAACCTCGACTTGAACGATGACGTAGCCTTCCCCTACGGACTTCACCGGCTGAACATGCGGTTGGCAATTGGTGGCAGTAACTATAGTCCCGTTTACAGCGGTTTGGTGATGCGGCTGCCAGATGGTCAGAAGGATGAAATCTCTTATTGGCTCGATGATGACTATAAGTACGGTCGCCATGTCATCAAGGCAAAGAAAGTGGATGGGAAGTCTGCCTTCTTCAACGCCACGCTCAACCTGTCGGCGGTGGCTCCTGGTATGCACCGTTTCAAATACCGCGTCACGACGAACGGCTTCGACGACGGTCCGGTTTATGAGGTGCCCATCCTCGTGACGAAGAAGTACAACAGCCAGGGTGAGGTGTTCGTTGTCAGCGAAAGCCGATGGTTCGACGGACAGGAGAATCCTACGCAGATGTCGTTAGCGAACCCGCAAAGCATGATGACACGCAGTTATGTGCTCAACCCCGCGGACTATTCCGACGGGCAACACGTGTTCTATGTGCAGTACGAGAACTCTGCCGAGGTATGGGGCGAGGTGAACGCCACCTACTTTTACAAAGAGGCGGAAACGGGCAGGTTGCGCATAGGCATCATGCCTGAAGTAGCTGATGGCATAGATGAGGCCGGACAGCCGGAGCAAATCGTCTGCTACTGTGACAAAGGAACCATCTTTGTGGATTGCCAATCACCAAAACTGGCATCCACAGGCATCGTGCAAGTCTATGACATGACGGGCAAGATGGTGGCACAACAAACCGTACACAATGATGACGGCATCCATGCCGAAATCAATGTTGGAGGCTATTCGAAACAGATACTCATCGTCAGACTGATTAGCGGCGAATTGCTGTTCAACAAGAAAATCGCGGTTCAATAATCGTCATCACCATTTCAAAATGCCACGAAAGCAATCCATACTGCTTTCGTGGCATTTTCCATTTATTCCAAAAAACTTGATTTTTTGGAATAAAATCCAAAATTTCTACCGATTTTTTGGAATAGATAGACAAACGGGAAGCAATTGCCACTTCTTTTAAGTTGTTTGTTTCATTAAAGGGTTTTAAGTGGGCTTAATTCAGTCCCGCAACCGCTTTTCCAACAATCCGACCATGATATTGGCTGCCTGTTCGGGGGCTACCTTATTGCCTAGGGCTTGACGCACTTCGGCATATTCTTGGAGCATTTGCTCGCGGGCTGGCTGGCCGGGAAGGATGCGTTGCAGTTCCTGTCGGATATTATCTGCAGAAAAAGTGTCGGCCACCAGTTCGGTGACCACCTCGCGGTCGGCGATGAGGTTGACCAAAGAGATATATTTCACCTTGAGCAATAGGCGGCGTAACATTTTGAAAAGCCAATGGAAGTTCGTTTCGTAACACACCACCTGCGGCACGTTGAAAAGAGCAGTTTCAAGCGTTGCCGTGCCACTGGTGACCAAAGCCGCCGTAGAATGCTCCAAAAGCGCATACGTATCGTTATGAACCAATGAAACAGGCTGTCCCTCAATGAATTTCCGATAGTAATCATCGTCGATTGACGGTGCGCCAGCCAACACCAATTGATAGTCAGAAAAATCCTTCGCCGCCTCAATCATCGCCGACAGGTTGTCCTTGATTTCCTGCTGACGACTGCCTGCCAACAGGGCAATGATGGGTTTGTCGGAAAGGCCATGACGCTGGCGGAACGCCTCGGGCGATTCATTGTATCCTTCACGGAAAGAGCGCACCTCGTCTGCCGTGGGATTGCCCACATAATGGATGGGATAGTGGTGCTTTTTCTCATAGAAATCAACCTCGAAAGGAAGAATGGAAAAGAGCTCATCCACATCGCGCTTGATATTCTTGATACGGTGTTCCTTCCAAGCCCAAATCTTTGGCGAGATATAGTAATGGACGGGTATCTGCAACTGCTGGTGTACGTATTTGGCAATCTTGAGGTTGAAACCTGGATAGTCAACCAAGATGACCACGTCGGGTTGCCACTGCCGGATATCGTCCTTACACTGATGCATGTTACGCAGGATAGTGGGCAGGTGGAGCAGCACGGGGATGAAACCCATGTATGCCAGTTCGCGGTAATGGCGCACCATCGTGCCCCCCACGGCCTGCATGGCATCGCCCCCGAAGAAGCGGAAATCCGCTTCGGGATCGCGCTCTAGCAACGCTCTCATCAGATGCGAGGCATGAAGGTCGCCGCTGGCCTCACCGGCTATGATGTAGTATTTCATTTTTAGTAGGGGAGTTTAGGAGTGTGGGAGTTTAGGAGTGTGGACAATAGTTGGGGAGGTGTTTGTTGGGGAGTTTAGGAGTGTGGGAGTGTGGACAATTGTTGGGGAGATTGGGAATGATGAATTCTTCATTGAACAATTCTTCATCGCAAAGCGACCATTTTTCGACATACGTCTCAACAACTCGTCAAGATTCAACATTCAAAAATCAAAATTCATCTTTCGTAATTCTTCCAAATACTCATAGTGGGTGACATCAACGCGGGTAGGCGTGATGGCCACATAGCCATGGTTGATAGCCCAGTTGTCCGTATCCTCCTGGTCCGGTTCATCGTTCTTATATTCCCCCACCATCCAGAAATAGTCATAACCACGAGGGTGGTGCTCTTTCACGCACTCGTTGAACCACGTGCCCTTGGCCATGCGACACATCCGTATGCCCTTGTAAGAGGGAATAGCCGGACAGTTGACATTGAGACACACTCCTTCGGGCAAGCCCTCATCCAATATCCGCCGCACCACCCTTCTGACGATGGGTCGCATGGGTGAGAAATCGGCATCGGCACTATAGTCGCAGATGGAGAATGCCACCGATGGAATATACTTCATACACCCTTCCATAGCCACGCCCATGGTGCCCGAGTAGTGTACGTTGACAGACGCGTTGTCGCCGTGGTTGATACCCGCGATAATCATGTCAGGATTTCGGTCGGTGAAGAACTGGTTGAGCGCCAGTTTAAGACTGTCGACAGGCGTACCGTTCGACGACCACACTTCCAGACCCGGCTCTTCCCTGCGCAGGGTGAGCGTAAGCGGTTTGTTCGCAGAGAATGCCAAAGCGTATCCAGAACGTGGGCCGTCGGGAGCACACACTATGATGTCGGCCATGTCGCGCAACATGTCGACAAGAGACCGCATGCCTTTTGCCTGAAAGCCATCGTCGTTGGACATGAGAATTAACGGTTTTTTACTTTTCTTCATATTCTGTCAATTTACGTGCAAAAATACGAAAAAAGGTTTAAACGGCATCCTTCTCCTGCAAAATCTCACATAAAATATGTAACTTTGCAAACGATTTTCGCTTTCTCAGATGCGATTATTACAGAAATACCGCCATCGAGCGGTGCTTGCCATCCATTGGCAAAACCCTTATTAAGCAAATAGCCCTATGGGAAAAATTATATCATTAGCCAACCAAAAAGGAGGGGTGGGAAAAACCACCACCACCATCAACCTGGCAGCATCGCTGGCCACCTTAGAGAAGAAAGTGCTCGTGGTGGACGGTGACCCCCAGGCCAACGCGTCGAGCGGCCTGGGCATAGACATCCAAGACATCGACAGCAGCCTCTACGAGTGTATCATCGACCATGTGGATGTTCACGATGCCATCTACACTACCGACATTGAACAACTTGACATCATCCCCAGCCATATCGACCTGGTGGGAGCCGAGATAGAGATGCTCAACCTGAAAGAGCGCGAGAAAGTGCTGAGTCGTCTGCTCCAACCCATCAAGGACGACTACGACTATATCCTTATCGACTGTTCGCCATCGCTGGGACTGATAACGGTGAATGCCCTTACCGCCGCCGACTCGGTGATTATTCCTGTGCAGTGTGAATATTTTGCGCTGGAAGGCATCAGCAAATTGCTCAACACCATCAAGATTATCAAGAGTAAACTCAACCCGCGTTTGGAGATTGAAGGATTCCTGCTGACAATGTACGACAGTCGCCTCCGTCTGGCCAATCAAATCTACGACGAGGTGAAACGTCATTTTCAGGAATTGGTGTTCAAGACCGTCATCCAGCGTAACGTGAAGTTAAGCGAGAGTCCCAGCCACGGTCTGCCCGTGATACTCTACGACGCCGACTCCACTGGCAGCAAAAACCACCTGGCCCTGGCCAAGGAGATTATCAACAAAGAACAGAGAGGTGAGAGGTGAGGAGTGAGAAGTGAGGAGTTTGGGAGTTTAGGAGTTTGGGAGTTTGGACAATAGTCCTCTGGGTATTTTTCTTTACTCTTATCTCATAACTCTTAATTCAAAACTAAAAGAAAATGGCAAAAAAGAAATATCATGCATTGGGTCGCGGTCTGGATGCCCTCATCTCGACCGACGAAGTGAGCACCCAGGGCAGCAGCACCATCAGCGAAGTGCCCATAGACCAGATAGAAGCCAATCCCAACCAACCCCGCCGCGACTTCGACGAAGAGTCGTTGCAGGAGTTGGCCAACAGTCTTCGCCAGATAGGCATCATCCAGCCCATCACCCTTCGCCAGACCGGCGACGAGCGTTACCAGATTGTAGCCGGTGAGCGCCGTTGGCGTGCGGCACGCATGGCGAGCATCGACAGCATACCCGCCTACATCCGCACCATCGACGACGAACAGGTGATGGAGATGGCTCTGATAGAAAACATACAACGTGAGGACCTGAACGCCATAGAGATAGCCTTGGCGTATGCCCACCTGTTGGAGAGCGATGGCATGACACAGGAAAAAGTGTCGGAGCGCGTGGGCAAAAGCCGTGTGGCAGTGGCCAATTACCTCCGTCTGCTGAAGTTGCCCGCCCAAGTGCAGATGGCTTTGCAGAAACGCACTATCGACATGGGACACGCCCGTGCGTTGCTCTCGTTGGACAGCCCTTCGCAACAGTTGGAAGTGTTCGACGAGTTGCAGAAGAACGGTTGGTCCGTCCGTCAGGTGGAAGACGTGGTGAAGAAGCTGAAGAACGGCGAGCTGGTGCAGTTGGGCAAAAAGAAACTTGTCGGCACGCCCATGTCGAAAGAGTTCGGTCTGCTGCGCGACAGTCTGAGTGCCTTCCTGAAGACCAAGGTGTCGCTCACCGTGTCACCCACGGGCAAGGGCAAGATAAGCATTCCCTTTTCCAATGAAGAAGAGCTGGAGCGTATCATGCACGTGTTCGACAAACTCAAATAGTTGTTACGTGAAGGGTGCCAGTCGTCATATATGGTTAATGCTTGTCATGGCAGGCCTCTTTTTGAGCAGCATGTCGGCACATGCACAAGAGACCGACAGTCTCGAGATGGCTGTCACCGACACCATTGGCGATGGCACGTTGAGCGGTTTTGTCCACAGCGCAGCGGAAAAGAGACCGAAGGGAGGCCGTGACTGGTCAACCTGGCGTCCCGACCCCAAACGTGCATTGTGGCTGGCGATTGTTCTTCCGGGAGCGGGCCAGATATACAACCGCAAATACTGGAAACTGCCCATCGTGTACGGCGGTTTTGTGGGTTGCGTCTACGCCATGCGTTGGAACAACATGATGTATCAGGATTACTCACAAGCCTATCTGGACATCTCGGACAACGACCCCAATACGCAGAGTTACAACCAGTTTCTGCACCTTGGCACACAGATTACATCGGCCAACGAGTCTCGCTACAAAGAACTGTTTCGCAAACGCAAGGACTATTACCGTCGCTACCGCGACCTCAGTTTCTTCATTCTCGTTGGAGTGTACGCCCTCTCCGTCATCGACGCCTATGTCGATGCCTCATTGTCCGACTTCGACATCAGCGACGACCTGTCGATGCATGTTGGTCCGACCGTCCTCAGTTCAAAGGAGCGCAACCTTCCTTTCCAGTCAACCGGTGTAGGAGTACGTTGTGCCCTGACATTCTAAAAACGCCCTTTCATCAAGGGAACAAGCAAAAGAAAACCATCAACCCCAAAAAAAGACAACAGTAAAGTAATGAGTAAGAGATTTCGCACATTGTTATTTGGCATTCTTTTAGGTAGTACATGCAGCACATTCGCCCAGATATACGAAGACGACTCAGAGATAGAGTTCACCGACGACCGTGGCCGTCACGAGAAGATTGAATATCCCCCGTCGATGAACCCTATGTACAACGAGCTTGACAGTCTGCTTGCCACTTATCATGCCATGACCTACCTAAGTATGAGCAACGACTGCGAACCTGCCTCGTCGAATCCCTCCTATGACCGTCAGGTATATATCGAGCGTCTGCAGCGCATGAGCACTGTTATTGAAATGCCTTACAACGACATCGTTCGTCGTTTCATCGACCGCTATGCCATCCGCCTGCGCCGTCAGGTGAGTGCCATGTTGGGAGCCGCCAATTTCTATATGCCCATCTTTGAGGAAGCTCTTGAGTCGTATGGCGTTCCTTTAGAGTTGAAATACCTTCCCGTGATAGAGTCGGCGCTGAACCCCAAGGCAGTGTCGCGTGCTGGTGCCACCGGTCTGTGGCAGTTTATGCTTGCCACGGGCAAACAATACGGCCTGCGCGTGAACTCATTGGTTGACGACCGCCGCGACCCCATCCGTGCCTCGTATGCCGCCGCTCGTTACCTGCGCGACTTGAACCGCATCTTCGGCGACTGGACCTTGGCGTTGGCAGCCTACAACTGTGGTCCGGAGAATGTGAACCGTGCCATCCGTAGAAGTGGAGGCAGCCGCGACTATTGGCGCATATATCCATACCTCCCCGCTGAGACTCGTGGCTATGTGCCCGCGTTCATTGCCGCCAACTACATCATGACCTATTATTGCGACCATAACATCTGTCCGATGAGTGCCGTATTGCCCGAGAAGACCGACACCATCATGGTGACACGCGACCTGAGCATGCGTCAGATAACTCAATACTGCGACATTGATATCAACCTGCTTCGCGAGTTGAATCCCCAATATCGACGCGACATTGTGAATGGAGCCAGCGAACCAGCCATCCTGCGCATGCCCATCGCCTCTTGCAACAAATTCGCAGAGAATGAGCAAGCCATCTACAACTACCATCGCGGTGAATATCTAACCCACCGTCCCGAGGTAGAGGTGAGCGAGAGCCGTTCGTCGAGTTCATCGAGCAGTCGCCGCTCATACCGTAGCGAGAGCAGCGAGCAACACAGCAGCAGTTCCAGCGCCTCCAGCGCAAGCAGTAGCAGCCAAGAGCGCTATAGCAGCGGCAGCAGTAGCAGCAGCATGAGTTATGGAAGTGGCGGAAGCAGGAGTAGCAGGAGTTATGGAAGTGGTGGCAGCCAAGAACGTTCCAGCAGCCGATACGGCCGCTATCACGACAGTTCGCGCAGCCAGTCACGGTCAGATCATCGTGCCGAAACTCCCACCACCACGAAAGGAAGCAAGGGAAGCAAAGGTGGAAAACAGCAGGCTGAAGCACCCGCCACCACGAAGGGAGGCAAGGGAGGCAAGCAGCAGGCTGCGGCACCCGCAGCATCCTCAAAGAGCGGCAAGGGTAGCAAACAACAGCAGGCTGAAGCCCCCGCAACATCCTCAAAGAGCGGCAAGGGAGGCAAGCAACAGGCAGCAGCACCAGCGGCATCCTCGAAGAGCGGCAAGGGTGGCAAACAGCAGCAGGCTGAAGCACCCGCGGCATCATCCAAAGGTGGCAAGGGAGGCAAACAGCAGCAGGCAGCAGCACCCGCGGCATCATCCAAAGGTGGCAAGGGAGGCAAACAACAGCAAGCAGCAGCACCCGCAGCATCCTCAAAGAGCGGCAAGAGTAGCAAGCAACAAGCAGCACCCGCGGCATCCTCGAAAAGCAGCAAGGGAAGCAAGCAACAGGCAGCAGCACCAGCAGCCAAGGGCGGAGCCAAATCTTCTGGCGGCAAAGGGAAAAAGAAATAATCCCACTTCACGCCCCTACCCCATCCAACC
This sequence comes from Prevotella sp., assembly GCA_017538105.1. Classification (GTDB taxonomy): domain Bacteria; phylum Bacteroidota; class Bacteroidia; order Bacteroidales; family Bacteroidaceae; genus Prevotella. The sequence continues at coordinate 6,730 of JAFYJN010000095.1, read as the reverse complement.
ATGAACAAGGAACACAATCTCACCGAAGAAGAAAGAGCCCTTCAAGAAGAAGAGTTGGTGAACAACGCTTTCCAAGAGCTCCTGAATTCTTATCTATCTTCTCCCCACCGAAAGAAGATAGATAAGATAACCAAGGCCTTCAACTTCGCCAAACAAGCCCACAAAGGTGTCCGCCGTCTTTCCGGCGAACCTTATATTATGCATCCCATCGCCGTTGCCCTGATAGCGTCGAGCGAGATGGGTCTGGGCAGTACGAGTATATGCGCCGCCCTGTTGCATGACGTGGTGGAAGACACCGATTATACGGTGGAAGACATAGAGAACATCTTTGGCAGCAAGATAGCACAGATTGTTGACGGCCTGACAAAGATTAGTGGAGGTATTTTCGGTGAGCAGGCATCGGCCCAGGCAGAGAATTTCAAAAAGCTTCTGCTCACGATGAGCGATGACATCCGCGTTATCCTCATCAAGATATGCGACCGTCTGCACAACATGCGCACGTTGGCCAGCCAGCCAGCCAACAAACAATACAAGATAGCTGGTGAAACCCTGTATATTTACGCCCCTTTGGCCAACCGCTTAGGTCTGAACAAGATCAAGAACGAGTTGGAAGACCTCAGTTTCCGCTATGAGCATCCGGAGGAATACAATAACATCAGGAACAAGCTCAAGTCTATTGAGGTATCGCTGAACGAGCAATTCGACCAGTTTACCGAACCCATCCGTGACGCATTGGACAAGATGGGTATCCAATATGTGCTGAAAGCCCGTGTGAAGTCGCCCTACTCCATCTGGACGAAGATGCAGAACAAACACGTGACATTCGACCAAATCTACGACATTCTGGCTGTTCGCATCATCTTCACCCCCAAGAACCGTGAGGACGAAATCAACGAGTGTTTTCAGATTTACGTAGCCATCAACAAGATATATAAGTCGCACCCCGACCGTATGCGCGACTGGGTGAACAACCCCAAAGCCAACGGTTATCAGGCCATCCACCTTACCCAGATGTCAAAACAAGGCAACTGGATAGAAGTACAGATACGTTCCGACCGTATGAACGAGATAGCCGAACAAGGTTTTGCCGCCCACTGGAAATACAAGGAAGGCTCCGTGGTCACCGAGGACGAAGGTGAGTTGAACGACTGGCTGCGCACCATCAAGGAGATATTGGACGACCCTCAGCCCGATGCCATGGATTTCCTCGATGCCATCAAACTCAACCTATTTGCTTCGGAGATTTTCGTATTCACCCCCAAAGGTGAGATTATGACCATGCCCACAGGCTGCACCGCCCTCGATTTCGCCTTCCAGATACACACTTTCCTCGGCAGCCACTGCATCGGGGCGAAGGTAAACCACAAATTGGTGCCGTTGAGCCATAAATTGCAGAGCGGCGACCAAGTGGAGATTCTCACCTCGAAGACCCAGCATGTACAGCCCGAATGGATTAACTTCGCCTCCACGGCCAAGGCCAAGGGCAAGATTCAAGCCATCCTCCGCCGTGACGGCCGCGAATTGCAAAAACAAGGTGAAGAGTTGTTACGCACCTTCCTCGAGAGCAAAGGGTTGGAACTCACCACAAGCGTGGTGGACAAGTTGTGCGCCTTCCACGATGTGTCGAAACATGAAAAACTATTTCAGAATCTTGGCCAGAAAAAAATAGTTCTCGGCGACAAAGATATCGACATGTTGTTGTCGAAAAAAAGCAGCAGTTCGGGCTGGCGTAAATACGTTCCCTTTTTGGGCGGAGGCGACAGCAAAAAAGAGAAAAAAGACACAGAAGACAGTGACGACAACACGAATTCCCTGTTCGTGGTGACCAAAGATTTCAATCGCAAGAAAGCCATCATCATCAACGAGAACACCATACGCCGTTACGTGTTTCCCTCCTGCTGCCATGCCATCCCTGGTGACGATGCTTTGGGATTCATCGACAACAAACAACACATAGAGATACACCAGCGTTCATGCCCCGTGGCCGCCAAATTGAAGACCAGTTTCGGCAACCGTATCGTCGATGCGAAGTGGGACATGCACAAGCAATTGTTCTTCGATGCCACCATCCAGATTCGGGGTATCGACCGCATCGGTTTGCTGATGGATTTGGCGCAATTGTTGTCAGGACAGTTGAACGTGAACATGCGCAAGATATCCATCTCCTGCGACGACAACATCTTCGAGGGCACCATCTTGCTGCGTATCCACGACCGCGACGATATGGAGATGGTGATTGAGAAGCTGAAGACCATTGACGGACTGACGGAGATTTCGCAGATTAAATAGTGGTAAGGGGTGAGAAGTGAGAGGTGAGAGAATAGCCTGTGTTTTTTAGAAGTTAGAGGAAGGAGAACATACTTAAAAACTGTCGAATGATGAAAGCATTTTTCCTGACTTTATTTTGTATAGTGTCTCTGAGTGTAGATGCCGCTAATCCGTATGACAACCCCGACACCATCGTGGTGGCCAGGGACGGCACGGGCCAGTTCCGCAGTGTAGGCGAGGCCATTGAGGTATGCCGCGCCTTCATGGACTATCACAAGGTGATTTTCGTGAAGAAAGGCACTTACAAAGAGAAGCTCATCATTCCCTCATGGATCGACCATATTGAGGTTTTGGGCGAGGATGTGAACCAGACCATCATCACTTTCGACGACCATGCGAACATACGCATGGCAGGCACCGAGCAGGCGATGGGCACCTTCCGCACCTACACCCTGAAGATTGAGGGAAACGACATCACGCTGAAGAATATCACCATCGAGAACAACTCCGCCCGTCTGGGCCAGGCCGTGGCACTCCATACTGAGGGCGACCGGCTGCTGTTCATCGGTTGCCGCTTCCTCGGTCATCAGGACACGGTATATACCGGCAAGGCGGGCACCCGTCTGTATTTCAAGGACTGTTACATCGAAGGTACCACCGACTTTATCTTCGGTCCATCGACGGCTTGGTTCGAGAACTGCGAGATTCACAGCAAGGCCAATTCATATATCACCGCTGCCTCCACACCGCAGGACCAACGTTATGGTTATGTGTTCAACCGTTGCCGACTGACTGCCGATGGGGGAATAGACAAAGTGTATCTGGGTCGTCCGTGGCGCCCTTATGCCTACACCCTTTTCATGAACTGCGAATTGGGTCGCCACATCTTGGCCGCTGGGTGGCACAACTGGAACAATGCCGACAACGAACGCACCGCCCGTTATCTGGAATACAACAACAGCGGTCCCGGAGCCAATGGACAGCGTGTGTCATGGAGTCGCACACTGAGCAAGAAAGATGCTGCCGCCATCACCCCCGAAGTGGTTTTTGCGCAAGAAAGCAGGTGGGATTTTTAAGAGCATTTGATTATATAGATTGAAGGAAGGTAAAAAAAGATAACTATGCGCAAACTACTCATACTCCCGTTATTGTTCTCCCTGCTTATAGGCTGTGGAGAGGGGCGCACCGATTATATGCGTACTCTGCTCCATGAACAGGACTCGCTCAACCGAGCCTACCAACCGTTATCCCTCGACACCATCCGCCAACTCACCGACTATTTCGACCACCACGGCACCAACTACGACCGTGTCCATGCCCATTACCTCCTCGGCAGCATCTATCGTGACATGGGTGAGGCACCCGCCGCCCTCGCCTCCTTCCAACATGCCGCCGAAGTGACCGACACCACCGCCGGGGGTGATACCCTCTATGCCCTGTTGGCGAAGATTCACGGGCAGATGGGCGATTTGTTCCAAAGGCAATACCATCCCACCCAAGCCATTGCCGCATATAGGGAGGGTGCTTCCCTTTTCTTGCAGGCACACGACACCCTCAATTCCATACTCACGTGCATCGGCGTGCTGGGCAGTTACAAAATCCTCAATCTCAACGATAGTGTGCTGTATCTTTCCGACAGCCTTTTTCATGAACTCATCGGTATAGGGGAGATACCCACATCCAAAAGGGTTTTGGGTACCAGCACACGAATCTATCTGGAGAGGGGTGATTACGCCAAGGCCAAGGAATTGCTGGACATCTACCGCTCTGACCCTGATACCACCGCCAAAGGGCATAAACAACGATTAGCCTACAATTATCTTTTCGGTGAGTATTACCTTGGCGTGGGTCAACTGGATTCCGCCGAATACCATTTCCGAAAAGAATTGGCAGAGGGCAAGGATATAAACAACCAAGTCCGCGGACTGCGCGGTCTGTACCATCTCTATTCCAAGAAAGTCATCGTTGACTCTCTCATCAAGTACACTGCCGCCTACAACGACCTCAACGACTCCTCCAACATCATGCGCGATTCGGAGGCCATGCTCAACATGCAGTCGCTCTACGACTATTCGCGCCATGAAAAGGAGGCCCTTGAGAAAACAGCAGAGGCATGGAAAGCAAAAGTCATTCTGGTTAGTAGCCTTTTCCTTTTTTTGTTAATACTTTTTGGATTGATTATGTACATTCGTAATCGAAAGGAGAAGGCACGTCGTCACATAAAGGAATTATCAAACAAATACAATAATAACCTCCAACGGCTCCATCTTCTGACTGTTGAAAAACACATCATACAATCCAAAAATGTTGATCTTTCGCTGAGAGCCGAACAGTTGCAGAAAGATATAGACCAACTCAACACTATTGTTTTGCAACAAGAATCCGAACTGAACGCCCTCCATGGTGTAACTATGGAAGATTCGGTTATCTATCAGGAGATTTGCGATAAAAACGCTGTAAACAAGAAACTATCTCCTTCTGAATTAAAGACACTTCTGACTACAGTGGAAACAAAAATGCCCCACTTCGCCAAAAACATGAAATCTTCTGGAGATAGTATTTCTTTACAGGAAAAATCAATTTGCATTCTAATCAAATTGGGATTTCACTCTAAAGAAATTGCGAATCTCATGGGCATCAGTCAGCAATCTCTTTCCAATATCAAGAAGAAATTGTTACTGGAATTATTCAACATTGACGGTAAGGCCAATGAACTCAATGAAAGGCTTTGTATGGATTGGTAGTGCCATGTCATTATTGTTTCATTGTTTAGCATAAATATCTTCGAAATCGTTTCAAAACCATGAAAAACATCTGATATTCAGCAAATTAAAAAACAATGAATTATATGAAATGATATTATTTGGATGATATTGTGTTTTTTCCTATTTTTGGCCGAAAAACAATCAAAAACACATTATCATGAAAAAAATACTATTCATTCTTACGCTGTTTTGTGCCAATTTTTGCATGGCGCAAAACATGAACATCCCGCCGACGGCGGTTCCCATCATGTTGCAAATCCATTGGGATGAACCCGGTGGCATGGATCCGGAAAAACCACGTTCGCCCATCCCAGAAATCTACTATGACGACCACACTATTTATTTTGAAGACACTTCACATGTCGCCTATACCCTCAAACTGGTCTATGCCGGCGTGGTGGTGTGGCAAACGTCCGTGGAAGCAACGGCAACAAGCGTGGATTTGCCTGCTTCCCTGTCCGGAAACTACCAGATACGTCTCTCCTATAGCCCCGACTTCTATTTCTACTCCGGCATCACCCTTTAATAAGTATCTAACACCCTCTCTCGCACCCTCCCTTCGGGAGGGATGGGATGGGTTTATATAATTATATGGACTGATTTTACTAGTGCAGAACCGTCCGTCCGGGGAGGTGCATCTCCCCGACGGGCGCGGCGGAAACTTCGAAAGGTAAAAAGGTAAAAAAGTAAAAAAGTAAAAAAGTAAAACGGTAAAACGGTAAAAAAGGAAAAAAGTAAAAAAATAGCCTATGAAAAGAACTGTCCATCTCATTACATTCATAATGCTTTCAGCCTTGGCAATGTTATGCGCGGCACCGGTCTTCGGGCAGGTGAACCTGTCCGGGATGGAACCGATGTCCGCCGACAGCCTGGTGAAGAGCAGGATACGCTATTTCTCCCCAGGTTCGGGAGGAAGGGACAAGGTGTGGGACTTCTCCGAGAAACTCGGTTCCAGAGGTTCGTCGCAGGTGATGTTCATGAAGGACAGTTTGGGCGTGGTGTCCGTCATGGAACCGGGCAGGATCAGCCATTACCGCACGACACCCGACACGCTCATCCTCTCCGGCCGCGAGTCGATTTTGGAGAAGAGGGATTATGCCGTGGAGAAGGTCTCCAAGAAATTCCCCCTTGTATATGGCGACTCCCTCACCGTGCCCTTCCGGTGCGAGGGGGTGTACTGCGGCGACCATCCGTTCCGTGAGGCCGGCACGACGACGGTCAGGGTGGATGCCGACGGCTCCATCGTGCTTGGCGAAAACGATACGATCAGGAACGTGCTGAGGGTACATACCATCGACGCCTACTTCGTCTGCATGGACATCGACACCGCCGCCCTCGACACCGCGAGGCTCACCCAGGTCATCGACGAACGATACGAGTGGTACCTGCCCGGTTCCCAGTATCCGGTCATCGAGGACGTGACAAGCACCACGTATTTCAACATGGATGCCATAGGCACGACCCGTCGCGCTTGGTGTAACCTTCCCGAGGACATTGCGGCCTTCTATGTCACGCCCGATGACGAGGATGAGACGGACGAGCAGGAAGGCTTCCCTGATGATGACGGGCAGGTTCCCGACATCATCCATTACACCGTAGAGACCGTGGGGAAGACCATCCATATATCCTACGACCTTGACGGGGATGCCGTCATCACCACGATTGTCGCCAACCACATGGGGTTCCTCTGCATGAGC
>JAFYJN010000094.1 GCA_017538105.1 Prevotella sp. | reverse complement strand
TTGAAAAAGAAGAATCCGTACCACCGGAACGCTCACTTTTTGACTAGGGGCTTACTTCTTGAAAAACGAATCCGCAATGCCTGTTTATCGGCACTGCGGACATGTGTTCTGTCAGTTATTCATTTTTAGCGGACACCAATAAAAAATAATTCATTTTTCTCACCTAATAGTATTATCTTGTCTTTTATTTTTTCTAACTTTGCATCAAAATTCAGATTATGGCTTTTTTCGGAATATTTAACAAAAAGAAAAAGGAAACGCTTGACAAAGGACTTGAAAAAACCAAGCAGAGTGTATTCGGTAAAATAACAAGAGCCATCGCCGGAAAGTCGAAGGTAGACGACGAGGTGCTCGACAACCTTGAAGAGGTGCTCATTACCTCTGATGTTGGAGTTGAGACGACCATTAAAATCATCGAACGCATAGAGGAACGCGTAGCACGTGACAAATATGTGTCAACCTTAGAACTTAACAATATCCTTAAAGAGGAGATTGCTGACTTGCTCATGGAAAACAATTCCGACGACAACGAGGATTGGGAACTTCCTACAGACCATAAGCCGTACGTGATATTGGTGGTGGGTGTGAATGGCGTGGGTAAGACAACGACTATCGGAAAGCTGGCTTATCAGTTCAAACAGGCAGGCAAAAAGGTATATCTCGGTGCCGCTGACACTTTCCGCGCCGCTGCCGTGGAACAACTCTGCATATGGGGTGAAAGGGTGGGGGTACCTGTCATCAAACAACAGATGGGTTCCGATCCGGCATCGGTGGCCTTTGATACGCTTAGTTCTGCCAAAGCAAACGACGCTGACGTTGTGCTTATTGATACTGCAGGCAGATTGCACAACAAAGTAGGCCTGATGAATGAACTGAAGAAAATCAAGCAAGTGATGAAAAAAGTGTTGCCCGATGCTCCTGATGAAGTGCTGCTTGTTCTCGATGGCAGCACGGGCCAGAATGCCTTCGAGCAAGCTAAACAGTTCTCCGCCGTAACACAAATTACCAGTCTGGCCATTACCAAACTTGATGGTACGGCCAAGGGTGGGGTAGTCATTGGCATTAGCGACCAACTCAAGGTGCCAGTAAAATACATCGGATTGGGCGAAGGCATGGAAGACTTACAACTGTTTAGCAGAAGGCAATTTGTCGACTCTTTGTTTGAAGAAGAGGTGAAAGCATGAAAAAACCGCATGTAGATGTCATCACCATGGGGTGCTCGAAGAACCTGGTTGACAGCGAACGGCTCATCCAGATGTTCTTGGACCGGGGGTATACATGTTTTCATGACAGCGACCAACCCTCAGGTCCCATTGTGGTTGTCAACACATGTGGATTTATAGGAGATGCCAAGGAGGAAAGCATCAACATGATCTTACAGCTCGCTCAAGCCAAGAAGCAAGGCGAGATAGAAAAACTCTTCGTCATGGGCTGTCTGTCACAGCGTTATCAGACGGAACTGGAGAAGGAAATACCGCAAGTGGACAAATACTATGGTAAATTCAACTTCGGACAGTTACTTGATGACTTGGCGGAATCAAACACAGATGTTGCAACTCCACCCACCAATAGTTGGCATAGACATATTACCACGCCAAATCATTATGCGTACCTGAAAATCAGTGAGGGATGCAACCGTCACTGTGCCTATTGTGCTATTCCTATTATTACAGGAAAGCACGTAAGCAGACCGATGGACGAGATACTTGATGAGGTGAGGACATTGGTGGCTCAAGGGGTCAAGGAATTTCAAGTTATTGCCCAGGAACTCACCTATTATGGTGTTGATGTAGATGGCAAACAGCATATTGCAGAATTGGTAGCTAAAATTGCTGATATTCCTGGCGTGGAATGGATACGCTTGCACTATGCTTATCCAACACATTTCCCCATGGAATTGCTCGATGTAATGAGGGAAAAGAAAAATGTCTGTAAGTATTTGGACATCGCACTGCAACATATATCTGACCATGTTCTCAAAAACATGCGCAGAGAGACTTCGAAGAAAGAGACATATGACCTTCTCAACAAAATCAGGGAAAAAGTGCCCGGTATCGCCTTGCGCACCACGCTGATGGTGGGATTCCCTGGTGAAACGGAAGAAGATTTCGAGGAACTGATGGATTTCGTGCAAACGGCGAGATTTGAAAGGATGGGTGCCTTCGCCTATTCTGAAGAGGAGCAGACATATAGTGCAAAACATTATGAGGATGATATCCCAGAAAAGATAAAAGAAAGAAGGTTGGACATGTTGATGCAACTGCAACAGGACATCAGCGCATCGATACACGAGGAAATGGTGGGGAAGAGATACAGGGTTATCATCGACAAAAAAGAAAACGATTACTACATCGGCAGGACGGAATATTCCTCACCGGAAGTTGACCCGGAAGTGCTTATTCCATGTAAGGACAAACGACTGACAATAGGGAATTTCTACGAAGTGACGATTACCGATGCCATGGAGTTTGACCTTTATGGCAAGGTGGAACAAGAATAGCTGTATTTATGAACTATAAAGATTTCTTGCAGGAGGTGGCCACCATCTCCAAAATCAACGGCGACGAGGCGCAGACTTGTTGCGATGGTATATTGCAAACCATTGAACACATGCTCTCCGAAGGGGAAGAAGTGAGTGTCCGTGGCTTCGGACGTTTCGGTGTAACGAAGATATACGAACACATAGTGGAAAAGGATGGTAAGAAAATACTCATGCCTCCCCAACTGGCGGTTGATTATGATTCCGTCGGAGCCGATGAATTCGAAAAAGAAGGTGCCCAGACGGCGTCGGGCTCTTTCAATAGTCTTTTGGCACAACTGCTGTCTTGTTCTGCCGAGGATGCCGAGATTCTGACCTTTGCATTCTTCAAAGCAATAGTAAATGGTCTTGCCAAAGACAAAGTGGTGAAAGTGAAGGGGTTGGGGCAATTCAAAATCAACTCATCGAAAGGCAAGGATAAAGAAATGGTGAGCAGCAGTTCGTTGTTCCTCTCCGAAGCTTTGGGTTTTGTTACGTTTACCCCTGATAATTCGCTGAAATCGGCTATTAACAAACCCTTTGAACATTTTCAACCCATAGAATTGAAAGAGGGTGTGCAGTTCGACGACTTGAAAGAGGGTGAAATCAAGAAAGAACGGGTCTCCGGCGAAGGACCAGTGGTAACCCCGTCATCGAAGCCAGTTGCGATTGTGGAGTCGGCACCAGAGAAAACACAGAATGTTTCAGAGACTGTTGTTACAAATGACGGAACAACAGATACGGCACCTGAGGAAGATACATCGGTCAATGAACAAAAAACGGTGATGGACATGTCACAGTCCAAACATGGCTTGAACTGGAAATGGTTGGTTGCCTCATTATGCGCTGTGACTGCCATCGTTGCCCTGTTACTTGTGCTGTTGCCAAAGCAGGGTGATAACTCTGCCGATTTAACTGTATCTTCTACCAACGTTCCAACGGATACGGCAACAACGGCTGTTGCTCCCGTGGCAAAGGAAGACTTCACGGAAGCTAATGACCGCGTGAGGTATGGAGCTTATAAAATTGTTGGAGTAGATACTGCCATCATCATGCAACAAGGGCAAACCTTGATGACCATTTCCGCTACTTATTTTGGTGGCGTGGAAATGGAGCCGTATATCAAAGCAATAAATGAAGGGAAAAGTGATTTCGTGGCGGGTGACTACGTGAAAATACCTAAGTTGGAAGTGAAATAACTAAAAACTCGTCACTCTTCACTCATCGTTACTTTAAGAATAATACTCGTGGCTCCTATCGTGAAGAGGGAGCCATCTTCCAATGTACGGCGCTCACCGTCTGCTAGTATGTCGTTATCGACAAACGTGCCAGTGTTGCTCGGACCGTCCATCAACGTATAGCGTATCCTTCCTTTCTTGTCACGAGACACCTGTACCTTGCAGTGCAGCAAATCCATACTGGGGTCGTTTGTCTCTATTGGCGACGTGATATTTGAGCCTTTCATGTAACGGCCGATGGTGTTCATGCCCATATGCAAAGGTATCACCTGCTTATAATGGAACACGTTCTCTATCACCAACAAAGAACCCACGCCATTGTTGCTTTCCGCTTCAGGATCTTCCTCACGCTGCACATTGCGAAGCGGGTTCACACCCATACGAATGCCGAACTGCTTGTTGCAGTTCGGGCAAACAAAGACCAACGATTGTCCTTTGGCGTATTTTGTTTCGTCAAAGGTAATGAAAGAATCACATTTAGGACACCTAACTCTTTTCATCGATGGAGAACCCAGGCATTGGCGAAGACCGACTCACTACGAAGCTGTTGCAACGCAGCGTAGGCCTGCTGATCGGTTGGATAGTTGCCATAGACGACCATGCTTTCCGCTTCGCTGCCGATGACTTCTACCTCATAGCCTTTGTCACGGATGGTACGGGCAAATTGCTCGGCATTGCTTCTGGGGATTTTACAAGCAAGAACCATGGAATAGCCGTTGACGACAGGTGATTCCTCAGAAGCAGATTCCTCAGTGATTGCAGGTGTCTGAGCCAGCGTGGTGAACTGAGCGGTCATGTCCTGTTCTTGGCTTTCTTCCGTGGGAGAAGGCAACATCTTGCTGATGGAAACAATACCAGCCTGGCTGAATGTGTTCTTACCACTGCCGAAGAAGGTACCGGCAACCATCAACACGCCAAGGAAAACGGCTGCTGCAGAGGAGGCAACGGTCTTCAGTGTACGTACTTTAATGCGGATGTATGGCTCTTCGTCTTCAGAAAGACTATCTATACGTGCTTGATTAGCAAGTGTGCGGAATTCGAACAGGTCGAGACCGTACAAAGTGGGGGATAGGACACCTGCTTCTTTGGGCTCAAACTCAATACTTCCCTCGTCGTTGATGGTGAAAACACCAAGACTGGCAAATTCATAACGACCAGTATGGTGCAAGATGCCTGTCACTTCGTCGACGGCATGTTTTACCATTTTTGTGCCCTCTTCGTAAGAGATGCCGTGGACAGCCATGTACGATTGTACCAGCAGAGAATCATTGAGGCTTAATTGAGGATTGAAACCTAACGACCTGTATGGAGGCAGGAAGGTGTTCTCTGCTTCTTCATAACGGGCTGGCACATAATGGGAAATAAAGCCTCCCATACCGGGTACCATCACACAGTCATTGTGCAACAGCAACAATTCAATATGTCTTTCTAATTCCATCATGCTGCAAAGTTACAAAAAAACGTTAGCAGAACAAAATATACAAGTATATTTTTATGCCGAAATGAAGTATTTTCTTCATTTCCACTAGAACTTTAATGACAACTTTTTCAAGTCTGAAGTTTTGCTAGATGTTCCCACCCAAATGTCGTATTCTCCAGGAAGATAACGCATACTGTTAGTAGCTGGATCCCACCATTCCAAAGTGTTGCCATTTAAGTAAAAGTTGAGCGTTTTCACCTCTCCAGGCTGAAGGGTTACTTTCTCAAAAGCGCGTAACATCCTGATGGGGCCATCTTTGTCATCAGCCTTCTTAATGTATAACTGAACAGTTTCAGAACCTGCTCGATGACCTGTGTTCTTTACATCGACTGTGATAGTGCGGTTGTTATATGTTGGTTGCGAGAGGCTGAACGTGGTATAACTCAGTCCGAAGCCGAAAGGGAACAGCGCATCACCCAGAAAATAGCGATAGGTGCGTCCTGCCATGCGGTAGTCAAGGAAATCGGGCAACTGACCCACATTGCGGTAGAATGTTACAGGAAGTTTGCCGGAAGGGTTGTAGTCGCCGAAGAGAACATCGGCCACGGCCTTGCCGCCAGACTCACCTGGATACCACACCTGTATAATGGCTTCAGTGTTCTTTGTTTCTGGCTCCAAGGCGATGGCACAACCCGAACAGTTTACATACACAATCTTCTTGCCGGCGTTGTGAAGCAGCGCTATCACGTCACGTTGTGCTTTAGGCAATTCGATATCGGTGCGGTCGCCACCTTTAAAGCCTACTTCGTCAACCTTCATTTCCTCTCCCTCCAAACTGGGTGAGATGCCGCCCACGAAAACGACCACGTCGGCATCGGCGGTAGCAGCCAACAATTCTTCATCAGTCGGGGCAGACCGATGGATGATATCAAATTGCAACAAGGCCATGTCATTATTCTGTACGTAGTCTAATCGAATATGGTATCTTTTTCCCTTGGTTACCGTCATTGACTTCTCAATTTTCTGTACGCGTTCACGCCCATTCCAGATAGCACCTAAGGTGTCATCATTGACAATCAAACGGACACCATCATCGAAACGCGCCAAGAACACCACTTCCTCGTCGTGGGATGGAATTAATGTTCCTTCATATCGTGCACTGAAATGTTCCAGAGGCACATTGGGGGCAAATACGGTGTTGCCGCCATTGCAGAGGTTAATGGGTGAGGCCATCAGCATCGTGGCGCAAGGCTCACCTTGGAGATTAACATCATTATAATAAGTGGCAGTGAGACCGTGCGTGCCATTGGCGGATATAATCTCTCCATATCGGCTGTTTTCCACTAAGTTGCGTGTTAATCCGCAACCTTGCACGTAACGCACGTCGCTGCATTTCTCTTGAATGCCTTTCAGAATAGTGGTGGTTGCCGTTGGATAACCAGAATAATTTCCCCACTGCATAATCGAGTCGTTGGAGTTGGGTCCCATGACTACAATCCGTTGGCCCGCTTTCTTCAAAGGTAACATCTGATGATTGTTCTGTAAAAGGACAATGGATTCGCGGGCGGCCTCTAACGCAAGTTGATGGTGTTCCTTGGAAGCGATGACATCGGAAGGTATCCGTTTCCAGTCCACCTCTTCCTCGGAATCGAAGTCACCCAATTCGAAACGGGCTTTCAACAACCGCCTGACGCTGACATCCAATTCAGCCTCGGTGATGAGACCAGCAGATACGGCCTCTTTCAGATGTCTGTAATTGCTGCCGCACTCCACGTCGGTGCCCGCATGGACAGCCATGGCCGAAGCACTACTGGCATCCTTCGACACACCGTGACGACCAGGTACCCAGAAATCACTGATGGCACCGCAGTCGCTCACCACCAATCCGTCGAAGTTCCATTCGCCACGGAGAATCTGCGTGAGATAGCGGGTATTGCCGCAGCAAGGCTCGCCATCAATACGTTGGTAAGCGCACATCACTTCAGCCACATGACCATCTTGAACCAAACTCTTGAAGGCGGGCAGGTAGGTTTCCCATAGGTCGCGTGCGGGCACTTCTTCTACGTTGAACTCATGGCGGTTCCACTCGGGGCCACTATGAACGGCATAATGTTTGGCACAGGCCAGCAGCTTGGCGTATTTGGTAACGGTAGGTCCTTGCAACCCTCTGACAACTGCGAGTCCCATACGTGTGGTGAGGTAGGGGTCTTCACCGTAAGTCTCCTGTCCACGTCCCCAACGAGGGTCACGGAAAATATTGATGTTGGGTGTCCAGAACGACAGACCCTGGTAACGTTTGAACCGACCCGAATGGCGTGCCTCATTGTTCTTGGCACGTGCCTCATCGCTTGCAGCGCTGAACACGTCATATACCAACTGCTCATCAAACGAGGCAGCCATGCCCATCGTGATGGGAAAAACTGTAGCGAAACCGTTGCGCGCCACGCCATGTAATGCTTCGCTCCACCACTCAAATTCAGGGATGCCCAGCCGAGGAATGGCAGGTGAGGCATTTTGCATCAGGCTGATTTTCTCATCAAGCGTCAAACGTGAGCACAGGTCGGCAGCCCGCTGCTCAAATGACAAGTTCACATCTTGATAGGGATACGATTGTGCCCTGCATGACATACCGCCAAAAGCCAAAATAATAGTTAGGAATAATAATTTATTCATAGAGTGTAGTTTGATGTTCATGCAAATTTACTCTTTTTTTTCAAGAAATACGGTCGTAACCAGTAAAAAAAAGAAAATAGTGTCCATATCTAAAAAAAACGCATTATATTTGCAGCATATTACCATAAATATCAGATATTAACCTATTCACACCATTAATTATGAAGATGAAATACCTATTTATTGCTATCTCCATGATGCTGGCACCTTTGGCCGTACATGCAGATGGTTTTGAAAGTGCTACCGACGCAGTAAAAAACATGGGCGTAGGATGGAACTTGGGCAACACACTCGACAGCTGGACTACAAATACCTATTCTTCTTGGGAAGACCAAGAAAAATGTTGGGGACAGCCAATAACTACTCCCGAACTAATCACTATGATGAAAAATGCCGGATTCAATGCCATCCGTGTGCCTGTTACTTGGTTCAAATGGATGGACGGCAACGGCATGGTGGCCGAACAATGGATGAACCGCGTTCATGAGGTGGTCGACTATGTCATCAACAATGGCATGTACTGCATCCTCAATGTTCACCATGACACGGGAAATGGCGACCAGGCATGGCTCATTGCCGATGAAACAGTGTACCAGAACACGAAACAGCGGTACGAAACCCTCTGGCACCAAATTGCCGAGGAATTCAAGGATTACGACCATCACCTGCTCTTCGAAGGATATAATGAGATGCTCGACATCAAGAAGTCATGGTGTTTTGCCTCTTACGCTGCCGCCGGTCAGTATGACGCTGCTATCGCTCAGTCGGCTTATAATGCCATCAACAGCTACGCACAGAGTTTTGTCAATGCGGTCCGTGCTACGGGAGGCAACAATACATATCGCAACCTCATCATCAACACCTATGCTGCAGCTAATGGTGCGGGTAACTGGAATTCACATCTCACCGAACCGCTCTCAAAGTTGAACATGCCCACGGATGTTATGAGTGGACATATCGCTTTCGAGGTACATGCATACCCGAACATTCAGAACCTCAGCAATGCTAAATCAGAGGTGAACGACATTGTGAATAAAGTGAAAACATATCTTGTATCCAAGGGTGGACCTGTCATTCTCGGTGAGTGGGGTACCAGCAATGTCGATGCGGGAGAAGGTAAGACCGACTATGACATCCGTAGGACCACGATGCTCAATTTTTGCGATTACTTAGTCAAGACGATGAAGGCAAACAACATTGCCACTTTCTATTGGATGGGGCTTTCCGACGGTTGGGCTCGCTCCATTCCGGCATTCAACCAGCCCGATTTGGCCGAGAAGATAGCAAAGGCATATCATGGCGAGGACTTCCAAGGCGTTTATCCAGACGTAAATGATGTACAGTTCGACTATGAAGTAGTGTATAATGGCGATTGGCAGGAACTAAACCTTTACAGTGGCAGCGCTATCAGATTGGCTGACTATACAGGTATCAAGGTCGTCATGGCTGACGAATCGGCAATAGACAAACTGCAAGTGAAAATTTATAGTTCACCTGAAGGTTATAAACCACTTACGGGAATTGAGTCTCTCATTGAATTCGATTCTTCCATGGGAGCCACCACACAACGCATCACCCTGCAGACTTTAGTGGGTGCTTGTACAGCCACCTTGCGTGAGGCAGCACTTATCAAGAAAGATGGAACTGAGGTTGAACTGACTCCTACAGTGTTCTGGGGCTGTTCTGTTAATCCTGTGCCAAGGACAACAGACATCAACACTCCCTTCATCACACAAGCTGAAGACGGCGCCATCTATAACCTTGCCGGACAACGTGTACAAACGCTCTCCAAAGGTATTTACATCAAGAACGGCAAGAAGTTTGTGGTGAGATAGAGGGATGAGAAGTGAGAGGTAAGGGGTGAGAGAATAGTCCGTGTAATAAACTTCTTGTAATATATTAAGCGGCCATCACGAAATCGTGATGGCCGCCTTATTTGTATTTGATTTTCAGGGTATTCTCTCACCCCTCACTTCTCACCTCTTACCTCTTTTTTATGAGAAGAATCCCAGCAGCACACCGGCAGCGACAGCCGAACCAATGACACCTGCCACATTGGGTCCCATAGCGTGCATCAAGAGGAAGTTGTGACGGTCGTATTCCAAACCGATATTGTTGGATATACGCGCACTCATGGGCACGGCACTCACACCGGCGTTACCGATAAGCGGGTTGATTTTCTTCCCCTTTGGTAGGAACAGATTCATCACCTTGACAAATAAGATACCACTGGTACTGGCAATGATGAAGGCCATGGCTCCCAGGAAGAAAATCTTGATGGTGTTCAAGGTCAGGAACTCGCTGGCCTGGGTGGAGCAACCTACGGTGAGGCCCAACAGCATAACGACAATATCGTTCAAAGCCGAACCGGCAGTCTTGGCCAGACGGGTGGTCTTTCCACTCTCCTTCAACAGGTTACCGAAAAACAACATACCCAACAATGGCAAGCCTGAAGGCACAAGGAAAGTTGTCAGCAACAGACCAATGATGGGAAAGAGAATACGTTCTGTCTGACTCACATTGCGAACCGGCGGCATGTGGATAACACGCTCTTTCTTGGTGGTCAACAGACGCATGAGGGGCGGCTGGATGACAGGAACCAAGGCCATATACGAATAGGCACATACAGCAATGGCACCCATCAAGTTAGGGCTTAGTTTTGATGACAGGAAGATTGCCGTAGGACCGTCGGCACCACCGATAATGGCGATACCAGCTGCTTGGTTGGGCTCGAAGCCCAAGGCCAAAGCCACCATATAAGCACCGAATACACCAAACTGGGCGGAAGCACCAATCAATATCAACTTTGGATTACTGATGAGGGCTGAGAAATCGGTCATGGCACCGATGCCAAGAAACACCAAGGGTGGATACCATCCCTGACGTACTCCTTGGTAGAAGATATTCAACACCGAATTGTCCTCATATAGACCTATTTCCAAACCGGCATCTGCCTTGAAAGGAATGTTACCTAAGATAATGCCTAAGCCAATGGGTACGAGCAACAAAGGCTCAAAATCCTTGCGGATGGCCAACCAGATGAATATCGCACCCACCACAATCATGATGAGATTAGGTACGGTGGCATTGGCGAATCCTGTGAACGACAAGAATTCGTTGAAGTTGTTGATGATGAAATCTGTAAATCCCATTGTCTATGATTATCCTATGGTTAATAGCACTGAACCTTCCATAACCGTATCGCCACGATTGACAAGCACAGAGGTTACAGTGCCTGAATATTCCGACTCGATATTATTCTGCATCTTCATGGCTTCCAGAATGATGACGGTGTCGCCGACTTTCACGGTGTCACCCTCTTTCACCTTCAACTCAGTGATGGTACCAGGCAACGGGGCCGTAATCTTGGAACCTGCACCAGCCGGAACTGCCGCTTTAGCGGCGGGCTTCTCGGCGGTTTTGGTTTCTACTGCTGCAGGCTGAGGAGCTACAACAGGTTTACGTACATGGCTCTGGGTGGGTTTGACTGCTTGCTTTAACTCCACATCAAAGGGTATGCCATTGACCGTCACCTTGGCCAAGTTATCTTCAATCTCTACTATTTCAACGTCGTAGTCGACACCTTCTACTGTATATTGATACTTGCTCATAATGATTATATTGTTTGCTTGTTTATATTCTGGTCCATTTTGTCTGCTTGGGGCGAATGGTGATGATGCCGCTTTCCACATCATGCACATCGTCCATATATTGTTTCAGGGCCATGGAGATGACGGCTATGTAAATCTCCTTGTCGATGCCTTTTGTGCGCAGTCCGTCCTTCAACACCACATTGGCCTTGTGCCCAAGGTCAACTACGTCTCCGCCCATCTTGGTGACTGTCTTCAATGGTTGTTTGTCGATAGCCTCTTTAATGGCTTGCTTATGCTTCATATAGATACCAAAGAGGGTGAAGAAGATAAACAATAAGGCGAGACAGGAGAAAACGACACCCATGGAAAGGACGGTGATGCCAAAGCCGTGGGGGTCTTCGCGTTTAATTTTGGCCACCTTAGTCTCTTCCACCTGAATGAAATTCTCAATGCCCGGAGTCACGGCATCAACGGCTTTTATCACCCAATCAGAAGAACCGTCGTGGCTGCGTGCATAGGAACAATCCTTGGGTAATACAGGTACACTGACGGAATCAATCAAGTCAACGCCGTTACCGTCGTACAAGGCTACCCAAAGGGGCTTGCCCGATTCCACCTTGAGAGACAGATGAAGGCCGCCTTTGGAAGGATTGCTGTTGAAAAAGAACAATAGATGCTGCCTCGCCGACAAACTTGTCCGTTTTTCGTTGTTGGGAATGAGCACCATCTTGGCGATACGCGCAGGGGCTGAAAGCGAATTGTCCAACACACTTCTGTCAGTAGTGAGATACATACCACGGACATTATAAGTGGAATATGCCGTGTTTGATAGTTCCACCCACGCCTGATGGTTGCCAAACTCATCTTGGATACTGGTGACATTGTCGGTCAGCACTTCGTTTATTTGAATGTTTTTGGCTCCTTGTCCCAACATCAGCATGGAACATGAGAGCAGAAGTGCGAATGTCAAAGATAAACGTTTCATTCAGAAAACTATTCTATATTGATTGCTATGATTATTCATCCACAGAAGAACAACACCAACAGCTGAGCGGTGAAAATCCTCAAGAACATGCTCAGAGGATAGACCGTGGAATAGCCCACAGCTGGAGCCTCCTTGCTGCACACCTGATTGGCGTATGCCAAAGCGGGCGGGTCGGTATAGGAGCCGGCCAGCATACCCATGATGGTGAAATAGTTAAACTTGTAGAAATAGCGTACGAGAGGGCCTATTATTAAAATAGGTATTACTGTAATAAGGAAACCCGAATATACATATTTCAAGCCGTCTCCTTGCACAACGGTATCCCAGAAACCGGCGCCAGCCTTGATACCCACGCTGGCCAAGAAGAGCACCAATCCTATCTCACGCAACATCATGTTGGCACTAGTCGTCGTGTAGGTAACCAGTTTCACCCTGTAGCCGAAACGACCTATCAAGATGGCAATAATGAGCGGACCACCGGCGATACCTAAACGCAAGGGCACGGGCATACCGGGAATGGCAAAAGGAAGGCTTCCAAATATGATACCAACAAGGATACCTACGAAGATCGTGGCAATGTTAGGGGCATCAAGGCGTTTCACTGAATTACCCATCATCTCTGCTACACGGTTCACATTGTCTTCGGGACCGACAACCATCACACGGTCGCCTATATGGAAATGGTGGTTGCGACCTGCAAACATGTCCATGCCATGACGTGTGATACGGGTAACATTGACACCCCAGAGGCTGGAGAAATGCATCTTACCCAAGGTCTTGCCGTTCATGGATGGGCGGGTGACAACAATACGGCGCGACACCATAGGCTGTTTTTCCATCTCAGCGTTCCAGTCTGCCTCAATCTCTGGACCGATAAATGCCTTGATAGGCTCGGAATCAGCTTCGGCACACACTACCAACAGCTCATCACCAATTTCAAAGATAGTATTGCGGTTGGGGATGCTCACCTGACCATCATGCAAGATGCGTGAGCACACAAAATCACGATTCAGGAATTCACTGATTTGCAACAAGGTACGGCCAGCTAAATAGATGTTGGTCACTCGCAGGTGCATCTTGTATGGCTTTTCGTGAGGGTTAGCCGCTTCCTCTTCTTCCAACTGACGCTCTTCTGCTTCCAGGCGGATACGGGAGATATACCTTACAGCAATGGTAGCGCAGATAATACCCACCACACCCAAAGGATAGGCACAGGCGTAACCCGATGCTATCTGTGGCACATCGTCTGGAAATACTGAAGTAAGAGCCTCCGAGGCGGCACCTAAACCTGGCGTGTTGGTGACGGCACCATACATGGTGCCTATCAACATTGGCAGGTTGACGGGGTTCGATGTATCGAAGAAGAGAAAATAACAGGCAAACATCACAGCGATGTTCAACAATATCAGACAAGATGCCATGATATTCAGTGACACACCGCCTTTCTTGAAACTGGCAAAGAAACCAGGACCTACCTGAATACCTATCATGAAGACAAACAGGATGAGACCGAAATCCTGACAGAAATTCAAAATCGCATTAGGTGCCGTAAAATGCAAATGCCCCGCTAAGATACCTGCAAATAATACGAAAGTCACACCTAAAGAGACCCCGAAAAATTTTATTTTCCCCAAATAGACGCCGATGGCTATCACTACCGCGTACAAGATCGCGATATGAGCAACAGACTCGGTATTTGTAAATAAATCAGTAAGCCACTCCATAATATGAAAAAATCGGTGCAAAATTACTTAAATAATTGCGCATTTTACATATTTTTGAGCAATTTTTTTCTGAAATATAGTAAGATTTGTTTTTTTTCACGTTACCAATTCTTTTTCTCCGCTTTTATTTCGATAATTAGGAAAAATTCAATATCTTTGCATGTCAATTTAATCCGAACTGTCATTTTTTGAAAAAGGATTTTTTATAACTTATTTTAATACACTATGTCAAACAACAAAGAAAGACTCTTCAACGAGTTTCTGGCTCCAACAACACAAGAATGGCTTGACAAAATACAAGTTGACTTGAAAGGTGCCGACTTCAACAAAAAACTCGTATGGAGAACGAATGAGGGTTTCAACGTCCAACCCTTTTACCGTAGGGAAGATGTGTTGAAATTGAAGACACCCGATGCGCTGCCCGGCGAATTTCCTTTTGTCAGAGGTAACAAAAAAGACAACAACAATTGGTATGTCAGGCAAGAGATCTTTGCTGCAGATGCCAAAGAAGCCAACGCCAAGGCGCTGGACATTCTGAACAAAGGTATCGATTCTCTGGGCTTCCACATTCCTGGCGACAAGGTTAGCAAGGAGTTTATTGAAACATTGTTAGACAACATCCTTTGTGATATTGTCGAGGTGAATTTCTCCACATGCAAACGTCACACACTGGAACTGGCACAGATTCTCGTTGAGTATTTTGAGAAGAAAGGCTATGACAAGGCCAAGGTGGTCGGCTCCATCGATTTCGACCCCATCGAGAAGATTGTCATGAAAGGGAAGAACGTGGAAGCGTTGATTCAAGTGGCTCCCCAACTTGTAGATGCTTTCAAAGATTATCCTCAGTTCCGCTGCATCGCTGTCAACACCGTTGCGCTCAACAATGCTGGTGCATACATCGCCCAGGAATTGGGCTATGCCTTGGCATGGGGCAATGAGTATTTGCAGCAAATGACTGATGCTGGCGTGGATGTTGACTTGGCTGCTAACAAAATCAAGTTCAACATGGGCGTTTCTGAAAACTATTTCATGGAACTGGCAAAATTCCGCGCTGCGCGACTGTTATGGGCACAAATTGTCAAACAGTATGAGCCCAAAGACGACAATTCCTGCCAGATGGTGGTCAATGCCATTACGTCGAAGTATAACCAGACACTCTTCGACAGCTATGTCAACCTGCTGAGAAGCCAGACCGAGGCTATGAGTGCTGCATTGGGTGGCATCCATTCCATGGTGGTAACACCGTTCGATGCTCCTTACGAAATTCCTTCGGATTTCTCGGAGCGTATCGCCCGTAACCAACAGCTCCTGCTTAAAGAGGAGTGCCATTTCGGTCAGATAGTCGATGCGGGAGCCGGCTCCTATTATATCGAGCATCTCACCAACAGTCTTGCCGAAGAGGGATGGAAATTGTTCCTCAAGGTGGAAGAAGAGGGCGGATTCCTCGAAGCTGCTAAAAAGGGCACCGTCCAGGATGTCATCAATGCCACCAACGCCAAACGCCATGAAGATGCGGCTAAGCGGAAGGAATTCCTTTTGGGAACCAACCAATTCCCCAACTTCACGGAGAAATCCGATGGAAAAGAGGCTCTTGACAAGAAATGCTGTTGTCATCATAAGGATGACGAATGTGGTGAATTCAAGAAAATTGAGAGTTCCCGTCTGGCAGCTGACTTTGAAGAGCTGCGTATCCATACTGAGAAGGCCAAGACTCCTGTCGCTTTCATGCTGACCATTGGCAACCTTGCCATGCGTCAGGCTCGTGCGCAGTTCTCCTGCAACTTCCTCGCTTGTGCTGGCTATAAGGTGATTGACAACCTCGGTTTCAAGACCGTGGAAGAAGGTGTTGACGCTGCCCTTGAGGCAAAAGCCGACATCGTGGTGCTCTGCTCCAGCGATGATGAATATGCCGAATATGCTATTCCCGCGTTCAAGTACCTTGATGGCCGTGCCATGTTCGTGGTGGCTGGTGCTCCTGCATGCATGGATGACTTGAAAGCCGCCGGCATCGAGAACTTTGTTCATGTTCGCTGCAATGTGTTGCAAACGCTGAAAGAGTATAATGAGAAATTAGGTATTTAATGATGTTAGATTTACAGTCATGAGAAAGAATTTCAATAACATAGATATTTATGCAGGCATCAAGCCTGTCAATGGAACAGAATGGCTTAAGTCTAATAACATTGAGCCTAACTGGAAGACACCTGAACATATCAATGTCAGGCCTGTATACACCAAGGAAGACCTGGAAGGCATGGAACACTTGGACTTTGCTGCCGGTATTCCTCCGTTCCTCCGTGGTCCTTATTCCATGATGTATCCTTTCCGTCCTTGGACCATCCGTCAGTATGCAGGATTCTCCACTGCAGAAGAGTCCAATGCTTTCTATCGCCGTAACTTGGCTTCAGGACAGAAAGGCCTCTCCGTGGCTTTCGACCTTCCCACACACCGTGGATACGACCCCGACAATGCCCGTGTGGTGGGCGATGTTGGTAAGGCTGGTGTGTCTATCTGTTCGTTGGAGAACATGAAGGTGTTGTTTGCTGGTATTCCCTTGAACAAGATGTCGGTGTCGATGACCATGAATGGAGCCGTGCTGCCCATTCTGGCTTTCTATATCAATGCCGGATTGGAGCAGGGAGCCAAACTCGAAGAGATGGCTGGTACCATCCAGAACGATATCCTCAAGGAGTTCATGGTGCGTAACACTTACATCTATCCGCCGGCATTCTCTATGAAGATTATTGCCGATATCTTCGAGTACACCTCGCAGTTCATGCCGAAGTTCAACTCTATCTCTATCTCCGGCTATCACATGCAGGAAGCAGGTGCCACGGCTGATATCGAATTGGCCTATACCTTGGCCGACGGTATGGATTACCTGCGCACAGGTGTGAATGCGGGCATTCCTGTCGACAAGTTTGCACCTCGTCTGTCCTTCTTCTGGGCCATCGGTATGAATCACTTCATGGAGATAGCCAAGATGAGGGCTGGTCGTCTGCTCTGGGCTAAGATAGTGAAGAGTTTCGGTGCCAAAGATCCGAAGTCAATGGCTTTGCGTACACATAGCCAGACCTCTGGTTGGTCGCTCACCGAGCAAGACCCGTTCAACAATGTGGGCCGTACGTGTATCGAGGCTATGGCAGCCGTCTTGGGTCACACCCAGTCACTGCACACCAACGCACTCGACGAGGCCATTGCTTTGCCGACGGACTTCTCCGCGCGTATCGCTCGTAACACACAGATTTACATACAGAATGAGACCAAGGTGTGCAAGCAGATTGACCCCTGGGCCGGTTCCTATTATGTGGAGACGTTGACTAATGAGTTGGTTCACAAGGCATGGGAGCATATCCAGGAAATCGAGAAACTCGGTGGTATGGCCAAGGCTATTGAGACTGGTCTGCCCAAGATGCGTATCGAGGAAGCTGCCGCACGCACTCAGGCGCGTATTGACTCGGGTGTTCAGACCATCGTTGGTACGAACAAGTATCGTCTGGAGCATGAGGATCCCATCGATATCCTCGAAGTGGACAATACTGCAGTGCGCAAACAGCAGGAAGAGAGCTTGGCAGAGGTGCGCAGCAAACGCGACGAAGCAGCATGCAAGGCAGCTCTTGCCGAGATTACCCAATGTGTTAAGGAGTTCAACGAAGGAAAGAAGTCCGAAAACAACTTGCTCGCTCTCGCCGTCAAGGCTGCCGGTTTGCGCTGTACCTTGGGTGAGATTAGTGATGCCTGCGAGGAAATCGTGGGCCGTTATAAAGCAGTAATCAGAACCATTTCAGGCGTGTATTCATCAGAAAGCAAAAACGACTCGGATTTCGAGAAAGCATGTGAACTCACTGAAGAGTTTGCCAAGAAAGAAGGTAGAAGGCCGCGTATTTTCGTGGCTAAGATGGGACAGGACGGTCATGACCGTGGTGCCAAGGTGGTGGCTACGGGCTATGCTGACTGTGGCTTCGACGTAGATATGGGACCTTTGTTCCAGACTCCGGCGGAAGCAGCTCGCGAGGCTGTGGAGAACGACGTGCATATCGTCGGTGCCTCTTCACTGGCTGCAGGTCATAAGACCTTGATTCCTCAATTGATAGAAGAATTGAAGAAGCTCGGTCGTGAAGACATCATGGTTATCGCCGGCGGTGTTATCCCCGCACAAGACTACGACTACCTCTACAAGGCGGGTGTGGCAGCAATCTTCGGCCCGGGTACATCTGTGGCGAAGGCTGCTTGTGAAATGATGAACATCCTGCTCGACAAAGAGTAATCAGGTGATTCCCAATAAAAACGGGGCGGAAATTTCCGCCCCGTTTTTTATTTCTTCACCTCTCACCACTCACTTCTTCTTACCACATATATCACACCAACTCCAACACTTGAATGGAATCGTCGGTTTGGAGCATGTCGTAAAGGTGGTTCTCATATTGTCGACGCTTCATGTTCAGATCTACTGAAACGATATAACGTCGCTCGCTTTCTTCTGTGCTTTCCTCTTGTTTAAAGGAGTCAATTACCACGTCCCATTCTTTGAAACGATTCAACAAATCCTGTACATCCTTTGGACTAGTTGCGGATACTTTTAGGAATACATTTCTGTTGCCAACCCTGCCCATAATGACATGCATGGCTTCCAGACAGAGAAGGACCAAGATTGTACCCATGATGGAAAGTGCAAAAAGACCGGCTCCCGTGGCCATACCAATAGCTGATGTAACCCACAGACCCGCAGCGGTAGTCAACCCCCTGACAATATGTTTGTGAAAAATAATGGTTCCAGCACCGATGAAACCAATACCGGAAACTACTTGAGCGGCTATGCGTGATGGATCCAAACGCACACTCTGTCCAGAAGACAATATTCCCTCAAAGCCATATTGCGAGAGCAGCATAAATAAGGCGCTGCCCATTGCAACAAGAAAATGGGTGCGGAAACCAGCCTCTTTGGCCCTATACTCTCGTTCCAGACCAATCAACCCTCCCAAAAGGGCGGCGATGAATAAACGTAATATAAATTCTCCAGTCATAATGATGATACGTTATTGAAAACAAAAGACGCCACAAGGGCGTCTTCGTGATTATTCATAGGGCGTGAATGTTAGCTGGCTGCCGTCTTCCGACACATCCACCTTCACTTGCCCTTGCAATGGGTTGTCTTCAAGGAGCAACTCACACACTTTGTCTTCCACATGATTTTGCAAGGCTCGTTTCAAAGGACGGGCACCAAATTGAACGTCATAGCCTTTTTTTGCCAAGAATTCCTTGGCGGCATCTGTCAGATGCAATGTAACGCCAAGTTCTTCCATGCGTTTGCTCAAGCTTGCCAATTCTATGTCGACTATACGTTTGATGGCTTCCATATCCAATTGGTCGAACATGATGATTTCGTCAAGACGGTTGAGGAATTCAGGGGCAAACTGTCGGCTCAGACTTTTCTGAATGATGGAACGGGCGCGGTCACGATCACTGTCGTTCATGTCAATGCCAAAACTACCCGCATTGAAACCTACACCACGGCCAAACTCCTTCAATTGGCGTGTACCGGCATTCGATGTCATGATGACTATGGTGTTGCGGAAATCAACGAGTCTGCCGTTTCCATCGGTGAGGCGTCCTTCATCCAGCACTTGCAGCAAGAGGTTGAACACATTGCCATGAGCTTTCTCTATCTCGTCGAGCAGGACGATAGAGTAGGGGTGTCGACGCACTTTTTCCGTCAGTTGGCCACCTTCATCGTAGCCCACATATCCAGGAGGCGAACCCACCAATCGCGAAACGTTGAATGCTTCGGTATATTCGCTCATATCGACACGTATCAGGTCATCCGCACTGCCAAACATATATTCAGCCAGTTGCTTGGCCAGATAAGTCTTACCAACGCCCGTAGGACCCAGGAACATGAAAACGCCGATAGGGTGATTGGGATCTTTCAATCCAATGCGGTTACGCTGGATGGCTTTCACCATCTTGTCAATAGCTGCATCTTGGGCTATCACCTTCTGCTTGAGCACAGTAGCCATATTGCGCAGACGTGAACCCTCCGATTCCTCAAGACGCTGTAAAGGAACGCCACTCATGACTGACACGACATCGGCAACGTCCGACTCCGACACGGTTTCTCGGTCACCTTTGCTTCCATGTGTCCATTCTTCATTTAGTTTCTTCAGCTGACTTTCCAGCTTACTTTGACGGTCACGATAGCTAGCAGCCAACTCGAAGTTTTGATTCTTCACCGCCTCGTTTTTCTTCTTCTTCACCTCAACGATTTCCTTCTCCATCTCTCCAATCTCAGGCGGCATATGTACATGCTTTAGGTGTACTTTGGCACCCACCTCGTCCAGTGCATCGATAGCCTTGTCTGGGAAGGCGCGATCGGTGATATAGCGCTCTGTCAACTTGACACAAGCACGGAGGGCTTCATCGGTATATGCCACATGGTGGTGGTCTTCATATCGGCCCTTGATATTTTGCAATATCTGTAGTGTTTCATCACTGGTGGTCGGCTCAACAAGCACTTTTTGGAATCGACGTTCCAAAGCACCATCTTTCTCGATGCTCTTGCGGTATTCATCGAGTGTGGTCGCCCCGATGCACTGTATTCTGCCCCTTGACAATGCAGGCTTGAGCATGTTGGCAGCATCCATCGAACCAGGTGCCGAACCAGCTCCTATGATGGTGTGTATCTCGTCCATGAAGACGATAATTTCGGAATGTTGTTCCAATTCGTTGAGGATGGCTTTGATGCGTTCCTCAAACTGACCTCTGTATTTTGTGCCAGCCACCACCGATGCCATGTCCAAACTCACCAGTCTTTTGTTGAAGAGTAACGGTGACGTCTTGCGCTCGACAATCATTTGGGCAAGACCTTCTACGATGGCACTCTTTCCCACGCCGGGTTCACCGATAAGCACAGGATTGTTTTTCTTCCTCCGACAGAGAATCTCCGTCACACGAAACATCTCCTCTTCACGCCCCACCACGGGGTCGAGAGCATGCTCGCGAGCAGCTTTGGTAAGGTCATGAGAGAAATTGTCAAGAACAGGAGTGTTTCCCGAAGAAGACGGGTTCTGAACTTCGACACTACTACCATGAGTATTGCCGTCGCCTTCCAAGAATTCCCCATCTTCTGGTTCATCTATGCCCAAACTGTCCATAGGAGAATTGTTTTCACTAGCCGGACTATGTGCTTCTTGGAAATAGCGGACAGCATTGTCGTAAGTCACCGCTGTCTTTTCCAACAATTCCTTGGCTCCGTTAGACATCTGATCATGCAGGATGGCAAGCAGAATATGTTTCACCTCGACTTCCATGCTATGGTGAAGCGAGGCTTCGAGAATAGCACGACGCATCACATTGCTGGCATCTTCGTTCATCACCAGCTCACGGGCATTGGTGGTGACGGATTGTTCTTGGCGTCTTACACGCTGCTCCAAATCCTGTTTGAGCGTGGCTATATCTACGTTCATCTGTTGGAAAAAGCCATTTATGTCGCTTTCGTCGCCACGCAGGATGGCAATCAACAGATGCTCGGGTGCCACACTTGTACTATATAAACGGGATGCTTCTTCACGGCTGTAGGCAAACAGCTCCGTTACTTCCCGTGAAAATTTAACATTGTTCATTCGTTTACTTTCATAATTACCTCTTCTAACAAGCAAATACCGTGCCAAATCAACGGATGCGTACCAAGTCCTACCCTTGTATCACATGCACATCTGATATACTTGGCATCCTGCGAAGAGAGATTTGTCGTATGTCGGTTTCCTGTTATAGATACCGAACAGCGCACTGCCACTGCCACTCATTTGGGCATAGACAGCCCCTAAGTCATAGAGCTTGTCTTTGATTTCAGCCAATTCAGGCAGCTTAGCAAACACAGATTCTTCGAAATCGTTGGTCAACTCGTCGCGCCATGTTGCAATAGGTTGGTGGACAATCTCACGGCATGTCTTTTTGGGCATACGTGGTTTGATGGCGGCATAGGCTTCACGCGTAGACACTGCAACTGGTGGTTTGACCACCAACAAGTGGTAGCCTGTGAGACTGCCATGTGCATCCACAGGTGAGAGTTCATCACCGATGCCAGTGGCATATGATGGCTCAGCACTGATGAAGAATGGACAGTCAGCACCCAGACGGGCGGCATAACGTTCCATCTCTGCAAGGCCCATGTCAAGCTTGAATTTCTCATCAAGCAATTTTATCATAAACGCTGCATCGCTGGAGCCTCCACCCAAACCAGCCTGAGAAGGTATATTTTTATATAAATGTATATGAACGCGAGGAAGTTTGAAATCATTGGCCAAAAGATTGTAGGCACGAACCACCAAATTGTCACTATTGTTTCCATCCAATTCCATGCCGCTCACAAGAAGGTCGCAGGGTGAGGCCGAAGGGAATCCGTCGTCCATCGTCAGCACTTCCAAAGCATCATAGAGCGGGATGGGGTGAAACACGGTCTGCAAGTCATGGTAGCCGTCGGAACGTTTTGATACAACATTGAGACCAAGATTGATTTTGGCACAAGGAAAGACAATCATACTTTTTTTTGCAAAGATAATGAAAAAAAATATATAGCCAAAAAAAATTGAGAATCCTTGGCTCGATGAAAACAATATCGTTTTTTTTTCTTACTTTTGCACCTAATTCTTCATATAATAAACCAACAGCCATGCCAAACGACAATAGAAATACAAACAGAAATTCTTCAAGAAATATCCCAAAAGGAACCATCGACACGGGCTACGGCCATCTACAACCGCAGGCCATAGAGATAGAACGGTTGGTGTTAGGTGCCTTGATGATTGACCATGATGCTTTTACCGTTGTGAGCGAGATTCTTCGCCCTGAGACATTTTACGAAAAACGCCACGAGTACATCTACCATGCCATCCAATCGTTGAACATGGAAGAAAAAGCGGTTGACATCACCACAGTTGTTGAACAACTGAAAAAAGAGGGCACGCTGGAAGACGTGGGAGGAGCGGTATATATTGTTGAGCTATCGCAACATGTCGTCTCTTCCGCCCACATCGAGTTCCATTCACGCATTTTGGCGCAAAAATTTCTTGCCCGCCAATTAATCTCCTTTGCCAGTGTCATCGAGACTAAAGCTTTCGACGAGTCAGTGGATGTCGACGATTTGATGCAAGAAGCGGAAAGCAAGCTCTTTGAACTGTCACAGAAAAACATGAGACAGGACTATACTCAGATTGATCCCATCATCACTGAGGCGCAGGAAAAAATCATGATTGCTGCGGGAAGTAAAGGAGGACTCACAGGTGTTCCCAGTGGTTTTACCAAGCTCGATGATATCACCTCCGGCTGGCAACCTAGCGACTTGGTCATCATTGCCGGTCGCCCTGCCATGGGTAAGACATCGTTTGCTCTTTCCATCGCCAAGAATATCGTTGTCGACTATAATGTTCCCATTGCTTTCTTTTCCTTGGAAATGAACAAGGTACAACTTGCCAACCGTCTGATATCCAACGTATGCGAGATAACAGGAAGTAAAATAATGAATGGACAACTCAACGACGCAGAATGGCAGCGGTTAGACAAGAACATACGCAAATTATATGGTAAGCCATTGTATATCGACGACACCGCGGCATTGTCCATCTTTGAGTTACGTACAAAAGCGCGTCGACTTGTTCGTGAGAAAGGGGTGAAACTCATCATGATTGACTACTTGCAGCTAATGAATGCCACAGGTACTAAATTCGGCAATCGTCAGGAAGAGGTGTCCACTATCAGCCGTTCTCTCAAGGGACTGGCTAAGGAACTTGACATCCCCATCTTGGCATTGTCACAGTTGAACCGTACCGTGGAAAACCGTGAAGGCATCGAAGGCAAACGTCCGCAGTTGAGCGACCTGCGCGAGTCGGGTGCTATTGAACAGGATGCCGATATGGTGCTCTTCGTTCACCGTCCCGAATACTATCATATCTATACTGATGGTAACAATAACGACCTGCGTGGTATGGCACAAATCATCATTGCCAAACACAGAAAGGGTGCCGTTGGCGATGTTCTGCTCAACTTCAAGGGCGAATTTACTCGTTTTGCCAATCCTGAAGAGGCGTATGTGGCTCCTAATGTGGGTGGCGAGTTCATAGGTTCACGAATGAATGATGGTGACCCAGACCCAGATCCCGATCCTCTTGGCCCTATGCCTGATGGTGACGGCGTAGCACCATATTAAAGGGGCAAGAGACCCCACCCCGGCCCTCCCAAAGGGAGGGGGATGGATACTGGGAGGGAGAATTCAGACTCATAAACTTAAAAACTCACAAGCTTAAAAACATATGAAAAAAATATTATGCATATTGGCATTGTCGCTGTATGTTGTGTTTACACAAGCTCAATCTGTGTCCATTTTGGGCGATTCCTATTCCACTTTCGAGGGTTACGTGACCCCCAAGACCAACGAGATGTGGTATTACGAAGAGAATGGCAACAAGGTGGATGTCAGTGATGTTACACAGACATGGTGGTGGCAGGTTATCAAGGAAAGTGGCTATAAGTTTTGTATCAATAATTCATACAGTGGCTCTACCATAGGCTACCAAGGATACGATGGCAATGACTATTTCGAACGTTCGTTTCTTACTCGAATGGACAACCTCGGCACACCCGATATCATCTTTATTTTCGGTGCCACCAACGACAGTTGGGCAGGTGAACCGGTAGGCGAGTATAAATACGACAATTGGCGAAAAAGTGATTTTTACACTTTCCGTCCGGCGATGGCCTATATGCTCAACCACATGATACGCCGCTATCCGAATGTTGATATCTATTTCATCCTGAACAGTGAACTGCGTGATGACATCTCAGAATCATGCCGGCAGATTTGCCGTCATTACAACGTTCCTTGTATCGAATTGCACGACATCGATAAGCAGAATGGCCATCCCTCCGTTAAAGGTATGCGCAGTATAGCCGACCAGGTAAAGGCAGCCATGAAAAGATAATTCTTCCTCCTTTCCCAAAGGCATCTTCACTCCCCTCCATTTCCAAATCAGACATATTTCTCCCCTCCTTTTCCAAATCAGACATATTTTCCCCCTCCTTTAAAAGGAGGGGGCAGGGGTGGTTTGTAAATCACGGTCCCATCCTTATTCTCTCACGGAAATCACAGAAATACACAGAAAGGGATGGTTTGTCATAAAAATATATCTACCGCTTACTTTTTTCCAAAAAACTAATCAGTTTACTTAGTTTTTTATCCCACTGAACCGTCATAGTAATGTATGGACCGATTAAAGTTTGAATCGATATATCGTCGGTATTATACCATGATGTACCGTCTGGCAAAGACGATACTCTATGACGCCGACGAGAGCAAGGACGTGGTGAGTGAGGTCTTTACCCGTCTGCTCAGGGGCAGGTTATATCCTGATGATGACAAGATAGAAGGATACCTGATGACCAGCGTACGTAACCGTTGTCGGGATGTTATCAACCATAAATCCGTGCGGGAAAGAGTGGAGAAATTGTTCTTGGAAGAGCAGAAACAAGACCAAAGGGCATACAATATTAATGAAGACCACAAGGAGGAAATACAGCTATTCATCAACAGTTTGCCTCCACTTACTCAAAAGATTTTCCGGTTGCGTTTCCTTCGGGAGATGACATACGAGGAAGTGGCTCTGGCAACGGGCATCAGCAAAGTCACGGTGTACAACCACCTGTCGCAATCTCTTCAACAGATGAAAAAATATTTCCATAATCAGCAAAACGATACCCCATGATGGAAAAGCAAGAAAAAATTAGGCTCCTGCTTGCCATGCAGGAACATCCAGAAAACTATACCGACGAGCAACTAAGAAAGTTGCTTGCCGATGACCCGGAGTTGGCTGACATGATACGTCATCTTGCCCTGGTGAAGCAAGCACTCGCCAAGCAAGATGTGGATGAAGAGGCTATTTCAGAAGATGAGGAATGGGCAGCATTTGCGGCAGAGCACGGTGATGAACTGGACGCACTCGACAAAGAAGAGGATTACGATAAGCAATCCTGCCAGCCTCGTTTGCTCACGAATTGGAAGGAAAGACTTCCTTTCAGGATTGCAGCAAGCATCATCGGTTTTCTTTTTATAGCCGGTGTGGCTTTTGCCGCAATTCACATAGTACGCTCCTTTAGTCGCCAAGAACCGACAAAAGACGCACAGGAAAAGGTAGAACCAGAACCAACGACCACAATAAATAATAACGTTTCTTCTGTTATTGTTGACACGCTGAAAACGGATACAGTCCCGACAACAGAATCTATTACTTTCGACAATATTTCGTTGGATAGGATGCTTTCAGAGATAGCCGCTTATTATCAAGTCGATGTGGAGTTTCTAAACGACGAGGTACGACAACTCCGTTTCTTTTTTGAGTGGAGGCATGAGGAAACACTTGAACATGTATTGAATAGGCTGAACCAGTTTGAAAGTGTCAAGATAGAATTGAATGATAATAGGATAACCGTGGAGTAACATGAAGCGCATACTATTCTCTTTCCTTTGCTGTTGTGTTGTTTGCCTGTCCTATGCCCAACGTGTCACACGGCAATATCATGATGTGTCCATCAGCGATGCCTTGCGGCAGTTGAACGGCCTGTCGAAAGACTATTCCATCAGTTTTCTCTATAACGAACTGGAAGACTTTCGTGTGACCACTTATATACACCGAAAGACAATCCCTGAGGCCATACGCCAGATGATTGGCTTTTATCCTATCCGCATGGAGGTACGCGATTCAGATATCGTTGTAGAATGTGTGCAGAAGACAACCTCACGCTATAAGGGTAGGGTAGTTGACAACGACGGACAGCCGGTGGCATACGCCAATGTGGCGTTGCTCTCACCTTTGGACTCAACATTGATAACAGGTGGTGTGACTAATGAAAGTGGGCTTTTTGTGGTGCCATGTGAGCAGCAACCTGTCATCGCCCGCATATCCTTTGTTGGCTACAAGACGACCTATCGCTTATGCAACAATAAACAAGCAGGAACCATTCAGTTAATGCCGGAAGCACATGTCATCAATGGATTAGTGGTGAAAGGAGAACGGCCTAAGGTTCAGTTGCAAGGGAATTCATTGGTCATGAATGTGGAGGGAACGGTGATGGAGCGGCTCGGCACGGCAGAGGATGTGCTCACACGTGTGCCGATGATTGCCAAACGGGGTGAGGGCTACGAAATCTTAGGCAAAGGTGCACCACTCATCTATCTGAACAACCGTAAACTGACCGACCTGACTGAACTGAAGAATGTCCAATCGGACAACATCCGCAGCGTGGAGGTCATCCAAAATCCAGGTGCCCGCTATGATGCCACGGTCAATGCCGTCATTGTCATTCGCACCAAGCGGACAACTGGCGAAGGTCTGGGCGTGGAACTGAGCTCGTGGAGCCGCAAGGGACACGGCTATGCCAATAACGAGCGCGTCAACCTGAGCTACCGCACAGGCGGTTTGGAACTCTTTGCCAATCTCTTCGGGGCCTATAACAAAAGATGGAGTCGTGGCGAGTTCGAGCAGACCGTCTTTGCCGACACGCTGTGGACTATTACCAACCGACAGCATGCTATAGCACGCAATCCCTACTTCGAAGGACGATTCGGCTTCAACTACCAGATCAACGACAATCACTCCTTCGGCGGGTTCTATCAGAACACATACGACTATGTGAAGACGCGCAGCGAATATGATGATGATTTGCTGGCCGACGGAAAGCCATACGACCACTTGCAAAACAGTAGTGTCCGGCGTGACAAGAACGCGCCCACGCATCAGATCAATCTCTACTATACGGGCAAGGTGGGACAACTCAGCATCGACTTCAATGCCGACTATACTTCCCGCAAGCAGCAGAGTGTCAATCAGCAGCAGGAACTCAGTACCGAGTACGAAGACCGCGATGTGAATACCGAGAGCCAGACGCGCAGCAAGATGTTTGCTGAGAAACTTTACGTCACCCATCCACTGTGGAAAGGTCAGATAGAGATTGGTGAGGAATACACCAATACGCGCTGGCGCAGCAGATTCGACAATCAGGAGGGATACATTGCTAATAGCAACAATGAACAGCACGAGAGCAACATTGCGCCCTTCATGGAACTACGCCAACAGCTGGGTCGCTTTCAACTCTCGGCAGGAATTCGCTACGAACACGTGAAGTCGGAGTATTTCGTCAGTGGACAGCGACGCGATGAGCAGTGCCGTACCTACGATGATTTCTTCCCGTCCGTATCTGTATCGACGTCAGCCAAGAATCTACAACTTTCCTTCAGCTACGCCAAGCGCACCTCACGCCCAGCTTACTGGCTGTTGAGCAGCGATGTCGTCTATGAGAATCGCCTGAACCGTCAGACGGGTAATCCTTATCTGATGCCTGTCAAATACCACAACTTGAACGCAATGGTGATGTGGAAGTGGCTCTATATGATGGCAAACTACTCGCATTGCGTCGACCCCATCATCTCCGAGGCGCAAAGCATGGAGGACGACTCAAAGGTGAACCTTGTCACCAGCAAAAACTACGACCACGCCGACTGGCTCACCGTCACGCTTGGTGCCCAGAAGAACGTCAAATTAAGCGACAAGATAACGTGGACTCCACAATACAACGTGTCGTTGATGAAGCCGTGGCTTGCAAGTACGTTCTTAGGTCAGAAGAAAAGTTGCAACCATCCTATGCTTTCCCTGCAACTGGGTAACATCGTCATGCTGCCCCACGAGTGGCTGCTGCAAGCCGACTTCAACATGCACACCCATGGCAATACAGGCTCGAATATGTGGGTTGACAGCACCAATCCCATGCTTTCGCTTAGTGTCAGTAAAGACTTTTTCCATCACTGTCTCAATGTTAAGTTGACAGGTAACGACCTCTTCAATGGTGGCATCAATCATTGTACTCTCTATAGTAATCGTATGATGTTCCAAAAAATGGAAGACAACGACTCACGCTGTGTCACACTCTCAATACGCTACCGCTTCAATGTCACTCCGTCAAAATACAAGGGAACGGGTGCCGGTAATGCTGAAAAAGACCGTTTATAAAACAAGTCTCTCATTAAAACAATAACTATCCTTGGCGTTCAATGGCATTACTACTTTACCTGCTTCATCATTTCAAGTGAAGTACAACAGGCCATCAAGAACGCCATCTTCCATGGTTTTTGCTATGAGTTAAGAAGATTTAACAGCGTTGGATGCAATCTTTCTCGTCTTTACGTGTATAAATAGTAGAGGAAGAATACAAACAACTATGGAACAGAAATTCGGCATCAATAGCATTGACATGAGTTTGCTACGCGACTTTTGCGAGCGTGAGGGGAAGATTGTCAGTTATATGAAGGGGGGACAATTTGAATGTGAGGATGAACCCTCCTCGTCGTTCGGCTTCGTGGAAAGTGGATGTTTCAAGTACATGAAACGAGGTATCAGCGATAACCTTGACCACATCACATGGTTCTCGTTTGAGGGTGAATTTGTGGGTGACTATCCAAGTTGCGTCAACGGCACACCGTCCCAGACGACGATCGAGGCGATGATGCCCAGCCGCGTTTTCCAAGTTAGTAAAGAACAAATGACACAACTGTTTCAACAGAACATGAAGATGATGGAAATGCGCGCGCTCATAGCAGAGCATCTGCTTAATCAGGCACGTGCCCGTTATATGGACTTTCATCGTGCTTCACCACGAGAACGATACGAGCTGTTGCTTCACCGCTGTCCTGGTATTGTGGAACATCTACCCTTGGCTGCCATCGCTTCGTTTCTAAATATCACCCCCGTCTACCTAAGTAAAATTCGCAAAGAAATCTCAGTTAACGGATAAAAGACAGTTTTATATCCAGTTTTTGAGAAGTAGAGAAGCAAAAACATAAAAATAGTTTTAGATTTTACCCTTCAGCATTCAATTTGTCGGATTCTCTGATTGTATTTCATGTTGTTTACCATAATTTTGTGGCATGAGTTGTAAAACTCACTCGTTATTTTGGGCAGCTGCCGACGTGAAGTCGGCACTGCCCGTTATAAACAGAAAAAGACGTTATGAAAAAGAACAACCAAATTATCATTACCAGTTTACGGGGATTTGTAATCTCCCTGTTTGCTCTCGTCGCAATGGCGGGGAAAGGACAAATCAAATGCCATGTCGTCGGGACTGTAGACGACGGCGTGGAGCGTCAGACTTTCTACATCTCACAGCTAGGTACAACTGAAAATGATGACGCAAAATGGACGGCGGTAAACGTCGAGGACGGACATTTCTCCCTCGACATCGCAGCCGACACGACGGAGATGTACGAAATGGTAGAAGACCGTTGGCAGGGCGGACGTTTCGCTCTCTTCCTTGTGGAGAACGACACGGTGCGCATTACTGTTACGCCGGAAGGCGATCGTGCATGTCTGGAAGTTACCGCTGGAGGTCCTGAGCAAGAGAAGTGGCTGACGATGCAACGTATGTCCAAAGACCTTTTCGGGAAAGAGGCAGAGACGATAGAGCACAAACTCGACTCCTTATATGATGATGACCTCGTCTATTCCGAGGCGTACAGACGCTTGATGGAGGAGCGCGAAAAGTATGATCGTGCCAATCCCGACCACGTCCACGCCCTTGAAACTATCTATGCACGAAGAGACTCTATGATGCACGACAAGAGTGCTTTTTCGCTCGAGGCTCGCAAATTGGTACTGGCGAATGATTCGCTCCATGCACTGGTAGATGCATGGACGAAAGCTTACAAAGTCGACCATCCGATGCTCTACGGGTTGCTCTATCTGGAGGCGAGAATGCTCTACACATACGATGATATCAACAAGGCACAGCCTTATCTTGACGAATACCACCAGATTTATGAACACCTCTTCCCAGAGCATCCCGCACACCACCGCATCGCCTTAAAAGAACGAGGGCTCCTTCTGCAACCAGGACAGCCTTACTTTGACGATTACGAAGCCGCAACAACCGACGGAGAGACCGTTAACGTCGCCTCACTATATCGTGGACGGATGGCCATCATCAACCTATGGGGCTCATGGTGTGGTCCGTGTCGCGCTCATGCCAAGGCTCTCATCCCCATTTATGAAAAATACCGCGATGCCGGACTGACCGTCGTAGCCATTGCCCGTGAGTGGAACATGGACTCTTTCCGCCGTGCCATGGAACACGACCAGTACCCGTGGCCCAGCCTCGTGGACTACCAAGACCGCTACGGTGTCTGGGAGAAACATGGCATCAAAAATGGCTCTGGTAAAATCCTGCTCATCGATAGCGATGGTACCATCCTCTCCACCACTAACGATGCCCAGGAGTTGGAACCTATCATCAAGAAAGCATTGAACGTCGAATAAAAGATGACTAGACGACTCTTCATCTCCATTCTGTTTGCCTTCGTTGTGGTAGCGGGACGCTCCCAAGTAAAGTCAGGTCTCGACCTTTGCTTGCGTGATGATACGACGGGTGAATGGCTTATCGGGCTGTTCGACGATTACGCTATCTACGAATGCGACTATTGGGAGTATGCCAAAGTGGATAAAAACCAGGTGGTGCTGACAAAGGATGGACAGTATAAGGAAATACAGCTAAAGAAGAATGCTACCGTCATTGACGGGAAGAAATATAAGACGTCGGTGTTGACGACGTCGTTTCTGCCCGACTATCCGACCAAGGATGAGACGGCATGGCCAAATAACCTTCGTGCCGAAGAAGGCAGTTTCACGTTACGTGTTTGTATCCGTACGACTAAGGAAAAGGTTGGTTTCGTTTCTTTCATCAACCGTCTTATCAATGGTAAGCAAATCGTAGAATATTCGAAAATCGACGAACGGGGCCGTTTTGATGTGAAAATGCCTGTGTGCGGTCCTACAGTCATGGGCATCCGCAATGAGTTTGAACATTCGTTAGAACACTTTTTCTCAGGTAGGTTGGCTGTGGAAAAAGGGGATACACTGTTGCTTTATATCGACGATGAATCTTCCTCCCCACCGTATTCAACTGCTCCCGTTAGGCAAGGGAGTAAGCGCATCTACCTGATGGGTGGCAAATATGCCAGATTCAATAATGAACTGTTGGGTGGTGACTTTCACCCCGATTTCGTGGTAACCGATAAACTGACAATGGACAGCACGATAACACAACAACGTCATCGACTGGAAATGTGCCAGACAAGGATAGACTCCCTCTATGCTGCCCGTCCGAACCTGTCCCGTCGTTTCTGCACCTTCTATCAGGATGACATACAAAGTCAGTTTGCCTATCCGATGCTCCTTAAGTGTTGCTGGCCGGCAAGTGGTGAGAATCAGGGTGAGTTATTGAGCAAGACCAATGACCAACTGAACCCACTGCATTGGATGCGCTCCGAGGTTCCATTGATGTGTCGTGACGGTTTCACTACTAATATAGGCTACTACATTTCGACAATGACGGATATTAGGAGCAAGGCGATGACGGATCCCGATGTCTTCCTTCTTCAACTTTACAAAGAGGGTAAGGTGCAACTGAATGACGAAGAGATAAGGAAAGTAAAGGATTTCCAGGACTTGCGTGCCCGAAAAGGCGGGGATGAATCGTTGAATAAAGCCTTCAAGACCGACATCATCCCCATTTTGGGCAAGCCGCTCATCGCACAATATTGGGATTGGGAACAGAGTGAAAAGAATGTACCACTTGAAATCAATGTCCTCAATTCCCTTGATTTGGACGATGTTACCCGCGAGATTTTGAAAACACAGACTTTTATGAAAGATATTGACGGTAAAAGTCATGTCGCCTCACCGCGTGTGTTGGAACTGGCCCATCAGGAGATTCGCCATCCCCTTCTCATCCAAGCTATTGACGAGGCCAATCAACGAATAAAGGATTTTTTGGAAGAACATCAACGTAAGCAGACGGTGGTGGCTACAGCAGGGGAGGGGAACCCCATATTACAAAGTGTATCTGAAGAGGATCTGTTGGGTATTACAGATGGTCAAGCGCTTTTTGAGCGAATCATAGCCCCTTTCCGTGGATATGTCATTTATGTGGATTTTTGGGGAACATGGTGTGGCCCTTGTAGGACTGATTTGGAGAAAGTTCCCAACCTGAAGAAAATGCTTGAAGGAATGCCCGTCGTTTTTCTCTATTTCTGTAACAATACTCCTGAAGAGGCACGGCGTATCTATATCAGCCAGAATCATCTTGAAAGTGGTAATGCCGTTCATTACAACCTGCCCCAGGAACTGGAGTATGCCATTGAGCAATACATGGAGGTGAGTGGTTTTCCCTCATATCGACTAGTAGATGCTTCAGGACAACTTATGCCCGGTAGTGCTCCCAGACCTTCTAACCCAAGTGCCGTTGTTGGAGCCATAGAGCAACTACTGAACTGGTGATATGGCTGTTTTCAATAAAAAACATAAAACTAGTTTTAGATTTTCACCATCTTTATTCAATTTAACAATCCAGCTGATAGTATTTCTATAGGTTTATCCTATTTTTGTAGCTGAAGTTATCCGAATAACAATTATATGAACAAGAAATCCATCATCACCGTACTGCTCGCCTTCGTCGCAATGACGGGACAAGCAAAAAAGACAATCGTATGGGAAAACCCATCAGTAGCTTATTCAGCCTTTCCTTATTTTGAAATCCAAAAGGTGGAAATGACGAAGGAAAAGACAGCCATGTATGTCAGGATGGTTCATTTACCAGGTCATGGCTTCCGAATCAGCAAAGACAGTTATCTGCAAACAAATGGGAAGCAGTATGGCATCATTGGAAGTGACAGCATACCATTGGGAGGAGATTACATTATTCTTGACGACACAGGAAGGAAAGACTTCATTCTCTATTTCAAAGCCTTGCCTTTGAATACGAAGGAATTTGACTTCTTGGAAGGTTTGGCGAAAGGCGACTACAAGGTGTTTGGCATCCACGACAAGGACTACACGATTCCTCCCGCTTCCGTGCCTACTGAATACATGCCCGATGATAATGGGGAAGGATTGACGGAACTGAAGTTCGATGCTACGCCTGCCACCATACATTTCAAGTCGTTGAACTATCGTAAGGGAATGAACACGGAGATTCGAGTGCAATATGTTGATTTGAAGAATCCTGCAAAGCCTATGGATGTCTACACGAACCTAAATGATGATGGTGAAGCCAGTCTTAGTCTCCCTATCTGCCTGCCTCAAATTGTGTGGATCGTTATCGATAGTTCAATGTGGTGCGTATATCTCTCACCAGGTAAGGAAGTTACCGTCCTAGTTGATATGCTACACGATGACAGCGAAGCCAATAACAAGATTGTAGGCGCCAAAGGCTATTACGCAAAATTCGGCAAAGATTGGCTTCAGTCTGCTTATGACGAGGACACAGAAAATGGTCCTCTGAAACCTACCATTAAAAAGGAAGACATTCACGATGTGCAGACGTTGATAAGATATTGTGATGAAGAACGGGAGAACTACGACAAATGGGTAAAGAACTCAAACTATTGCAAGGCAATAAAAGAGTATTTGACACAATTCGCATATTCCCCGTTATTCATGTTTGAAGGCGAACAAGATTCCCTGTCCAGAACAAAGGAGTTTACAGACTATGTGCTTCAGAATTACACAGGGAATCTATACAAGAAGAATATCGTTTTCAACAATGAATTCCCAAGAGCCAGCAAATACTATGCAATGGCTGATGCCCGAGGATTCAATGCCGACCTTGCCCGCTATTGCTACTATTTGCCGCAAGTGCTTGACTCCAAACAATTGGAGAAGCCGCTCATCGAGGACAAGAATCTTTCCGACCTCTACGACAAATATTTAGCCGAATATCAAGCGACCGTTGCTGCAAATCAACAAGGGCTTGCCGACAACATCCACTACCTCGACATGACGGACGTGGCATCCGAAAAAATCCTGCAAACCATTCTCGACAAATACAAGGGCAAGACCATCCTCATCGACATCTGGGCCACATGGTGTGGCCCCTGCAAACTTGGGCATGAGAAGATGAAACCGCTCAAAGAAGAACTAAGCGACAAGGACATCGTATATGTCTATCTCACCTCGAATACTTCGAATTTTGAGGAATGGAAAAAATACATTGCCGACATTTCTGGCGAGCATTATTTCCTGACCGAAGAGCAGTTGGATGCCATTTTCAAACAGTTGGAGGGAACAGGCTATCCCACTTATGCCTTCTATACCCCTGACGGAGAAAAGACCATATCATTCTCTGGTTTCAGACTTGAAATAATCAGAGAGGCATTAGAGAAAACTCTCGCCAACGAATAAAACAATACGAATATGAAAAATGCGATTAAGAGAGAGCCATGCAAACTTGTTTGCAGATGGTCGAATGTGAGCATTTTATGTAACAAGCAATCCATTATCACCACACTGCTTGCCCTCGTCACGATGGCGGGACAGGCACAGAAAAAGACAGCAACCATCACGGGATATTCACCCGCACTGAAAGACGGCACGGTGGCAGAGTCAACGGTTGACAATGTACGCGTAGCCAATGACACCGTGAAGGGTGGACGTTTCACCTTAACTGTTCCCGTGGAGGGACTCACGAAGAGTTATTTATTCCTTGAGGGAGAAGGATGCCCCAACCACCTGATGACCATCTGGCTAAAGCCCAGTGTGGAAGTGAAAGTAACGGGTACAGACTGCCTCTACCCATTGTGGAAAGTGGATAGTCCACTCCCCGAACAGCAGACACTCAGCCGTATTACGGAATATGGTTATGACACGCTGGCAGAGTTGTTACGACTTAGTCTTGCCAATGCTCCGTGGGAAGAAGAAAGGCCTGTCTATATGAAATACTTGAAACAGACGATGGACATTCTTCCCTCTTTGCCGGTAGATGCGGCATCGCTCGATGAGTTAGACGGAGTGGCTATGATGGCAAGAAACTATACTAAGGACTTCCCTGATATGGAGCAATTAAAGGTATTGGAGGCATCCACCGCCGCCCGTGCGCCAAAAGGGTTTGAAGAGGAATTGGCGCAAATACACACTCAGGTTTATCCGCCACATATTTTGCAAGTAGGTGAAGAGGCCATCGATGCTGAATTGATAGATATGCAGGGGCAGAAGCACCACCTTGCCGAAGTGCTCGGTCAGACCGGCAAATATGTGCTACTCGATTTCTGGAGCCTGGGATGCTACCCCTGCCGCATATCAGAGCCAGAGATGAGGGAGGCCTATGATAAGATGCAAGGCAAACTGGAAATCA
Organism: Prevotella sp.; assembly: GCA_017538105.1. Taxonomy (GTDB): domain Bacteria; phylum Bacteroidota; class Bacteroidia; order Bacteroidales; family Bacteroidaceae; genus Prevotella. The sequence goes on along the minus strand of JAFYJN010000094.1, from coordinate 71,380 downwards.
TCGGTATCAATCGGGATAAACCCTCTGCTTGGCAAGAGGACGATTTCAGCAAGAGCATCGCCTGGATGAATTGGAACGATGGAAAGATGGGCAAAGCCGACATTGAAAATCGCTATTGCGATATAAAAGCCATACCCTATTATGTGTTGATTTCGCCCGACAAACGCATCCTTTGGAAGGGTGCAGGATATGGCGCAGGATGGTTCTTGGGTATGGCAGAGGCCATCAGCGGCCCCAAACAGGATAACACAACCAACCTCCAACTTGCTATCCAAAAGGTGGATGTTGATGCCTGTAGAACCACCGTCAGTTTCCGATTCTATGGTCAGGAGGGCTATTGGTTCCGCATTGCCAAAGATTCCTATCTTGAAGCTAATGGGAAAAAATATAAATTGACATCTGCCGATGGCATTACGCTTGATGAGAACAGCTATCCCAAACTGAAAGCGTCTGCAATCACAGAAGGTATTATGGGCAAACTATTCTTCACAGACTTCACGCTTACCTTTGAACCATTCGACGCCATCCCCACCACCTTCGACTACAAAGAGGGCGATGGCGAGGGTGCTTTTGTCATACGCAATGTATCAGTTGAGTAAATAAACGAATGTCGCTTGTGAGCAAGATAATTGAAGAGAACGTTATCTCCGTTAGTAACGCTAGTTAAATGACAGACAGATATAATTAGAATTGAAATGAAACAAATTAGTTTTGCTTTTGCATTTCTTGCAGTTTTGGCGTTCACTTCATGTGGTGGCAGCGATGATGAGAATTCCGATGTGGTTGTTGACCCTGTTCCCGAGTTGGAAAAGCCTACAGCTGCCACGGCACTTACACTTGAGAATTCACCCATCATGGATGGCTCTGATTCCACAGAACCACTGCGGACCCTGTTGATGTGCCGATTACTTGGTATTGAGTGTGAATGGATTCAGCACCTTGCAACTGATGGAAGATGGGGAATCGTTCCATTGTGGTATAAACTATCAGACGATGATAAGACTGCCTTGCAGCAGATTTTGCAAAACCGTAATACTCATGGCTCTTTCGTCAGCCTGATAGATGGTGAGAATGATATCATCATCACAGCCCGTGGCATCAGTCGTGATGAACAGACCTATGACAACGAAAAGGGAGTTACGCTTCTTTCACGACCTGTGGCAAAAGACGCATTCGTTTTTATTGTCAATCCCAAGAACCCTGTCCGAAACCTCTCCATAGAACAGATACAGAAGATTTATACAGGCGAGATACGAAACTGGCAAGAAGTAGGAGGTAATGATGCGACAATCAATCCCTATATTCGCAACGCCAACTCTGGCAGTCAGGAAAAGATGGAAACGATCGTAATGAATGGTCTCACCATGATTGACTGGCCGGAAATGGTGGGCTACGTGATGTTGTCTCCATATTATCAACTTGAACAAGACGAAAATGGCATAGCTTACACGCCATTCTACTATTACGATACGATTGTGAATGACGACCGTACACAGGTAATTGGCGTAAACGGTGTGATGCCCGACAAATCGACCATCAAGAATGGTTCCTATCCTTACGTGACCGAGGTGATGGCCAGCGTGCGTGCCGATGTTGATAAATCGAGCACTGCCTATCAGTTGTTTTACCAACTCGCCACAGGACAACATGATAAAATCGTGAATGAGAGTGGGTATGTTATTTGTGAATAATTATATTCCAAAATTACAGTCGTTTTGACAATTTATCACCCCTCAACAGCGTTATATCAATAACCAATAATGACAAAAATGAAAAGAATGTTATTTGGGAGCATCATTTTCATGATGCTGTCTGTTTTCTCTTTTTCCTCATGTGGCGATGATGACTTCGACCTTGCATATCTCGCAGGAAAATGGAGACAAGTATATGATGAAGGTGTTGCCAGTGATGGCTATGTCTATTATACTTTTACGCCCAAAACGGAAAGAACGGGTTATTGTGTTATCGAAGTGTATGATGTGTTTGCTGGTGACAGTCAATATGAGTGCGAATTTATCCTCAGTAAAGATGGTAGACATATTACCATTATCAAAGAAATGTATGAAGGTGACTCAGAAGAACAGTCATACGACATAATAAAACTTACTTCTGAACGTCTTACCTGGTCATTGAAAGACCATCCTGACATTGTGCAAAACTTCGATAGAGTCAAATGAAGATTGTTGCAAAAACGTCAATTCGTAATTATTTTTGAAAAAATTCTTGCAATTTGTTTGCGGGAATAGAATTTTTGTTATAATTTTGCAGGCGATTTTAAAGACAGTATCAATGACTCCAATTACAAACATTATTATTGCCTCACTACAAATCCGACTGCGTAAAGCACCTCGGAAGTGATAAGGTATGCATATATAACAATTGTTGAACTGGCTTGACCTTTCCCACTTCCATGTGAGAAAGGTCAAGTTTTTTAATTTAGACTATGGCAGAAAAATTGTACATCTTCGACACCACATTGCGCGACGGCGAACAGGTTCCCGGATGCCAACTTAACACGGTGGAGAAAATTGAAGTGGCCAAACAACTGGAACTATTGGGCGTTGACGTAATCGAAGCGGGATTCCCTATCTCCAGCCCCGGCGATTTCCATTCGGTAATAGAGATTTCCAAAGCAGTAACGTGGCCTACTATTTGCGCATTGACACGTGCCGTGGAGAAAGATATCGACCTGGCAGCAGAATCTCTTCAATACGCCAAACACAAACGCATTCATACAGGTATTGGCACCAGTGACTTGCACATTAAATACAAGTTCAATTCCACACGCGAGGAAATTATTGAAAGAGCTGTTGCCGCCGTTAAATATGCCAAGAAATATGTGGAAGACGTGGAATTTTATGCCGAAGACGCTGGCCGCACCGATAATGAATACCTTGCCAAGGTGGTGGAAGCGGTAATCAAGGCAGGTGCCACTGTGGTGAACATTCCCGACACGACAGGTTATTGTCTGCCTGATGAATATGGAGAGAAAATTAAATACTTGAAGGAACATGTTGACGTCATAGATAAAGCCATCATTTCCACCCACTGTCACAACGACCTCGGCATGGCAACGGCCAATTCGTTGAGCGGAGTAATGAATGGGGCACGACAAGTGGAAGTGACAGTAAACGGTATCGGAGAAAGAGCGGGAAACACATCACTCGAGGAGATTGCTATGATTATGAAGTGTCATAAGCAACTGGATATTGAGACGAATATCAACACGATGAAAATATATCCTCTCAGCAGGATGGTCTCGGGGTTGATGAACATGCCCGTACAGCCTAATAAAGCGATTGTAGGCCGCAATGCGTTCGCACATTCCAGTGGCATTCATCAGGACGGTGTGCTTAAGAATGTGTCAACTTATGAAATTATGAACCCCAAAGATGTGGGCATCGACGAAAATTCCATCGTTCTGACAGCCCGCTCAGGACGGGCGGCACTGAAATACCGTCTGGGCGTATTGGGCGTAAATGTGCAAAACGAGGCCAAAGTGGACAAAATATACGAGAAGTTCCTAAAACTGGCCGACAGCAAAAAAGAGATTACCGACGACGACATCCTGATGCTTGCCGGTGCTGATACTGCCGAATCGCATGCTGTGAAACTCGACTTCCTGCAAGTGACCACAGGCATGGGCGTGAAGAGTGTGGCAAGTATCGGCCTCGACATCAGCGGACAGAAATTCGAGGAGGCTTCGACGGGTAACGGTCCTGTAGATGCTGCCATCAAGGCAATGAAGAAAATCATCCAGAAAAAGATGACCATACGGGAATTTACCATTCAGGCTATCTCCAAAGGTTCTGATGATGTAGGTAAGGTACACATGCAGGTGGAATATAATGGTAGCCTGTACTATGGCTTCGGTGCCAATACCGACATCGTCACGGCATCGGTAGAGGCTTATCTCGACTGTATCAATAAATTCAAAAACTGAAAACGATGAATACGCTTTTCGACAAAATATGGGATAAACATGTGGTGAATAATATCCCTGACGGTCCCACACAACTGTATATCGACAGGCTTTACTGTCATGAGGTGACCTCTCCACAGGCTTTTGAAGGTATGAGGGCACGAGGGCTGAAGTGTTTCCGACCGAATCAGATTATCTGTATGCCCGACCATAACACTCCGACCCATGACCAAGACAAGCCCATTGAAGACCCTGTATCAAGGAAACAGGTGGAAACGTTGGAGCGAAACTGCAAGGAGTTTGGACTTACGCATTATGGTATGATGACGCCCGATAATGGTATTATTCATGTGGTAGGACCGGAAAAAGGGTTGTCCCTGCCTGGGATGACCATTGTCTGCGGAGACTCTCATACATCGACACATGGTGCTGTGGGAGCCGTAGCTTTCGGCATAGGAACTTCTGAAGTGGAGATGGTCATGGCTTCACAGTGTATCCTGCAACAGAAGCCGAAATCCATGCGTATCACCATCGATGGCACCTTACAGCCTGGCGTTGTTGCCAAGGATGTGGCGTTATACCTGATGGCCCAACTAACCACATCGGGGGCCACGGGCTATTTCGTGGAATATGCGGGTTCCGTCGTCACTAACATGAGTATGGAGGGTAGGCTGACTCTCTGTAACCTCTCCATTGAGATGGGTGCTCGAGGAGGCTTTGTAGCACCCGATGATACAACGTTTGCCTATCTGAAAGATAAACCCTTCGCTCCTAAAGGTGAGGAGTGGGACAGGGCTGTGGAGTATTGGAAAACCCTTCGCAGTGGCGATGATGCAGTTTTCGACAAGGAATTGTCATTCAATGCAGCAGATATCAAACCACGTATCACTTACGGTACCAATCCCGGGATGGGTATAGGCATCACGGATAACATTCCATCTCTCGACAGCATCCAGGAGTCGGCAAAACCTTCTTTCCTGAAAGCACTGAAATACATGGGATTTGAACCCGACGAACAACTGTTAGGAAAACCTGTTGACTATGTCTTCCTTGGAGCATGTACCAATGGGCGCATAGAAGATTTCAGGGCTTTTGCCAGCATTGTCAAAGGTAGGACAAAAGCCGAAGATGTAGTAGCATGGCTTGTTCCGGGAAGCTGGGCTGTCTATCGTCAGATATGTGACGAGGGGATAAACGACATTCTCCATGAAGCTGGATTTGAACTGCGCCAGCCAGGTTGTTCGGCATGTTTGGCCATGAACGACGACAAAGTACCGGCAGGTAAATATTGCGTGGCGACAAGTAACCGTAATTTCGAAGGCCGACAAGGACCGGGAGCACGTACACTTCTGGCATCGCCTCTTGTGGCGGCTGCCTCAGCGATAACAGGTAAAATAACTGACCCAAGAATATTTCTCTGAGTTATGAAACAGAAATTTGATATTATCACCAGCACATGCGTTCCCCTGCCATTGGAGAACGTCGATACCGACCAGATTATACCGGCCCGTTACCTAAAAGCTACCGACAAAGAGGCTTTCGGAGATAAACTGTTCTACGACTGGCGGTATGACAATAACGGGGAACCCAAAAAAGATTTTGTGCTTAACAATCCCATATATGGTGGTTGTATATTGGTGGCAGGAAAGAATTTCGGTTCCGGTTCGTCACGCGAACATGCAGCGTGGGCCATTGCCGGATATGGTTTCCGTGTGGTTATCAGTTCTTTCTTTGCCGACATCCATAAAAACAACGAACTCAACAATTTCGTCCTTCCTGTGGTGGTCAGTGAGGAATTCTTGGCTGAGTTGTTCAACACCATACAAGCCAATCCTAAAAGTGAGGTGATGGTTGACTTACCTAACCAAAGAGTGACCAATTTAGCCACAGGACACAGTGAACATTTCGAAATTAATGAATATAAGAAACATTGCCTGATGAATGGACTTGACGATATCGACTACCTCATCGACAATAAACAACTGATTGAGGAATGGGAGAAGAAAAACAAATAAAGGCTTATCAACGCATAGCACCTTTCATTGAAATCATGGACTCCACACTACGTGACGGAGAACAGACCAATAGTGTTTCTTTTCTACCGCATGAAAAGCTCATGATTGCCCGTACATTGATGAAGGACCTCAATGTTGACCGAATAGAAGTAGGTTCGGCGGGGGTGTCAGAAGGAGAAGCCGATGCGGTGAAAATGATTTGCCGCTATGCCTCACGTATTGACATGCTACACAAAGTGGAAGTGCTGGGGTTTGTCGATGGGCACCAGTCGGTGGATTGGATAGCTGATTGCGGTGCTAAAACAGTGAATCTCTTGGCCAAAGGGTCGTTGCGCCATTGCAGGCAACAGTTGGGCAAAACACCCGAACAACACATTGCCGATGTTGTGGACTGTGTGGAATATGCTACGTCAAAAGGTATGACAGTCAACGTCTATCTTGAGGATTGGAGCAACGGTATGAAGGATTCACCAGAATATGTATATCAATTGATGGATGCCATCACAAAAACTCCTGTTGCCCGTTTCATGCTTCCTGATACACTCGGCATCATGAACCCTTTGCAAGTGATAGAGTATTTTCGAAAAATGGTGAAGCGTTATCCTTCGTTGCATTTTGATTTCCATGCCCACAACGACTATGATCTTGCAGTGTCGAACTCTCTGGCAGCAGTGCTTTCCGGTGCCAAAGGATTGCACGTGACAGTCAACGGTCTGGGTGAACGCTGTGGTAATGCTCCTTTGGCCAGTGTGCAGGTTATCTTGAAAGACCATTTCAAGGCTCGCACCAATATCTGTGAAGACAAGCTCAATATGGCCAGTAAAATAGTAGAGGAATATAGTGGCATTGCCGTGGCACCCAACAAACCCATCGTCGGTGAAAATGTTTTCACCCAGGTGGCGGGCATTCATGCCGATGGTGACAACAAAGACAATCTTTATTGCAATGACCTCATGCCTGAAAGGTTCGGTCGCAAGCGTGAATATGCATTAGGTAAGACAAGTGGCAGGGCAAATATCCTCAGGAACTTGCAGGAGATGGGCCTGGAGCTGACACCGGAACAGACGCGAAAGGTGACACAACGTATTACAGAATTGGGCGATAGAAAAGAGATTGTCACACCTGAAGACCTGCCATACATCGTCAGTGACGTGCTCAAGCACACTCCTCCAGAAGAAAAGGTGATACTGCTGAGTTATATGGTCACCACATCCTACGGATTGAAACCTTTAGCCAGTATCAAGGTGGAGATCAATGGGCGACAATATGAGGCAGACTCCACGGGTGATGGTCAATATGATGCCTTTGTCAAAGCATTGAGAAAAATATACAAAGCAAACCTTAACCGCACATTCCCCTTGTTGGAGAATTACGCTGTTACCATTCCACCTGGTGGACGTACGGATGCCTTGGTGCAAACCGTCATCACATGGCAATATGACGACAAGACCATACGTACCCGTGCCCTCGATGCCGACCAGACCGAGGCGGCCATCAAGGCTACTATCAAGATGTTGAATATATTTGAGGAAAACAATAATTAGCACGTATCCTACGTTACATTTTTATAAATAGTACAATCATGAAATATCTTAAAATAGCCGTGTTGGCTGGCGATGGCATAGGACCGGAAATCATGCAACAGGGTATTGCCGTCATGAATGCTGTGGCCGACAAGTTCGGACACCAAGTAGAATACAAGGATGCCATCTGCGGAGCTGATGCCATTGACAAAGTGGGTGACCCATTCCCAGAAGAGACGTTCCAAACTTGTATGTGGGCCGACGCCGTGCTCTTCGCCGCCGTGGGTGACCCTAAATATGACAATGACCCTACGAGCAAGGTGCGGCCTGAACAAGGGCTGTTGGCCATGCGTAAAAAATTGGGATTGTTTGCCAATATCCGACCCATACAGACATTCCCTTGCCTGTTGCATAAGAGTCCGCTCAGGCCGGAACTGGTGGATGGTGCAGATTTTGTCTGTATACGTGAATTGACGGGTGGCATGTATTTCGGTGAGAAATATCAGGACGACAACATGGCTTACGACACGAATAAATATACTCGTCCAGAAGTGGAACGCATCCTTCGTGTGGGTTTTCAATATGCTCGTAAACGCCGCAACCACCTCACTGTAGTGGATAAAGCTAATGTGTTGGCTTCAAGTCGTTTATGGAGGCAAGTGGCTCAAGAAATGGAACCTTTATATCCTGATGTCACTGTTGACTATATGTTTGTTGATAACGCTTCCATGCGCATGATTGTTGAGCCCACATTTTTCGATGTTATTGTGACAGAGAACACTTTCGGTGACATTCTTACTGATGAAGGCAGTTGCATATCCGGTTCCATGGGACTCCTTCCCTCTGCTTCCACCGGCGAACACACGCCGCTTTTCGAGCCTGTGCATGGTTCATGGCCGCAAGCCACCGGACAGAATATTGCCAACCCATTGGCACAGATTCTTTCTGTTGCCATGCTGTATGAGCATTTCGGACTCCTTGACGAAGGCCGCTGCATACGACAGGCTGTGAATGCCAGCCTCGATGCCAATGTCCGAACTCCGGAGATTCAGGTAGAAGGAGCTCCTTATTATGGCACGAAGGAGGTGGGCAAGTGGATTGTTGATTATATAAAGAATGAAACGGCATGAAGAACTGCATAATTGCCTTCATCCTTTCTCTGTGCTTTTCCACGATGGCCAAAGCACAGTCGAACCAAGAGTGGCGTGACTCGCTGTCGATTCTTATACAGCAGATAGACCGTCATCCCAACGATATGGATCTGAGGTTTCGCAAAGCTGCCGTTAACTTGCTTCTTGAGCAATGGAACTATGCCGTGGATGAATATACGTTCATCCTGAAAAAAGGCGAGAATGCAACTGCTTTTTTCTATCGTGCTTATGCCTATACCCAATTGGGCAATTATGGCTTTGCTCGTTCCGATTATGAATCGTTATTGCGTATGCAACCTACTCATTTTGAAGGACTGTTGGGGTTAGCATTGCTCAACGACAGGGACCATCATCCCACGGAAGCCATGGACATAATGAACCGTTTGGTAGAGATGTATCCTGACAATGCTGTGGCTTATGCCGCACGGGCGGGTATGGAAAAAGATAGAAACCTCTACGATGTAGCGGAATACGATTTTTCAGAGGCCATACGTCTTGACCCTGCTGAAGCTCAATACTATCTCAACAGGGCCATTATCCGTATCACCCTCGGGAAAAAAAGCTTGGCCAAGGAAGACCTTGACCAAGCAGTGGCATTGGGTGTATCGCGTGCCGAGTTGTCGGAACTCTATTCCTTGGTGAAAGAGAGAAATTAAGTTATGGCTTGCGTCCACTTTCCAACCAGTGGTCAATCAGTTTGCGTGCGATGGAAAGTGGCTCTGGCAGGGTAGGGAGGTTGTCGTAGCGGAACCAACCACCAGAGGATAGCTCGGAATGTTGCAAGTGAACACTCCCTCCATCATATTCGGCATAAAAGCCAACCATCAATCCGCTGGGATAAGGCCATGGCTGACTGCCATAATAGCGGATGTTTTTCACTCGTAATCCCACTTCCTCGGCAATCTCTCGTTCCACAGCTTCTTCCAAGGTCTCACCCGTCTCAACGAAACCTGCGACCAAGCCATAGAAATCGCCACGGAAGTTTCGCGCCCTTACCATCATCACTTCATCTCCACGGTAAATGAGACAAATGACGGCTGTGGCCAATTGCGGCCATATCTCTTTGCCACATGACTCACAACGTTTTGAGATGTTGGTGTTCATCTGCATTCTTCCGCCACAGATGCCACAATAACGAGTGTTCTGATCCCAATACAATATCTCCTGACATTTCCCAGCCATCAAGTAATGGTTGGCAGGAATGAGGTAAAAGGATTTGCGCAAGCCACACATTACCATGTCGTCATTACCTGTTATAGGACTGTCGATGGCATATGCCTTTACAGGTATTCCTTCCATTGGAGGCATCTCATGAATCCTTTGCCAGGGTTGAACAAGGGTAGGGGACTCCTCTGATAAAGGAATACACAACTGACCATTTGTGTCTTTTATCAACAACAAGTCAGACTTGCAAAATACGAACCAATATGTTTCTTTCATTTCTTTCCGAATAGCAATGCTTTGTCTCGTTCAATGGCGGCGTCGGTCCATTTACGGGGAACGAAATGCCAGTTGTTACGGGCTTGGGGACATAGTCTGCCTACTTTTTGAATATATTGCAAAAGATAAAAACGTTCATCCTTATCACTTTGAAAGATGATGCGGCTTGGTATTTCATGATGGGGAATACCCGCTCCTTTCGTCAACAATTCGCCACCACCGTTGCCACGGTAGCTGTTCATTGCCACTAGATACCATTTACTTTCATCAAAAGGCTCGCCGTTACTCATTCTGAGAATGCGAACCTTCTGCCCGTCGGGTTTCGTGACATCTACCTCATAGTCGATACCGGCAGCACTGTCGAAATTGAAAGCCAGATTCTTGAAGGCAAAGCGTTGGCGGTCATCTTCACTGCCATCGTTCATCAACATAATATGATCGTCGGGAGATTGCATCGTAGTCACCCATTGGTCGTAACTAAACTCTAAATGACGACGGATTTCCTCACCAGTCATTCGAAGTACATACACTTGATTCTCATATTTATACAGATTGAATAAATCGCTCACATGGATAGGACCCGCTTCGATACGCGTGTCGAACGTGAGCGGAGCGTTGAAGGAAATATCGGCTCCTGTAAGTTCCAACTGCAGATCATGTATAAGGTCGGTGAAAGGAGAACTGCCGAAATAGCTGTCGCGAGTATATACCGGACAGTCGAAAATACCAATCTCACGGTCTACATACGCCTTCACGCTGTCGATGGCGGGTTGGAAATGTCGAACGAAATCTGCATCCACATCCATAGGCTCAACGGAAACCAATATACCTCTTGCCTTGACAAATGCCACGTTACGTTGTGGTGTATTGGGGTTATCGATACGAAGGTTTAGGGTGACATCTGCCACCATCAGCGCATCGCAGGAAGGGTCAAGACAAACCACGCTTTTGCCGGAGGGACTGCGCACCAGGTCATTATGCTTGGTGTGGTCATGTCCATAAAATACCACGTCGAAACCTTCGACTTCGCGAGCCACACGCAATGAGGCATCCTCAACGTAGCTGTCTGTCGTTATCCCTCCTTCGCGTCCGGAATGGAACAGACCAATGATGATATCGGGATGTTCCTTACGCTGAATATGTTCTACCCATTTTCGCGCCGTTGACACCAACTCATCGAACCTCAGTCCTTTCCACAGTTCTTCGTTCAACCAATTTGGAATAGCGGGTGTGAGCAGACCGAGAACAGCCATTTTGACACCTTCACGTTCAATGATGGTATAGGGGCGCACATAAGGTTCATTCGTCGTCGTGTCGATGATGTTGGCTCCCAATACGGGACACTTTAATTCACTAATCCATTTGTCGTAAACAGCATGCCCCGTTTCCACATCATGATTGCCGAACACCTGTGCGTCATAACCCATATAGTTCACCACTTCGGCTGCCAGATTTGGCAATTCGGGCTTTACATAATTGGTGTAGTAACAGGTGGGTTGTCCTTGAAGGATGTCCCCATTTTCCAACAGTATGAGACGGTCACCATAAGTTTCCCTTAGTTCTTTCACGTAGGTCATAACACGTGACAGTGTGCCTTTCTTCGGCGTTCGATTGATGAAATCGTATGGGAAAAAACTCCCGTGAACGTCACTTGTCTCTACAATTCTCAGTTCGATATCTTGTGTTTGGGCCATGATGATACAGGGTATGGATAGAAGGAAAAACAAGATGATTATGTGCTTTTTTATTCTCATGGGTCTTGTTTATCATTTGATTCTTTCTTCGTTTTCTTTTTCTTCTTCTTGACACCAAAGAGGTCTCGCCACCCATTGAAATCTTTCTTCATGATAAGGCCCACGCCTTGGGTATTCAGACTGTTCTTGGTGAAATAGCGGTCATTGGTTTGGTTATACACTCGAACAGACAAGTTGCCATTGGGAAAAAGAAGGTATCGCACATCAAAGTCACCGATAAAACTTGAGGTGGCGTTGCTGTTATCGCGATATCCGAACTGTCCATTGATGAGCAAGCGATTGTTCATCAGTCGGCCGCTCAAAATACCTTCGTATTCCGCGTTGTTCCAACCTTCATCACCAGTGGAGATGTTTGCACCAAAGTTCCAATTGTTATTGTTGAGCACATTGCTGAGCACATTGTTAATCTGCTGACTGATAGTGCCGCTTAGCAAACTTTGCATCGCCAGACTCGTCTGACTCTGTGTGCTCTCCTCAACAGCATTATTGCCACTTTGTGAATAAAAACGACCGATGGTCAACAGGTAGATAACCTGTTGGTTCAACTCTTCTTCGCTGTTCACCAAACTACGCACCATCTGTTGGGCATCTGCATTCACCGTTGGCATTTCCATGTCGAAGTCAACGGTTGGCGCTTCCATCGTACCCCCGATGTTCATGATACAGTTCACACGAATATTGTTCGTGGCAAAATTACGACTGATGTTCAGGTCGGATAGAGAAACACCATTGACAGTGTAAAGGGCTTTCAAGTCCAGGTTAGAACGGAAAGGATTACCGCCGAAGGCTATGGTTCCTCCCTCTTGGAATTGGAAATCTTTCGAAAGCACATTCTGGATGGTCATCTTGTAAATACCATGGTCAACCACATAGTTGCCAAAGATATTAAAGGCTCCTTTGTTGAAATAGGAAATACGGAGTACGCCATTGCCGAGCAAATCGATGTAGTCGCCACTCTCTTCGTTCATTAACACACGAAGGGTGGCATTCGTGTTGGCATTCACCAATAGGTTCATGTGAAGATTGGCTGGCATGTTGGGCTTATTATCAATCGTAGCCTCTTGGGGGATAACGTCACGTGCAACCAATAGGGTGTCGGTGCGAGGGGTGATATCGTTCCACTGGATGAAACTTTGATTGCTGATGGCGTCAGGACTGCTGGCGTCATAAACGAAAAGCGTGTTGGCTCCTGGCGTTGCTTCAACATCTATGTTCACCTCGCCGCTTCTTGTCTTGATATGACAATCGCCCGTGGCATAAATCGTTCCGCAGAAATGGTTGTTTCCCATTGTTGGATAATCGTATACCAAGGCATTGTCGGCATGTATTTGTATGTCAGTGGTAAACGGCCCTAATTTATCATGGTTGACAATACCGCTGATGAAGGCTGGGTGGCCGCCTTTATCATAAACAGTGTCTCTTTCAAATAATATCTGACCAGGACTTAGAGATATGGTGTCGTTTTTAAAAAGGTAGGTGGTGTTAAGGTTTTTGAGAGTAATTGGACCGTTTACCACGGCCAATCCTTCCAAATCGGGATCCTTAAACGTGCCCAACACGCGCACCAATCCAGTGCTACGGGCTTGAACATCGGTCATGAAGGGACAATAGTGCTCAATGAACGAGAGGGGTGTACCCTGAGTGTGGATGTTGAGGTTCAACTCTGAAGGAGAGAAACCAATATGGCCGTCAACATACGTCTTGGATTCAGTACCATTGTCAATGAGCGCACCTATCATCAGTTTATTGGCGCTTTTTTTCCAGTTCAGTGAGGCAGAAAGATCGCCCATGTGCCCATCGACGAAAGTAAAATTGTCCACTTTTAGCACACCATCGGCGCTGGGATCGCTATAGAGGGAATAGGCATGTATTTGGCCTGTGGCAATACCACCGAAAGAAATGTTTTTGACGCCCATCAACGATGACATGTATTCCATGTCGACATGGTTGATGTCAACAGACAGTGTGTCATTGCTGTTGGGACGTATCATGCCGTTAACGATTATATGTTGACCATGGTTTGTCAACGCAAGGTTATCAACCAACAGACCGTTCTTTGAATAGAGGATGTCGGCTGGTTGTATACGCCACTCTTCATCTCCAACGAACAGACGTGAGTTGTGAATGACGATATGGGCTGTGGGAACCCCGTCGTCGGAACGGAAAAATTGTGTGCTGGTCGACAACAATCCGCGCATGGCCCGTTTGCCGCCATGGGTGTCCACATCAATATTCGCGTGAAGAGCGTTGTTGATGGCCATGGCATTGACGCCAAAGTCGATGCTTTTGCCACCTTCATTTACCTTCTGTAAATTTGCAGTGCATTTAAGGGTGTCGTCCACCGTCACCATATCAACCAATGCATGTCCAAAATGGTTGTCGGAATAGGTGAAGTCGGGCAAGTCCATCGACATGTCCAATGAGTGTGCCGATTCGTCCAATTCCATCTCAATCTTCATGGGTTGGTGTAATGTGATGGGCAATTTCAACATCTGTCGATACCAATCGCTGTCTTCAAGTCGTGCCGATAGTGAAAGGTGACGTCCTTTGTTCTGTGTACTTTTGCCTATCAATCCGGGCAAAGTGGGAATCTTGTCGGCTAAGATGCCAAAAAGACTCTCTGGAAGGGTGTTCAGGTTTAAGTCGCCGCGGGCTTCGGCTTCGCAGAAATCAGTAGTGAGCGACAACTTGTCTTTACCCGTTGATACGATGGCAAGATGGTTAAGGCGCAACTGCCGTTCAGAAGAAGTGAGAACCAGGTCGTTGACGGTCAATTCGCCTTGCAATGCACTACCAATGAGAACACCTACGTCTGCTTTTATTTCACAGTCTACAGTCTGTCCTTTCCAATCGTCTATCAGTCCCAATGCATTGGGATTGAAATGATGTACCTGAGCGGTGAATTTCCCCGATAGTGGTTGCTTGAAATGCAATAATCCGTCAAAATTTACATCTCCTTCAGGCGAGGTCATGGCAAAGGTACCGTCATACATGCCATCAGCATATCTCCCGTCAATAACTATATCGTGCAGGTCATGCCCTTTATACATGAAATGAGGCACGGTGCCTTTCATCTGCATGGCAGTTTGAGGTGTCAATGGCCACGTGCCCTCCATGGAGAGATGGGCTTCCAAAATGCCGAAATCACTGCCTAGGAGAGGGTCAAGGTGGAAAGTCTCGGTATCTGCTTTTGCAGAAAATGAGTCGCCCCTTTTCCGTAACTCAAAATGGCCGCCACCTAAGTCGCTCGACATTTGGCATGTCATATTTAGTAGCGACGGACCTCCTTCAGCTTTCCCGCTGAGCGATAGTGTTCCAACCTGATGGAGGATTTCAAGCACTTTCTGGTTGTCAATGAGTGTCGACCATTTTTCCACTTCATGGGATGGAAGTACTAGCTGATGGATATCGGCTGTCCACGATGATGCGGTGTTAAGGTTGGCTATTGTGGCGTCGGCATTGAGTGATAGTTGTCCATCCAATGAGTGGAGCGACAAGCCCTGAACCGTGTGCTTCCCTTCTCTACCTGATAATTTGGTTCGTATTGACAGAAGTGACGGGCAAAATGCCAATTTTGGGAAAATACATGCCAAATCGGGAGGAGAAACCTTTTCGGCATCAAGAATTGCCTGATAGGAGAGGGAGTCTGGATGAAAGCCGGCTTGTCCGAAGAAGTAGTTTGTTTTGATGTCGGAGAGTTTGAGGGAAGAACCTGGCAACGTCAACGATAAATGGTTCATCGTCGTGCCTTTTTTGTCTGAATTCAAATCAAATTCCAATGATTTAACATTCAGACCCGACGCCTCCTTAAAAGATAGTTTCTTCACATCAAGTGACACTCCATCATCAGTTAGATGATGGAGAATTAAATGACCGCTGAGATCCGTGACAGACAGGTGTGCTGCGCTGAGCTTATGTGTAGGCGGTAGATCCATGCGGTGATAGGAAATCGAACCATTCCTCAAGATAAGAGATTTGACCGACAAATCCAATGGACTATTATCTTTGTCTTTTCCCTTAAGGGAATCTAACATGAATGCATAGTTGGGCTTGCTGTTGGCATCTTTTTGATAAAAAGACCCCTTGAAATCAAACAACTGGGCGGAATTGACACACACTTTGCCATCGAACAAAGACATAATATCGATATTGGCGGACATACGGGAGACACTGAGCATGGGCTTATGGTGCTGGTCACGAACGAACACATCATCAATGGTGATACGACTACTGATAAGTCCAATGTCAACTTTACCAACACTTACTTCTGTGCCGAATTTCTTGCTAAGGGCTTCCGCTGTCTTTTGGCCTAAATATACCTGTACTGCTGGTATTCTCAATAAAATGAACACCAACAGTATGATGCCGATAACTGTCCAAATAACGGCGCTTATTATATGCTTGAACGTTCGGATATTTCTGAATTTTGGTACAAAAATACATCAAAAACTCGTGTTATGCGAATTATTCACCTTTTTTTCTTTCTAAATCAAGGCTTTTTTACTATTTTTGCACTCTAAAAGATAAGTATTGCTCTTCGTATCTATAGTGGACATTGTACAAAGTAAGAGATTCAAACATAATGTTTTAATATTTTTATGGAAAATGTAATTAAGCTAAAAAAAGGCTTAGACATTAACCTGAAGGGAAAGGCGACCTTAAAATGCACTCCGTTTAAATTAGACAAGGAATATGCCCTTGTACCAGATGCATTTATCGGAATGACACCGAAGGTCGTTGTACGCGAAGGGGATCATGTAAAAGCCGGCGAACCGCTTTTTGTCAACAAGAAGTTTCCAGAAGTGGGATTTGCCTCACCTGTCAGCGGAACGGTGACTGCAGTTATCCGTGGTGAACGGAGAAAACTACTATGTGTGAAGGTTGAATCTGACAGCAAACAGGATTTTGTTGACTATGGCAAAAAAGACCCATCTACTCTTTCCGGTGATGAGGTGTTACAGCATCTTCTGAGTGCTGGTCTGTTCGGCTTTATGCGACAACTACCTTATGCTGTCTCCGCCGAACCATCGTCTATGCCAAAGGCTATTTTTGTTAGTGCTTTCCGTGATATGCCGCTTGCCGCTGATTTCGATTATGAAATCGAAGGCAACGAGAAATATTTTGCGACAGGACTGATAGCCCTTTCACGAATAGCTGAGACACATGTGGGATTGAAAGCTGGACAGAACCTGACGGTGCCTGATGTGAAAGGACTTGAGACACATGTATTTTCCGGTCCTTGTCCTGTTGGCAATGTAGGAGTCCAGGTGAATCATATCTCACCAGTGAACAAAGGTGATGTGGTATGGACAGCCGACCCAATGGTGGTTGTTTTCATCGGCCGATTATTTTTAGACGGCAAAGTGGACTTACATAAACGTATCGCTATCGCCGGAAGTGAGGTTAAAAATCCCGAATATGCAGAGGTGTTGGTTGGACAACCTATCAAGCCACTTCTTGAAAATCAACTGACGGGAGAACGACATCTACGTATCATTGACGGTAATCCCCTCACCGGCAAACCATGTGGTCTCGACCACTATGTGGGTGCCCTAACCTCCGAAATTACTGTTATTCCCGAAGGTGATGACCGCGACGAATTTATAGGATGGATTATGCCTCGATTCAAGGATTTTTCAGCTAACCGCAGTTATTTTTCCTGGCTCATGGGCAAGAAGAAGGAATATACGCTCGACGCACGTATCAAAGGTGGAGCACGACACATCATTATGAGTGGCGAATACGATCGTGTGTTACCCATGGATATATATGGTGAATATCTCATCAAAGCCATTATAGCGGGCGATATTGACAAGATGGAACAACTGGGAATCTATGAAGTATCACCAGAGGATTTCGCAGTAGCCGAATTTGTCGACTCCTCCAAATTGGAACTGCAACGTATCGTACGGGAAGGTCTTGACATGTTGAGAAAGGAAAATGCATAAACATTAATATTATGAGCGCATTAAGAAAATATCTAGATAAGATAAAACCCTCGTTCCAGCCGGACGGCAAATTTCATGCTTTCAGAAGCATTTTCGAGGGGTTTGAAACTTTTCTGTACGTTCCCAACGATACAGCAAAGAGCGGCTCGAATATCCACGATGCAATTGATTCCAAACGAATCATGAGCATGGTGGTCATCGCCTTGATGCCTGCTTTGCTATTCGGTATGTACAATATTGGTTATCAGAACTATGTAGCTGCCGGCACTTTGCAAAATGCCAGTTTCTTCAGCATTTTCTTCTACGGTTTTTTGGCTGTGCTTCCCAAAATTCTGGTCAGTTATATTGTTGGTTTGGGTATTGAGTTTGCCTGGGCCCAATGGAAAGGCGAAGAGATACAAGAGGGATATCTCGTATCGGGTATCATCATCCCGATGATCATACCTGTCAATTGTCCATTGTGGATTCTTGCTTTAGCATGTGCCTTTGCTGTAATATTCGCCAAAGAGATATTCGGCGGAACGGGCATGAACATCTTCAATGTGGCACTGGTGGCCCGTGCTTTCCTATTCTTCTCTTACCCACAAAAGATGAGCGGCGACAGCATTTGGGTGGCGAACGATTCCATTTGGGGATTGGGTAATAATCTGCCAGATGGCTTTACTGCCGCCACTCCTCTGGGACAGATAGGGCAGGGCATAGAGCCTTCAAGCAGCATTTGCGATATGATAACTGGATTTATCCCGGGTTCCATTGGTGAGACCAGTGTAATTGCTATCGCTCTTGGTGCCATCATTCTCATTGTAACGGGTATCGCTTCTTGGAAGACGATGGTCAGCGTATTCGTAGGCGGAACAGTAATGGGGCTTATCTTTACAGCCACAGGACAGTCTGCCATTCCATTCTATGAGCATCTGATACTTGGTGGATTCGCTTTTGGTGCCGTATTCATGGCTACTGACCCGGTAACCAGTGCTCGTACGGAATGTGGGAAATATATCTATGGTTTCCTTATCGGTGCCATGGCTATCATCATCAGGGTCATGAACCCGGGTTACCCCGAAGGCATGATGCTGGCCATCTTATTAATGAACATGTTTGCGCCGCTCATTGACTATTGTGTTGTACAGCGCAATATCTCGAAGCGCATGAAACGTCTCACCCCTAATAAATAAGAATATCATGAAACTGAACACCAATTCCAATACATACACAATAGTCTATTCAATGATTATTGTCGTTGTCGTGGCTTTCTTGTTGGCGTTTGTTTTCCAAGCATTGAAAAGCAAACAGGATGCCAATGTGGCTCTTGACAAGAAAAAGCAGATTCTCTATTCTCTGAACATTAGGGACTTGAATGACACGCAAGCTGCAGAGGCATATCAGAAAAATGTGCTGAGCGACAATGTGGTGAACCTGGACGGTACACTTCAGCCTTTTGAGGCGAAAGACAATGAGAGCACCGCCTTTAAGTTTAACAGTTCCGACTATAAGAACGACCGTCTGGCTCTTTATATTTGTGAGGTGGATGGCCAACGGAAATACGTGATTCCCGTATACGGCATGGGTCTTTGGGGGCCTATCAATGGTTATGTCGCACTTAATGATGACAAGCAAACGGTGTTTGGCGCTTATTTCAACCATGAAGGCGAAACTGCTGGTTTGGGAGCAGAAATTAAGGATGATGCCAGTTGGCAAGCCAAGTTCGTAGGTAAGAAGTTGTTTGCCGGTGACAATCAGGATATCGCTCTTGCCGTAAAGAAAAAGGTAGATGATACCGAAACCCAAGTCGATGCGGTAACAGGCGCTACGCTGACTTCAGATGGAGTGAGTGCCATGCTTCATGATTGTCTGGGTAAATATATTAAATTCCTTCAATCAAAAGAATAAGGAGAATTGAATATGAGCAAATTGTTTTCAAAACAAAATAAAGAGGCGTTAGGCAATCCGCTAAACCTCGACCATCCTATCCTTGTGCAGGTGTTGGGTATTTGTTCGGCCTTAGCCGTCACTTCCCAACTCAAGCCCGCCATTGTCATGGGCTTGGCCGTAACGATTATTACGGCTTTCGCCAATGTCATTATCTCTATCTTGCGAAACACAATACCCAACCGCATTCGTATCATTGTGCAGTTGGTGGTCGTAGCCGCCTTGGTGACCATCGTTAGCCAAATACTCAAGGCATTTGCCTACGATGTAAGTGTGCAGCTTTCCGTATATGTGGGTTTGATTATTACCAATTGTATTCTCATGGGCCGTTTAGAGGCTTTTGCCATGATGAACAAACCTTGGCCGAGTTTTCTCGATGGAATAGGTAACGGACTGGGTTATGCTATGGTGCTCATTGTTGTGGCCGCGGTTCGTGAATTGCTCGGTCGTGGCACATTGCTTGGACTGACCATTATCCCACAGAGTTTCTATGGTTGTGGCTATATGAACAACGGTATGATGACCATGCCTGCCATGGCACTCATCCTGTTGGGTTGCGTTATTTGGATTCACAGGGCTTATTTTTATAAGGAGAAGTAATTATGGACCATCTGATTAGTTTGTTTTTCCGGTCGATATTCGTCGACAACATGATATTTGCGTTCTTTCTCGGCATGTGTTCCTACCTTGCCGTATCGAAGAGCGTAAAGACATCCTTGGGACTTGGACTGGCCGTTACATTTGTGTTATTGGTCACGGTTCCCGTCGACTATTTGCTTCAGACCAAGGTTTTAGGTCCTGATTGCCTTATTGAGGGCGTAGACCTTTCATACTTGAGTTTCATCCTTTTCATTGCTGTAATCGCCGGCATGGTACAATTAGTGGAGATGACCGTCGAGAAATACTCTCCGTCGCTCTACGCTGCTCTGGGTATCTTTCTCCCGCTGATTGCCGTGAACTGCGCCATCATGGGTGCATCGCTGTTCATGCAGCAGCGTATCAACCTTGACCCTGCTAGTTCACAATATATCGGCAGCCTGCTGGATGCTATTGTCTATGCGTTGGGTAGCGGTATTGGTTGGACCCTTGCCATCGTGTCGATGGGTGCCATTCGCGAGAAAATGCAATATAGCGATGTGCCGGAACCATTAAAAGGTCTTGGTATCACTTTCATAACAGTAGGCCTCATGGCTATGGCCATGATGTGTTTTTCCGGTCTTAAAATATAAAAGGAGCAGTTACTATGTTACAATTTATCATAACAAGCATCGCAGTATTTTTGACCATTATCCTCTTATTGGTCATTATCTTGCTGGTGGCTAAGAAATACTTGTCACCCAGTGGCAATGTAAATATCCTCATCAATGGTGACAAGACGATTTCCGTTGCTCAAGGAAGTAGTCTTATGACAACGCTTAACGAGAACGGCATTTTCCTTCCTTCAGCATGTGGCGGTAAGGCTTCATGTGGCCAATGCAAAGTGCAGGTGCTTGAGGGTGGGGGAGAGATTCTTGATTCTGAGCGGCCCCATTTCACTCGCAAGCAGATAAAAGAACATTGGCGCCTGGGATGTCAATGCAAGGTGAAGGGTGATTTGAAAATCAAGGTGCCCGAGAGTGTGATGGGTGTCAAGGAATGGGAATGTACGGTGATTTCCAACAAGAACGTTTCCAGTTTTATCAAAGAATTTATCGTGGCATTACCTCCGGGCGAACACATGGACTTCGTACCTGGCTCCTATGCACAGATAAAGATTCCCGCTTACGATTGCATCGATTACGACAAAGATTTTGACAAGGACGATATTGGTCCTGAATATCTGCCATCGTGGGAGCGATTCAATATTTTCTCGCTCAAGGCGCACAATCCTGAAGATACAATCCGTGCGTATTCAATGGCAAACTATCCCGCAGAGGGTGACCGTATCACATTGACGGTGCGCATCGCAACGACTCCGTTCAAGCCAAAACCGGAAGTGGGCTTCCAGGATGTACCCACGGGTATAGCTTCATCCTATATCTTCTCCCGCAAACCTGGCGACAAGGTAATCATGAGTGGTCCTTATGGAGACTTCCATCCCATCTTCGATTCAAAGAAAGAGATGATATGGGTGGGCGGAGGTGCCGGTATGGCTCCATTGCGCGCACAAATCATGCACATGACCAAGACGCTTAACACACGTGACCGTGAGATGCATTTCTTCTATGGCGCACGTGCTTTGGTAGAGGCATTCTTCGTGGAAGACTTCCTGGAATTGGAAAAGGAATTCCCCAATTTCCATTTCCATCTGGCACTTGACCGTCCTGATCCTGCAGCAGATGAAGCTGGTGTAAAATACACAGCCGGATTTGTACATCAGGTCATGTATGAAACTTATCTCAAAGACCATGAGGCTCCTGAAGATATTGAGTACTACATGTGTGGTCCCGGCCCCATGTCAAAAGCTGTGCAAGGAATGCTCGACTCATTGGGCGTTGACCCGGAGAGCATCATGTTCGATAACTTCGGATAAGACAAGGGGTAATAAGTGAGAGGTTAGATATTACCCTGCAAAATGAAGAGGGCCGCTTATTTTGCGGCCCTTTTCATTTCGTTCATTATCTTCAAACCAAACACTTCATAATATGAACATCATTCATCCATGTTACCAGATGTTGTGCTTGATTTTCTCCACATATGCATCAATAACTGCCACGGCAATGATATTCACAACGTCGCGTACGGAACTACCGAAGTCGGTGAAATGAATGGGTTTGTTCAGTCCCATCTGTATCGGCCCTATGATTTCCACATCCGTATTCATAGCCTGCAACATTTTGTAAGATGAGCGTGCACTGGTGAGGTTAGGGAAGATGAGCGTGTTTACGTCAAGACCTTTCAACCTGGTAAAGGGGAATAGCTTGTCTCTCTGTTCTTTGTCGAGTGCGAAACCAATCTGTATCTCACCGTCGATAGCAAGATCAGGAAACATCTCCTGTAACGTTGCCACAGCGTTTCTCACTTTGCGTGAGCCTTCCGATGTGTCAGAGCCGAAATTGGAGTGGCTCACCATGGCAATATGTGGTTTTTCATTGAAAAAACGTACAGCCTTGGTGCTCAACCGTGCCAAATCAACCAATTCTTCGGTATTGGGATTGTTGTTGATAAGGGTGTCGGCTATGTACAGCGCTCCTCTCGGGGAGTTGATGATATGCATAGTGCCGAAATGTTTATACTCAGGTTGAATTCCTATAACTTCCTTTGCCACTTTGATGGTGTTGGAATACTTGGTATAAAGACCTGTAATAAAGGCATCGGCCTCACCAGTTTCCACCATCATCATGCCAAAGTAGTTGCGTTCGAACATTTTGTCGTTGGCCTCTTCAAAAGTATAGCCATCGCGTTGCCGCTTTTGTGTCAGAATGCGTGCGTAACGCTCACGACGTTCTGCCTCTCTGTCATGACGGAGATTGACAATCTCTATGCCATCAAGGCTGAGTTCCAGTTCATGTGCCAGTTTAGTGATACGTTCATCATTGCCCAGCAAGATAGGATAGCAGATACCTTCAGCTTTAGCCTGCACGGCGGCACGGAGCATGGTGGGATGAATGCCCTCTGCAAAGACCACTCGTTGAGGGTGATGACGAGCAGTGTCGTAAAGCTTCTGAGTAAGTTTGGTTTCCTGTCCAAGCATTTCGCGTAAGCGATTTTTATACTCATCCCAGTCGTCAATGGGCGTTCTTGCCACACCACTTTGAATGGCCGCTTTTGCAACAGCAGCCGACACCTCGGTAATAAGACGGGGATCAACTGGTTTGGGAATGAAATAGGAAGGACCGAAGGTCAAGTTATTGACATGATAGACATCGTTCACCACATCGGGTACAGGTTGTTTCGCCAAGTCGGCAATAGCATATACAGCAGCCAGTTTCATCTCTTCATTGATGGCTCGTGCATGCACATCAAGCGCTCCACGGAAGATGTATGGGAACCCGATGACATTGTTGATTTGGTTGGGATAGTCAGAGCGTCCCGTGGCCATCAACACATCAAGTCTGGATGCCATGGCGTCTTCATAGGATATCTCAGGCTCAGGGTTGGCCAAGGCAAAAACAATGGGGCTGGCGGCCATGGAACGTACCATATCTTGGGAAAGGATATTTCCTTTTGATAAACCCACAAACACATCGGCTCCCTTCATTGCCTCTTCCAAAGTATGCACGTCGGTACGGTCGGTGGCAAAGAATTTCTTCTGTTCATTCAAATCCTTCCTTTCCTTACTGATGACACCTTTAGAGTCGAGCATGAGGATGTTTTCCTTCTTGGCACCTATGGCCATATATAGTTTTGTGCAGGATATGGCGGCGGCGCCAGCACCGTTGACCACGATTTTCACATCCTTAATGTTCTTGCCTGCCACTTCCAAGGCATTTTTCAATCCCGCCGCAGAGATGATGGCAGTGCCATGTTGATCGTCATGCATAACAGGTATATCGAGTGTTTTCTTCAACCTTTCTTCAATGTAAAAACACTCTGGAGCTTTGATGTCTTCCAAGTTAATACCGCCGAAAGTGGGAGCAATACGTTCCACGGCCTCGCAGAATTTTTCAGGGTCTTTCTCAGCCACCTCAATGTCGAAGACATCAATACCTCCATATATCTTAAACAACAATCCTTTTCCTTCCATCACTGGCTTGCCGCTCATCGCTCCTATATCGCCAAGTCCAAGCACTGCAGTCCCATTGGAAATAACGGCCACAAGATTTCCTTTGTCTGTATATTGATATACTCTGTCAGGGTCTTCCTGAATTTCCAAGCAAGGGAATGCCACACCTGGCGAATAAGCCAAAGACAAGTCTGTTTGGGTGCGATAAGGCTTGGTAGGCTTTACCTCAATTTTTCCGGGACGGCCACTCTGGTGATATGTCAAGGCGGCCTCTTGTGTAATTTTTACCATCGTGTATTAATATAATTATTCTGTTGTTTTGTCATTGAATTTGCAAATTTACTAAAAACACCCATAAATAATGCTATTTTCAAAAAAAAAGCGTATTTTTGCGAACAGAAACAAACAATTATGAAAACTAATACAAAAAATTTCTCCACTTTATACCGCGTTTCGTTAAAAGAGAAAATTCTCAATACTGCCATGGCCTGTTTTTATCGCCAAGGCATCAAATCTGTCAAGATGGACGATATCGCACATCAATTAAGCATATCAAAGCGTACTCTATACGAACTATACCACAACAAGCAAGAGCTGTTGCTAGCCTGTATCAAGACACGTCGTGAACGGCTGTCCCATCAATTTGAAGAATTGGTGGCTCATGGCGCCAACACTATGGATATCTTCATCGAGATACTAACCAACAAGATTGAAGAAGTGAACCATATCCATTCCAACTTTTTTACGGAATTGGATAAGTATCCTATGGTTATGGATTATTTGGAAAAGACTCGTAAGGAACAACAGGCCCGTTCCCTCGGTTTTTTCAAGAAGGGAGTGAATGAAGGGTATTTTCGTGCCGATATCAATTTCAACATAGTTATGGAAATCAACAATTCGTGTGTAGAACATGTTTTGAAGAGTGAGATGTATAACCGTTATCCCCTTAATGAGATACACCGCACCATCACCATTGTATTTGTACGTGGTCTTTGCACAGAGAAAGGCGTGAAGTGTATTGACAGAACATTTGGAGTAGAGTTATAACCGTTCCACATTCTTCACCCCTTTCACGGTACGCAGTTTTTTGATGAGAGCTTCCAGTTTCGAAGTGTCATCCAATAGCACAGTAAGGATTCCACCAAACAATCCGTCGTGACTGTCGATATTGATAGAACGCATCACAATCTTTTCTTCTTTGGAGATAATGTTGGTGATATTGTTAACAATACCGATATCGTCATTACCCACCACTCTTAAAGTTATGGAGTATTGTGAAGACCCTTTTCCGCTCCACTTTGCTTTCACGATGCGATATCCAAAGCGCCTTCGTAATTCAGGTGCATTGGGACAATCAACCCGGTGAATCTTTATACCTCCATTCACGCCAACAAAGCCGAAAATGGGGTCACCGAATATGGGACGGCAGCAACGAGCGAGTTGATAATCCAGGCCTTTCAAGTCACGATCAATAACCAAAACATCTTCGTTTTGTTTAATTAGTTCCTCGCTAGGATTGGAATAATAGAAATCTTCCGCGCTTCTGGCTGGCACCAAACCCATTGACGCATTTTTCTCGGTAGCGCGAATGTCAATATATTTTTCTATCACCTCATTCACATCAAGTTTCTCTTCTGCTAATTGACGATAGAAATCCGAAGTTTCCTTGAACCCCAACTTCTTGATGAGATGGGAGAGGGTGCCTTCCACCAGTTCCACCTTTCGGTTTTTAAGACGTCGTTCCAGCATCTCTTTGGCATAAAGACCTTCTTTCACTTGGGTTTCCTTCAAGGCCAAGCGAATCTTGGCCTTCGCCCTAGAAGTCTTCACGATGTTTACCCATTCCCGTTTAGGCGTCTGATTGGCAGATGTCATGATCTCAACCAAATCACCGCTATGAAGCTGTTCCCTCACGGGCACAATCTTGTTGTTTATCTTTCCGCCGACACACTGATTTCCCACGCGTGAATGTATACGATAAGCGAAGTCGAGAATGGTTGCTCCTTTGGGGAAACGCAGCAAATCACCCTTGGGCGTGAACACGAATACCTCGTCTTCATATAGGTCCATCTTAAATTGGTCAATCATCTGTCGACTATCGTTACCCTCCAACGCCACACGAATATTATTCAGCCATTCATCGATATTGCCCTCTCCTTTGATACCTTTATAGCGCCAATGGGCCGCCAAACCTTTTTCAGCCACCTCATCCATACGTTCGGTGCGTATTTGCACCTCTACCCATTTGTTTTCAGGCCCCAAAACGGTGATGTGAAGACTCTCGTAACCATTGGCTTTCGGTACAGACAGCCAATCGCGCAAACGTCGTGGATTGGGTGTATACATATCGGTTACAATGGAATAAACTTGCCAACATTGCATCTTCTCTTTCTCAATAGGTGAATTTAAGATGATGCGAATAGCGAACAAGTCATAGATGCCCTCAAAAGCACACTTCTGCTTTTTCATCTTTTGCCAAATGGAATGTATACTCTTTGTTCGCCCTTTCATATGGAAACGCAAACCCGCCTCCATGAGTTTCTTCTCGATAGGGCCAATGAAACGAGCGATATACGCATCACGGGAACGTTTGGTGGCGTTGAGTTTCTCCTTGATCATGTAATAAGCGTCGTGCTCGAGGTATTTTAGGCTTAGGTCTTCCAGCTCACTCTTCAATTTATAGAGACCCAGTTTGTGAGCCAAAGGCGCATATAGATAGGATGCTTCCTGAGACACTTTCAGTTTCATTTCCTCCTCATCAGTGTCTCGTATTTGGCGCATTAAATTAACCTGTGAAGCAATCATGATTAGAATCACTCGCATGTCTTCTGCGAAGGAGAGTAGCAGATTTCGGAAATTCTCCGTGTCGGCCGCCGTGTTGCGTTTGTCTAATTGACGCGTTTTTTCCAATCCTTTGAGGATTCGAGCCACGCCTTTGCCAAAACGTTTTTCTATCTCTTGGTCTGACCATAGTTTGGAAACCATACCTACGTTGAGCAAAATAGCAGTGACGCCCTCTTGACGAAGACTGGTTTCTTCGACAGCCACCACTGCCGTTTGCATGGCTGTGACAATGGGGTTAAGACTAAAGGCATCGCGTTCAAGCCATCCTTGTTTCAAGGCATGGTCAAGCACATGCACCACTTCTTTCTCTACAGGGAGATTACCAATGGCACTCCGTAAATGTTTACGCAAAGTAACGATTTCCTCCTTTTCCGAACGCGAGAATATAAGACTATTCATGAGTAGATGGGCTATCCGTTTATAAAACAAGGCAAAAATACAAAAAAAACAAATAAATGTGTTCGCTTTTGTAAAAAATGAAGTATCTTTGTAGAAAATAACAACAAACAATATTCTATATCTATCGTTAACTATGCTATCACAACAAGACTTACAACAAATCGCCTCGAAGGGTATTTCCGAAAAACAAATCAAAGAACAATTAAATGAATTTGAGACAGGTTTTCCCTTCCTTAAATTAGAGGCTGCCGCTTCCGTAGGCAATGGAATCATGAAACCCAATGCCGAAGAACGCTCCCATTATATCCAAGCATGGAATGACTACAAGGCATCAGGAAAAAAAGTGGTGAAATTTATTCCAGCCTCAGGAGCTGCAAGCCGTATGTTCAAAGACATGTTCGCTTTTGTAAATGCAGAATATGATGTACCCACTACCGAATTCGAAAAGAAATATTTTAACAATATTGAAAAGTTCGCCTTTTTCCAAGCCCTCGACAATGTATGCAAAGCCAATGAAGGAAAAGGAATAAATGAACTGATAACTGAAGGCAATTATAAAGCTATAGCACGCAACATGTTGGAGGGCGGTGGTCTGAACTACGGTCAGTTGCCAAAAGGATTGTTGCTTTTCCATAAATATGGAAATGAAGCGCGCACTCCAATGGAAGAACATTTGGTGGAGGGCGCTCTATATGCTGCCAGCAATGGCGAAGCAAATGTCCATTTCACCGTTAGCCACGAACACATGGCGCTCTTCGAACAGCGTGTGGAGCAAAAAGTAAATGCTTTTTCTGATATATTTGGCATCAAGTACAACATATCATTCTCAGAACAGAAGCCAAGCACCGACACGGTGGCTGCCAATCCCGACAACACACCATTCCGGAACGAGGACGGTTCTCTATTATTCCGCCCAGGTGGACATGGTGCACTCATAGAGAATCTGAACGAAATAGATGCCGATGTGGTTTTCATCAAGAATATTGACAACGTTGTGCCCGACCGTTTAAAGGACGAAACCGTCACCTATAAGCAACTCATTGCAGGTATTCTTGTTAGTGTACAGAAAAAAGCATTTGATTACATCCGCATCTTAGATGGTGTGTATACTGATGAGCAACTGAAAGAAATTGCCCATTTCGTCAGTGATGACCTGTACTGCAAGAAAGAGGGTCTCGAGGATTTGGCTCGAGAGGATTTGGCCACCTATTTACGTGGCAAACTAAATCGTCCCATGCGTGTATGTGGAGTAGTCAAGAATGTTGGTGAACCAGGAGGCGGCCCATTCCTTACCTACAATCAAGATGGAAGCATTAGTTTGCAAATTCTTGAAAGTAGTCAGATTGACAAAAGCAACGAAGAGTACCAACGTATGTTCACCGAGGGAACTCACTTTAACCCCGTCGACTTGGTATGTGCTGTCAAGGACTATGAGGGAAAACCGTTCAACCTGCCCGATTTCGTCGATAAGACAACAGGATTCATCAGCAACAAGAGCAAGAATGGCAAGGAACTGAAGGCTTTGGAGCTGCCGGGGCTATGGAATGGTGCTATGAGTGACTGGTGTACCATTTTCGTTGAAGTGCCCCTCGGCACGTTCAATCCGGTGAAAACGGTTAACGACTTGTTGCGTGAACAACATCAATAAATAAGCATCACGAATAATATCAATAATAGAGGGCAGCACCTATATGTGCCGCCCTCTATTATGCTAAATATCCCAAAGGACTTAACAAATCAAATTTCATTTTCACCATAGACGAAACCTTGCTGTGCCGCATGGAAGTCGAAGATTTCTTCTGGACGGAAAAAACGGTTCAATTCTATTTGTGCATTCGATGTTGAGTCAGAAGCATGAACGATATTCTGCTGGTTACTCATAGAATAATCGCCACGGATGGTGCCAGGTGCTGCCTCTCGTCCATTGGTGACACCTACCATTACGCGTACTACCTGTACTGCATCCACACCTTCTATGGCCAAGGCCACCACAGGCGATGCCATCATTGACTCGGCCAGTTTGGGAAAGAAAGGTTTATCCACTAAATGAGCATAGTGTTCGCGGAGAATCGGCTCATCAAGCTGCATCATCTTCATGCCTACGATGTGCAGTCCACGACGTTCGAAACGGTTGATGACTTCACCCATCAGGTTACGCTGCACGCAACCCGGTTTTAAGAGAACTAATGTTTTTTCCATAATATTGTGTTTTGATATTTCAGTTGAAAAGAAAATAAAAGTTATAATGTCACTATTTAGAAATGACAAATCCCGCTAAAGGCGGGACTTCATATTGGTTGGGATAGGGTAGAGCGGTAAACGGGGCTCGAACCCGCGACCTTCGGCTTGGGAAGCCAACGCTCTGCCAACTGAGCTACTACCGCAAAAATGAGCCGATACTGGGACTCGAACCCAGGACCTATTCATTACGAATGAATCGCTCTACCAACTGAGCCATATCGGCAACCTCAAAAGCATTCCCAAGAAATGCGGTGCAAAGGTAATCTATTTTTTTATATAATCAAAATATTTTGGTTTTTTTTTAAGGAGAAGGCTAAGACCATCCTCTTATGATATTGTCCCTTGGAACAACCTTTCACGAAGATAGTGACCAGTGATGCTCTGTGAACAAAGTGCCACCTTTTCTGGAGTACCACAACAAACCAAGGCGCCGCCTTTGTCGCCACCTTCTGGCCCAAGGTCAATCACATGGTCGGCACATTTCACTACATCAAGGTTATGCTCAATTACCAATACCGTATGGCCACGACGAATGAGAGCGTTGAAGGCTTCTAGCAACCGTTTAATATCATGGAAATGCAGACCTGTCGTTGGCTCATCAAAAATGAAAAGGGTAGGGGATTGCCGCTCCTGACCGATGAAATAGGCCAGTTTCACACGTTGGTTTTCACCACCTGACAGCGATGAAGAACTCTGCCCCAACTTAATATATCCCAAGCCGACAGCATCCAACGGACGTAATCGGTCTGCAATAGCACGTTGACCATGAGTCTCAAAGAAAACCAATGCCTCAGAAACAGTCATGTCAAGTACATCGTTGATGTTTTTCCCTTCATAACGAACATCGAGGATATCGCGTTTGAAACGCTTGCCATGACATGACTCGCAAACCAATTCCAAATCGGCCATGAACTGCATCTCCACATTGATAACCCCGGCACCCTTGCACTCCTCACATCGTCCACCATCGGCATTGAAAGAGAAATACTGAGGAGTGAAGCCCATTTGTTTCGACAATGGCTGGTCGCCAAATAACTGACGGATGGCATCGTATGCCTTAACATAAGTGGCGGGATTGGAGCGAGTACTTTTGCCAATAGGATTCTGGTCAACAAATTCTACGTGTTCAATCCTTTGCCAATCGCCCTCCAAGCCACCATATTCACCAGGAGGGTCACAAACCTCATCAAGATGCCTTTTTAGGGCAGGGTAGAGGATGCCTTTGACCAAAGACGACTTGCCGCTGCCACTTACACCTGTCACCACCGTGAACACGTTCAAAGGGATGGCAACATCGATACCAAGAAGATTATTCATACGGCATCCCTTAAGCAAAATCGACAGATTCCACGGACGACGAGATGATGGCACGGGAATTGTTTCGTCATGGGTGAGGAATCGGATAGTATGGCTACGCGGATAATCTTTAAGGGCGGTAGGGGGAAGGTCGTTGGGATTTCCCTCATAAACAATCTCCCCACCCAGACGACCAGCATCGGGTCCCACATCTATAATATAGTCGGCACAACGCATCATCTCTTCATCGTGTTCAACGACGATGACCGTGTTACCGATAGACTGTAATTCGCGCAATACATGAATAAGGCGATCGGTGTCACGACTATGCAATCCGATACTTGGCTCATCGAGGATATATAGTGAACCCACCAACGAACTGCCTAACGATGTTGTGAGATTGATACGCTGACTCTCGCCGCCGCTCAAGGTGTTCGACGGACGGTTGAGCGTGAGATATCCTAATCCCACATCAACCATAAACTGCAAACGATTCTTGATTTCGGTAATGATACGTAGGGATACGGCCTCATCGTGCTTGTCAAGAACCAAATTATCTACCCATTTCTTCAAACTCCATATCGGCATCTGCACCAAGTCTGTGATACTACGTCCTGCTACTTGTACATATGTTGCTTCTTTTTTAAGGCGTGTTCCATGACAGATAGGACATACTGTTTTCCCTCGATAACGGCTCATCATAACCCGATACTGAATTTTGTATTGGTTCTCTTTGACCATTCGAAAGAATGCATCGATATTGACCTGCTCATGTTCATCAAGATGCTTTTCAGAAGGCAATCCATGCCATAGCCAATCTTTCTGTTGACGGGTGAGATTATAATAAGGTGTGAAAATGGGGAAGTCGTCGGCAGCTGAACGTCGGCAGAATTCATCTTGCCAAATCTTCATCTTGTCGCCGTGCCAACATTGAACACAACCTCCATAAACACTTAATGAACTGTTTGGGATAACTAATTTTTCATCAATTCCTATAACGGAACCGAACCCTTCACATTCCTGACAAGCACCTAAAGGTGAATTGAAAGAGAACATGTTGTCAGATGGCTCTTCAAACGAAATGCCATCCGCCTCAAATTTAGTGGAAAAATCGTATGTGAGATTGGAGGGCAGGAAAACAATACGACATTCACCATCACCCTCATAAAAGGCCGTTTCTACAGAATCATAGAGGCGGGCAATATTATCAGCAGTATTATCCACACTCATCCTGTCGATAAGCAAATATAGATCAGAAGCGGCCAATTTCTCTATAATTTCCTCATTTTCAATCAGTTCATCTATTTTAAGCAATTCGTTTTTATGATAAATACGTACAAATCCTTGTTGGATTTCCATTTCCAACTGTCGCTTCAATGAACGTTGGTTAATACGTCTCAAAGGAGCTAAAACGTAAAACTTAGTACCTGATGCATAAGCACTTACACAATTAACTATATCTTCAATCGTGTGTTTTTTTACTTCCTGACCACTGACCGGAGAAAAAGTTTTGCCGATACGCGCAAATAACAAACGTAGATATTCGTATACTTCCGTTGACGTACCCACAGTTGATCGTGGGTTTCGGCTAATCACTTTCTGTTCTATTGCAATGGCTGGTGGAAGGCCCTTTATGAAATCGCAAGATGGTTTGCTCATCCTGCCCAAAAACTGTCGAGCATACGACGATAGACTCTCCACATATCGCCGTTGACCTTCGGCATATAGTGTGTCAAATGCAAGTGAAGATTTTCCGCTGCCGCTTACACCAGCAATAACAACCAGTTGGTTGCGTGGAATGTTAACGGATAAATTCTTCAAGTTATTAACACGGGCTCCCTTGACTTGGATATACTCTCCAGAATTCATATGCTAAATTTGAAATTACAAATATACTACTTTTTTAGCATTAAAAAAAGAATATTAGATATTTCATTATGAATTATTAAAATAATAAGAATTTAATATAATCAACATTATGATAAATATATTGTTTTAATATGTGTAAATTATAAAAGTCACACTTCCCTATGCATGGATTATAATGTATTTTTTGTAATTTTGCATTTGAATTAGAATAATTACCTAGATGAACATATAAATCTATCAAAAATACATGGAAGAGAAAAAATCAAGTTTATTTGTAAAAAATGGTGTCAATTATTTGATACCTTTTATTCTGATTACATTCTGTTTTGCACTTTGGGGATTTGCCAACGATGTTACGAATCCGATGGTCAAGGCATTTTCTAAAATATTCAGAACAAGTGTTACTGAAGGATCATTGGTACAAATGGCATTTTACGGCGGCTATTTCGTCATGGCTATTCCTGCGGCATTATTCATCAGAAAATATTCATATAAGGCTGGCGTACTGATGGGGCTTGGATTATATGCAACAGGTGCCTTACTCTTTTTTCCAGCAAAGACAACAGGACAATATTATCCTTTCCTGGGAGCATATTTTATCTTAACATGTGGATTGTCTTTTTTGGAAACTAGTTGCAACCCTTATATACTATCAATGGGATCTGAAGAAACGGCCACACGACGCCTTAACTTCGCGCAATGCTTTAATCCTATTGGTTCACTAATGGGTATGTTTGTGGCTATGAATTTCATTCAAGCCAAGCTCAATCCAATGGACTCACAACAACGTGCCCTACTCCCTGACAGTGAGTTCGAAACTTTGAAAGACTCTGACCTTGGTGTGCTTATAGCCCCTTACTTGGGCATTGGATTGGTTATCATTGTCATGTTTTTGGTCATAGCTCTAGCAAAGGTTCCACGAGAGGAAGATAACTCTAAGGGTATCAGTGCATTGCAATCGGCAAAGAAGGCTTTGAGCATACCAAAATATAAATATGGTGTTGTTGCTCAATTCTTCTATGTCGGTGCGCAGATTATGTGTTGGACTTTTATCATCCAATATGGAACGCGCATTTTTATGAATGAGGGAATGCCGGAGAAAGAAGCCGAAGTATTATCCCAGGGCTACAATATCGTTGCGATGGTACTCTTCGTAAGCAGCCGTTTTATCGCAACCTTTTTTATGAAATATGTACGCCCCAGCAAATTACTTGCACTATTTGCCATAGGCGGTGGTTTGCTCACCCTAGGCGTTATCTTCTTCCAAAACAGAATGGGACTCTATTGCTTAGTAGGCGTTTCAGCCTGTATGTCGCTTATGTTCCCCACCATATACGGTATTGCATTGAAAGGTATGGGCGAAGAAGCCAAATTTGGTGCAGCAGGTCTCATTATGGCCATTTTGGGTGGTTCTGTCTTACCACCATTACAAGCTATGATAATTGATCAGAAAGATCTTTTCGGTATGCCTGCTGTTAATGTTTCATTCGTGTTGCCTCTCATCTGCTTTGTTGTGGTGTTCTTATATGGCAAGTATGCCTCAAAGTATGAAAAATAAAGATAATGAAATGGGCAAGTTTCAAAGCTTGCCCATTTCATTATCTTGCTGACACGTATTTATGAAGGGTCGACCTAACTGCGCCATAACTGGAATACAGCTCCTTTACCATGCCTTCTATTTGTTCACCTAGTCCTGCATCGTAGAGGTTAAGTCCAAAGACATCGGAACGACTGAACAATGCTTTTAGACAAGAATAGTCCTGGTCTTTCTTTCCCACTTCCAATGGAGCAACAATAGCCTGCAACTCTTCCAACATAGGGTCGGGAGACGGTTCAAAGGGAGTTCCGTCATCTTTTATTCCTTTCAGGTAACGCGCATAACCGGCCAAGGTTAAAGGGATAAGTATCAGATTATCCATATCAAGACCACGATCCACATATTTCTTGATGGTCTCGCCAAATCTGATGGGTAGTTTCTGGCTAGTGTCCATGGCGATACGCTGTGGCGCATCAGGCATGAACGGGTTGGGTAGACGTCGGTTGATGACAGCACCGATAAACTCGTAGGGATTGAGCACCCCTGGGTCGGTAACTACAGGCATGGCTTCCATATACCCAATTTTCTGGATAAAAGCACGCAGGTCATCATCGGCCATTTCCGCAGAAATTAACGTATAGCCCAGCAAGCATCCATAGAGTGACATCGCTGTATGTAGAGGATTCAGACATGTGGTCACCTTCATCGTCTCTACCTTGTCCACCGTCTCGCGTGTAGTGTATAACGCCCCACCCAAGTCAAGAGGTGGTCTGCCATTGGTGTATTTATCCTCGATGACAAGATACTGTACCTCTTCAGCATTCACGAAGGGGGCTGTGAAAGTATGTTTTTCCGTCTCTATGTAATTGTTGTCTTCGAAACCGTCAGCGGCCAACAATTCTTGCACTTTTTGATGTGGACGAGGTGTTATTTTGTCTATCATCGACCACGGGAATGTCACCTTTGTTTCATCCTTCAAGTAATCAAGGAAAGTTGTGGGAACAAGGCCATCTGTTACCCATCGTTCTGCGTAAGCAAAAACGCCCGCTTTCACCTTGTCACCATTGTGTGAACAGTTGTCCATACTTTGCACGGTAAGTGGCAATGCGCCAACATTAAAACGTTCATAGAGCAACGCTGTCACCTTGCCCATGGCAAGCATTGGTTGAAGACCACGTTCCAAATCAGCTGGAGCAACGCTATAACCTTTCTCGGTAATCGTAAAAGAAATCATTTGCAGAGATGGTTTGCGGAATATGTCCACTAACCGTTGCCAATCCTCAAACTGATAGTCGGCTTTCAGTGCCTCGGTAACCGAAGCAATGACCTTTTTCTCTATGGTTCCTGTCGATTGAAGGCTAACCAACAGTGAAAGGTTGTCATAAGGAGTATATGCCTTGTCAATAACCTCGAAATCAAATGTTTCGGCCACGATGACTCCTCGGTCGTATTTGCCAGTATTCAGAGCATCGTTAAGGATGGCTGCAGGAAAGGCACGGAATATGTTGCCACCACCAAAATGAACCCATGTGGGCTCCTCGTAAGTTTTTTTAGCCACAAGGGACCTGTCGAATTTGGGAAGTTGGTATCCTTTGGCTTCCCATTCAGAGGCGTTGAATTCGCCAGATACTATGTCTGTTAATTTCATATCAATCAAAAAATCCAGGTTGTTTATAATCAATTCCCAACTCACGATCGACGGTGGCGAGGATACCCTGCACCTGACCCAAGGCAAACATTCGCCCTAAGAAAGAATAGCCCGCATTGTACCCTTTCGTCTCGTCGCCAAGCATCGTCATGCCATGATCTACGCGCATGGGCAGGTTTGGGTTTTCTTTCTCGAAGATCCGAGCCAATTCAATGATGTCTGCCCGCCCTCCGAGGTGTGATGCCTCCGTAAAGTCGCCATTGGGAAATATGTGACAGGAACGAAGATGAACGAAGTGGGTGCGAGACGCGAATTTTCTGGCCATCTCCACTACATTGTTGTAGGCACCAGCTGATAACGAGCCTGCGCAAAAAGTGAGTCCGTTGTGTTTGTTGGGAACGGCATCGAGGAACCACTGTATGTCTTCTTCCGTGCGGATGATACGGGGGAGTCCAAGAATCTCGATGGGGGGATCGTCGGGATGAACGCACATATTCATACTATATTCTTCACAGGTAGGCATGATCGCTTCAAGAAAATACTTCATATTTGCACGCAACAGTGCCTTGTCGATTCCTTTGTACAAGTCGAGGAACTCACGAAATTTCTGTATTGGAGCTTCGTCGTTTTCACTGAAGTTGCCCGATACGAAGCCTTGTGTTTTTATGATAATGGTCTCCACAAGAGCATGGTCTTTCTCGGGGGTCATGCTCTTTGCCAATTCATCGGCCTCTGCCAAAACATTGCGGCTCTCCCCTACCCCTTTAGGAAAATGGAACCGAGCCCATTCTTCACGGGCACCCTCACGCTTGAGGATGTAGATGTCAAAATAGGCAAACTCCGCATAATTGAAATATAGGTTGCTGGAACCATTGGGATTCATGTGGAGGAGGTCGGTACGTGCCCAGTCAAGCACTGGCATGAAATTGTAACAGATACAGTGGATGCCCTCAGCCGACAAGTTACGCAAGCTCTCCTTATATACCTCTATCTGGTGGTCACGATCAGGACCACCGTATTTGATAGTTTCTACTACGGGAAGACTCTCAACAACACTCCACCGCATACCGTAGCTCTCGATGTATACACGCAGGTCGCGAATCTTCTCTCGCGTCCACACCTCTCCGAGGGGTACGTCGTGAAGGGCGGTGACGATACCTTCGACACCAATTTGTTTGAGCATGGCAAGCGTGATTTTGTCATTCTTGCCAAACCATCTCCATGTTCTTTCCATTGTTTTTTTTGTTTGTTTTAAGATTGATGCCACAAAGTTACATATTTTATGTCACAATTAGCTTCGAAAGACCTCCCTATTTTCCATTCTATTCACAAAATCAAATAAAAATGAAACTTTTCAAATCCGATTTGTCGAATTAACATAAAAAAGTAGTATTTTTGTCAATCGAAAACTCATACTCTTGTATTTTCATGAAACGATATTTGGGATTCTTTTTTTTTGTTGCGGCAATTTCTTTTAGTTGTGAACATCTGCCCATCTCGCGGGGCAACCAAGCGGAAAACGTGGTTGACAGTTTTAGCCATGCCTATTTCCTCTATCAATTCGAACGTGCCATGACTTTCACCACTGATGAATCACATAAATGGCTTGTATATGCGGCGAGCAATGTGCACCAAGAAGACTTAGATATAATGCGTTCACAAAAAACGTCAACATCGGTTGAAGTCGAAGAAGTGGAGGCTCCAGAGAACGATACTGTGGGTTATGCTGTGGTGTCTATCAACAATTACCTAGTTATGGACACCATTGGTGAGGCCGGTCATATACGAGATAATGTCCTATATCGTTTGGATATGGTAAAAAGAGGTGGAAAATGGAAAATTAAGATGGATGGACTACCGAAAGAAATGAAACGATAACACAAATCTTCTATCTTGCTTTTCCTCACCTATACAGTAATACTCAACTCAGAATGGAAGTCCGACAGCGAAGTGAAAAGCAGCATCCCGGCTCAATTTAGGATGGACAATGGGAAAATGTTCCTTCTCGTTGTCATATACAGGGTTGATGGCTTTCATGCCGATGTCGAAACGTAAGATAAAATAGTCAAAGTTCAGGCGCAGCCCCAAGCCATACGACACGGCGATTTCATTGTAAAAGTCATCAAATCGGAATTGACCACCAGGTTGATCGGGATAATTACGTAATGTCCAGATATTTCCCGCATCAATAAACAGCGCAGCACCCAATTTCCACAACAACTTGGTCCTGTATTCCATATTCAAATCTAACCGCATGTCACCTGTTTGATTGATGAAGTCTATCTTCCCGTCGTTTCCTTTAAACTTCCCAGGTCCCAACCTTCTCACGCTCCACCCTCTCACCGAGTTGGCTCCACCAGAGAAATATCGTTTTTCAAAAGGCAAGATATTTGAGTTGCCATAGGGAAAAGCAATACCCAGTCCAGCATGGAACACAAGTGTATTGTCCTCATCAAACCTAATGGCTTTCGTGTAATCTACATCGGCTTTAACATATTGTGCAAAAGCGATATTGAATAGTTTATATTGTCCTTCGTCGTTTTTTTTGAAATCAAAAGAGCGCGCCGCTAAATCGAGTAAGTTTCCTGCTGTTTCAATGTTGCCTCTTATAGCATGGCTTCCTACAGCATATGACACGCCGAAACCAATACGCATGATAAACAGATCTTCATAATTATATCGAAGGATGGCGTTTCTGTTCGACGAATCGTCAAGGTAGTCGGTTTTGAACGTTGATGAAATCCATGGCATGTAAATATAGTTCAGGTCAATGAGGTCGAGTTTGTAGCTAACGTTCCTGCTTATCTGCGACCATCTGTAACGCCATGCCGTAGAGAAGACACGCCGGTGAAATTCTGGTCTATTCTGCAAGTTGTATGTGATGGACAACTCAGACGAGGCATTGTTGCTCCTAAGGAAATTTTTGGAAAGGAAGGGTGCCATAAAACGAGGGAAGCGCAACTTCGATTCCGCTCCATATTCAATATAATTGCTGTTGGAATATCCTTCGAGGCCTCGAATAGCCTCAAATGCGCCTCGTACTTGGATGGAAAAAAGTTCCGACCCGCGGAAGAGATTCCTATTTTCATAGGTTAATGCCGCAGCCGCGCCAAAATCACCTGCCGTATTTGTCCCTTCTGGTGAGAACGAAATGGTACTGGGTTTATTGGTATTCAATTGTATATTACAATCTAGTTGTAAGGTGTCTTCGGTTTCCTCAAACCTGATGTTGGTGTATTTTACGGCCTGAAGCCTTGAGAAATTATTATAGGTTCGTTGCAAGTCTGTAGCGCTATATGGCTTTCCCTCCTCAATAATGGTATTATTAGCGAGAACCGATGGGCGTAAACGCAAGGTATCATCTGTTCCACTACCAAAGTTTATTTTCCGAATGATATATTGAGGATGTGACTTTTCCGTAGCTCTGTTACTCTCACGATATGGCAACAAGGTCATAGTAAGGTCAACGAAATAACCGTTTTTCACTGTGTCAGCCTTAAATTGGATAAAATCTTTATGAAAACGGTAATAACCATTGTCGTTCAGCAGAGCGGTAATCCTCTTCCTTTCTGCATCAAGTCCAGATACAGTAAATTTCAATCCGGGTTTCAATGTCCAGGATGAAGATTCCTGCTTGGCTAGAAAAGCCTGGATGGCAGAATCCTGTATGTTGTAATTCACTTGTCCCAAAAAATATTGATGACCCGGATGAACGAGAAAAAACTGTGTCAGTTTCTTTCCTTTGCACACCGTGCGATGTTCAACATATGATTGCATGAAACCCTCATTTTTCATTGCCATTAAAAGGTCATCGCAAGAACGGTACGCCAATGCGGAATCGTAGAGTACGGGAGCCTGTCCGAATTTCTTCAATGCCCTATTGATCCATTTCGCAGAATCTCGTCCGGCTAGAGAGTAAGTGCCCAAAGGAATGTTAAGAAGCGAAAACCACTTGGCGTTTGGTTTTTGCTTGACATATTGTTTTAATGCATCGGTGTTATATTTTGAGTCATCGGATAGGATGACCGTTTTTTTTAGAAGATATTGCCCGTCGGGAACGAACTTTGTCGTGGAGCAGCCCACCATGACGGCTCCCCACAAGCAAGCTACAAGCAAACTGCCAGCAATATCTTTTAACTTCTTCATACGAATCGTTTGCAAAGTTAGCATTTTTTATCCACAGCAAGCATGTTATTTAGTTTTTTTATCTCCACAATCCCCCTTTTGTCGGAGAAAAGCCTTATTTTTGCAGCATGTTAAGCAAGAATTTCGTCAAGAAAGTT
Source organism: Prevotella sp. (assembly GCA_017538105.1). Classification (GTDB taxonomy): domain Bacteria; phylum Bacteroidota; class Bacteroidia; order Bacteroidales; family Bacteroidaceae; genus Prevotella. The sequence continues at coordinate 30,936 of JAFYJN010000094.1, read as the reverse complement.
CACCAGCTGTCAATGAAAAAGTACCGCGACCAAACTCATCAGTTTGTGGCCGAGGGACCTAAAGTATGCCATGACTTACTTGGACGGGCACGCTTGAATTTCATGGCATGTACTGATTCTTTTGAGGTGGAAGGCATAAAGCCAGACAAGATGATACGAGTCACCGAAGATGAGTTGCACAAGGTGAGTTTCCTACAACATCCGCAACAGGTTCTCTGCATTTTCGAAAAGATGAAACCCTCTATTTCTATCGACGATGTGGTCAAGAAAAGCGTCAACCACCTTACATTGCTTTTGGATGGAGTGCAAGACCCTGGAAATATGGGGACCATTATTCGTATTGCCGACTGGTTTGGAATTGACGACATCATATGCAGTCATCAAAGTGCCGATATTTGGAACCCGAAAGTGGTTCAGGCCACAATGGGTAGCATCGCACGAGTAAACGTTTTTTACACCGATTTGCAACAATTATTGGCAAAAAAGCCAGACAATATACCTGTTTATGGCACTTTCCTTGACGGAGAACCATTGGGAAAACGGTCTCTTTCCCGCGGAGGTTTCTTGGTGATGGGCAATGAAGGGAATGGTATCAGTGCTGAATTGCGTCATTACATTGACCATCCCATCCTAATACCCAGCTATCCTCCTGGTCATGAAACAGCCGATAGTTTAAATGTGGCTATCGCAACAGCCATTATGTGTCACGAATTTAGAAGAGAATATGGAAGAACTTATCAAACATAGAAGCATCAAAAGCTGCATTGCTGCGGCATGGCACACCTGGCGCGATGACGCTCGAACCATCTTGCGTAGTACAGGGTTACCCATTCTAGTGACAGCAGCGATGGGAGCGCTACATTCACTCGTTCATCTAAGTGATGCCACAATGACTCATTTTCGGGAAACACAGCCCATCTTGAGTATTTTGTTGATGGGCCTTGCTGCCGTCGGAATGGTTGTCGGAATGATATGGATACTGTCCCGTCTCTTTAATTTCCTTAACCAAAAAGGGCGTGGATACAATAAGCACCGGTCAGCTGTCAACATATTAGGGTACCTCGTGGCTTCAACAATAATCATGGCAATCGTCATAGGTATTCTCACCCTATTGGGCATACCTATCACCCACACACAATCGACAACTGAAGCATCTATGCTTATTCCCGAAGGATCTGTTGAAACGAAACCCTTCGCCATTATTGACATACCATGGTGGATTTGGCACATTTGTGGTGGAGTATTGATACTTGTGCTTTTGCTGCCCTTGACACATCATGGCATCCGTTACCAAATGGAACCTGATACCCGTTACATCCACCATTTAGGCAAAGGGTTAAGAGATGGCGTGAAGAACTGGGGGGGTCTATTGGGTACATCGTTCGTAGCCGCTCTTGTGCTATCTTTGGTGAGTATCATTCCCACCCTCCCCCTTCTCTTGCTCCATATAGCAGAAGGGCGTTCCACGGTAGGTGTCATTGATGGAGACCCAAGTGGCATGCCAACAAGTATCCCTTGGCTTTACGCACTCACCTCATTTGTAGTTGGCATCATCATGCTCTATATTTGGCAAATCTTTTTATTGGCACAGACCTTTGCCGTCATGCGATTGAGAAATGATGTTCCTCCACAATTTCCTACAGAGTCAATATCTTCAGAGTCATGAAAAAAAGAATATTATTCATCGACCGTGATGGCACGCTCATTGAAGAGCCGGCTGACGAGCAGATAGATAGTTTTGAAAAACTTCGTTTTAAAGCTGGTGCCATTACAAACTTGTCGTTCATCGCTAAAAATCTCGATTTTGAGCTGGTCATGGTGAGCAACCAAGATGGTTTGGGCACATCATCATTTCCCGAAGACACGTTCTGGCCTGTTCATAATTTTATCTTACAAACATTGGAAGGTGAGGGCGTCCGTTTCAACGCCATCTTTGTAGATTCTCATTTCCCAGAAGACAACCATCCTAATCGCAAACCAGGAATTGGCATGTTAAAGAGTTATTTAGACAACGACATCTATGATATCGCCAACAGTTGGGTGATTGGTGACCGCGACACAGACCGCCAGTTGGCCAAGAATCTTGGGTGTGGCGCACTTATCCTTGACGAAGAGGGGATGACTTGGGACAAAGTCAGCGAATTGCTTTTTGCCGGTGAGCGGAAAGTGTCTGTAAGTCGAAAGACAAAGGAGACCGATATTCTTGTTGAGCTAAATCTTGATGGTCGTGGGTGTTGTGACATATCGACTGGTCTAGGCTTTTTTGACCACATGTTAGAACAGATTGGCAAACATGGAATGATGGATTTACGCCTACGTTGTAATGGCGATCTACATGTTGATGAGCATCACACCATAGAAGACACGGCCATTGTTTTGGGTGAATGTTTACGCAAAGGGCTTGGTGACAAACGAGGCATAGAGCGTTATGGCTACTGTCTCCCCATGGATGACTGCCTGTGTACAGTGGCCTTGGATTTCGGGGGACGTCCATGGTTGGTGTGGGATTGTACCTTCCGACGTGAACACATTGGCGATGTGCCCACTGAGATGTTCATCCATTTCTTTAAGAGTCTGAGCGATGCAGCCCAAATGAACCTAAATATTAAAGCAGAAGGCACCAATGAACATCATAAGATAGAAGGCGTCTTCAAAGCGTTTGCACGTGCCCTACGCATGGCTGTACGTCGGGATATCAGCCATTTCGAACTACCTTCAACGAAAGGATTGTTATAATCGTTTCTATGTGCCGAGTGAAGACATTTGTCGGCACTTGTCATTAATCAATCTTGAAACGATGTGGTTTTGTGGCACGCTGCGGTGTCGGTGAAACGCCACCTCGTGTGGGCATTGTGGCCGGACCAGTGCTGATGACGGCAGGCGAGGCGACTCCCGAATATTTCATATATCGTTGGCGCACCAAGAGGACATAATTGTAGGTCTCCGTTCCACGCATATATCCATAGTGCACAACTGGGTCACGGTAGAACTGTGGATCACTCAGTCGGAGGATAAATTGCGATACGTCGTTCCATCGATGAGGGTTGCCGCCATACTTGCGTGTCAATGCCATAGCATCTCGTACATGGCCATGGCCGCCGTTATAACTCGCTAATACAAAGTTCATGCGCTCTGACGGGTCGGAAACATCATTGAACAATCCAGATAACTCACCAATATACCTAGCACCACCGGCGATATTGGATTCTGGGTTGAAGATGTTAGAAACGCCTAAATGGGCCGCTGTCGACGGCATAAGTTGCATCAAGCCACATGCCCCAGCCCAAGAACGTGCCTGTGGGTCGAAACACGACTCTTGATACGATAAGGCGGCAAGCAAACGCCAGTCGGTGCCCGCTGAAGAAGCATAACGTTGAAAGAGATGGTCATAATTGGAAATAACACCCCGCGCTTCGCTGACAATAGGAGCGTAGACATGACGCTGCACAGCATTTGAGGAGAACAGGAAATCTTCGAATTGCTTCGCTCTCGCCAATAATTCAGGTCGATACCAATGGTTAAACGAATCAGCCAACTCTTTCGAGTCATCACGCACAGCCCATGCCGTGTTTTTCTCATCTGAATAAGCTCCACAAGGCAATAGCGAGTCGTTTAAAGCCAGACTACGAGGTAAGGGATAGACGATAGCGTCAGCCTCCCCTTTCTTCAACCTATCTACCATTTCCGACGTATCTTTGCACACCTCAACCCTAACTGAAACGCCCCAATTACGGCAGAACCATTCACAAAGCAGATACTGTGCACCAAGACCACGATTATGATATTCATAATAAACGTCTGGTTGAGACATAGTAAGGACTATCATTTCGCCGTTGGTGATAATATCATTCCATGTAAACTGCCCTTCCTCCTGTACCTGCTTCTCTCCAACCGTGGTGCCCCATGGTGTCTTGTCCGACGGCTTTCGGTCGGTACAAGCCATGAGTGTGACAAGAGCCATGAGTGTTATAATTATGGGAAATCTATTCACAATTTATCGTTTGAGGCTTGATTTGGCTACAAAAGTAATACAATTCTTGCAAAATAGCAGAAAAACAACTACTTTTGCAATGTTTTTTAAGGTAAAGAAAGTAAAATATAAGAAAGATGTTAAGAATTGCAGTACAATCCAAGGGACGTCTTTATGAGGATACGATGAACCTGTTGAGCGAGGCTGATATAAAGATTGGCAAGAGTAGACGTACGCTGTTGGTACAATCCGACAACTTCCCCCTAGAAGTGCTTTACTTGCGCGATGACGACATTCCACAGAGTGTGGCCACGGGAGTGGCTGATATTGGGATTGTCGGTGAAAATGAGTTTGTGGAGCGTCATGAAAATGCCGACATCCTTTATCGTCTGGGCTTCAGTAAATGCCGATTATCTTTGGCCATTCCCAAAGAGATTCCATACAATGGACCCGCATGGTTCACAGGAAAAAAGATTGCCACTTCCTATCCCTATATCTTGTCTCAGTACCTCAAAAAACAAGATTTGAATGCAGAGATACATGTCATTACAGGCAGCGTGGAAATTTCACCGGGCATCGGTCTTAGCGATGCCATCTTTGACATTGTAAGCAGTGGAAGCACCTTGGTAAGCAATAACCTGCAAGAAGTGGAAGTGGTGATGAATAGTGAAGCTATATTGATAGGTAACAAAAAGCTGTCCGAAGTAAAACGCGACATTCTCAACCAAATGCTCTTCCGTATGGAAGCCGTTCGCGAAGCCGAAGACAAGAAATACGTGCGAATGAATGTTCCCAAGGCTCGACTCGCCGATATTATCGAAGTACTGCCTGGATTGAAAAGCCCTACTATCATTCCCTTGGCTGATGAAGATTGGTGTTCTGTTCACACCGTGCTCGACCAGAAACGTTTTTGGGAAATCATAGGCAAGCTAAAGGAACTTGGAGCCCAAGGTATCTTGGTGACGCCGATAGAGAAAATGATTTTGTAACCATGCGAATCATCCGTTATCCCCAACGCAGCGACTGGCCTCTCCTTTGCGCCCGTCCGCACCTCGAAAATCAAGAACTGGCTAAGACCGTTGGCAGTGTGCTTGCAGATGTACGTGAGCAAGGCGACGAAGCGATCAAACGCTATGAGGAGCGTTTTGACCATGTTAAGCTCGAGTCTTTAGTGGTAAGTGAGACGGAAATTGACGAAGCACTGACTCTTGTTGACGAGCCTCTTATGGTTGCCCTTCGCCAAGCTCATGACAATATTGCCCGTTTCCATAATTCGCAACATTTTGATAGCCATGTTGTGGAAACCTGCGCAGGTGTCCGTTGTTGGCAAAAAAGTATTGCGATTGAGAAAGTGGGTCTATATATCCCCGGGGGTACAGCTCCCCTTTTTAGTACTGTGCTGATGTTGGCCACACCGGCTCGTATCGCCAATTGCAAAGAGATAGTGCTTTGCACACCACCCGACAAGAGTGGACATGTCCATCCTGCCATATTAGCAGCTGCACATATAGCGGGTGTTCATAAGATTTTCAAAGTTGGAGGCGTACAAGCCATCGCTGCCATGGCTTATGGTACAGAAAGCATCCCACAAGTATATAAGATTTTCGGTCCAGGCAACCAATATGTGATGGCCGCCAAACAGCAAGTTAGTGTTGACACTGTTGCTATCGACATGCCCGCCGGTCCGTCTGAAGTGTGTGTCATTGTCGATGAAACTAGCGACAGCCGCTTTGCAGCAGCCGATTTACTTTCACAAGCTGAACATGGTATTGACTCGCAGGTTATTCTCATTAGTACTTCGGAAACAAAGATGAAGGAGATTGTGGAAGAGACAGAACGACAACTGTCTTCCCTACACCGCAAGGAAATTGCCGAGCGGTCGTTGAACAATAGCTTATTTATCCTGGTCAAAGACACCGACGAGGCTATATCACTTAGCAATGAATACGCACCAGAGCACTTGATTTTAGCTACTGCAGACTACCACTCCTTGGCCGACAAGGTTATAAACGCTGGCAGTGTATTTATGGGACGCTGGGCATGTGAAAGTGCTGGTGATTACGCCAGTGGCACCAACCACACTCTGCCCACACATGGTTGGGCGAAATCTTATAATGGAGTCAACCTCGACAGCTTCATCCGCAAGGTCACGTTCCAGGAACTGTCTGCGACAGGAATAGACAGCATAGGAAAGACCGTGGAGAGGATGGCCGCAGAAGAATCTTTGGATGCACACTGTCGGGCCATGACATATCGTATAGCTCAAAGGAAATCTGAATTATGAAACGGTTGGAAGAATTAGTCAGGAAAAACGTATGGGCATTGTCGCCTTACAGCAGCGCCCGCGATGAATATTCAGGCAAGGAAGCCCATGTGTTTTTGGACGCCAACGAGAATCCTTTTAATGTTCCGTTGAATCGTTACCCCGACCCCTTGCAACGTGAACTGAAAGAGCGGCTTGCCAAGATAAAGGGTGTATGCCCTGATCAAATATTCTTGGGTAATGGAAGCGATGAAGCCATTGACCTTTGTTACCGCGTGTTTTGTGAACCCGGCCGTGACAACGTTGTGGCCATCGATCCCACATATGGCATGTACAAGGTTTGTGCAGACATCAATAATGTGGAATATCGTCCAGTGTCATTGGACGAAAATTTCAACATTATTGCCTCCAGATTACTTGAGCATACAGACAAACACACAAAACTTATCTGGTTATGCTCACCCAACAACCCAACGGGCAACAGTCTTGACCGTAATGAATTGTTGACGATCATGCGACAATTCCAGGGTATTGTGGTTATCGACGAGGCGTATGGTGACTTTTCTTCGAAAAAAAGTTTTCGTGAAGAACTGTCTAACTACCCTCATCTCATCGTATTAAATACGATGAGTAAAGCATGGGGCTGCGCTGCCATACGATTGGGCATGGCGTTCGCCAGTAAGGAAATTATCCAACTGTTTAACAAGGTTAAATACCCATATAATGTAAATAAACTTACGCAGGAAGCAGCACTAGAAGCCTTGAAAGATCCCTATCATGTTCGCGACTGGGTAAATGAGTTGCTTCGGGAACGTGAGTGCACTATCAAGGCGTTCAGTCAACTGCCCATTTGTCGAAGGATATATCCCTCTGATGCCAATTTCTTCCTTTGCGAGGTGACGGATGCCACAGGTATTTACCAATATCTGGTAGATAATGGTATAATTGTTCGTAACCGAACAAAGATACACCTCTGCCAAGGATGCCTTCGCATCACTATTGGCACAAAACGTGAAAACACAGAACTGATAGGAGCGCTAAGAAGGCTCTCGTAATTATTGAATAGTTTTTGGAGTTTAGCATAATTGATTTAGGGTAAAGGATTCCGTAGAAATAGAATTCTTTACCCTAAATTCGATATGCTTATCTCTTATACACTTATTCCTCAGGATATTCAAATTTATCACCGGTCTGTCGTATCAGTTCACGACGGAAATAGTCAGAATAGCCAGGACGTTGAACTCGCTCTTGTATGCCTTCCGGGGTACGAAGGAACTTACCGTCTTTCTCCGGTTTAACAGCCATATCATTATATTTGACGATAAGGTAAATGGCTAACTGCTTCCAACGTTCCAACATCTGTTGAGCCACTTCGATACTGTAGTCTTCAAGAAAACGTATAGCTAACTGTTCGTCTGTCTGACACATTTGCACCGCCCGCTGTTCTATATCAGCCTGATGGTTGAAATAGGAATCTTCCAAAGAGTCACGCACCTGTTTAAGAGACGGGAACATCTGTGAATAACGTGGATAGACCATGTTCGACACCCAGTTACAAACCCAGAATGCGTTCTTGTCAGAGAAGGTAAGCGCATCGGCACCCGGTGTATTGTAACACTCCGGACGACGGGTCATACAACAATATATGGGCGTATAAGCCACCATATTGCCGTCGTCGTTGCCCCACCACATCAAGCCGCCTACTTGGCGAGGCAGCCATGAACGCATCTGACTGACATATGAGAAGCCTGTCTGTTGTGTAGACGTAGGCCGTTCGTTAAAATACTTTTTGCCGTCAATCTCGAAGGTGAGCGGTGTGGGACGGTACGGCATGTTCCATATACCTTGGGCGATGTCTTGGTCAAGAGAAAGAGGTGTGCCTTCGAAGTGATCACGCATGCACTCTTGCACGTCACGTACGCTTAATTTCTTGTTGGGAACAATCCACAACGGCATAGGCTCTGTATTTTTCTCCTTTCCCATGACGTATGGCAGGTATCTATCGAAATGGTCGGCGAAATGGTTGAAAAAACTCCACACTCTCGCTTCGCAATACCGACGCCCAGAAAAGTCGGGTTTGGCATACGCCTCGTTCCAACTAAAGTCAGCATCTTTACCATTGAACCACCCTTTCTCACGTGCGAATTTCACCACATCCTTGGCATAAAGCACATTCTTTTTGTCTTTCATGTTGAAAGTGGTAATACGACTTTGGTTGGCATGGGCACAAATGGCATTGTCGGGAATGCGAATGGCCACCCAAACAGCACCCTTGGAACCGGGGCCTTTGCCCATCATCTCCATAATCCACGCCTCATTGGGGTCGCAGATACTGAATGTCTCACCTTCGGAATTGTAACCATAGGTGTTCGCTAGTGTCGTCATCACTTCTATGGCTTCACGAGCTGTCCGCGATCTCTGTAAAGCAATATATATAAGTGAACCATAGTCTAGTATTCCTGTGGGGTCAACCATCTCTTCACGTCCGCCATATGTGGTCTCACCTATTGTCACTTGGTATTCGTTGATGTTACCTATGACATTGTACGTCACCTCAGCTTCAGGAATCTGACCGTGGAAAACATTCGTGTCCCAATCATACACATCGCGCATCGTCCCTTTGGGATGAGTACCCGCCGGGTAATGACAAAGATTCTGAAACATTCCATAATCATCGGCATTATAGGTGCAAATTACCGACCCATCGGTAGAAGCTCCCTTGGCCACGATGAAGTTGGTGCAGGCTGATGCATAGGAAGCCACGCACAAAACAATTGTAAATAGTATTCTTCTCATGATATTCAGTAGTTTATCTGATCTTTTACTAGTTGCTTGTTATTTCTTCTGTCCCATACTACAAATTCCAACGAACGTTGTTTCCCAATCTTTTTTACAGGTGTCTTCTTCAACCGACAAATATATTTCCTCGAGTGAGGAATAGGCTCGAAAAGCACAAATAAGCCGTCAATGGCTCCCTCTACCCTATCTACGCCCGACAAGGTGTCTTTCACCTCATAGATGATGTTGCCAGAATCAATCCATTTCGCTTTGTCCACAGCTGAAATGACAGGAGGTAGATTGTCGTATCCAAGCGAAAAGACTCCTCCCAAATCTCTGGTGGTAGTCCTCACCCATCCTTCTTCTGTCGCATTGCCACCAAGATAGGTTCCGTCAGCCGTGATGTATAGTTTTGTAGTGTCGACAACATGTTTTCCTATACGTAACGCGATGTCTGCATAGTGAAATAAAGGGGTTGACTTATCTACGAAAGAGTATTTTCCAGACCAGCGGGCTGTGTCTGCTCCCACTGTAAGCACAATATTGTCGGGAAGACAACCCTTGGGAATATTTAGTTTCACACCTGATTGGTCGATATTGTTTTCTTCATCCCATTTCAATTTCTGTCGATGTCCTTCAGAGATACTATCCTGACTAATAACTTGTTTCTTTCCGGCGATACGGAACTCATAAACACGTTCGTTTCCAAAGAAATCCTTAAGCACATATTTCAAGAGATAAATCTTTTCCTGTTGGAAGAAGATATACCCTTTCCGTTGGTCTGTCGTCAAGAAGGGTAGTAAATTACCCGGTTCGACAAATGACTTCATGAACCATCGTTTGCTTTCTTTGAATTCATCATAATCGCCCCAAGAATTAACCATTCTATTCATATCGGATGGTATACCATTGACATCACTGTGGAACACCTCTACTCCATCAACGAACAATGATGTATACCTGATGCCATAATGGTTGGAAGAGCCCTCCATGAAATCATCAGCGCATATGGCAAAGCCCACCTTACCCCATGCTGTGAGAGAGTCAGGAAGATGCCCATCTTTCAGCGTAAGAAGAACTTTATGTGACATGCCACAAAATGATCCTTCTCCCTGTTGGGGATATGCCATAATAGCGGTGGCTTCAGGACATCTCCCGTCTTTTACGACACCTTCAGGCAAAAATTCCAAGGGATCATACATATCCCAAGTATCGGTCTGGTGTATTTCCAGATGGAGATGAGGCCCCATACTTGCACCAGTATTGCCACTCAATGCTATGACTTGTCCGGATACGACAGGAAAGTCAGTAGCAGAGAAAGGTATTTCACCTTCCCAAGACTTATGATTGTATTGCCATTGTTTGACTTTTGCTTCTATGGCTGGTGCGAACTGCTGAAGGTGCGCATAGACACTCGTATATCCATCAGGATGTCTGACGAAGACAGCATTGCCATAACCACCAGTAGACACCGAAACCTTGCACACATAGCCATCACCGATGGAATGCACCGGTTTCCCCTCCTCATGCTGCGTCTTTACATCGATCCCGCCATGGAAATGATTAGGCCTAGGCTCACCAAAATTCCCCGCCAGCGAAATATCAAAACTCACTGGGGACACGTATGAGACAAGGAACAAAAACAGAGAAGCTATCAGCATGCCTTGAAACTCATGTCAAGACCTTTAACCGAATGAGTAAGCGCACCCACAGACACATAGTCTACACCACATTCGGCATAACTACGGATAGTTTCGATGGTAATACCCCCGCTCGATTCCGTCTCATAACGCCCGTCGATCATTTCCACTGCTTTGCGTGTGTTCTCAACGCTGAAGTTGTCGAGCATAATACGGTCGACACCACCACAAGACAAGACTTGGTTCAGTTCATCGAAATTGCGCACCTCTATCTCTATCTTCAAGTCGAGACCTTTCTCTTTGAGATAAGCATGACAACGGTTGATGGCATTTGTTATTCCACCGGCAAAATCTACATGATTATCTTTGAGAAGAATCATGTCAAAAAGACCGATACGGTGGTTCACTCCACCACCAATCTTCACCGCTTGTTTCTCCAACATACGCAATCCGGGTGTTGTCTTTCTGGTATCAAGAACATGCGTCTTCGTTCCTTCCAATAGTTTCACGTAACGATGGGTATTGGTGGCAATGCCGCTCATGCGTTGCATTATGTTCAGCATGAGACGTTCAGTTTGGAGCAGGCTTTGAATCTTACCAGACACCACCATGGCAATGTCGCCAGGACGCACATGGGCGCCATCTTCGATAAGAACCTCCACTTGTAAGGAAGGGTCGAAACGGTCAAACACTTTTTTTGCCACTTCCACACCTGCCAGAATTCCTTCTTCCTTGATCAAGAGATGTGAACGTCCCATGGCATCGGCAGGAATACAGCAAAGTGTAGTATGGTCACCATCGCCAATATCTTCAGCGAAGGCAAGATCTATCAAACGATCTTCTAATTCATTGACTGTAAGCATAATATTTCGTTTAAAGCATGGTTCTATTTCAGCCATTTGTCGCTATCAACATGATAAGCTGTCATCTTGCCGTTGTCGGCACGTTTCAAAAGAATTGTGCCACCTAACCACATGGTATTCGGTGGCTCACCGATAATTTGTCTCAAACCTATCACCTCTCCGTCTTGTATTGCCACTGCCGCCATCTTCCACGTTCCATGTGAAGCTGTTACCGTGTGGGCTGCATACCATTTCATTGGTTGTTCCATTTGTGTTTAGGTTTTCCCTTTACGAATGTACCACGTTCCGTTGTCCCATTGCCACCAGTGGTCGTAGAAGATTCAGACTGAGGATTGGATGTCGGTTTTCCAGGCACTGGGTTAATCATACCCACATCTTTGGGACGTCCGGGAATAGCTTTTGGAGAAGTGGAACGGGCACTGTCGCTCTCTGGTAATGTTGTAGGGATGGCCTGTTGTCTCGAATCTCCCCCTATTTCTTCTTGTTTTTCCTTAACTTTCTCGTGCATCTTCACCGCTTTAATGTTGCTAAGCGACAGAATCTTCAACGTGGTGGTTTTCTTGTCGCTCAACGGTGTAGGCATATATATGAATCCTCTTATCTCTTTTATACCAAGATGGTTATTGTCGGTCATTTGAAGTGAATAATGGTTGTTCGATGAAATATTAATTTGCGTCTTAGCAACACTGTCGTTCTCAAACCGCATGGCAAGTATCGCAACCGCATCTCGCGAACCTTCTTGGACTATGAATTGAGAATCGAACACCAACATCACTTTATCACCAATATGGTAGGTAGTATCTGCATTGAGATGAAACTTGATAATGTTATTCGGTTCATTGGGCAGGAGAATAGCAGTTGGAGGGCCGACCCAGACATTAGACGTGTCTCCTCGTAAACCTTCTTCTCCGTAAAGACGAATGTCATTAGCAGAAGCGCCCAGGGCAATAGCTTCATCTGACAGTCGTTTTGCCACTTCTTCATATATTTTTTGTAACTCTTCTGTATGACGGAAATAGTATGCCAACGATGAGTCGAGCTGCTCTTGTGTCACTCCATGTTTATGAAGGACTTCCAATCTGTATGCCATCTGTCGTTCGCTGGAATTTCCGCTATTGCCTTCATACAACACTACTCCATCCGCTAGATGATAATCATACAACACGTCGACCATTTTATTAGGACGCAAATACTGGCTCGGTATTTTTGGTTTACATGCCATCATACCGAGGAGGATTACAATGATGCCCCAGGCGGCGTGCCGTGTCATGGAAATCAGTTGTTTAGGTCTTCGTTATTAGTCTCGGATTCCTCTCGTTTGGAAAACAGAGATATAGAAGCTAATTCTTTTCTGCAGAAGAGCAATAACGCCACTACGCCAGTAGAAATGGCGGCATCGGCGAAGTTGAAAACGGGCGAGAAAAAGATAAAATGGTCACCTCCCCAAAACGGCACCCATCCTGGCAAATCCGTTTCAATGATGGGGAAATAGAACATATCTACCACCCTGCCCTTGAGGAAATCGCCATAACCCTCGCCAAAAGGAACCCATTGGGCCACCTGAAAAGGAGTGGAATCGGAAAACATCAATCCGTAAAACATGGAATCAAAGATGTTGCCCGCCGCACCAGCCATGATAAGTGCCATCAGAGCAATGTACAACGTCCGTGCTCCTTGTTTGACCAATCTGCATATATACCAGCCGATAAGTCCCACAGCTGCAATACGGAACAAGCTCAAAGCCAATTTAGGAACAATTGTCATGCCGTAAGCCATTCCGTTGTTTTCCACAAAACTGATGTAGAACCAGTCAGTCACATGCACAGACTCATGCAGGCATAAGTTTGTCTTGACGCAAATCTTGATGATTTGGTCAATGGCAAGCACGGCTAAAACAATGCCTACCGCCATCCATGACAAGCGGTTTTTCTTCTGTTGAGGGGTCATGTCTTATTTCTTGCGGGCATTTTTCGATGCCACACTCAGAGTGGCATGAGGCACGGCACGCAACCGTTCCTTGGGAATCAACTCACCCGTTATGCGATCGATGCCGTATGTCTTGTTTTCAATGCGGATAAGAGCCGCCTCCAATCCCTGAATGAATTTCTGCTGGCGGGAAGCTAACTGTATTAGCTCTTCCTTGCTCTGTGTAGCGCTACCTTCTTCAAGCACCTTGTATGTGGGTGAAGTGTCGTCAACATCATTGCCATCAGCATTCATCAGCTGTCGCATCATCTGGTTATAATCTCGTTTGGCTAATGCCAGTTTCTCATTGATGATGGTACGGAACTCTTCCAGTTCTTCATCACTATAACGTGTTTTCTCAGCCATAGTCGTTTTAATTGTTTCTAAATTATTAGATTTATACTTTATTTACGGTAATGTTCACCTTAAAATCGTCAAAGTCTACCACTACGCCATCATTTGACGCAAATGTGATATTCTCAGCAAGCACCTGTTGTGCAATATAATCACCAAACTCTTCGACAGCCACATGCAGTTTCTCATTTTCAGAAATCAACACATTGATGCGGTCAGTGATTTCCAATCCAGCCTCCTTGCGCAAGTTCTGGATGCGGTTGATGAGTTCACGTGCCATACCCTCCTTGATAAGAGCCTCTGTCAGTTCCACCTCAAGAGCCACTGTGAGGTTACCCTCATTGGCTACAAGCCAGCCTTTAATGTCTTCGCTGATAATTTCCACATCTTCGGCCACAACTTGTAGTTTCTGCCCTTCGACCTCTATGTCGATGGAACCATTCTCCTGCAACTCAGCTATTTGTTCTTGAGACAACTCTGCCATTGCAGCAGCAACACCTTTCATCAGTTTGCCGTATTTCTTGCCCATGGTGCGGAAGTTACATTTCACCTTCCTAACCAAGATACCGGCACCCTCAACAAAGTTTAGCTCTTTCACATTCACCTCTTTCTTTATCAGTTCAGCCATAGCTTCTATATGCTGGCGCTGCTTGTCATCCACAGCTGGAATCATGATTTGCTGCAGAGGCTGACGCACCTTGATATTTACTTTTCTGCGAAGAGCAAGAGTCATCGAAGTGATGTCCTGTGCCATTGCCATGCGGGCTTCCAATTCAGGGTCGATAAGGTTTTCATCCTCTTCGGGAATAGCATCCAAGTGTACACTGTCTTTCTTGCCACCCAAATCACGATACAAGCGGTCTGAATAGAATGGTGCAAAAGGAGCCAACAGTTTGGCCACAGTCATTAGACATGTGTATAACGTCATATACGCGGACAGTTTGTCGTCACTCATCTCCTTGCCCCAGAAACGTTTTCTGTTCAGTCGGACGTACCAATTCGACAAATCGTCGTTCACGAAACTGTCTATAAGACGTCCCGCCCTTGTCGGGTCATAGTTGTCCATTTCGGAACGCACGCCCTTAATGAGCGTATGCAACGAAGATAATATCCAACGGTCAATTTCAGGTACCTCGAAATCTGGAGAAAATGAATTCTCTCCATTAGGGTCGAAACAATCAACATTGGCATAGAGGGCAAAAAAACTGTATGTGTTATAAAGAGTTCCAAACAATTTGCGACGTACCTCATCAACCCCATTAGGGTCAAACTTCAAGTTATCCCATGGTTCCGAGTTGGTCATCATATAGAAACGCGCAGCGTCGGCACCGTACTGTCCAATCATATCAAAGGGGTCTTTCACGTTACCTTTGTGTTTGCTCATCTTCTCACCTGTAGCGTCGAGCACTAGACCCGTGGAAATGACATTCTTGAACGCAACGCTGTCGAACACCATTGTGGCGATGGCATGGAGCGTAAAGAACCAACCACGTGTCTGATCCACACCCTCATTGATGAAGTCGGCAGGGAAAGCCAGTCGTTCGTCAACCGCCTCTCTATTCTCAAACGGATAGTGTATCTGTGCATATGGCATGGCACCCGAGTCAAACCATACATCGATAAGGTCGCTCTCACGATGCATGGGCTTGCCCGTATCGCTCACTAACATGATATTGTCCACATAAGGACGGTGCATGTCTATACGATTGTAGTTCTCCTGCGAGTAGTCTCCGGGAATAAAGCCCTTGACTTGCATCGGGTTTTCTTGCATAACACCCGCCTCGACGGCTTTCTCTATCTCAGCATACAATTGTTCCAAGCTACCGATACAGATTTCTTCATCGTCTTCGCTGCGCCAGATGGGTAATGGTGTTCCCCAGAAACGGCTGCGAGAGAGGTTCCAGTCGTTCAGGTTCTCAAGCCAGTTGCCGAAACGTCCCGTACCCGTCGATTCAGGTTGCCAGTTGATGGTCTTGTTCAACTCAAACATACGCTCTTTCTTCGCCGTGGAACGGATGAACCAGCTGTCAAGTGGATAGTAGAGCACCGGCTTGTCGGTACGCCAGCAATGGGGGTAGTTGTGCACATGTTTTTCTATACGCAGAGCAGTACCCTCCATCTTCATCTCCATGCAGAGCACTATATTCAAGTCTTCGGCTTTTTCCGCTGCTTTTTCATCATATTTGCCATCAACATTAAACTCTGGCTTATAAGCGTTCTTCACAAAATCACCAGCATGGTTCTTATAAGCGTCGAGATAGACACATTTGTCAGTAAAATTATTGTCCAGCTCTTCTAAGACATAGTATTTACCTTGTAAATCTACCATCGGACGTGTTTCGGCTTTTTTATTGATGAGGAAGAGAGCAGGGATAGCGGAATCTTTGGCCACCTTGGCATCGTCCGCACCAAATGTAGGCGCAATATGCACGATACCCGTACCATCCTCGGTAGTGACATAATCACCAGGGATAACACGGAAAGCACAATCTGCCATTTCCACGAACTGTTCTTTGCCGTTTTCACTTGTAAAGACCTTGTCTGGATGTGCTTTGGCATACGCCGTTACATACTCTGGAGCATGGGCATCCACTTTCTGACATGGTTTCACCCACGGCATGAGTTGACGGTAATGAAGCCCAACGAGGTCTGTGCCCATATAATCACCTACGATTCGGTAGGGCACAACCTTGTCGCCGTGTTTGTATTCTTCAAGAGGTTTCTCGGCACCTTCCGGCTTAAAGTAGGCATTCACCAGTTCCTTCGCCATGACTAGGGTGATGGGCGCATCGTTGTAGGGGTTGTATGTCTGGATGGCCACATATTCTATTTTCGGACCTACGCAGAGTGCGGTATTCGAAGGCAGCGTCCACGGTGTTGTCGTCCAGGCCGCAAAATATGGTTTGCCCCATTTCGTCCATTCCTCTTTCGGGTCAAGTGCCTGAAAAAGTGCCGTTGCCGTGGTGTCCTTCACATCTCGGTAACAACCCGGCTGGTTCAGTTCATGGCTGGAAAGGCCTGTACCTGCCGCAGGAGAATAAGGCTGTATGGTATAACCCTTATACAATAGTCCTTTGTCGTACAGCTGTTTAAGGAGCCACCACAGCGTCTCAATGTATTTGTTGTCGTAAGTAATATAGGGGTGATCAAGATCGACAAAATAGCCCATCTTCTCAGTGAGCTCACGCCATTCTGCCGTGTATTTCATCACGTTTTCGCGGCATCGTCTGTTGTATTCCCCCACAGAGATATATTTCTCCGACTTTTTGTTGTCGATATCGGCTTTAGTTATGCCCAATTCTTTCTCAACGCTCAGTTCGACGGGCAGTCCATGAGTGTCCCAACCTGCTTTACGATGTACCTGAAAACCACGCATCGTCTTATAGCGATTGAATGTGTCTTTGATACTGCGTGCCAACACATGATGGATGCCAGGGTGTCCGTTGGCAGATGGAGGGCCTTCGTAAAACACAAACTGCGGACACCCCTCACGTTCTGTAATCGAGCGCCAGAAGATATTATGTTCGTTCCACTCGTTAAGGATTTCTTCATTGATGGCAGTCAGGTTCAAACCACCGTATTCGGCAAATTTCTTAGCCATTTCTTTCGTTGAAATTTTGTTGATTATTTGTATCTGTTTCAATTAAGGTGCAAAGTTAGATAAAAAATCCGACAATTACATTGATAATCTTAAAAAAACACCTTTCCTTGAACAAAAAAATCACTAATTAATAAGAATTAGCCAAATACCAGTCCATGGCATTTGGCTAATTCTCCAAAACTACATACTCTAACCCAAATTCCTAACTATCAATGTAACTATCTTTGAAGCCTAGGAAATAGAGAACGCCATCGAGACCAATGGTGTTGATGGACTGTTTTGCCGTTGCAACAACACGTGGCTTGGCATGGAAAGCGATACCAAGTCCAGCCTGAGATATCATAGGCAGATCATTGGCTCCATCACCTACCGCTATGGTCTGTGCAAGATTCACCTTTTCCACCTGGGCAATGAGTTTGAGCAATTCCGCCTTACGATGGCCATCGACAATCTCACCTACATAATGCCCTGTCAGTTTGCCGTCTTCGCCAACCTCCAACTCGTTGGCGTACATATAATCTATGCCATAACGCCGCTGCAACTGTTCTCCAAAGAATGTGAAACCACCACTTAAAATGGCTATTTTATAACCACACCTTTTGAGAACAGTCATCAATCGGTCGACACCTTCAGTAACGGGTAAATGGTCGGCAATATCCTGCATCACGCTAACATCCAACCCTTTGAGGAGTGCCACTCGCTGGCTAAAGCTTTCCTTGAAGTCTATTTCTCCACGCATGGCACTCTCCGTGATGGCTTTCACCTCATCGCCTACGCCTGCACGCATGGCCAGCTCATCGATGCATTCAGTCTGAATAAGCGTAGAATCCATATCGAAGCATATCAGACGGCGCATGCGCCGGAACATGTCGTCACGTTGAAAAGAAAAGTCAAACTCCATTTCCGAACCAAGATGCATTAACTGGGCCTGCAATGCAGAACGATCAACAGGGGTGCCTCGGAGTGAGAATTCAATGCAAGCTCTCACATTACGTTCTGGGTGGAGAAGGCTGGGACGGCCCGTAAGTCGTAGGATGGAATCGATATTCAGTCCTTGAGAAGCAATGACCATAGATGCCGCCTCGATTTGACGTGCCGACAAACTACGCCCTATGATAGTCAGAATATAACGGTTCTTACCCTGTTGCCCTACCCACTGCTCATATTCCTCATCGGTAATGGGTGAAAAATAAATATTAACGCCCAATTCTGTTGCTTTGAAGAGCAGTTCCTTCATCACCTGACCAGAGTGCACCTCTTCAATGCGAATAAGGATGCCCAGTGTGAGTGTGCTGTGAATGTCAGCCTGACCAATGTCAAGTATTTTGGCATCGTACTTGGCCAGAATGGTCATTACCGATGCTGTCAGTCCCGGACGGTCCTGACCTGTTATTCTTACGAGGATTTGTTCTTCTTTATTGGGCATCTGTCTTCAATTTCCTATTCAGAACACATATGCAGCTTTCAATCCGATGGAGTGAACTTGTATTTCCAAAGGCGGTATGGCGTTGAAACCATATTCAAGAGAGAGGCGCAAATCATGGCCATCAAGATCCATATTTTCTCCACCGCCTAAAAACAGTCCGAACCCAAGCATGTCGGAGCTTTTTTTATCGAAAGAGGGTTTTCCAATCCAATATTCTGCTCCTATGTTCTTTGAATCGAACCCAACGAGATAATTGCCATTAACACCGCCATATACGAAAGGAGAATATTTCTTCGCCCTGTCAAAGATGTATGTCGTTCCGAGGCGCACTTGCAGTTGTCCGTATTTCACTTCTTGGTTGTCTTTGGAGTAAGACTGGTAACCAAAGTTGAGCATACCCATGAATGAGATGTCAGGATTGCGCAACAACTCCATCTCTGCGCCAAGACCAAATGAGGGTTCCAAAGTGGAAAAATTAATCGTTTTCTCCTTGGTAATAGCCGGGTCATTGGGGTCTGTGGTTAATCCTAATGCGGAAAACGCAACCCCAGCCTCAACACGAAACCTAAACTTTACCGACGGACCTTCCCCTCCAGCCTGCACATATGTTTCATTATCAATACTGTAGGATATGGTATTCTCACCCTCAGAAGATACAGCGGCTTGTACCTCCTGCGCCAGGACCAAAGCCATCAACGCAAATAAAAAATTAAATATCTTTTTCATAATTTTGTTTAATTTATGTAAATTATGCCGCAAAGATATATAAATTTTTTTAATATGCAAGTGATTTAGCTAATAATTTTGAAACGAGCGAATTTAATAAGAAGTTGTTTGGTGCCAATATGATCGAAATCGACAGTTATCTTGGCATTATCGCCAACTCCTTCTAAGCGTAGCACCCTACCCTTACCAAATCGAGAATGCTCGATGATGTTGCCTTCTTGAACTTCCACATTAGTTTGGCTCGTGGACCTATTGTCCGCAGCAATGCTTGTCACCTTGACAAAACCTGGTGGTGGGGTCGTCAGTTTGGGTCTTGGGTCGGCACGGAATTGGTTGGCCACGGGGTTAGCGTTTTGCCATCGCGAATATCGGTTGGTATTGGGGTGGTTATCAGAACTCCATGGCTCTGCAGCATCATGACGTAAGTCAGCCAGATATGCCTTGCGTGTAACAGAATAGTCTTTCCGTTTCACAGGCAGTCCTTCCACCACTTTGTCGATGAGATCACCATCGATATCGCGAAGGAATCTGCTAGGAACGAAAAACTCAGCCTTGCCATAACGATAACGGTTCTTAGCACTGGTAAGGATACACTTGCGTTCTGCCCTGGTGATGGCCACATAAAGCAGGCGCCGTTCCTCTTCCATCTCGCGGGTACTCTCCATCGCCATCTGACCAGGGAAAATATTCTCATCCAATCCTACCACGAATACATAGGGGAACTCCAGTCCTTTAGCACTGTGGACAGTCATGAGAGATACTTTTGTCTGTTCATCATCGTCGCTGTCAAGGTCAGTGAGAAGAGCCACCTCTTGCAAAAAATCGGTTAAGCGAACCTCGTCGCCCATCCCCTCTTCTACACGATTGTCAACAAACTCGCTCATCGAATTGAGCAGTTCCTGAAGGTTTTCTTGTCGAGCCATCCCCTCGACAGTACTGTCACCCATTATCTCTTTTGATATGCCAGAAAGGTTCAATATCTGTTTACCCACCTCTAAAACTGTTTCACACTGCGCAGTCTGTGTAAAACCTTTTATCAAGTTACAAAAATGGGCAATTTTCTGAAGTGTTCCCTTGTTTGCATTCTGCAAGAACCGTTCAGCATTATCTGCAATATACCAAAGACTGACTCCTTGTAATTGAGCTTGATGTATGATTTTGTCGAGTGTCGTATTTCCAATACCACGAGCCGGATAATTGATGATGCGCCGAAAAGCTTCCTCGTCATCAGGATTTGCCACCAGACGCATATACGCTATCACATCTTTTATTTCTTTACGTTGATAAAAGCTCAATCCGCCATAGATTCGATAAGGTATGTTGAGTTTACGCATTTGCTCTTCAAATTTACGGCTTTGGGTATGTGTCCGGTAGAGTACTGCGAAATCGTCATATCCAGCATTCTCCTTCCGCATGATGGCCTTGAGGTCACGACAAACGAGCAAGGCTTCCTCATCATCGCTCACGCATTCATGGTATGTGATGTTGCTGCCCATATCGTTCTTGCTGTACACATCTTTTTTTATCTGCCGTTGGTTATGGCGTATCAGACTGTTGGCGGCTTGCACGGTGCGCTGTGTTGAACGATAGTTGCGTTCCAGTTTGAACAATCGGCATTCGGGGTAATGTTTTTGAAAGTCAAGCATATTGTCGAGGTTGGCACCCCTGAATGCGTAGATGCTCTGCGCATCGTCGCCAACCACACAAAGTCGCTGGTTTTCCTTGGTAAGTTGCCATACGATGGCTTGTTGCGCATAGTTGGTGTCTTGGTATTCATCTACCAACACAAATTGGAAACGATCAGCATAACGCTTGCGAATATCCTCATGGTCGCGGAAGAGTTTGAAGGTGAGCAACAATAAGTCATCGAAATCCATGGCATTGGCTTGTCTGCACCTTGCTGTATACGTCGTGAATATGGCATGTGTCTGGGGCATACGCATACTTTTGTCGCGTTCCATCAACGAGGCATGCTGAGAGTAGGCCATTTCATCGATGAGATGATTTTTGGCCAATGAGATATTATTAAGCACGCTCGCGGGTTTATATATTTTATCATCGAGTTTCATCTCCTTGACAATGGACTTGACAAGCGAACGCGAGTCCGCCTCGTCATATATGGAGAATCCGGGTGCGAAGCCTATGTGTTGACATTCATAACGGAGTATGCGTAGGAAAACTGAATGGAAGGTGCCCATCTGCAGATATCTTGCGTTCTCGTCGCCCACAAGTTGCCCAACCCTATTCTTCATCTCACGGGCCGCCTTGTTAGTGAATGTGAGTGCGAGGATACTCCAAGGTTTGTATCCTTGTTGGAGCAGGTGAGCTATTTTATAGGTCAGCACGCGTGTCTTTCCCGACCCAGCACCTGCGATAACGAGCGATGGGCCATCAAGGTATTCGACGGCTGCCCGTTGACTATCATTTAGTTGACTAAGCATTATCTTGGTTTGATGATTGAGATTGACTGTCAGCAACTGATTATTAGTTCGTACATTTACGATTCAATCTAACAATATAAACGCCGCCCAAAATTGGGGATGGTCGTACAGACCATTGTTCACCGCACGAAGGTGTTGTTGGGCATTGTGGAACGCCACGCGCTTCGGCTGGCCTAGAAGGATGTTGTCGTAGAACGAGGTCATAAGTATCTGTGTGGCTTCATCAGCAACCTCCCATAGACTCATGATGAGCGACTGAGCACCCGCCTTCTTGAAGCCTCGTTGAAGGCCAAACACCCCTTCACCTTGGTTAATATCGCCATTACCCGTCTTGCAAGCAGAGAGCACCACGAGGTCAAGACCACGTAAATCGAGACGTGATATCTCTTGCGCAGTGAGAATGCCGTCATCAGCTCCCATAGGCATGGCCTGCCCTTTTAGCGTGTTGTTGGCTCCAGCGAAGAGCAAACCACTGCGTGTGAGAGCCTTGTCCTCAATCTCGGCAGCCGTTAGTCCATAGCCCGTACTCACGAACCTCAACTTGCTAAGCTTACCAACCTGTTGTTCAGTAAAGTAAAAGCCATGGGTGGCGATATGCAGTATATGGGGTGCATGAGTGGAAATGGATTTTACAGAGCTTTCTGTGGCTTTAGCACCTGTATGGATGTTGGACACATGGTGTTTCTTGTCGAATGACGCCTGTATGGTCTCCACCTCAGTAAGGGAAGATGGGAGGTATTTGGCGGAGAAACCACGCATTGGGAGGCTGTCGACAAATGCGCGATGGAGCGACTCGCTGAGTTCTTGTGCTTCAGCGGCATCAGTCCCAGGGTAAGGCGCGGATATGGACGTTACTCTCGTTGTTCCATAGTCGATACCCCCAAACAAAGAGGCCAACACTTCGTCCTTCCCCACCTTCCTGGATTGGGCTGCTGGCGTTTTCATGTCAATAATTTCGCGCGTAGTTGACAGACGAAACATATCAAACCGCTCCATGCCCGGTGCATATTCTATGCCAATGTTATGGAGTACACCTGCTGGAGAGAAATAGATGCGGCGAATATCTTTCAGCTCATTTTGCAAAGGTTGCCACACCAATGTGGTAAGTTCAGGACAATTATAATATTGGGTGTCGCTTACGGACTGTAATTGTTGTTGTTCGAAAAGTGGGATAAATTTCGGTTCCTCGTCGTCTTTGCGCAGAGTAAGTGCTGCAAGCATTTTTTTGTCACTGTTCCAAAGGTCAAAAGCAAGAAATTCGATGGCCACCTCATCATCTTTCAACACCTGTTGTATATCTTGCCATGTGGTGCGCAGACGATTGGTGAAATCGCCGAATGCCTGTGAACGTTTTATTAAAAGACGCTCCTGACGATTGATTACCCTTGCCAACGAATCGGCATTGGCGTAACGCTGGTCTATGGGCGTTGTGTTCAACGTTTGCAGTTGACGACGGCCGTTCTGCAACGCATCCAACATTTGCAGGGCTTCAGCATCTCCACTCTCTTGGATGAGCCTTCTCACCTCAAGCTCTGTGGACAAGAGCAGTCCCTTGGCGAACAAAGCCGACTTATTGTAGAGGTCAGCAGCCGTTTGCACCTTTGCCAAGAATGCGAACGAAGGATAGACATTGGTAAAGAGGTGGGCATTTTTGGTCCAGAAATCCGTTCGTCTAGCAGCGGGCAGACAGGCAAACTGTCGCAACGTATTATCTTGTAGTATAGCTACGCTTTGGCTGACATATTGAAGTGCTTTGGTATAGTCTCCACTCTGAGCAGCATAACTGGCGAGATTAGCCAATGACAATGCATAGTCAGGATGCTGTTCGCCATAGATCTCTTTATATACCGACATGGCCAAGTCGCCCATCTCCATGGCCTTGGCGCAGTTACCAAGGTCAGCATAATAGCCCGCGAAGTTGTCGAGCGAAGAAGCCACAGCAGGGTGTTTCACCCCCAGCGTTTCCATCTGTATCTCCACTGTCTTGGCTCCCAGTTCAATCGCTTTCTGATAGTCACCAGTAGCGGCATAATAGGTTGCCAAGTTGTTCAGTGACGCAGCATAGTCTGGATGGTGTTCACCGACCACATTTCTATATATATCTGCCGCTTTAGTCCCCGATGCGATAGCTTTGTCAAGTTGTCCATAATGGAAAAGAAAAGTGGAAATATTGTCATATGTTGTAGCGCAATCAAAATGGTTTTCACCATGGGCGTTCCTAAAAATCTCCAAAGCCCTCATCCCTAGGTCCAAAGCTTTCTTATAGTTACCAAGATGGGCGTTGTAAAGAGCCATATTATTGAGCGACAGCGCATAGTCAGTATGGTTCTTCCCCACCAGCCTCCGTTTGATTCTCATAGCCTCACCTTCCAGTTCGAGAGCTTTGGCGAAGTTATTGATTCTGTCATTGTATACCGCCATATTGCTTACCAAAGTGGCATAGGTGATGTTGTCCGTGCCGATAATATCACGAACGATGTCCACGGCCTGTCCGCCCAACTCTATCGCCTTGTCGTTATCACCAGCCTGTGACTGATAATTGGCCAGAAAGCCAAGTTGGGTGGCATACGAGATATTATTGGTACCTTGGTCGTTACGGATGAAATTGACAATTTCCGTCTTCCTTTCCGCCGCCTTGATATAGTTGCCCTGTTGGGCGTAATAAGTGGAGAGTTTGTCGACAATCTTAATATAGGTATCGTTGCCACGGCCAAAACGTGTGGCCAAGCCATTTCTCGCCAATTCAAAGTAGTGTATGGCATCTTGGTAATGTTGTTGTTCTTCAGCAGACTGTCCCTTTTGTACCCATTCCACTATTTGGTCATCGGTTTGGGAGTGAAGGGAAAGTGTGCATAATAATACGAAAAGTAAGATTATTTTTTTCATGATTTCCTTCGGTCTATTTTTCAACTGCAAAGATAACTTTTTTTTATCTTTTTACCAAGAATAATGTTTATTCACTTATTCTTCATCACTTGTCTTTACCATCGGCATGTCCGAGAATGAGCGCCACCAATTTGTTGCGTATCAATCCTACGAGGATAGAGATCACCTGAACGCCGGCAAAGAGAACGCTGTATTCAATATGATGTGAATATTCCTCTTTGTTGTCCGGGGGGGGGAGGTTTCTATAAGGCAAGACGTAAGCCAATACAGGAATACGCATTCTCAGGAGGAATATAGTCATGATACGACACACGACAGTAATTGGCAGGAAGGAGCCAACTGCCACCTCGGTAAGCACGACCAGGGGGCTTAACCTTATAACAAGAGCCATCAGAGCGAGACTCACAACCGACGTTTTTACCACACCAATCTTGACACCATTCCGCCACGTTGCCACTCATGTCATAAAGCCCCAACTCATTCGGTGATTTTTGGGCAACAGGATAAGTGCCGACAATCAAATCCCAATCTTTTCCATACCAAGCCACACTGTCAAGGTCATTACCACCTGCATATTTTGTGTGGTTGCTCTTGTTACCCCCGCGTGCAGCGAACTCCCACTCTTCCTCAGTGGGCAGTCGGAAATCTTTTCCTTCAGGTCGTTGCTCTGCTGTCATGGAATTCAGTTTGCTGATAAACGACTGACAGTCATCCCATGACACTGTTTCCACAGGTAGACTGTCACCCTTATATTCTGACGGGTTACAGCCCATAATTGCCATCCATAAAGCCTGTGTCACCTCGGTTTCACCGATTCGGTAATCATTCAGCGTCACTTTGTGAGGGGAATCATCATTTCCCTCACATACTTCTTTCTCGCCTTGATCTGGTATGAATCCCATGGTAAACGTACCACCCTCGACTACTACCATCGTAAACGATACACCATTGACAGTAAAAGTTTTATTGGTAATTCCCTCTTGAGGAGAATCATGGTCAACGTCTTTATTTGTCTTTCCACAAGAGGCAAATATGAACAAGAACAACACAAAGATATATATTATGGGGTAGCGGCCATCGAGCTTCGTGCTGACAAGAAGCATCTGAGATGAAGAGATATCTGCCATGATGAATAGATTATTTAGTGTTGCAAAGATAAAGAATGGAAAGGGAAAAACAAATATAAGGGTTATTTTCTATTATTGATGTTCGCTAAAACATTCTCAACCCTCTGCAATGATGTGAAAATGTCACAGCCCCCGCCTCCACTGTGACCCTTAAGGGAAACGAGGTATGTTTTTCATTTGTCGGAGGATTTGGCGTTGACGTTTGAGCATATAGGCAGAAGGGGTCTTGGAACTATATTCCAAGGGTTTGGGAAGGGTGGCAGCAATCAAGGCACAATCTTCACGAGTGAGTACCGCCGCTGATTTGTTGAAATGCTGTTCTGCGACGGCCTCGGCACCGTAGATGCCAGGACCCATCTCTATGGAATTGAGGTAGACCTCCATGATGCGTTCTTTACTCCAGAACAGTTCGATGAGAAAGGTGAAATATGCCTCCAAACCCTTTCTCAACCATGAACGGCCCGGCCAGAGGAACACATTTTTCGCCGTCTGTTGAGAGATGGTGCTTGCCCCTCGTTTTTTCTCGTGAGTTTCATTGTATTCAATGGCTTTCTTGATGGCCTCCACATCAAAGCCATGATGTGTGAGGAAACGCTGGTCCTCACTGGCCATGACAGCGATAGGTAGATGGGGTGACATGTGCTCGAGTGAAGTCCACGAATGGTGCCATGTGAGTTTGTCGCCATTGGCCACCTGTTGCACACAACGGATAACCATCAGCGGGGTGGCGAAGACGGGCACAAATCGATATAAGATGACGGAAAGGATAGTGGATGTAAAGAAAAACACCACTAGCCACTTCACACATTTCAATATCTTACGTATGACAAGCACTTCAAAGAAAAAATGTTTATATCTTAAGAGGGACGGATGATGTATCCGTCCCTCTTATGAAAGGATCTATTATCGCTTACAGATTAGTTGAGGTTGCCACTGTTGGCGGCGTCGATCATCGCCTGGCTAGCGTAGAGGATGATATCCACGCGGCGGTTCTGCTGTTTGCCAGCAGCTGTTGCATTGGAAGCAACTGGATAGCGTGAACCGAAGCCCGTCACGTTTTGGAACTGCGAAGCGGGAACGCCACAACTAACGAGATAGCTGGCAACTGCCTGTGCGCGGTTCTGTGAAAGCGGGTTGTTGATAGCGTCGGAACCAGTGCTGTCGGTGTGGCCCTGAATATCCACAGACAACTGGGGATCGCTGAGGAGCACACGAGCGAACTTGCTGAGCGACTGTTTGGAAGCATTGTTCAGGTCATACTTGCCAGTAGCAAAGAGGATACCCGAGTCGAAGGTTACCTTCACAGCCTGGAGGCCATTGTTATCGGTGATTTCTTCAACCTTGGCGTTCTCAACGGCAGCGGCCTGAGCCTTCACCTTGTCCATGTGACGTCCGATAAGGGCACCAGTGGTTCCACCTACAGCAGCGCCTACGGCAGCGCCTACGGCTGTGTTGCCAGCAATTTTGCCAATCACGCCACCAGCGAGTGTACCAGCGAGTGTACCGATACCACCACCTTTAACGGCATTGCTGAGGTTGCAACTACCCAATGTTAAAAGACCGCACAGAGCGATTGTCGCAAATTTCATACTTTTCATAATCTAGTTTTTTTAAGTTTTTAGAAATTAAATGGTTATTATTAGTCAATGTTGGAGCCAATATTTTGGCTTTTCTTTGCAAAGATAACGTTTTTTTTTACAACACAACATTTTTTCCGTTTTTTTTTATCACTTTTTGAACAAAAGATGTCAAAAAGAAGTTTTTATCCTTTTTTTTGGCTAATTTTGCAGCCAATTATCAAAATATCCCATACCCATTCACATTGAGGATACAAACGACGAACAATCATGGCAAAAGAATTAAAGGATTTGACGAAGAGAGCTGACAATTATAGTCAGTGGTACAACGATTTGGTAGTTAAAGCAGATTTAGCCGAACAGAGTGCCGTACGCGGATGCATGGTCATTAAACCCTATGGCTATGCTATCTGGGAGAAAATGCAGCAACAATTGGACAAGATGTTCAAGGCTACAGGAGCACAAAATGCCTATTTCCCTTTGTTGATACCGAAATCGTTCCTAAGCCGTGAAGCCGAACATGTGGAAGGCTTTGCGAAAGAGGCAGCAGTAGTCACCCACTATCGTCTTCGCGCCAAGCATGACAAGAGTGGCGTAGAGGTGGATCCTGCAGCTAAGTTGGAAGAGGAACTGATTATCCGTCCCACATCGGAAACAATCATATGGAATACGTATAAGAACTGGATTCATAGTTGGCGTGACCTTCCATTGATGTGCAACCAGTGGTGCAACGTGATGCGATGGGAGATGCGAACCCGTCCTTTCCTGCGTACTTCTGAATTTCTTTGGCAAGAAGGCCATACCGCCCATGCCACGCGCGAAGAAGCTGAGGAAGAGGCACAAAAGATGCTAAAAGTATACGCAGAATTTGCTGAACAGTGGATGGGCGTACCCGTTATCCAAGGCGTAAAGAGCGAGACGGAACGCTTTGCCGGTGCCCTCGACACTTATACCATCGAGGCGATGATGCAGGATGGTAAAGCTCTGCAAAGCGGCACGAGCCATTTCTTGGGACAAAATTTTGCCAAGGCTTTTGATGTCACATATTTAAATAAAGAGAATAAGCCCGAGTTGGTGTGGGCTACTTCATGGGGGGTATCCACTCGTCTCATTGGGGCGCTAATCATGACCCACAGCGACGACAACGGACTTGTGCTCCCTCCGCGTTTGGCCCCGATACAAGTTGTCATTATCCCCATCACAAAAGGCGCCGACCAACTGGCTGCCATCAGCGAGCGTTTACAACCCATCATCGAAGAACTGCAGAATGCCGGTATCAGCGTGAAATACGATGACGCTGACAACAAACGTCCAGGCTTCAAATTCGCAGATTATGAACTGAAAGGTGTTCCTGTGCGCTTGGTCATGGGAGGTCGTGACTTGGAAAATGGCACATTGGAAATTATGCGTCGTGACACATTGGAGAAAGAGACGGTTAGTATCGATGGCATCGTAGAACGTGTGGAGAATTTGTTGGATGAGATACAACAAAATATCTTCTCCAAAGCGAAGGCCTACCGTGATGCACGCATCTACGAATGCGACAACTACGAAGATTTCAAAAATCGTGTGAAAGAAGGTGGTTTCTTCCTATGCCACTGGGACGGCACAGCCGAAACGGAAGCCCGAATCAAGGAAGAGACACAGGCCACCATTCGATGCGTGCCATTCGGAGTGGAACAGACTCCAGGCACCGACATGGTGAGTGGCAAACCCGCCAAATATCGTGTCATTATAGCAAGAAGCTATTAAACGACGCATGACAAGTGACGGGTTATAAATGATTCCAAACTCCAAATATTGAATATTAATAACAACCCAAAAACCATAATGATGAAAAAAGTATTATTTGTCCTCTCATTAGCGTTGACGGCAATCGGTGCCAATGCTCAGATGAAGACCATCCAACCGAAGTACCAAGTGGGCGACCATGCCATATACCAATATGAGAGCACCACAACCCTCACAATGGATAGTCCCATTACCCTCAAAATGACTTGCAAGGAGGATTACACTGTACACGAAGTTGACGCCAACGGGACGATTATCGACCTTGTGAAAAAAGACATGAAAGTAGAAGGAGCCGACGACAACATCATGGTTCAGTTGATGACCATGGGTCAGCAATTCGTCGAAAATGTCACTTTCAAACTGAAGACCGACGCTGCCGGTAAAATCGTTGACATCCTCAACAAAGACGAGATTACCACACATTTAAATAACAAAGCTGAAGAAACCGCCACGGAACTGTTGACCCAAATACCACAATTAATGGGACAGCCACTCGACAAGGATGGTTTGAAAGAACAACTGTTGGAGCAAATGAATGTCGAAGTGTTGCTCAAGGGCTTCCAAAACAATCCTAACATTTTCGCCCTCAATGGCAAAACCATTATGACTGGGTCCGTTGACTCATACGAAAACCAGTTGGGTTTGAAGATGAACCGTCTGTTCATGGTCAAAGGCAACCAAGTGAAGTCGTCGGGATCACTAAACCTGTCTAAAGATGAACTGAAGGAACTGATTCTCTCACAAGTGCCTGAGGAGCAGGCAGAGATGGTTCGCCAGAACATCGATATGATTCTTAACAGTGGTCAAATCAAGGGGGAAATGAAAGAAGACGCCACCTACGAGTTTCTAGGCAATGACTGGGTGAGCAGTATCAATGTGGAAGAAACGGCCGACATGATGGGACAAAAACAAACGGGCTCCACCAAAGTGACCTTACTGGAACACAGCTGGTAATTTCTTTTCGTCTATCCTTATTTTATGAAAAGCGGTAGTCGGCATACATCGACTGCCGCTTTTCAATGCGGGCAGTCTGTTAAATAGCGTTAATAGAGGAGATTAAATCATACAATTATTCGGGCATATGAAAGGAATTGTGTAATTTTGCATTCGATTTTCATTTGAAGGTTTCGGTCCGAAACTTAACATGTAAATAATCCATCATACTTTCATTTGCGGCTCTCTATGTCGCGACCGTAGAGTGGAAAACATTTTTTCTTTACCCTATTTTATTTTTATGTATAGCAAAGACGATTTATTATCGAAGGATATCCACGAATTGGTGGATATAGCTCAAGGTATAGGTGCCGACTACAAATCTGGCGATGAGAAAGAAACTCTGATATATGCCATTTTGGACAAGCAGGCTGAAGTGGAAGGCAATAAGAACCCTTTGGGAACCAAGCGTAAGCGCACGCGTATTACGAAAAAAGACACTGACCGTGTGTATACAGTGAATGGCAAAGAAGGCGAGAATTTAGACAACAAGAAAAAAAAGAAAAAAGCCGTCCAAGAATCACTTCCTCTGTTT
>JAFYJN010000093.1 GCA_017538105.1 Prevotella sp. | reverse complement strand
GTCGCCCTAATCTGCCACTTCCTCCGCGTCAACCTCTGGGTTTTCCTCGCTTCCTTCTTGGTTATTATTCATCTCCAACCGCAGGTCGATTTCATGTTCTCGGGTCACATATCGTTGCCAATAAGCCATGATGAGGGTCGTGAGCGGCAGAGCGATAATCAGTCCGATGAAACCCAGCAAGGCGCCCCACACCGACAGCGACAGCAGGAGGATGGCGGGGTTGAGCCCCATGGCCGTTCCCATGATCTTTGGAGTGACCACCATGTCGATGATGACCTGCACAATGGCAAACACCGCCACCGCCATCGCCAAAATCACCCAGAAGTTCTGCCCCGTGTCGGCGGCTTTCAGCAGGGCGAGGAAGGCGGTTGGAATCAGGGCGAACGTGTGCAGATAGGGCACCAGGTCGAGTATTCCGATGAGGATTCCCAAGCCTATAGCCATCGGGAAGTCGATGATGGTGAAACCTATGCAGAACAGAATGCCCATCGTGAGTGCCACGAGGCCTTGTCCACGGATGTAGTTGTTCAGCTCGCGCTCCACGTCCTTCATCAGCTCCGTCCAGAACGGGCGCGACTTCTTGGGGAATATCTTGATCCAGTTGTTGGTCAGATACTCGTAGTCGAGCAGGATGAAGAACATATACAGTAACGTGATGAGCGAGGCCACGATGCTGATGACCACGCTCGCCGTGTGTCCCAGAATGGAGAACAGCTTGGGCATGGCCGTCTGCAGGGCGTCAGTAAAGTCCTTGCTTTTGAAGAAGTCGGTGATGGCCGTCTGGTTTTCCTTCACCCAGTTGTTGATGGTCTCGGGAATGCTTGTGATGTGGGCGGTCGATTGGATGTATTTTGTCGACAGCTCCACCAGCTTCTGGAATTGCTCAATCATGGGCGGGATGATGAGCCAGATGACGCCCGCCACGAGGGCGATGACGGCTATGAGCGTGATGAGGATGCTCACCACACGGTTGCGCACGTGCATCTTCTCTTGCACGAACTTCACGGCAGGGTAGAGCAGGTAGGCCAGGAACCATGCGATGAAGAACGGCAACAGCACGCTGCTGAGGCGGTTCACCAGGAACAGAACTCCAAAGATGAGCAATCCTATTCCTACCCATCTCACTAATTTGTCGAATGTGATTTTTTCTTGCATTGGTCGTCGATTAGCAATTACAACTCATGTGCTGGGGCGTTGTTGAGGACTTTATTCCTCACCTCCCACGGCGGCTTTGTAGCACTCGCGGCAGAGCGGCTCATATTCCTGTGTCTCGCCCAGCAACACCCGTTTGTCGCCCGGCACCAGGCGGTGGCTCACATAAGCCAGGTTGCCACATTTCACGCAGATGGCGTGCACCTTGGTCACGTCGTCGGCAATGGCGCACAGGGCGGGCATCGGTCCAAAAGGCTTCCCACGGAAGTCCATGTCGAGTCCTGCCACGATGACGCGCACACCACGGTTGGCCAGCTCGTTGCACACGTCAACAAGCCCCTCGTCCATGAACTGTGCCTCGTCAATGCCCACCACCTCGATGTCGGCCGACAGCAGCAGTATCGCCGACGAATGCTCCACGGGAGTCGATGGGATGGCATTCTGGTCGTGGCTCACCACGTCGGCGTCCGAGTAGCGGGTGTCGATGGTAGGCTTGAAAATCTCCACCTTCTGTTTGGCGAACTTCGCCCGCTTCAATCTTCGGATGAGTTCTTCGGTTTTACCCGAGAACATCGACCCGCACA
Organism: Prevotella sp.; assembly: GCA_017538105.1. Classification (GTDB taxonomy): domain Bacteria; phylum Bacteroidota; class Bacteroidia; order Bacteroidales; family Bacteroidaceae; genus Prevotella. The sequence continues at coordinate 6,633 of JAFYJN010000093.1, read as the reverse complement.
CCACTTCAATTCTTCCGGGTCGGTGTGGCTCCCCTGCTAAATTTCCTATCATATTGTTTGCAAAAATACAAAGACGTTTTAAAAATTGCAAAGAAATAGAGTGTTTTTTTGCAAGTAAAGATTATTTAACCTATATTTGTCCCCTGTTATGGGCGTATTGTACATTGTACCCACCCCCGTGGGCAATATGGAGGACATGACGCTGCGTGCCATTCGCGTGTTGAAAGAGGCCGATGTCGTGTTGGCCGAAGACACCCGCACGTCGGGCATTCTGTTGAAACACTTCGACATTCAGCAGCATCTCATGTCGCACCACAAGTTCAACGAGCATGGCACCGCTTCGGGCATCGTCGAGCGGCTGAAGGCAGGCCAGACAGTCGCCCTCATCAGCGACGCCGGCACCCCAGGCATCAGCGACCCTGGCTTCTTCCTCGTGCGCGAGGCTGTCAAGGCAGGCATCGAGGTGCAGACGCTGCCAGGTCCCACGGCTTGCATACCCGCCCTGGTGTCGTCAGGATTGCCCTGCGACCGCTTCTGCTTCGAAGGCTTCCTGCCCCAGAAGAAAGGCCGTCAGACCCATCTCGAGTCGTTGCGCGAAGAGCCGCGCACCATGGTGTTCTACGAATCGCCCTACCGGCTCCTGAAGACCCTCCAGCAACTGGCCGACGTCATGGGCAGCGAGCGCCAGGTGAGCGTATGTCGCGAGATCTCGAAAGTGCACGAAGAGAGCGTACGCGGCACGCTGGCCGAAGTCATCGCCCATTTCACACAGACCGAGCCACGCGGCGAGATCGTCATCGTGCTGGCAGGATGTGGCAAGAAAGAGAAAACAAAAACCAAATAGAAAAAAAGCTTATGAAGAAATTGTTTTTTGTGGCAGCGGCATTGTTGATGCTCGTTGCAACAGGTTGTAAAGAGGAACAGCGCCAACAGGCTGCCCTGGCCGAATCGTCACAGGTCGACTCACTCGAGCGAATCATCGCCCAGAAGGACAACGAGATCAACGACATGATGTCCACGCTGAACCAGATCCAGCAGGGATTTCGTGAAATCACCGAGGCCGAGAACCGTGTGACCATCGCCAAGGATGGAGAGCGTGCCGACAAGGCACAGCAAATCCGCGAGAACATGAAGTTCATCGCCAACACCATGAAGCAGAACCGCGACCTCATCAACAAGCTGCGCCAGCAGGTGCGTGAGAGTTCCGTGAACAGCGAGCAGCTGAAAGGCACCATCGAGGCCATGGTCAAGCAGCTCGAGGAGAAAGACCAGCAGCTCGAGCAGTTGCGCGCAGAGCTCAACACCAAGGACATCCACATCGCCGAGCTCGACGAGACCATCACCAACCTCAACACCAACGTCACCACCCTCACCGAGGACAACCAGCAGAAGTCGCAGACCATCAGCACACAGGACAAGCAGCTCAACACCGCTTGGTTCGTCTTCGGTACCAAGAAGGAGCTCAAAGACCAGCGCATCCTTGACGGCGACCGCGTGTTGCAGGCCAACTTCAACAAGAGCTACTTCACGAAGATCGACATCCGTGTCGACAAGGAGATCAAACTCTACTCGAAGTGGGCGAAGATCCTCACCTCTCACCCCGCCAGCAGCTACACCCTGCAGCAGGACGCCAACAAGCAGTACGTGCTGCGCATCACCAACCCCCAGATCTTCTGGTCCACCAGCAAGTATCTCGTAGTCATGGTGAAGTAAAACGCCAACAAGCAAACCATTCAAACATAAAAGGGTCATCGATTGATGACCCTTTTTCAATGTTCAATGTTCAATGTTCAATGCTCAATGTTCTGCGTTCGGTGGCCATTTTTTTTGTATTCTGACAGCATTAGATGAACGTTTTTTCCTTAAGTTCCAAATAATCAACCGAAAATTGTCGTATAGAAGCAAAACAATGGCCTCGTAGAGAAGTAAGGTTTTCATAATGACCGTCTCCGTCTCAGCGTCTCAGTTAAAATAAATGTCACTATTCACATCCTGGACTCTTCCTGTAATGCTTATAACTTATTAATAATCAATAATATATATAATATATATAATAAAGGAGACGAGTTGGAGGGTACCTTTAAAAACAATTGAGACGCTGAGATTTGAGACGCTGAATATAATCAAAAATCTTTAAATGCCTGATAGTCAATAGATTATAAAACTTCAACAACTCCACTCTACCAATTACAGACCTGTAAAAGGGACTAAATGTGACTATTTTCTCCTCTAAAAAGCCTCAAAAAACGTGCTTGAGACGCTTGTTTTGATGTATTTCTCTACCTTTTAGCATATTTTAGTGATAGTGAAAATCAACACTTTGTCCCCATTTGGAGGTACTTTGTGGTCAAACGACATCTCATGTTGCAGAAAATTGAGGTAACAATTGCCATTTTTCACTATGAATTGAGATAATTGTGAGACCATTCTGTAACTGTAATGAAACGGAGATGTTGGCAAATACCACTACTTAGGAACACCCTCTACTATTGTCAAGAAAATTCTGAACTTTGGTGCCACGAGAAGGCTTGTTTTCTGAGAAAAAAGTTCTTCGTGGGCAAATACGCGGAAAATGAGCGTTTTCGGAAATGGTTGATAATCAATAACTTCCGTTTCCTTTACATTTTCTTGACCTGTCAAAGCTATGGAATGAGCTTGTCAGATGTGGCATTTGAGGGCGTCAGATGCCACATGTGAGCGGGTCAAAGCATAGCTATGAGCGCCTCAGATGCCACATGTGTCAATTTCGGATGTGGAAAATGAGGAAAATGAAGAAGAAAAGTCGTTATCTTTCACCATTTTCTTTTCTAGATAGAACGAAAAAGTCGACAACTTTTTGTCGTGTTTTTTCATAGATTATAGGTATCTATAGCAATCATGCTTCTTCAACTACAAGGCTTACTTCCCACTCTTAGGAATTTCGTGTAGCTCAACGAGTTAAATGGATTGTTTATGAGTAATCCTTTGTTTCCTTAAAAACCCAAATTGTTGCAACAATGCCACATCTCGTGTATCTCGTTGAAATACAACATCATAAGGTGTTGCATTGAGGTGGCATTGTGGCAACAATCTCGATAAAACGACTATTCCAGTATTGATGAAGGCGGAAACTTGCAAATACTCTCTGTTTTTGCCTGCTTTCGTAATAAATCTCCATACTATATGAAAAAAACTCCTTGAAAAGTTGAATCAAAAAGATTTTTTTGTATATTTGTACCGTCTATCCGTATGCAGAGATCCTTCGGGTTATCGCATGACGATGAGACACATACATATGAAAGGCGTTTTCTGAACGCTTTGGTTTTGACGCTTTGAGAACTTCGCAACTTCCAATTGTCTGTCAAAAACAAAGCAACGAGAGCGCTCCATGAGGTGTAATATATGTACACATTAATAATTGTGTATGAATATATACATCGGCGTGGGGCCTTCGGCGTTGCTCGGTTTGACAGACAGGGTAATGCGAAGACCTTCAAAGCGTGGACCGGGCACAGAACTGGCTCCACGTTTTTTGTGTGTATATAGACATGGACCTAAACAATTAATATCTATCTGAGGAGCTAGGGACAGAACAAAAACACATTAATTATGACATTAAATGGACAACAATTAGCAGCCTTGGTAAAAATGGGTATAGCAATGGCTTTGGCAGATGGTAAAGTTGAGGAAGTGGAACACATTGCTATTGCTCATGAACTGATTAAATTTGGCGTTTCAACTAGTGAGGCAGAATCCATTATTTCTAACAGCCAAAGGATGGAAGCAGGTGAAGCATTTGCGACCTTATCTTCTATGACAAATGAACAGAAAAAGTATGCAACTGGTTATTTAGCATTTATCATGGTTTCAGATGGTAGAATTGATGACGCAGAAGTGAAGATGTGGCAATTGATATGTACTCTTAGCGGATTTCCAACAATGAACGCACAGGAAGCTCTTTCTTTCTGGGATAAACACTAATTTAACAAGGGTATCTAGAATTTCTAGATACCCCCCTTAAATCTTAAATAGATAAATATGTTTGGTTTCGGATATAATAGTTTTTCAGAAGAAAGCGAATGCCTCATACAGAATGTATTTGAGAATTTCCATAAAACTCCAATGTACGCTGCATACGAAATAGAATCATATCGAAATCCTAATGGTGTTATAACCTTAATGGTTTCGAAAAATGGGAATATGATTAATCGTTTTGATTTTTATGCAGATGGACAAGAGGGCAAAATAGGTTCAATTGCCATTTATGGGACGAGTCTTAGGGGGCATGCAGATGCAATAAGAGCATCCATGAAAATATTTGGCTTGCCAGTTTCTGATGTATCGTATGAATATGATTTGGTGGATGTTACTCTAGAAGACTATAGCGTTAATATTTTGAAGAAAACATCCATTCTAGAATCTTTGCTGTCTGGCAATAATAATCCTGATGTTGGAGAGTTCAGATTTGATTCGACTGATCATATTAGATATCAAAATGGCATAGATGTTTCTGGTCATAATTACGGATGTCATCGGCAAATAGAGATTAAAAACAATATTAATGGTGGAGAAGGTTACACTGTCACAATCTTCAATCTAGACGGGAATCATCCATTATGGGGAAGCAATGTTCAAATGGCACCTAAGCAAATGAAAATTATAAACGTTGTTGATAATATTATATCACTCAGAGGTTTTGGCTATGATATGATGGGGAGCCCATTTTCAGACTATGGAATTGATATTTATTTTGACAACAAAGAAATTGAAAAGATTAAACTGAAGATGTTTGATAGAAATATCGAGCTTGAATATTTAAAACATGAATGAAGAATGGAATACGGATATTGAAGAATGGGCAAAGCAATTTGACGAAGACTTCCAAAAATTTTGCGAGGAAGAAACTAGAAGGATGAAAGAAAATGGGCTGATTCTATGTGTAATATATGATGATGAATTATGGGATTATGGTTTCAATTGGTTTAGAGCAAGTTTTGAATTACGAAAAGAAGATTTGAAAGAATATGTTTACGTTGACAATAATTCTCTTAACTTTTCTTGTAAGCCAGGATATGAATACTATTATCTCAACAGAACATATAAGTTCATTTACATGGATAAGGACGGTTGTGCAATCTTTTATAGAAACTATTAATTAATGGAGAATTTACAAAGATTCTTAACAGCTCAAAATGCAACTAGGAATGGCAATACGCTGTATGAGCAAGCCCTTAAAGAAATTCATGAAGGAAAACTTGGATTTGAATGTTGGGTTAGATATGTGTATCCACAATTAAAAAGAAAAGGAACAAGTAAACTGACTGATTTTTATGGTCTTAATGGACGAGAAGAAGCAAAACAATATATTGAGCATCCAGTTCTAAGGGAAAGATTGATTAAAGCAACCCAAGTTTTATTAGATAACGATAAACCAGTTTATGAGATTTTCAGCAAGTTGGGAGTACTTAAAGTTCGCACTTGCATGCTCTTGTTTGCTTCTGTCTCTGATGAACCCATATTTCAGAAAGTAATTACCAAATATGGATGGAAATGACAAGAGAATTGATCTATGTGCTGCTGGCATTTTTTACGCTATGCGGATGCAAGAAATCAGAAGTAGCCGATAGCACATGTCCACCAACGATATTCCTACAGCCTTATGGAAACTTCACACAGGAAGAAGCCTCAAAGCTAGGGAAAGATTTGCAGAAACTTTTATGGGGTATGTTCAATGTCGATATGGATTGTGAGGTACTACCTTCACAACCATTGTCCGATTCTTTGTTGAACGATGCAAAAACAAGATACCGGGCAGACAAAATCATCCGTTCGATGTCATCGAAAGCAGATGAGCACAACATCTATATAGGTCTGACACATCAAGACATATCGTGCAGTGTTCGTGGGAAGGCAGACTGGGGTGTCCAAGGACTCAGCCTGATACCTGGGAATGCCTGTGTGGCCTCCACTTTCCGCGTTAAGAACAAGCGAGATTTTCCGAAGGTAGTATGCCATGAGTTTATCCACACTTATTTTAACTACCATCATTGCCCCAATGACGATTCAACTTGTCTTATGCAGGATGCCAAAGGACATCCCAACTACAAGAATAAGAAGGGACTATGCCAATATTGCCAGAAAGTATTGAAAATGTAAGTCCTTCTTAATTATTCAACATGGCATTTCTTTTTTTCTTTCTATACTTTATTTTGTTTTTTGGTTTATATATGTAATCAGGAAGTATCCAAGATACAGAGTCTTACCAAGCCTCTGGTTTGGGTGAGGGGGAGGATAGTTAGCAAGAGGCGAGGCTAATGTCCTATTAACTCCACAGGCGAAGCCTGTTAACTACTTATTAACTTCTTATTAACTCCTACAAAGAAGGTCACCGCAAAATGCGATGACCTCTTTGTTTACCTCTTTTCCTTGAAGAACTGTTGCATGAGGGATTTGCATTCTTCTTCGAGGATGCCGCGTGTGACGGTGCATTTGGGATGGAGGGCGTTGGGAGCGTAGCGCTGGAAGCCGCGTTTCTCGTCGTCGGCTCCATAGACGAGGCGGCCTATCTGTGCCCATCCGATGGCTCCGGCGCACATGGTGCAGGGCTCGACGGTGACGTAGAGGGTGCATTGCGGCAGGTATTTGCCACCGAGT
>JAFYJN010000092.1 GCA_017538105.1 Prevotella sp. | reverse complement strand
GTCAGAGATCATATACTTGATGCCGCCAGGATTCTCCTGGGCCACGTAGGTCATGAAGTAACGGCCGTCGGGCATCGGACAGATATCGGCATCGAGCACCTGGATCTTCTCGTCGGGGTAGTCGAAGAGCAACTGCGGCTCCGTCTCCAGCGTCGTGAAGTCCTCGTTGGCATAACTATAATATAATTTGGTACGCCCGCCCGCGTATTGACGGATGGTGAAATACACCATCGGCTTGCCGACGGTGGGATCCCAGATGGTCTGCGGGGCCCAGGCACAGCCGATTTCACCGAACTTCTCAGGGAACAGTTTATCGATGCGCACCTCGTGGTGTGTCCAGTGTATCAGGTCGTCGCTGGCCATCAGCACCAGTCCGCGGTTGTTGCCCCAACCGTATTTGTCGGGCCGTTCCCAACGGGTGGCACGAAGTCCCATCTCGCGGCCATAGATATGCAGATCGGTCATCGCGATATAGAACTTTCCGTTCGGAGCCCGATAGAGATGCGGGTCGCGGATGCCCCTCTGTTCTGCGATGGAATCGCCCGAAATGATGGGTTCGCCATTGTTCACAGCCGTAAACGTATAGCCGTCGTAACTGATGGCCATGAACAAGGCATGTGTCGGATCGTTGAAATACGTGAAGAGATAGGCGCCCATATCCTTTTCGGTGAGCGTTTTCTGTTTCTTGGCATCTGCCTGAGCGGTCAAGGCCAGAAGCAGTGCCACTAAGTATAGACCTTTTTTCATTGTTAGAGTTGATGTTTGATTTCGTTTGCAAAGATACGAATTATCCCCCAATACCATAGCCCCTCATCATTATTTGAGGGGAAGAAATCGATAAAAACTGCACAAAGTCTTCTTAGGAATGCCTTCTACGGGTTGTTGAGCAGCCATCTAAGGGAGTAAAGGATGCCTTCCAAGGGTTGTTAAGATGCTTGTTTACCCCCCTAAACAAGCATCCCTTACTGTCGTACTAGGCATACTTTACTGTCGTGGAAGGCATCTCCAACACCCTTAAGTATATATAGTTATAAACGCACCCCCGATTTTGCTATGTCGGGATAGCAATTTTTATAGAGAAATGAGGAATATTTCAAAAACACCTAACACCTAACATGAACCCTCTGAAACGCCCTTAAATAAAGGCTTTGAGCCATGTTAGGTGTTGAAGAAACACCTAACATAGAGGTAACATACACCTAACATCAGCCTCTAAGGTCGCCTGAGTCAAAATGTGAGGAGTCATGTTAGGTGTTTATTAGGTGTTTGTTAGGTGTTTGGGCAACACCTAACATGCCTCAAGCCCTTTACACATCGGCATTTCAGGCGATTCATGTTAGGTGTTGACATGTTTTTATTCGATGTTTAGTGCTTTCTTTATGAGACGTTCCAATTCCTCAGCATCGGTGGAGGTGGAGAGGATAGTGCCGTCGCGGTCGATCAGGAACATGGCACCTCCGGCATTGCCAGTCCCATTCTTGCGCCATACCTGATTCTCGTCATTCAATTCCAGCAGGCTCTGCCAAGGATATCCGTCTTTCATAACAGCGTTCTCCATTGCCTTGCGGTTACGCTCACGGGCGATTGCAATGACAGTGAAGCCTTTTTCCTTATATTGTTCATAAATGGGAATCATGGCGATGCTATGTTGGCGACAGGGGCTGCACCACGATGCCCAGAGGTCGATGAGGGTTACCTTGCCTTTCGTGAGAGCGGAAATAGGAACGAGCTGGCCGTCATTATTCCGTACGGTATAATCGATGTAGGGCTTACCGGGTTGTAAACGGTAGGTCGCCTCAGCATAAGCAATCTGTTCGTGAATGGGATGGCCAGGATAATAATTGATGAGTGTGTCGTGATAGAGTGTTAGGCATTGTTCATACTGTGACTTGTCGAAGTTCGCATAGGCATCTGAATGTTTCAGGACTTGAATGGCATCAAGCACATCGTAAAGTGTACAAAGCATGGGGTGCTTGCAACCCTCTTCACCATTGATAACAATATATGGCTTTTTGTCTTCATACATCGTGACATTCACATAACAGTTCTCGGCGATGAATTTCCCCAAGAACAAACGTCCTGTCTCGTATTGCTTCAGAAAGAAGATATTGTAGAGCTTTGGGAAGTCGGTTTCAATATCGTATGCGAAACGTCCATCTTTGGCTTTCACGTGAAAGCGCGGATTATCCACCACACGCAGGTCAGTCCCAGTCTCGCAGATGATGATTTCGTCGCCCCATGCGTCGGTCTCCAATGTCCCTTCGATGTGGCATTTGATTTGTCCTTGCCCCGTCATGGCGACAAGGGCGAGCAGTGTGGTGATGATAGTTCTTTGCAGAGCAAAGCGGCAAAGCCGAGCGTTCTTGTTCATTGTTTGTTTTATTATAGTGATATGTTGCGAATATAAAATGCATCCTCGCCGTTGCCAGCTTTGAAATCAAAGGTATCGGGAATGGTTTCGAACGGCTCGAAGGTCAGCATGAAGTCACAGTAATTGATGTCGAGTCCATATTTTACCCTGACAGAGTATGCTTTATGTTGGGGGGTATTGTTCTCGTCGAGTTTGATTCCATCGGCGGCTGTCAGTTTGTATTTCTTGCCATTGGCCTCAAGATAGGATTCTTTGGCGATACTGAACCATAGATCTTTCCTTTTATAAATGCGGAAACTGACCTTGGTGCCATCTGCCTTCGCATCTACACAACGAACAGCCAATTGGGGACTGGAATAGTTGTCCTGCTTGGGGCCTTTAAGAGCCTCGGCTATTCCTAAGAAACACCCTGCACCGTAACCAGCCATTTCCCAAAGAATACGGCCATCGGGCGACAATAGGACATAGAAGGGTGCGGCATTCCAGTCGTAATAGCGGCTCTTAATGCCTCCTTTCCACATCTTTCCATCGTTCCAGTTTTTCCAGACAATGTGCTTGCTCCACTCATGATTCTGCCATCTTGATATCGAATCCAGATTGATACCGACGATTTCCAGTCGGCCTTTCATCCGGTCATAGACCTCCATCAACTCAGACTCAGATTGTCGGCACGCACCACAGCCAAGATTCCAGAAGTCAAGCAGTACATAGCGGTCATCGGCGAAGGCTTCAAATAAGTGGTGCTTTTCGCCCTGCATGTCAAAGAGTTCTGCATCAACGGCTTTTTCGCCAATCTGCAGAATATGTGTAGTATCTGCCTCAGCCTCCTTGGTTTGCGGCAGACTGGGGGCGCTCTTGGTGCTTCGGGAGTTCAATTCATACGAGTAAATATATGGATCAGAGCCATCCTGCATATATCCAGAATAAAGGTAAAGGGTCTTGCCATCATCGGATAACATAATCTCTTCTCCTAAAGTGTCAAGATGGATAACCTGTTGTATGACGCCATTCCAGTCATAAACCTCGACGATATTACCCACAGGAAAAGGATCTTTCATATCAAGCTGCTCCATTTTTTCGCCCTTTCTGGTTAAATTCTTATAAAGCAAATAGATCCTGTCATTATCAGCGCAGCAATGTATCCGTTCGAATGATGGTGTCTTGGCTATCCCTGGAATAGGGAGGATGTCGTCATATATTTGGCTTAGGATATTTGTTTTTGTACCATCAATGGTAAATATAAAAGCAAGCTTTCCTGAATCATCCCAATACAGGAATTGGTCATTGTCATTTCTTTCGATACCACTTCCATGAGTATATACCATCAATTTTTCCTCATCCAGGGCCTCCGGTGTACTATCGTTGGGCCAATAGTCAAGCGGAGTTACTGTCTGGTTTTTGAAATTGAGGATAGAGAAAATGTGGTGAATATCGTCTAAAGGTGTACCTACCGTGAGTATGGTGGTGTCCGATAATATAACGAATCTGTCACCACACAACTCAAAAGGAGGTATTTGTGTAAGGTCATACTTCTCCCAATTATCCGGGTTCTTTATGGCGGCCATATTGTCAGGATGCTGAATCTTTGTCAGAGCAATCAATTTATTTCTATAAACCATATTGTCTTCCATATAACAATCCAGACCATATAATGCGCCATCATCGCCTTGCGATAGATTCATATCCCCGAACTCATTCTGCCCATGTCCGCACACGAAAACCTTCTCCGCTTGCTGCCATTCTGTTCTTGTCAGTTTTCCAGCATAAACGTTCCACTCCCTATCCCGGGCATAGAGGTTGTCGCCAAACATCCATTTGGGCCATTTACCCTTATTCACGTCTGTTTTTACAAGTTGTCC
>JAFYJN010000091.1 GCA_017538105.1 Prevotella sp. | reverse complement strand
GAACGAATTTACGTAAATTCGTTCAGTGGGACTGAAGATTTTTATGTTTTCCCCTGTTCGGTTTTACGGATTATATCGGCGCAGGTAGTCCCTGAGCATCTTGCCCGATTTCTTGATCACGTCGTCTTTCCATGGGCCGGTGGAGGTGGCTCGCGGCAGGAGCATCGAACAAGTCTCGTCCTTGTCGGAGAGCGACCATGTCACCCAGCTCACCTTGTGTTGCTCCATGCAGTCAATCCAGGCCTGCCATTCCACGGGGTCCAAAGGACCGTTGCCCGAGGCTTCCATGCCGGCACTCTCGCTCACGAACACGGGGATGCCGCGCTGGATGGCATCGACCATCCTGTCGCGAAGGTACTGATGGTGGGTGGCGGCATAGAAATGCACCGTGTACATGATGTTGGTGAAGCCCTGCAACGGACTGTCGGCTACGAGGTTGATGTCTTGGTCCCAATGGGGACAGCCCATCAGGATGACGTTGTCGGGGTCGTATTTGCGAATCTCGCTGATAACCTTTGTGGCATATCCTTTCAGGTCGTCCCATGAGTCGTTTACGGGCTCATTGTACAACTCATAGATGACGTGGGGATATTTGCCGTATTTCTCGGCGATGTAGCCGAAAAATTTCACCGCCTCGTCAGTGAGCATCTCATGGGCGTGCCAATCGACAATCACGTAGAGGTTGTTCTTGATGGCAGCCTTGATGACCGGCTCGATGCACTCCAGGGCAAACGAGGGGTTGTCCATGTAATTGTCTTCCACCGTCGTCACACCCATGGCGGCACGTATAACCGTGGGACGCCAGTCCTGCTTCAGCCATTTCACCGCTTTCTTGTTGTAGAATCGCGGCCAGATGTTGTGCCAGCCAAAACTGACGCCGCGCAACACTACGGGTTCGCCGTTCTGGGCGCACAACTGGGTTCCCACCACTTTCAACTGTCCCCATTGCTTCACGGGGTCGAAGGCCTTGGCTCCGACGCAGAGCGCCATGGCGATAATGCTTGTTAGAATGAATCGTTTCATAGGTTTAATAAGTTATAGATTATACGAATATCCTTTTTTGCTTTCATCAACCGAACAACAACGTAATCAACGGGATGGTGAGTACGGAGAGTAAGGTGGTGATAAAGGTGGTCTCTGTAATGAGCGTCACGTCGCGGTTGTATCGTAGGCAGAGGATGGTGCCGTAGGTAGCCACGGGCATGGCGATGATGACGGTATTGATATTCACCACAAAGGGGTCGAAGCCCAGCAACGTAAACAGCCCGTACATGGCGAGGGGTACGGCTCCCAGACGTAGTAAGGAGACGATATACACGCTCTTCCCACCAAGTATCTGACGGATGGATAGCCGTGACATCGATGAGCCGATGACCATCAGGGCGGCGGGGATGGTAATGGCACCGATGAGCGAGAGGGACTGGCTCACTACCTTGGGAATGCCTGTCCATCCGAAAGCCACGATGAGGATGGCAATATAGGCAGCCAGCATCGGCGTGGAGTAGAGAATCTTCGGGTGAAACGCCTTGCTGTCATGGCCGCTGTTGATGAGATAGGAGCCATGGACAAAGACAGACAGCGTGTTAGGGACGTTCAGCAGCGCGGCGTAGAACACGGCCTCATGACCGAAGAGGGATGCCACGATGGGATAGCCGATAAACCCTACATTGCCGTAGGTGATGCAAAAGCCATGGATGCCCCATGTGGAGCGGTCGGAAGTGATGATTCGGGGCAGCAGGAAGGAGAGGGGGATGAGCGTGAGATATGTGAGTGTGCCCACGCTGAGCAAAGGTAGTATGAGTGCGCTGTCGGGCAGTCGGTCGCCCATCACCGAGGAGAGGATAAGTGCGGGACAGGTAATGTCGATAATGACCAACGAGAGACGTTTGTTGAAAGCCTCGTCAAGATACCCTCTCTTCCCCGCGACGTAACCCACGACGACGATAAGCAGCAGGATGACCATGATTTCGATATTCTCCAGCATCACTCCCCGACTGTTACAACCACATATTCCGACTGGGTGCCGATGCGGAATTGGCCTCCCCAAAGTCCCAAACCACTGCTGATGTAGTAACGGGTGTCACCGCGTTGCCAGGGACCGAATGAACATTCGTAAATGGCGTCGGTAATCCATGAGATGGGCCATACCTGACCTCGGTGGGTATGGCCGCTGAATTGGAAATCAACGCCCTGTTCCTCAGCCTCTTCGAGATGATGGGGCTGGTGGTCGAGCACGATGGTATATTTGCTCTTGTCTATATTGCGCATGATGTCGGCCAGTGATTTCCTATGTCGGTTGGTGCGGTCGTTGCGCCCGATGATGCATAGGTCGTCCACCACCACGGCACTGTCGCGCAACAGGTGGATACCCGCTTCGTCGTAGAACTGGCGGGCGCGGGGCTCACCACTGAAATACTCATGGTTGCCCAGACAGGCATAGACGGGGGCGTTCAGCTGGTGGAACACCTCGGCCATTTTCTCCTCCTCCAGCGGCCGCATACTCATATCGATGATGTCGCCGGCAATGAGCACGGCATCGGCTTTCTCGGCATTGAGCAGTTCCACCCATCGCTCTAAAGCGGCACGGCGGTTGTGATACCCCAGGTGCAGATCGCTTACCATCACCAGTTTCTTCTTTCCGTTCAAAGATTTCTGTGTGGTCAGAGTCACCTCTTCGCGCACCTTGTGCTGGTAATGGAGGTAGCCATAGACAAAAATACCCACCATCAATACAAGGATGCTGATGCTTGTGATACCGTTGTCGTGCAGCCATGCCTTGGGAACGAGGCGTACCAACCTGCCGAGGTCGAGCACAAGGAAGGTCATGAACAAATAGAGCAGGATGATGAGCGACGAGCAGCCGACATTATAGATAGTGCTGCCCAACCATAAGGGCACTCGATCGGGAATCCTTCCGAAGTTGAGGAACAGACAGGCGAAACAGACCGCCAACAGTCCGATAATACTCCACTTCATGCCTTTCGACAGAGGTAGCACATACCAGATGTGCCATCCTACATAAGTCAATGCAATTGACAGTAATATGAAGAAAAACATGAAGAACGGTTTCATTAAAGTGTAATTATTATCGCTTTGAGGCCTTCTGCCTTCATGGTTTAGTTATCGCATTATCACAAGACTGAAGGGTAATCTCTCGCCTCTCACCCCCTCCCTTTGGGAGGGTTGGGGTGGGTTTTCGTCCCTTGGGGTGGGTGGGGGTGGGTATCACACGATAGTCAGTGTATACAGATACACCACAGCGGCGGGAATGGCCATCAGTGATGAGTCGAAACGGTCGAGCATGCCGCCATGGCCAGGGAGAATGTTTCCGCTGTCTTTCACTCCGAGGGTGCGCTTCATGAGCGACTCCACTAGGTCGCCGAGGGTGCCGAATACCACGACGACGAGACCAAGGCCCATCCATACCAAGATAGACAGTCCTCCGCCTTCAGGAATGAAGACGCCGCCAATGAGTGCTGCCGCGGCGAGCACGAACAGGGCACCGCCAATGCTTCCTTCCCAACTCTTGCCAGGTGACACACGAGGAAACAGTTTGTGCTTGCCCAAGAGGGAACCTACGCAGTAAGCTCCCGTATCGTTCACCCAGAGGAAGATGAATACGCTCAGTGGCAATAGGTAGTTGTAACTCACTTCCCCAGTGGGTGCTGTCTGAAAAGCCAGCATGTTGATGGTGGCGAAAGGCAATGCGATATACATCTGGCTGAGCATGCTGTAGGCCCAGTTGTGCATGGGGTGGGGGGCTTGCAGGAACAGTTCAGAGATGATGATGTACATCACCGTGAGCATATAAGGGATGAACACGGTGGCGGGCGCCATGCCGGTACAGTAACCTGCCACGGCAAGGAAAAAATAAACGCCAGCGGCTGTGCACAGAAAACGGTTCACAATCACCTCCTTCAGGTTGTTCGCCAATCCGGTGAATTCCCATACGGTGAGGCCCGTCACCAGTGCGAAGAGAAAAATCATGGCCGTGGGCTTGAGGAAACAGGTGACGATGGCGGCCACGAAGAGCACGCCGGTGATGGTCCTCACAATGAGGTTATTTATTTTTTCGCTCATGACTCTTCCTTGTCTGAGGTGGAAACTAAATCATCTCCTGTGGTCGTCGTGGTGTCGTTGTCTCCCTCTACTGGACCTTCGGTGGTATCAGGCTCATATGCGGGTGGCTTGGGTCCTTCGGCCTCTTCCATCGCCATGATCTCCTGCGAACGACTCACCCAGGGACGTTTGCCGAATATTTTCTCCAAGTCATCAGCGAAAATCACCTCTCGACGTATGAGCATCTCGGCCAAGGCGTTGTGTCCTTCGTGATGCTCCAACAGAAGTTTCTTGGCCCGTTCATATTGTTCGTTAATCATCTCCAGCACTTCATCATCAATCACCTTGGCGGTGGTTTCTGAATAGGGACGCTGGAACTGGTATTCCTGGTTGTTGTAATAGCTGATGTTGGGCAGCTTCTCGCCCATGCCGGCGTAGGCAATCATGCTGTAGGCACTCTTCGTGGCACGTTCCAAGTCGTTGATGGCGCCGGTGGAGATATGACCAGTGAACAATTCCTCGGCGGCACGTCCACCCAAAAGTGAGCACATCTCGTCGAGCATCTCCTCCTTGGTGGTGATTTGGCGCTCTTCAGGCAGGTACCAGGCTGCGCCGAGGGCACGGCCACGGGGCACGATGGTTACCTTCACCAACGGGGCGGCATGTTCGCAGAACCACGAGATGGTGGCATGGCCGGCCTCGTGGAGGGCGATGGCACGCTTCTCCTGGGCGGTCATCACTTTTGTCTTCTTCTCCAGACCACCAATGATGCGGTCCACGGCGTCGAGGAAGTCTTGTTTGTTCACGGCTTTTGCGTCACGACGCGCGGCGATAAGGGCGGCCTCGTTGCACACGTTGGCGATGTCAGCTCCAGAGAAACCTGGTGTCTGGCGGGCCAACAGGTCGATGTCCACGCTGTCGTCAATCTTCACGGGCTTCAGGTGTACCAAGAAGATATCCTTGCGCTCGTTCAGGTCGGGCAGGTCAACATTGATCTGGCGGTCGAATCTTCCCGCGCGAAGCAAAGCTTTGTCAAGCATGTCGGCGCGGTTGGTGGCGGCGAGGATAATCACGCCACTGTTAGTGCCGAAACCGTCCATCTCGGTGAGCAACGCGTTGAGGGTGTTCTCGCGCTCGTCGTTGCCGCCCATCGACGGGTTCTTGCTTCGTGCGCGTCCCACGGCGTCAATCTCGTCGATGAAGATGATGCAGGGCGATTTCTCCTTGGCCTGTCGGAAGAGGTCGCGTACCCTGCTGGCTCCCACGCCGACGAACATCTCAACGAAGTCGCTACCACTCATCGAGAAGAAGGGCACGCCGGCCTCACCGGCCACAGCCTTGGCCAACAGTGTCTTACCAGTGCCCGGAGGACCCACCAACAAAGCACCCTTGGGTATCTTGCCGCCAAGGTCGGTGTATTTCTTGGGATTCTTCAGGAACTCCACTATCTCTTGCACTTCTTGTTTCGCTCCTTCCTGGCCAGCCACATCCTTGAACGTGATGCCCAGGTCGTTGCCTTTCTCGTACATACGGGCCTTGCTCTTGCCGACGCTGAATACGCCGCCACCGCTACTGCCGCCACCGCCCATGCGGCGCATCAAGAATAGCCAGATGAAGATAAAGAAGAGTAGGGGAGCCAAGTTGATGAGCAGGTTCAAGAAGTCGTTGCCTTTCTTGTTCTCATAGCTGAACTTGCCAGTGAATTTGCCGTTGCTGCGGGCACTGTCGAGAAACTCCTCCAACTTGTCCACGCTGCCGAACTCCACGTTCAGGTAGGGCTTGGTGCCCACCTGTTTGGTGTCGGCATGGAACACGTCGCGTATGTGTTCGGGGGCCACATACATCTTCAGTGTCTTCTCGTCGGTGTTGGCCACAATCTCCGTGGCCCATCCCTTGTCCACCCAGGTCTTGAAGTCGGCATAGGAGGCATCGCGACCCACTCCATCGGACGAACTTTCGCCAGAGGAGAAATAGAAAACGAGCAGACCAAGGCCGAAGAGGATGTAAA
The DNA here is from genome assembly GCA_017538105.1 of Prevotella sp. Taxonomy (GTDB): domain Bacteria; phylum Bacteroidota; class Bacteroidia; order Bacteroidales; family Bacteroidaceae; genus Prevotella. Next base: position 13,946 of record JAFYJN010000091.1, on the reverse strand, counting down.
TCCACGTCACGTTAAACTTCGGCATCTTGGGCTTGTTGTTATTGTTGTTGTCCATATATCTATTTAATTTTTCAACTTCCGCAAGCTCCAGTTGTAAGGAGTTAAAAGAAGTTAGGAGGAGTTAGATATCTTCCACTTTTGTCAGTTTGGCATCCTGCCACAGGTTCTCGAGGTTGTAGTATTCGCGCATGTCGGGCACGAACACGTGAACCATCACATCCACATAGTCCATGGCCACCCACACGGCATTTTCCAGACCCACCGTGCGCAGAGGTTTCTCGTTCAGTTTTTCACGCACGGTGTCGCTCACTGATTCGGTGATGGCTTCCACCTGCATGGGTGAATTGCCTTGACATATAACGAAATAGCGACAGATGGTGCCGTCTATCTTACTCAGGTCGGCTACGACGATGCCGCTACCTTTTTTCTCTTGTATTCCCTTGATAATGTAACGTACTAATTTCTTTGTTGGATCCATTCAGTGATAATGTGTTTTTGAATTGCAAAGTTACTCATATTTATGGTATTTTCATGAAAACGACAGCAAAATAGTTCTGAATTACATTTTTTTTAGAAAAAAACGGGAAATTGTTTGGAAGTTTCGGAAAATCGCCGTACCTTTGCAGTTGCAATTAGAGAATTGTATCTTTATTGGGATATGGTGTAATGGTAACACTACAGATTCTGGTCCTGTCATTCTTGGTTCGAGTCCGAGTATCCCAACGACAAAAGAAGCGCTTCATGTGAAGCGCTTCTTTTGTTATTTATGCACCCTTCCTTTGATGAGGGCCGGGGGTGTTCTTTCTGCTCATTATTTCTCGTCACAGTGGTACTTGAAATAATCTACATCGACATAGCCGCCGACCTTCTTCGTGGCATAGTTGAAGATGGCGAATTTCGAGCCCATGAAGAAACGGCGATAGTCGAATATCATGCGGTAGTTCTTCGTGCCAATCTGTGTCCACTGCTCCCCGTCGAAGCTGTAGAAGAAGTTGGCGGCATCGCGCCCGCCACGCTCGCCGGGACGGAAGTCACCGTCGATGCGCAGCCAAATCTTCGGCTGTTTAGAGCTGAGAGACTTGGTGAGGTCGACAGTTTCGACCACCTTCTCCTCCACTTTCGTCACGGCCTTCTCACGTTCGGTCAGGCTCACTTTCTGCTCGCTCATCTCCAGCGTGTATTTCTTGCCGTTCTTCTTGATGGTCAGCACGCCGCTGTCGCCGTTGAAGGCGCTGAATCCGGCACAGTCGCCATCATTCATCTTCGTTAAGTCCATGCAGATATAACCGCTGCATGTAGGACCTTCCATGCGTTGCGTCAGCGTGTTGGGAGCCAGGTAGAGGTTGGGCACCACTCGACCCGTCTTCAATCTCAAGAATCCAGGCCGCTCCGTCAGGCTCCACTCCTTATCCACGGGGTTGTGGTTCCACTGCCAGTGAAGGCCCAACTTTGTGTCGTCGAAGTCGTCGGGCAGGACAATGCCTTTGGCGGGCTGTCCGCTCTTGTAGGGACGCATGATGTCGGGTACTTTATAATTCTCGTCGCCCAGCATCGGCCAGCCGTCAATCCAGCGGACGGGCGACAGTGTCAGCACTCGGCCCACACCGCCACGGTCCTGGAACATGATGCCGTACCAGTCGCCTTCCTCGGTATCGACGATGGTGCCCTGTGCCAGATAGTAGAAGCCTCCGAAGTCACTCTCCAAGATGACGTTTTTCTCCCATGTGCCGTTCAGGTCTTTCGTGCGGTAACACACCTCACGACGGTGGAGTCCGTTGCCATACGATTGGCTGATGAGCATGGCGTAGTAGGTGCCGTGGTGCTTGATGACACGGGTACCTTCCAGCAGCCCTCGCTCTTCTTCTTCGCGTTGGAAGTAGTGGCGCAGGCTACCCTCGACGACGTTCTTCAGGTCGCGTGTCAGTTGGCAAATCTCGCCCGTTCCAAAGAACACGTATGGCGTGCCATCATCGTCGAAAAACAGTGTGGCGTCGTGGAAGTGGCGCAGGCGTGAATGGATGGTCCATGGTCCCTCCGCCTTTGGCGCGGTAAAGATATAGGTGTCGCCCATGGCGCTCATCTCATTGGGGGCTAACAGTGCCCAAAATTTGCCATCGTGGTATTTCAGCGACGTGGCCCACTGGCCGCGGCCATAGACGGTACCCACGCCCTCGCCCTGTTGCTGGTCGAGGGGCAATGAGAAGGCGAGATCATACTTCGGCGAGTCGGTCAGCTTGTCGAAGATATAGCCCACTGTCTCCCAGTTCTTTAGGTCCTTCGACGCCATCACGGGTGCACCTGGCATCAGGTGCATGGTGGTGCTGACCAGATAAAACGTATCACCCACGCGGATGACATCCGGATCGGGCACGTCGGCCCACAGCATTGGGTTTTTTATCGGTGCTTCCCTTACCGGCTGGGCAACGCCGATGGTGCACAGCATGCTCAATAACAGAATAGAAAATAAATGTTTCATATCATTCGTACATTCGTGAAACGTTTTTAATAAACAACACGGACTCGCCTTGAAATGCGATGCCCGTGTTGTATAGGTGGCTGTCGTTCAGATGATTACTCCTCTTCTTTTTTCTCGGTTTCCTTGCCAGCGTTTTCTTCGTCGATGGCCTTGATTTTGTCGTAAACCAACTTCAGGTCATCCTTCAACTTGTCCACCTTGCGGTTCATCTCGTCGATGAGGCTGTTGCCTTTTTTGCTTGACACACTCAGGAAGCCGATGTTGTTCTCATAGGTCTGTATCTCTTGCTTCAGCGTTTCATAACGGTGCATCAATCGGGCACGTTCGCTGTCGAGGGCACTGGCTCCTTTCTCGGCTACGTTCTTCAGGTTGCTACGGAAATTCTCCAAGCGGCGACGGTTCACTATCACATTGTGCTCCTTATACAACACATCCATCACTTCGTGGTACTCCTTGTATACTTTGTCTTTGTCGCGGTAGGGCACGTGACCAATGGCATTATATTCCGCCACCAGTTCGTGAACTTGCTCTTGGATATTGTCGCCACCAACTTCGGCGAGGGCTTTCAGTCGGGCTATCACATCGCGTTTCTTGGCCAGATTGTCGCGTTCCTCGTTGCGGGTGCCGGCATTGGCGGCGTTGCGGGCTTCGAAGAATTTGTTGCATGCGCCCAGGAACTCGTTCCACAACTGGTCGCCCAATTTCTTGGGTACCATGCCGATGGTCTTCCACTCTTTCTGCAGGGCAATGAGTTTCTCACTCGTCTGCTTCCAATCGGTGCTGTCCTGCAAGGCCTTGGCCTGTTCCACCAATTCCCGTTTCTTCTCGGCATTGGCGGCAAACTGTGACTTCATGTCGCGGAAGAACTGTGTCTTGCGACCGAAGAAATCGTCACAGGCGGCACGGAAACGCTCGAAAATCTTCACGTTCATCTTCTGTGGCGCGAAGCCAATGGTCTTCCATTCCGACTGCAAGGCGATTATTTCACGGGTGTGACGTTCCCAGTCAGCGGCTCCCTTGTTCTCTTCCTTGGCGATGGCTTCCACCTTTTCGCACAGTTCGGTCTTCTTGGCGAGGTTGTCCTCTTCTTTGGAACGCAATTCCTCGAAATGCTGTTGGTGACGTTTGTTCACCACTGTCGAGGCGGCTTTGAAGCGGGTCCATACCTCTTCACGAAGATCTTTGCTCACCGGTCCGGTCTCGCGGTACTGTTGGTGCAACTCCTGCAATTGGTGGAAAGCGCTGATAACGTCAGGTTCCGTGGCCAGACGCTCGGCTGCTTCGCACAGACGGGTCTTCAACTCCAGGTTCTTCTTGAAATCGTATTCGCGAGCTTCGCTGTTGAGTTTAAGCAGGTCGTAGAACTGCTCCACGTTATGTTGGTAGTTGCGCCACAGCTCGTTGGCACGCTCTATCGGAACAGCTTTTATCTCTTTCCATTCCTGCTGCAACTTCTTGAACTCCTGGAACGACTTGTTGGCTTCCTCTGGCGAGGTGGCCATGCCCTTGATGCGTTCTATAATGGCCAGTTTCTTCTGAAGGTTCTCTTCTTTCTCTTTCTCCAGTTCCTGGAAGGCTTTGCTGCGCTTCTCGCGGATGAGCACCATCTCGGCCTTGAAAGTCTCTTCTTCAGGGTCTGGATGCACAACATACTGATCGGGATCGCCACCGTTGTCGATGTATTCTTTCAACTGGGCTTCGCGATCTGCCTTGTGCAATTTGTAGAAAACGGTCTTTAAGAGATCGATCTCGTCTTTCGATGGTGTCTCGTCACCATGAGCAATTTCTTTCACTCGTTCCAACACTTCGGCCTTGGTGGCGTAAACCTTGCGCGGCATTTCCTCCACGGGCGCGGGTTCCTCTGCTGGAGTTTCCTCCGCGGGCGCGGGTTCCTCTGCCGGAGCTTCCTCCACGGGTGCTGGTTCCTCTGCCGGGGTTTCCTCCACGGGTGCGGGTTCTTCTGCCGGAGTTTCCTCCACGGGCGCGGGTTCCTCTGCCGGGGCTTCCTCCACGGGCGCGGGTTCCTCTGCCGGAGTTTCCTCCACGGGTGCGGGTTCCTCTGCCGGAGCTTCCTCCACGGGTGCGGGTTCCTCTGCCGGGGCTTCCTCCACGGGTGCGGGTTCCTCTGCCGGGGCTTCCTCCACGGGTGCGGGTTCCTCTGCCGGAGCCGTTTGTTGTTCCACCTGGGCGGTTTCTTCCACCTTCTTCACTTCTTCCTGGTTACCCTGGATCAGGGTGTTGTCTTGAGAGTCCATCGTTTGACGTTTTGGTTAGGGTTTCGTTTCAAGTCATTAGGTAAGATAAGAAAGGAAAGGACATTCACTTTCCCTTTGCTTACACTTTCAAATTGCAAACATACGAAAAAAAAACGAAACAGCCTAAAAAACTACATTTTTTTTCAAAAAACAATGAAGATACCCACTCTGTCCCTCCCAAAATACCCACCCCATCCCTCCCAAAGGGAGGGTGCAGAGTGGGTTATTTGTATCCTTTTTGGGGTCTCAACAGAATTACCTAAATCCTTCCTGAGAATTAAATGGTATTGATGGCAATTCGTGTAAAAATGATAAGGTATTAAATCAGCCTTCTCCTTCTGAAAATCCACCAGCACACGCCCGACACCACGACGGAGATAACCAATGCGATGATGAATCCGAAAGGACTGCTTTCCATGCCATTGACAAGGTTCATGCCGAAGAGTGAGGCGATGAGCGTGGGGAACATCATAAGAATGGACACGGAGGTCAAGGTACGCATCACCGTGTTCATGTTGTTGTTGATGATGCTCGAATAGGTATCCATCGTCGACTCAAGGATGTCGCTGTAGATGTTGGCGGTCTCACGGGCCTGGCTCATCTCGATGTTTACGTCTTCGATGAGGTCGGCATCCAACTCGTCCACCTGCAACTTGAACTTCAGTTTGGCCAACAGGTTTTCGTTGCCACGGATGGAGGTGACAAAATAGGTCAACGAGTCTTGCAGACGAGACAGACCGATGAGCGACTCGTTATTGATGTCATGGTCGAGGTTGCGTTTCGCGCGGTCTATAAGTGCATTGATCTGTTTCAGCCGCTTCAGATACCACACGGCAGAAGAGAGGAACAGACGGAAAATCATGTCGACATAGTCGGTGAATCCCTCGCCGCGTTTTTGCTGGTAACTCACGAAGTCAATCATCATGTTGGTCTCGTAATAACACACGGTGATGGTGACATCGCGCTTGTGGATGATACCCAAAGGCACGGTGGTGTAGGGGGTACGTGAACGTATCTCCTTCACATAGGGTATACGCAGGATGGTAAGCATCCATCCGTCGTCGTACTCATAACGTGCGCGCTCGTCGGTATCGCTGATGTCCGACATGAAATAATCGGGTATGGAGAAACGCTCTTCCAGCTCATGCTGGTCTTCCTCGGTGGGACATGTTACTTGTATCCAGCAGTTGGGTTCCCACTCATTGAGCTTGGTAAGCCCGTTGTTAGTGTTCCAATAAGTCTTCATTTGCTTGACCTCCTCATAAAAAGTCTTGGCGAACCAGGGACAAGCAAACTGGCATGTCCGTGGGTCTTACAGCTTCTGGTTTTCCGGGTGATAATCGTCCATGGATTTGTTGATAGTTAAATGTGGTGCGTTGCTCCCTTCATGTTTCGCCTGAGTGAAGGAAACATCACTTTTTCGGCTGCAAAATTAAAAAAAGAAAATGAAAAAACGCCGTCTGAAACAATTTTTTTCGCTCAGACGGCATTTTTTTGTTAAGAAGTTTTGAAGTTATGAAGTTAAGAACTTAAGAAGTTATGAAGTGAAGATAAAGCTATAACCTTTCCGTTTGAAATATAAACTGCTATTTGCTCCTCTGGCATTTGGCTTAACTCCTTCTAACTTCTTCTAACTCCTTAACTCCTATTTCTCAGGAATCTCCTCCAACGTCTTCACCAGGAAGTCCCAGTATTTGGGCACGCTGGGGATATATGCCCTTTCGTTGGCGGTGTGAGGCGAACGGAGCGTGGGACCGAATGAACAGATGTCCAGTCCGGGATATTTGCCGAGGATGATGCTGCACTCCAGACCGGCGTGTACCACTTGTACTTTCGCCTCCTGGCCGAATAAGTTCTTGTAGATCTTCGCCATCACCTTGACAATCTCACTGTCGGTGTTGGGATTCCAACCTCCATAGCCGCCGCTCAGCGTCACCTTCATGCCAGCCATGTTGAAACAACTCTCAATGGTCTCGGCAATATAATCCTTCATGCTCTCCGAGGCACTGCGGGCAAGGATTTTCACCGCTGCCTTGCCGCCTCCGATATTCACGATGGCGAGGTTCGACGAGGTTTCCACAATATTGGGGATGCTGGGGATATAACGGATCACACCATCGTGGCAGGCGTAGATGGCGTTGAGCAAGTTATCTTGTATCTCTACAGGTACTTCCGTAGTGGGAGTTGCCACATCGTCGGCGAAGAACTCTATGCCGCTCTCGATACCTTTATAGTCGTCGGCAAACTGTTCCTTCCAGTCGGCTACCAAGTCTTTCAACGCCTCCACATTGTCTTTGGGCAGCGTCACCACAGCCTCGCACTCGAAGGGGATGGCGTTACGCATATTGCCACCATTCCAACTGGCCAGACGGGCAGAGCACTCACTGATGGCTGAGCGCAGGAAACGGGCCATGAGTTTGTTGGCGTTGGCACGGCCCTCGCCAATCTCCAGACCGCTGTGGCCGCCCTTCAGTCCTTTCAGTGTCACCTTCACGGCGGCATCCTCAGGGTCGGTGTCGGCTTCCTTATATTCCAACGTAGCGGTGATGTCGATGCCGCCAGCACTACCGATAATCATTTCGCCCTCATCCTCGGTGTCGAGGTTCAACAGAATCTCACCCTTCAGCTCACCAGCAGGAAGGTCGTTGGCTCCATACATGCCAGTCTCTTCATCGGCGGTGCAAAGACCTTCGATGGGGCCGTGCTTAAGGTCTTTGGCTTCCATCACGGCCATGATGGCGGCTATGCCTAATCCATCGTCGGCTCCCAGTGTGGTGCCCTTGGCTTTTACCCAATCGCCGTCAATCCATGTTTTTATGGGGTCGGTCTCGAAGTTGTGCTTGCTCTCTTTGGTCTTCTGCGGCACCATGTCCATGTGTCCTTGTAAAATGACCGTCTTGCGGTTTTCCATTCCGGGTGTGGCGGGTTTGCGCATCACAATGTTGCCAGCGGGATCCTGGAAGGCTTCCACACCAACTTTCTTCGCAAAGTCGAGCAGGAACTGTTGTATTTTTTCAAGATGTCCGGAAGGACGGGGCACTTGTGTCAGCGCATGGAAATTGCGCCACACACATTCAGGTTTAAGGTTTTTAATGTTACTCATAGTTTATGGATTTGTAAGTTTGTGTGTTTATGCCCCTCATAAACTCCCCGGGGAGGAAGATTACCATGAGGGACAACTGTTAAATTTGGATTCTTATTTACGCCCTTTCCTCGGGAAGGGATGGGGCGGGGGCTTTCATTGCCAGTGCAGTGCTTGCCCATATACCCAGGAGGATGACGAGGATGGTCTGTATGGTATGTACGATGAGCACGAAGAACAGGGCGGCATTGCTTTCCACGCCATATAGGATGAGCATGGTTTTCACTGCGAAATGCCACGGGCCTGCTCCGTTGGGGGTGGGCACAATTACGGCGATGCTGCCTACCACGAATGATACCAGGGCGCAGTCGATGCCCAAGTGCGCCGTCTCCTCGAAACAGAAGAAGGTGAGGTAGAAATGCACGAAGTAGCTCAGCCAGATGCCTAAGGTATATATCACGTACAACCATCCGTTGTCCACGTGGCGTAGCGATACCACGCCCTGCCAGAGGTGGTGGAGCACATCTTTCACCTTATTATATATGGTGAATTTGCGCAACAGTATCCATATCAGCAACACGGCGGCGGCTCCGCAGATAAAGGTCACCACATAACCGGCGGTGGTGAACTGACCGAAGAACTGGTCGAGACGTGTGCCGGTGCGACTGAAGAAATCGACGAACACGGGCATCTGCGACAGCACTGCGATGGCGGTGGCCAACAGCATCACCAACGTATCGACGGCGCGCTCGGTGACAACAGTGCCAAGAGCTTTGGGAAACGACACACCGTCGTAGCGTTTCAGCACGCCGCAGCGCAGGAATTCGCCCACACGGGGAATTACCAGGCTCGAGGCATAGCTCAAGAAGATGGCGTTTATGCTCACCGAGGTGCGGGGATGCTCACCCATTGGTTCCAGCGTCTGTTTCCAGCGCAGGCCGCGCAGCACCTGTGCCAGTATGCCGAAAGGGAGCGATAGCAACATCCACGTCCAGTCCATCTCATGCCACAGCACATGTTGTAGCCGACGGAAATCGAAGTCGCGGTACATCCAATAGAGAATGGCGCCACCCAAACACAAGGGCAGTGCTATTTTCAACAGATTGACTATCGGTGAACGTTTCTTTTCTTCCATCGACTGCAAAATTATGGAAAAACATCCATACACCAAAGAAAATAACTCTTTTTCTCAATATCCATTATCTTGCCTAAAAATGATGGATTCCCGAAAAAACCATATTCTGCCAAAAAAGCGATGTCAAAAAATGGCAGAATCACGCCAAAACGTAGATTCTGCCATTTCAGTTCCCTCCCTTTGGGAGGGTTGGGGTGGGTATCATTTCTGCTCCCTCCCTTTGGGAGGGTTGGGGTGGGTTTTATTTCTTGTGCCTATTTGCTCTTTGGGTGCGGTATTTAGCTTTCTGGCGCGCGCTGCCGCTGCCATGGGCACCTGTGATATATTTCTTTTTCTTGGCCTTGGTCTTCACCTTGCCGTCACGGTTGTCTTCGCGTGGTGCACCGCGGAAAACCATGCCACCGCCACTGATGATCTCGTCGATGTCCATGGGGTGGGGCATTAGTGATGGAACAGGCGCACACCTGTGAAGGTCATAGCAATGTCGTACTTATCGCAGGTGGCGATGACATGGTCGTCACGCACACTGCCGCCGGCCTGTGCTATATAACGCACGCCGCTCTTGTGGGCACGTTCGATATTGTCGCCGAAAGGGAAGAAGGCATCGCTGCCCAAAGCCACATCAGTGTTCTGCGCTATCCATGCGCGTTTTTCCTCAGCGGTGAGAGGCTCGGGACGTTCGGTAAAGAACTGCTGCCATGCTCCCTCGGCCAGTACGTCGTCGCACTCGTCACCGATATAGATGTCGATGGTGTTGTCGCGGTCGGCACGGCGAATCTTGTCGATGAAAGGAAGGTTCATCACCTTGGGATGCTGGCGCAGCCACCAGATGTCGGCTTTGTTGCCAGCCAGACGGGTGCAGTGGATGCGGCTCTGCTGACCGGCACCGATGCCGATGGCCTGACCGTCCTTCACATAGCACACCGAGTTGCTCTGCGTATATTTCAGCGTGATGAGCGCAATCATCAGGTCGCGCTTGGCTGCGTCGCTGAACGTCTTGTTCTTGGTGGGGATGTTCTCGAAGAGAGCAGGGTCGTCAAGGGCAATCTCGTTGCGTCCCTGCTCGAAGGTGATACCGAACACCTGCTTGCGCTCTATGGGTGCGGGACGGTAGGCGGGGTCAATACGAATCACGTTATACGTGCCCTTGCGCTTCTCGCAAAGAATGGCCAGAGCCTCGTCGCTGAATGATGGGGCAATCACGCCGTCGCTCACCTCGGGCTTGAGGAGCAGGGCTGTGGTGGCGTCGCACTCGTCGCTCAAGGCCACGAAGTCGCCGTATGAGCTCATGCGGTCGGCGCCACGGGCACGGGCGTAGGCGCAAGCCAACGGTGAGGCGTTCACGTCTACATTACCAGTGAAATAGATATGTTTCAGCGTGTCGTCGAGGGGCAGACCGACTGCGGCACCAGCGGGTGACACGTGCTTGAATGATGCGGCGGCGGGCAATCCTGTGGCACGCTTCAGCTCGCTCACCAGCTGCCAGCTGTTCAGCGCGTCGAGCAGGTTGATGTAGCCAGGACGGCCATTCAGCACTTCAATGGGCAACTCTCCCTCTTCCATATATACACGCGAGGGTTTTTGGTTCGGATTGCATCCGTATTTGAGTGTCAGTTCTTTCATATTCTGGTTGAGTGTTGAATGTTGAATGTTGAATGTTCACTCGGTATCTTTTAGCACCCTCCCTTTGGGAGGGCTGGGGTGGGTGTTAGGTGTGGGTATTAGGTGTGTTATCAAAAAAGAGACCCATGCACATGAGTCTCTCTTTTGAAATCTCTTTATTTGTCTGCCTTGATAGCGGTTCTCTTCTCCTTGATGCGAGCTTTCTTACCGGTGAGTTTGCGCAGATAGTACAGCTTGGCGCGACGCACCTTACCAATCTTGTTAACCTCGATGGAGTCGATGTTCGGCGACTCAATGGGGAAAATACGCTCCACACCCACGGTGCCCGACATCTTGCGCACGGTGAAACGTCTCTTCTCACCATGACCGCTGATGCGAATCACCACACCACGGTAGAGTTGGATACGCTCTTTCGAACCTTCGATAATTTTGTAAGCGACAGTAATAGTATCGCCGGCCTTGAACTCCGGGAACTTTTTGCCGGTTGCAAATGCTTCTTCAGCAACTTTAATTAAATCCATTGTGTTTGATAATTAAATTTGTTATTATCGTCCAGCGCAACATAACAAGGCAACTCTTCTTCCTGTCAGCGATTACGCCGAAAGCGGGTGCAAAGGTACTTCTTTTTTCCGAACCCGCAAAAAAATATTACCTTTTTCTTTTCCTTTTACACCTTTTTATATATCTTTGCATCATAATACCCCAACGACATGGGCGTTTCCCAATCAATACCAATCCTATGAGAAAACAAACCTTTCACTTTTGTGTGATAGCGTGGGCGCTGTGTGTATGCGCATGTACCTCACACTATCAGGTAACGTCAATCAGTCGCACCCGAACGATGATAGATAGTCGTTTTGACGCAGCCGTGGCTGCCAACAGCGATGCTACAACCTTCATGGCTCCCTTCAAGGCGCAGGTTGACGAGCAGATGAGTCCCGTCGTGGGACGTACGGCAGACTATTTCGATGTGTATCGGCCGGAGAGTCCACTTTCGAACCTGTTGCCCGACATTATGGTGTGGGCAGGACAATACTATGACGAGCGGCCCGATTTCGGCGTGTATAATATCGGAGGCATCAGGGCGGCGCTGCCTGCCGGCGATGTGACCATCGGTGACGTGGTCGACGTGGCGCCGTTTGAAAACAGAATAGCGTTCCTGACGCTCACTGGCGAGAAGGTGACCGAACTGATGCAGCAGATAGCGGCACGCGGCGGAGAGGGACTGAGCCGCGAGGTGCGCATGGTCATCACCGCCGACAATAAGCTGCGTTCTGTCACCATCAAGGGCGAACCCATAGACCCGGGGCGCTCCTACCGTATTGCCACTATCGACTACCTGTCGCACGGCAACGATAAAATGACGGCATTCAAGGCGGGAACAGACATCAAGTTGCCGGAGGAGCAAAAAGACCTCACACGCGAGCTCATCATGCGTTACTTCCGGGAAATGCAAGCACAAGGCAAGGTGGTGGAAGCTGTCACCGACGGACGTATCACTATAGAACAATAACGCCATGAAAAAAATAATATTCCTTTTTACGCTCCTCACGCTGAATGTTGCAGGAGCCTCCGCACAGGACAAACAACTGGTTATCCTTCACACCAGCGACACGCACAGCTGTGTATATCCGCTCAACCCCAATCTCAAGGATACCACCGTGGCAGGACGTGGTGGATTCATGCGGCGTATAGAGATGCTGCGGCAACAGCGACAGCAGAACCCCGACCTGCTTCTCTTCGACTGCGGCGATTTCTCACAAGGCTCGTCCTATTATACCGTGTTCCAGGGCGACGTGGAGGTGGGACTCATGAACCGCATGGGCTATGACGCAGCCACCATCGGCAATCATGAGTTCGACTACGGCCTCGACAATATGGCACGCCTCTTCCGCATGGCCAATTTCCCCATCGTGTGCTCAAATTACGATGTCAAGGGAACGGTGCTTGAAGGACTGGTCAAACCATATCTCATCATCAAACGCAACGGGGTGAAAATTGGGGTGTTTGCCCTTTCGCCAATGATGGACGGACTGGTGGAGAAAGCCAACTGCCAAGGTCTTACTTACCTTGACCCTGTGGCAAAGACCCAGGAGATGGTGTCGCTTCTCAAGGGGAAGATGAAATGCGATATGGTCATCTGCCTCTCCCACCTCGGATGGGACAGCACTAACGGACTGAACGACCAACAGACGTTCCCGCAGACGCGGGGTGTCGACCTCGTGCTTAGCGGCCATTCCCATACCTATGCCGACAAAATGTACTACGTGACTGACCTCGACGGACGGCAGGTTCCCATCGATCATCAGGGAAAGCACGGCATCTGGGTGGGTCGCTTGGTGGTTGACCTGAAAAAGAAATGAAATCTTGATGTTTCAAGTTTTTGAAGTTAAGAAGTGAAGACGTTATTGCGGCTTAACTCCTTTAAATTCAATAACTTCAGAATTTGCGATAGTCGAGTTAATATAAGGATATGAAAGGTGAGGTGTGCATTAGCACACCTCACCTTTCATATAATTGTAGTGACGGAGCATGCTTCTGCTCACCTCATTTTCCTGAAATAGATGTCCACATAGTCGCAGGCCTCATCGCAGGGGTTGTCCATCTGTTGGAGGCGCCAGTATTGGCGGCCTTGGGTGGAGAGAAATTCGAATGTGCCTTCGCGAACACAGGGCTGACCATTGTTGATGTGGTAGACCTTGGTGATGATAGTTCCTGTGAAATAGAATTTCAGGTTGCTCTCCATCTTGATGTACCCGTCGACGGTCACATAGTCATCGTTCTCGCGGCTGCGTTGTGCTCCCACGCAGTGCAACCGTCCGTCGCGTTCCTTCTTTACCTCTACAGTGCCGAAATAATCCCAGGAGATCCACTGCAACGAGATGGGGTGCTTGCCCAGGATCTTGCTCTCTGGGGTGCTTGCGGTTGTAGTCGTACGACGTGTTGTGCGACGCTTGCTCTGTGCAAGTGCGTCAGTGCTGATGCTCAGTGCGAGCAATAACAGCAATAGGGTGGCTAATCTTTTCATGATGTTAATGGTTTGATGTTTTTTCTTTGCAAAGATAATGATTCCATCCTCGATAAGCAAGAAAGGCTCGTGATAATCCGCGAAAACAGGGAGATAAAGGATGAAAGGGGGTGTTTTGGAAACCAATTCAGAGGATTGTCTGTTGCGCAAAAAAACGGTATGCAAAAGAAAAACGAGTTACAGAGATGTAACTCGTTGTGATTCTGTGTAGCGGGACCCAGGATTGAACTGGGGACCTCATGATTATGAATCATGCGCTCTAACCAGCTGAGCTATCCCGCCATCGCTCTTAAGCGGGTGCAAAGGTAATGCTTATTTCTGAATAGCCAAAAATATTTGCCTATTTT
>JAFYJN010000090.1 GCA_017538105.1 Prevotella sp. | reverse complement strand
GATGAATAATACTCCCCTTTGAGGCTTCCACTACGATGGTCGTAATCTTCGTTAAATTTGATTTGTTGGCCTAACAGATATTTATTGTTAGCCTTAATCTTAATTCTGTCTAATGTGATGAATTGCATTCATAATCGTATATGTATCTTATTTTAAAATGTTTCAAAATGTAGTCTTGTGTTCTCTCGAGGCTACATTTTCCCCTTTTGATAATAAGTAGGCTTCAAAAAAGGAAAAGTCAAATATAACCAACTTTTTTTCCGGAATTTTTTTATGAAACGCACAGGACACGATGTCCGGGTATAAAATTGAGTACATTTTCAAATATGAGAGCGAGGATACGTTGACAACTCGAAACGCCCCTCCCTTGGGGGAGGTAGGGGGATTGTTGCTTGAATAATGCTACTGAAAGTCTTACGACAATAAGACTCTTTTCCTCTTGAAATCAACACAAAGAAACTTGAGAGTCCTTGCACCAATCAAGAAAATCAACAACCTTTGAGAGGTCACCTATAAAGGTTCGAGAATCTGTCACAAATGCGCACCATAACAAAGATGTCCCACTGAAAATCAGTGGGACATCTTTGTTATCAAAACCTCCCCAATACTTCAATGACTTTTATCCAATCACTTTCACCATCAAAGCCGAACTTGTCGTCAATTCCCACATTGAAATACAGTTTTGCCTCGAAATTCTGGAAACTCGTGTTTCCCACTTCAGGATTCTCATTGGCATAGTCAAAATGGATGCCCTCTTCGGCAAACTTACTTCTATAGATGTCCATCTGTTCTTCATAACATCCACTCCAAAGGATGAGGCAAACATCATCCCTGACGGTAAGAAGTTGCAGGGCTTCCTTGGCATAGGGATAGTAATCGTATGTCTCCTCGTTTTCATAGCACGCCCTGATGATGGTGTCGTGAATATCCACCAACACATAGATCTTCTCCCAATTTTTGGCTATCTTGCGGTTGAAAGCGACCTCGAATGCTTTGACAATATCCATATACTTGTCACTCTTAAAATTTCACTATCATGCGTTTTCCCTTGTAGGTAACGGTCTTCCGTTGTCCTTGCAAAACGATGTGGAATTGGCGCGACTTAGCCATGCCGGGGAAACTCCCCTGTCGTTTGTCTATGACCAGTTGGCGTTGGGTGTCATCCCATCTGAAGGTGATACGGGAAGACTGTCCCTTTTCATAGTCGTTGCTCACGCCATCATCCTCGTAAAATGTAAAAGAGGCATCTGCACCCGGAAAGACGAGGATGTCGAGCATAGTGTTGTCGCCCGTCGCCGTGGACTGGCTTTCCTGTCCGAGCGGCAGGATGCTCCCCGCCTTGACGAACAAGGGGATGTGAGCCTTGTCGATGGACGTTGTGATGGTCTGTCCTCCTTCGTAATGCTGTCCTGTGCGGTAGTCGAACCACCCTGCGGTATGTTTCGGCAAATACGTCTCCCATGTTGTTCGTGACGGCTCGGTGACGGGACTGACGAGCAGCGCCGAGCCGAACATGAATTCCTGCTTTTGGGCGAGAGCCTGATGATCTTTGGCGAAGTCGAAGAGTAGCGGACGCATCAGCGTAAAGCCCTCCGACGACACCTTCGCCGCCATGCTGTAGATATACGGCAACAGGCGGTAACGTTCCTTGATACAACCGGTGATGATGGTCTGCGCCTCGGCACCGTAGCGCCACGGCTCCGTGTCGCTCATATATCCATGCACACGCATGAGCGGCAGGTACACACTCGTCTCTATCCACCGCAGCATCCGCTCGATGTAAGCCTCATCAGTATATTGGTTGGCGGGCCGGAAGAATCCTCCCGCGTCGTATGTCCACCATGGGATGCCCGCCGCCTGCATGCCCAATCCCGCCGTGATCTGCCGACGCAGCGTCTCCCAATCGTTGCCCACGTCGCCCGACCACATGGCCGAGCCGTAGCGTTGTATGCCCGGGAAAGCGCAGCGCGTGAGAATCATCGGGCGGAAATCTGGCCTGTCGTGGCGCAATCCCTCATAAACCGTCTTATTCACCATCAGCGGATACACATTCCTCACCTGCTCGCCGGCCCACCGTCCACGGTTCACGCGCCGTCCCATAAGGTCGTCGTTCTCCGGCTCCGTGGCATCCTGCCACCATGCGTCAATACCCAGTGGCACCAAGCGTTGTGAGAAATGCCGCCAATACGCCTTCGCCGCGCTGTCGGAAAAAAAGTCCACCCAGTCGGTGCCCTCTATATAATGGCCACCTTGCGTCATGAGAGCTCCCACCTCCGAGTTCTTGTCAATCTTCGACCACACGCTCACCATGAGACGTTTGCCCATGGCATGCAGGCTGTCGGTCAGCGCCCGCGGGTCAGGATAATAATCCTCGTCGAAACGCATGGCGTTCCACCCGTATTTGCCCCAATACTGCCAGTCCTGCACAAGCACATCCACGGGAATTCCCTCCTGCTGGAAACGCTGTGCCGTTGTGAGAATCTCCTCCTGCGAGTGGAAGCGTTCGCGGCAATGGATATAACCCAACGCCCATCGCGGCATCATCGGCGCGGTACCTGTCAATTGTCGATATGTAGCGATTATCTCGTCGGGCGAACCGATGAAAACCGTGAAATCCACTTTCTCCGACAGGGGCGACCGCAACACCGTCTGGTCTTCCACCTTATTATAATATAAAACAGGTAGGTCATCCCTCGACAGTTCGGCTGTCAGCGCATGTTTTCCCGCCGTCAGGTGAATGATGGTGGACGCGGTGGGCGGCAACCAGAGGTTGCGCATCTCGATGACCTGTTGTCCATCGATGGAGAGGTTGTGGCGTCGCGCCATCGCCTGTCCCACGTCGAGCAACAATGCATAGTCGCCCTCTTCGGCAACGTCCAGTGTTCCCTCGAAAACATTGCCCTGGCGCACTTCACGTCTGCCCCCTTCCGTCGAGGTGACATCCACCACCTCGCTTGTTCCCTCGCCACCACCACGGAGCAAGGTCACGGCATATTCGGCAGGGTTCCATTCCACCAGACCATAATTATTCCAAAGCAGTCCATAGCCTTTGTTCGACAGCACCATGGGCACACTGATCTGCGTATTTACCTGGGTAAGGCGGCGCGACAGTCCCCTGACATTGGCGAAACCGTCTTGGAACTGCCCCAACCCATACAAACACTCGTCTTTGGGCGAAGGGATGCGCAGGGAAGCCGTGGTTCCCATTGTCTCATGCAAGCCCAACGATGGTTTGGCGCGGAAACAAACATGTCCCGCTCCGTCTTTCACCACCACCTCCTCGTTCTCAATAACGACGGAGACATTCTTGTCTTTTGTCTCTTGGTCGTTCACATAAATCCATTCGGGCAATGAATCGGTGGTTTGCTGTTCGGCATACTGTATGCGCACGGCATTGGGTGCCAGATGGCGCACGCGAATCCATCCTTTGCCACAAGAGATGGTCTGCGACAGTGTTGTCAATGAACACATCAGCAGAAGTGTGTTCACAATCAATAATACTCGTTTCATAACTTTTGCAAAGTTACGGAAAATCGAGAGCAGAACAAAATAAGCTCGCTTATTTTTTATGCCGAGATGGAGTAACTTATTCAAAGTTACGGAAAATCGAGAGCAGAACACGATTTAGTCCTTAAGCGGACAAAATCTTCTAAGCTCGCTTATTTTTTATGCCGAGATGGAATAACTATCTCATGCATTTGGCAATATGGGGTAAAAGAGTTATATTTGCACCTACCTATTGTACAACATCAACGCCAACAACATGAAACGAACAATATTCCTTTTGACTTTGCTCATCTTTGTCGGTATCAGCACGAAAGCGCAAGAGATACCTGATGGAGCCACATTGCGCTACTATGGCGAACGAAGCCACGAACGTTATGGTCTGACACGCCAATACTTCACCATCTATGAGCAGGCTGGCGCTACTTTTCTAGTACGCCGCCAAATGTTTACCGGTGCCGAAGAAATCGTGCAAGACATCGACGGCATCGCCCGCAATGCCGAGAAGGTGACCATGCCACTAACATCACGTCAGGTGAAAACCATTCGCAAGGCATTGAAGAAAGCCCGTTTCCCAGAGCTGTTGCAGACGTTTCTTGCTGAGCAGCAGACCTATGAGCAGTATGTGAAGGCATACATGGCACAGTTCGAGCCACGGCTGTTGCCCCCGGGTGATACCACGCGACAATTAATCCAACGGCCGAAGGAGCACGTCCAGTTCCATGCCCCCAGCCACTGGCGACAAGCCATCAGTTGGCCCGGCACTTTGGAGGGGTATGAGTCAACACACACCTTTTACACCACTCCCACCTACGACGACAACTGGACGTCGGGCCATCCCGCCCGCGACCGTTACCTTACTGCCCTTGACGCTTTCCACCAGCAGCTCAACGACATGGTCTATGCCTATAAGATGCAACATCCCTACGAGGGTGAGATACAATCTTATCGATTCAGCACAAGCGGAGGCATGATGATGTTGATTGTCGACGGAAAAAGGGTCAGAAGAGGAACGGAAATCAATCTCCGCAAGAAAGATGGACAGTGGCTGGTCTGTGGCTATGTCAATGAGCAGGAAGATACGGTGCAGGTAGGTCCCGAGGTGATACAACATGTGGAGGAACTCGTCAACGCTCTTGACTTCAGTGCCCTACACCCCCAGTTCAAAGACAATGAGGAGGTGGTCAAGGTAGAGGTGGACGATGGTATCTCCTGGTCACTCCAAATATCATGCCACACACGCAAGACCATCTCCGAGTGGGGCACTTTTGGAGAGACATATTTCGAGCCTAAACGTGCAGGCAAAGCATACGACGCTTTTATGAAAGGAGTAGAAAGTATCAACGAATACTTGGGGGGGAAATTGCACATTAAACGTAGATGAACCCGGAAATTTGCCACTGAATATTTTAAGGGACACTGATAATACAAGATCGGACTGATGGGACTGGTTGTTACCTATTGTTATTTTACATGAATTAAATGAGTGGGAATTAGTATTTTATTCGAGGCAATTTGTGTGAGAATCCTTTTACATGAATTGCCAATAATTAATAGAGGAATCCAAGCATCCATAGTGGCAGTTTGGCTCCGTCTGGCATATCCCAGTCATCTGCAAAGATATAAGAATCTTTTACACCTGCAATCTGTGAAAAATCTTTGCTCCGACCACCTATTTCAAAGGTGTATTTCGCATCAACTTTAAAGTCACCTTGTGCTTTACCATACTCCACTTTATGCGAATCCATCAAGCAGCCAATGGCAAAGGTTTCCCGTAGTGTCCCGATTTCTACTTTTGCTGGTGCCAGAGCATAAAGGATATTCGTGTTCTCCAGATATACCTTGTCGGGTTTGCTGAGTTTTCCTATTTTCTTTTTATCGGAGTAAAGCAGATTGAATACTTTTGCATCACCTAGGTATTTCAGATATTCCACCACTGTATCACGCCCTATCTCAAGGGCAGCGGCAATCTTGTTTGCGTTGAGTTCAAAGGGAACCTCGCTGCAGATTAGAGCGATAAGTGCCTGTAACTTTCTCACGTTGGCCACATCGACTTTGCATATTCGTGGCAGTTCGGTTTCGATGATATAGTTTACGACCTGCTCTATTTTTGTATAATATTCACCTTCGCCTTCTAACAAGAAAGGATAATACCCTTTTTCCAGATATTCCTTGAATAGGGCAACAGGTTTACATTTCGACGAGACCATTTGCCAAAGGTCGTATGGATGGTTCAATATGTCTTCGAGAGACCATATTGGGAATGTCAACCCATGATAAAACCGCAATGCTTCGCGAAATGACAACCCTGGCATGTTGTATTTGACGGCACGGCGAGATAGGTCGGCATCGCCTTCTTTTAGTCTAAGAAGTGAAGAACCGCTGACTATCATCTTTAAGTCGGGGAACAATTCGTAAATCTCTTTGATCTCACGACTCCAGTCTGTTGTTCCCGACTTATACTTGTGAATCTCGTCAATGACCAGCAATTCTCCACCGTGAATCACGAATTCTTCTGCCAGGCTGACTAATGTACGCATCGAGAAATCAACGGTATCTGCCGAACAATAGAGCACACGACGGTCGCCCAACTGATAGTTCTGTTTTAGATACTGCTTGATGAGGGTAGATTTTCCCACACCTTTCGCACCCATAATGCTGACAAGTTGCGTGTTCCAATGAATTACGTCCATCTTGTCGCGAACGATTTCTGTTGACGTATTGGCAAGTAAACGGTCGCTTTTTCTGAATAATGAATCCATGTGTTGCTATCTTTTGGCTGCAAAGATAATAAAAATGTTGCGCGCAAACAACATTTTAAGCAAAAAATGCTGTTTTAACGCAACATTCTTGGATTTTTAGCAATGCATGAGCATTTAATAGACATTGTAGAGAGAGATGTTTCACATGATTGCCACTGAATATTTTTGGGGACACTGATAATACAAGATTAGACTGATGGGACTGATTGTTACCTATTGTTATTTTACATGAATTGCCACGAATGGGACATGAATGATCAGAAATTAATGGGAATTATTGGTTTATTTGTGGCAATTTGTGTGAGAATCCTTTTTACATGAATTGCCACGAATGGGACATAAATGCTCAGAAATTAATGGGAATTTATGTTTGATAACATGGTAATTTGTGTGAGAATCCTTTTACATGAATTGCCACGAATGGGACATGAATGATTAGAAATTAATGGTATATTTGTGATAATTTGTGTGAGAGGTATTATACATGAATCCATGGCAATTTGTGTGAGAAAATACATAGCCAAGAATGGGTATATTGTGTCCGTATTTCAAAATAGACCATATTCGTTAAGGATTCACAAAAAAACGAAAATGTTACAAATAACAAAGTAATAGTTATGTGTATTTGATACACTAATATTTTTTTATTGTACCTTTGCACCCGATTTTTAGAATATTGTTCCGCGACGATAAATAACAAAATAACCTAAGAATATGCGGACATAGCTAAAAATAATACAAACAGTAACCAAAATAACACAAATCAATCTTTCAGTTAACATGAAAAGAATCTTTTCAATTTTCATCATGGCAATGGCACTCGCGATGAGTGCGCATGCAGGTGATGTATTCTTTCAATACCTGGAAATAGAATACAAGAGTGGGGTGTTCCCCGATCAAAGAAACGGACATTATTACTATCAGCAAGATGTGTGGTGGATGCATGATGATGGCGGAACCACAAATCTTTCAAACCCATACGGAAATGGCTATAATGCCCAAGATAACGAATTCATATGGACTGTTGAAATTACAGGAACAGGTATAACGATTCCTTCTGAATATTACGAAACAAAAAATGGCAACCATTATGAACTGAAAACAGGAGATGGTTTCGGTTCAAACATTTATTTCGATGCGACCCAGAGCGCAAGTGGCACACTAACCATCACCGCCACCAATCCTGATTATCAAGGGCTTCCTTACACGTGTAGTTACACCATCATCTATCACGTTAGCACCCCTTCTATAAAATGGGATTTCAATTCGTCACATTATACCATTACAGGAAATTGGGATGGAACGCCACATCATATGAATGAACATGAAGGCTCTTCGTCACCTACTTATTATAAGTATAATGACGATTTAAATAATGCTCCTGGTGAGAATATGATTACAGAGGCACAAGGCTTGCTTTTTTCTGCAACCAACGGAAAATTTGGAGGCAACGACCCCAACGGCACGACTCCTGTAGCAGATCGTTTTGTGTGTCTTGGCGAAGGTGCTTCCGTCACCATCCCTGCTTCTATTCTCCAGAACTATGCCAATCCCCGTGTGCGCATCAAGATGGATCGTTACGGAGGAGGCAACGACTGTGCGCTCACTATCAACAACGCCAAGGATGCCCTTGGCAAGACCATCAATAGTACATACAAAATTGGTGGTAGCACTTGGTGGGGAGATAAAAAAGACTTCAATTATCGCGGTGAATACCATTTCATCATTGACAATAAAAGTAACCCATTCTCCATTTCAGTCGACTACAACAATGGCCAATGGCTGATGCTGTTGTCCATTGAAGTATATGACGGTGATGACATCAAGACCGAAAACAGCGTCTTAGGTTCAGCCTACCAGTTGCTTAACCATGAGGGAGGAACCGCAGCTAGCACTACTCTGTATCTACACTATCGTGGCAGGGCCGAGAAGACAAAGGTAGACGCCGGCAGCATCAGTACAACAGGAACAGTGGTGTGCAACAGCACCAACCTCACCAATATGGGTGGAAATGCAGAAGACCACACCTACACCTCTACCGTTGGACAATTTG
Source organism: Prevotella sp. (assembly GCA_017538105.1). GTDB lineage: Bacteria > Bacteroidota > Bacteroidia > Bacteroidales > Bacteroidaceae > Prevotella. Next base: position 2,560 of record JAFYJN010000090.1, on the reverse strand, counting down.
GCACCTTCCGCTTCCGCATCGACTGCTATGAGCATAGCGGCACTTATTGCACCGACTATGCCTGGAGAACGAACAGCGTGGGTTACATGCAGAAACGCAGCTATCCATATACCTGGGACTTCACCGACGTGAAAACCTATGCAAGCGAAGGCATGACACAAGAAGCGGCATATTCTGCCAGTGGAAGCAATGTTCTCTCCAACGACGTCGCTTACAACCCCGTTGCCCGCTGTCTATGGAAAGCGAACAACGGCAATTACGAGTTGCAGTTGGCGGCCGACGCAGCCCACAATGTACACTATTGTGGTGGCAGCCAGTTGTGGTACGGCGACTTGATTATTCCCGAACTACAATATCTCGCCTTCACCCCTGTCAACTTCGATGCCGCATACAATGCAGCCCTGACCATTACGAACGACGGTCTGAAATTCGACCAAGAACTTCGCAACTGGTGGGGATGGCGTATCACCATACCCGATGTTCCCAGTGATGGAGTGGTATATGTGAGAGCTCACAAAGAAAGGACTGACGATTTCTGCAATGTAGGATACTACTATGGTCCAAACATCACCAACAAGTCTAATAGAGAACCATTTAGCACGGAGGCCGTTGGCTCTACCGCCGAGGCCAAGGAATACGCCGTTACAGGCGATAACAGCGGCGATGTGATCTATGTGGTGCCCGCTCCTGATTCTCAAAAAGATGTCACATTGTTCTTCACCGGTGTCACCGTCAGGAAGATTGCCGTGTCAACCGACCAGAAGCATGTGAGCGACTCTGGCTGGGCCACAGAGAGCCGTGACCACGTGATTGATCCCGAACTGACAGGTTACATGACGGGCTACCCCTTCGAGAACCTCGTGGTGACCTCCGTGGACTATGGAGCGAAAACCATAGGCTATGAGTTAGTGGCCGCCGACAAGGTGATGAAGAAATGCGACGGTGATGAAGCCACTAAACATAACGCCTATATTATCCACAACACCAACAACGAACAGGTGGACATTCTGCAGACCGACGGAGGCTTCCACCTCTTCATTCCCGACATGCACGACTACGTGAAAGCGAACGAGAACAACGGCAGCAACCTGAAGACGACATTGGATATGAGTAGTTCGAAGTTGACGGCTCAACTCGCCGCCGGTACCGTGGCACGTGACGAGAACGGTTATCGCAACTACGTACTCACCAATGAGTCGTACCGCTTGAACGATGATGGCAGCATTATCAGTGGTACATACAAGAAAGGCGAAGAAGCATTCTACCAAGTACCCAAGGGAGGCATCCACAGCAATGGCAATCAGGCTTATCTACCAGTCAGCATCAGTGCCGGCGGCAACGCGCCGATGTTTACCTTCATGTTTGACGAAACAACTGCCATCGACGAGACCGTCTCCGCCATCGGTAAAGAGAATAACAAAACGGACACTTACTTCAACCTCAATGGCCAGAAGCTGAAAGGAATGCCCACACAACGTGGTATCTACATCGTCAACGGTAAGAAAGTCGTGAAAAAGTAAAAAGGTAAAAAAGTAAAAGGGTAAAAAAAGACACGACAATGAAAAAAGAATATATAGCACCCATAGCTGGATACACGGAAAGAATGACCAGTGACAACAGCAACCGTCCTGGATTTGGAGTAACGTCTCGTGGCGCTGTCACAATGCACACCAATGACAGTTTCTTCGAGGAAGATACCAACGAAGAAAACTGGGCACAGGTAGGTAGCCTGTGGGATGAGTAAAAAGAAACCCACCCAGGAACCCACCCAGGCCCTCCCAAAGGGAGGGTGTAGGAAAAAGCTCAAGACCCACCCCGGCCCTCCCAAAGGGAGGGAGTTGGAAGTTCCAAAGGGAGGGTGTGGAAGAGGGTAAAACTTAAGATAAAAAGACAGTAATAGTTATTTTAAGGTAAAAGATAGTAATTATTTGCATTAGCGTAATTCTAAAATTCAGTTTTTAGTTTAGTGAAAGAAGTGGGCAATCCCACTTCTTTTTTTGTGGCTACCCCTCGAAAATACACTTTGTGGTAATGATTGATGAATGCTGGAGTTTGGCCGTGTATACAAGTTCATAAAAGATTACACGAAGATTCCTATCCCAAAAAACGTAAAAAAGCAACCATTCGTGAATAATTTGTGACTATTTTTCAAAATGAATCATATTTTTTGTTGATTCTCTAAATAACGAAAATGTTACAAATAACAAAATCGCTGTTACGTGTATATGATACACTTATTCCTATTTATTATTACCTTTGCACCCGAAAATGTATCATTTACCCACAATAATGTATCATTTCCGCTCCCACCAACCTAAAACAATGACTTACACCGCGAAAAAGCCACCAACAAACTATTTAGGAAATCAATAGGTGTAAAGGCAAACATTGCAATTGGCAAAAACAACATATATCCGAGATCACTACTGTCCGGGATAAAATAAATTCACCCGTATAATTTGCTAGTATTCAGTTTGTTATGACGTTTTGTAAATTTTTCGATAAAAATTTCGTTCTTTTGGATATAGTGTATATCCAATTTAGAATCGTCATGCCGACT
>JAFYJN010000089.1 GCA_017538105.1 Prevotella sp. | reverse complement strand
TGGACAAGGTGGCGCTGGTAGTCTTTACTGTTCTCGGCTATTACACGGGGAAGTACCATCTCAGCGACACAATGGCTTTCCTATGGCTGATGGCTGGCATGCCCGTCCTTATTGTATCCGTGATTTGGGCCATCAATGAGGTTTGGGCGTGGATGGAGAGGAGAAAGAAAAAGCCGAATCGACGCGCTTAAGGCCATGTGCCTTGAATTATACAGCAATGTTACGAGGGGTAAAATCGCCCCTCGTACTTTCTACGTCAAGTTAGAGTCAGATGCCATAGATCATTGGGTTGTATAGCATTATGATGGTTTTATATAGTCTTACAAATATAATCGCAAGAGAAATTAGCCCCCTAATAATCAGTATTTTACATTAAAAACATACATTTTCTGAAAAATTGTTTTAAAGAATCTTGCCCAATTCAAAATATTGTTGTATCTTTGCACCAAAATTAGAGAAAAATATGAGTACGATAGAAGAATTACAGAAGCTCAGTGAGCGTGAAGACCACGTTGAGTTCAAAAAGGCAGAGCACAATTACCCATTTGCCGGAGGTCAAAAAAACGATCCGCGCGACCGCAGGCATTGTGTGTTGGGGTATGTTGTCGCATTGGCTAACGAGAGAGGTGGGCGTCTGGTCCTTGGTATGGCAGATGCCCGTCCTCATGAGGTGGTGGGCAGTGACTTCGCTGAAAACGAGACTGGCAATCTTGAAGACGAGATTTACAAGCGTCTCCATATTCGTGTCCGTACAGAGGAACTATACGATGACAAGCAACGCAGGGTTCTCGTCATCAACGTCCCTTCACGCCCCGTTGGCAAGGCACTCCGTTTCGAGGGAGTTCCCTTGATGCGAGTAGGTGAAAGTCTGCGCGAGATGGATGATGCCGAATACTTTTCCATCATTTCTGAGCAAGATCCTGATTTCTCATCCCGTGTATGCGAAGGGCTAACAATTAACGATCTTGATACTGAGGCTATAGAAAACATGCGCAAGCTCATTGCCGACAAGCAGAAACGAGCCGATGCGAATACCATTCCCTTGAAGCAATTACTAAAAGACTTGCTTTTAATAAATGATGATGGAAACCTGAAATATGCCGCCCTTCTTCTGTTAGGTAAGTCGGAAGCCATCAACCGCTATCTGCCACAGGCCAATGTCGTGATAGAATACAGGAACAACCAAAGTCAGGTGCGCTATAGTGCCCGACAGGAGTATCGTTTGCCGTTGTTTACAGCAATTGAAAAGATTTGGGAGTATATCGACCAGCCTGCCTGCAATCCACTCCTGCATATCAATGACCTGCCACGAATTCTCGACTGTCCGGCCTTCAACAAGGAAACCATACGCGAAGCACTTATCAATGCCATGATCCACCGTAGCCTACAGATGGGGGCAGACATTTTTATCCACCTATATCCCAATATGGTGGAAATATCCAATCCCGGCGGATTCCCATACGGCGTGAATCTTGGCAACATCCTAACTGTCAACAGTTCTCCCCGTTGTCGTCTGATGGCAGAGGTGATAGAAAAGACAGGACTGATTGAGCGTAGCGGACAGGGGGTAGACATCATGTTCACCAACTGCATCAAGGAAGGAAAACCACTTCCCGACTATTCCTATTCCGACGATTATCAGGTGGACTTGCGCTTCTACGGCGAAATACCCGATGATGCATTCTACCTTTTTGCTCAGGATATTTGTCATCAACAGGAACTTGAAAGCAAGTTGAACACATTTGACTGGCTAACGCTTCACTATATCTGGAAAGGTAAAGCTGATGCTGGCTATAAGGAGAGCTATCCCAAACTACTGGAAATGGGACTTATTACAGAGGACTCATATTTCGGCTATGTCCTTTCTGCCCGTTATCTGCAATTTAAGTCCTATGTGAAGACTGTTGCCCAAAGATATGACCTGAACCACATCCAAACAGTCTATTATGTGATTCGACGAAACGGTCATGCTTCCATGAGTGACTTTGTTGATGCCTTCGACGGCATTCTGACGCGAAAGCAAGTTCGCAATCTTATAGAAGGTCTCTGCAAAACCCCACTAATTGCGTCCCATGGCAATGCACGAGCGACAAGGTATAGTTGGACATGGCTTTTCAAAGAGTGAACTTCTTAAGTATTAACTTTTAATCTCACTTTTTTACAATGTGAGCCGAGACAATATAACTCGGCTATTATTTATCACGAATTATACAAAAAACCAACAATCTAAATAACAGAAAGATATAGCACTCCATTTAATACATCATTTCATTTTTTACATTTTGAACATAATTTGACCAATCGATAATTAAATTTCTTGTCATAATAACATATTTGTGTGTCCCGACTGTTCGATTTGTGAGCGCATATTATCTTGTCTGTATCACAAATACATACAATTTTGAATACGCATTCTCATACTGTATCTAAAAGGGTACGAACAACCATAAATATCTAATACCAACTGTTTGTAAATGTGAAGCATGGTTGTTTTAACGAGAGGGAAAAAGAGAATGATTGTTGAACCATCAAAAGAGTGCAAAAATGAAAGAAGTCAGGAAGTGCAAGTACTGCGGAAAGGAGTTCATTCCAAGGAGTGGATCGCAGAAGTATTG
>JAFYJN010000088.1 GCA_017538105.1 Prevotella sp. | reverse complement strand
TTATGACACGGCCATCAATGGTATTCCTGACCTGAGAAATCAAGTGGAACACTATCTCTCGGATATCAACTGGGAGGAGTGGGCAAACGAAGAATAACATATACAACATTATCAACCTCTAAAACCGATGATTGCCTATGGACTAAGAAAGATATCGATGCGAAAGCATCAAGGACATATAGGATGAAGCGTCCGCTTTGATTCTTGTTTCTCGAAATTTCGGCAAAAATTACAGAAGCAACCAAGAGTAAAGTTAGGATGCTCACGCCTCTTGGCGTGGGCTTTTACTCGGATATGGTTGCAGGGTGTTTGCCGATACCTCGAGAAACGTAGACGAAGTAATTGTCCACGTATTTTATGTCAATAAAAACAATATGACGTGTGTCAATATACCTACTGGCAGATCCCTCAATCCATTGATTTTCAGTAGATTTCCTGTTTCATTCTGTGTCAATAGCGTTTGGCGTATTGCAAAAGTTCCATCCTTATTGTATCTTTGCACTACCATTACAAAAATCTGCAAAATGCGATACGACTTCTCGCCATCTCGCCAATAACAATAAGAAACTAATATGGCATCTTTAAATAATTAAAACCATACGATTATGAGGAAAAAAATAGTAATAGCATTGTTGTCCCTGTTCTCAATGGAAATACAGGCGCAAGAAGTGGAGATTATTCCAATTGAAGAGCTTTCAACGTATTTGAAAGACAATAAAACACCAATGGCTAAGCACTCTAAATTTTGGGAGGTCCTGGATAGGAACTACATATCCTACACACCTAACGATAAATGGGTAGTAGAATCAGACACGTCAACTTATGTGTTTGAGAACGACAATCGTCCTTACAATCCAGAATATGGGGCTTTATATGGGCACTTGTCTCCTCTGAATCGAAAGTTCGGTATGTTATTGGGAAGGTTGTCGCATAAGGACGGAAAATGCTTGTTGGCCATGAACACGGCCCCTATACTTATGAATGGGAAGAGGCTGGAACTGCCTCTTCGAGAAGATTTGGCCAAAGAATATGTGTTCACACTTGTTGCCAATAACTTTGAGTTTGGGAAACCTTATCGTTCTTTGAAGAGACAAGCATTAAAAGATGTCCAGATGCTCGTCACGCAATATCCTGCAGAAACGGCAGCGAACCTCTTCAATGGTGTCTCGATGTTCATTTATCCCCTTAATTTTCAAGGGGAAACCTATAGAGACCAGTACACCTGCGGCAGGGGTGTTGTCATTTTTAGCAAGCATAATGTTCCTCTCGAATTGTATTTCTTTATGACAGATGAGAGCATTGCTGATTTCGACAAGTATCTTTCAGAGTTAAAGGGTGTCTTTACTTTTCAAGATATAGATACACAGTAAACTAAATAATCCTCAATTGAGAAGAATAGCAAGATAGAGGGCAACGACAACCTGTCGGGCACCTATGCCCATCGCAACACCAGCTACCGCTTCTTTGACGGAGGTCCCTGCTACGACCGCTGCTCCATCTTCTGGGTGGTGGACAACCATTTTGTGGCCGGAACGTCGTTGGCCGCCCGGATGGCGAAATCGCCCTGTGACGACGAGATAAATGACGAGACGACCTACTACTTCCCGTCGTTGCTCGACGAGGTGAAGCGTGTCTACATCTCGTTCTCCAAAGAATATTCTGATATATAATCATAGCAATACTCAATAACGATGAAAAGCTTTTTTTTTCAGATATTTTTTGCATTGTTTGCAAATGTATGCTATTCTCAGAATGACAACCTATTCTATGAGTCTGAAGAAGATTTTAAGGCAGAAATGGCCAAAGTAAAACCCAACTATAGATGGATGGGAACTGTCGGACGGATGGTTGCAGACGATATGAAGCTGAAATATCACAAACCAAAAGGGTTTTACCAGGATGGCTCTTCTGAATGTTTCGATGAATATCCGAAGTTATGGGCAACATTTACTTGCATGGGACCTCAACTTCATTCAAAAGACGGACAGTTCATTTCTTTTTTGGTATTTCCACGTATACTTACTGAAGAAATACAGGAAAGCCAAAGCCAGGTGTTCCCACAGTTAGCGGGAGACTGGGTTGATAAACAGCATTATCAGCAAATGCGAGCGAAAATCAGAAACTATTATGGTGAAGGAATCGGTGAATCATGGCGGGACTCCATCACGGCCTATAGCGCCGAAGATACCCATAGGAAGTTCAATGCCGATTCCGCCTTTACTTTCACGCTGCATTTGCGGCCTGCCGATTACTACAAGAAGGACTTCAAGCATGTGAAAGTCTTGCTGATACAGCGAGGAGGAAGGGGCTATGCCTACATCTGCTCGTTCTACACGGACAAGGCCAAAGCCAAGTTCGATAAATGCTGGCGGAGAATAGAAAAAACATTGCGTTACAAAGATTAATCTTTATTCATTTTCAAGCATGAAAAGACTATTGGCATCCCTATCACTATTTGCCTTGTTTGCAAATGTATGCTTTTCCCAGAACAATGCCTCGTCCTCTGACAACACCGACAGCTTAATCATTCCATGTGTAATCGGAGGAAAAATGCCTATGTCCTTGGTCTTTATTAACGGCGAAAGATGCCGTGATTTTCATGATGTTTTCTTGGAAGACGGCACACTCAAGGAGTTTTCCATCAATGAGTTAAAAGAGATTCTCAAGAAACGGAATTTCATTCTAGATGACGTCGTCATCTTGAAAGGCGAAGAGGCTCGAGAAAAATATCGTAAGGGATTCGTTGCATTCAGCGATTGGATAGAAATCGTCTATGAACTTAATGCCCACCCAGTCAATCAGGAGGGGGAAATCTTCGAGGTCGTGCCTCAAATGCCTTCATTCCCAGGCGGTGACGAGGCTTTGATGACATTCATTAAGAAGAACATCCGCTACCCCGAAAGGATGCTTCAAACGGGGATTCATGGAAAGGTTGTCGTGTCATATATTATTGGGAAAGACGGGACAATCCAAGAGCCGGAAATTGTCAACAATCTCTTAAAAGACAAATCGGGCAATCCGTGTACGAAATCTACAATCAATAAACTTTGTGAACAGGAGGCATTGAGAATCATCAAAATGATGCCGCAATGGTTGCCAGGCATAAATGATAATGGAGAATCTGTGCGTGTACGTCTCAACGTTCCCGTCATATTCAATGAAAAACAATAAAACTATAAAGAAAACATTATTAAGTGCCCTGCTTTTCAAAATATGAAAGGCAGGGCGATATTGTTTTATGGATGGATGTAGGCTTTACTTATACATCTCGAACTTGACTTTGCCATCGTAGCCCACGAGGACATCGACCACATATCCGCTGGGGCTGTCGGGGATGCCTATGAAGGCGTCGTAGTGAATGCCTTCTTCATCCAACCGATTGTAAATCATGTCACTAAGGACACTTTGTTTGAGTATTTCTTCAGTTAGGTATTTCTTAAAGTCTTGCTTGTGGAAGTCGCTCGAGAACACTTTCGAGGCACCATGATAGACGGCCAGATTGATGATGTTGTCGTGATAGATGTTGTCTACGGCCACCCCCTCGTCGTTGTAGGTGCGCTTGATGACCTTATAGGTGGTGGGGTTCACTTGCACATAGCAATGGTAGCGCTGTGAGCCATACATCACGACGGTGTCGCGCTTGATGAGCAGGTCTTGGTTGATGGCTTGCGGCTTGAAAAAGAATTTTAAATCAAATATTGATGGGGTATTTGTAGAATAATCTCAAATTAGGTGGAATTGTCGTAAAAATTATCTATATTTGCCGATGATAATCAAAGGTTTAATATAAGGAGGAAACGATGAAACATTTATATATAACATGTGTCTGTAGCTAAACGGGTGCCTTCGTGTATTTCTATGTCGACAAAGCGAGTGGAAAGACGAGGATAGTGGAGTACGAGCCGACACTTGACATCGAAGAAGAGGTTGGGACGATTGAGTTGAAAGACCACCTGAAGAGTGAAGAAGAACGGATTATCATCGACAAAGACTGAATATGAAAAGGTTTTTTTGTGCCATATTATGCGTAATGTTGTTCACTTATGTGTTTGCGCAGGTGAACCAGAACGATGTGGTGATGGTTTCTTATGAGCATTCGTGTAAGGAAAAGCAGGCTACTTTGCTGTTGAAGAATAATACGGAAGAGAATATTTCTTCTATATGTATCAAGATTACATATAGAGATATGTCTGGCAATAAACTGGACTCTCTGTGGTTTGATATTACTATATCTATTGAACCGGGCAAGACACAGGGGGTGGATGTTGGCGCTTTTAGGTATAGAGAGGGATATTATTACTATAAATCGCAAGGTGACACAGGAAACGCATATAAGATTGACTATGATCTGATATGTTACTCCACGAAGGAATCGGGATGGCACGGTTTGACTGATACAACTGGAGAAAATACTGCGGATGTCGTTTGCCTAAGTCCGCTTGTTATTGTATTGCCGTATCTGTTAATATTCCTATTGATTATTGGTATATTTATAGGTGTGTACTGGATTGTGGTGAAAAGGCGCAAAAACGAAAATGAAGAATAAGGCTGATGTCCTATTAGGCATTCCCGAACTACGTTCGCCCATTCCCGCTGAAGCGCCTACCCGTTGCCTTTCCCGTATCCTTTCCACAGGCAGAGCTTGTTAACTCCTTATTAACTCCTTATTAACTACTCCAAAAGAAAAATGGTCATCGAATCGATGGCCATTTCTTTTATTATCTTGATTTAATTCTCTTCACTTCGCTGTGCCCTTGGGGAACTGCATGGTGAGGCAATGGATGGAGCCGTGCTGGCGGATGATGGTGCGGGCGTCGATGGGCAGGATGTCGTAGTGGGGGAAGGCGGCGGAGAGGACGCGGGCTGCCTCGTTGTCTTTCGCCGGCTGGTTGTAGGTGGGCAGGATGACGCCTCGGTTGACGATGAGGAAGTTGGCGTAGGTGGCGGGCAGGCGGTGGCCGTCGGTCTCGTAGATGGCATCGGGTAGGGGGAGCCGGTACAGTCGGTAGGGCTTGCCGTCGGCTCTCTGGAGGGTCTTCATCTGTTGCTCGAGGGCTTGGAAGTCGGCGTAGTGCTCATCGGCGGGGTCGTCGCAATAGGTGTAGAGCATGGAGCCGCGGGGCGCCATACGGACGATGGTGTCGATGTGGCCGTCGGTGTCGTCGCCGCTGAGGTGGCCGTGGTCGATCCAGATGATGCGCTTGGCGCGGAGGCGTTTTTTCAGTTCTTCCTCTATTTGTTGGCGCGAGCGTGGTTGGTTGCGCCGCATTTGGCATTGGGTGGTGGTCATGATGGTGCCACGTCCGTCGCTCTCGATGGCTCCTCCCTCGAGCACGAAGTCGGTGTGCTGCTCCAGTCGATGGGCGAGGTGGCCTTCTTCGTAGAGGTGGAGGGCGATGAGGTTGTCGTTGTCGGCGGGGAACTTGCCGCCCCAGCCGTTGAACTGGAACTTCAGGGAGATGGCCTGTGAGCCTCTCTCGGTGGACTTGAGATAGTTCTCGGTGAGGGGTAGGAGGGTGAGGGCTCCGTGGTCGCGCGCCCAGGTATCGTCGATGGCGCATTGGCAGAAGGAGACTCTTCGCATGGCGTTCTTCGACAACGCAAACATGAGTCGTTGCTTGACGGCGTCGGGGTCTTGGGTGGCGATGACGAGTCGTTCGCGCTGGGCGATGACGCTGGCCAACTGGACGAAGGTGTCGGTGATTTCCTCCAGATAGGGGTTCCAGTCGGTTCCCTCGTGTGGCCATGTGAGTTGAATGGCGCTCTGCGGATACCATTCAGCGGGCAGGATATAGTTGGTTTCGTCCATGTCGTATAGATTTAGATGGCAAAGTTACGAATTTTTTGGGAGATTGGTTGTCAGAAGTCGAGAGTTTTTTTTATCTTTGCACTCATGAAGGTGGAATTGAAAGACGGAACGGTCTCGGCAGGCGGTCGTCGGCTCTTCGAGGGGCTGTCGTTCGTGGCTCGTAGCGGCGAGGTGGTCTGCGTGGTGGGCGGCCGAGGCTCGGGCAAGACGTTGCTTCTTCGTGCGCTGATGGGCATGTGGCCCATTGACGAGGGTGTGGCGAGCTTCGATGGTGCGGTGGTCACACCGCTCTCGGCTCCCTACCTGCGCAAGGAGGTGAGCTACGTGCCGCAAGACTGGCCTAAAGACGCCTATGCCGACGTGTCGGAGATGGTGAGTGAGGCGGTGGAGCGCGAGCGGAATGTGGCGTTCCTCGACGAGCCTCTCACAGGTCAGGACGAGGCTACGCGCCAGACGGTGCTCCAGGCGATTCGCGAGTTGGCGGGACGTGGGGCGGCTGTGGTGTTGACGTGTAGCGACGACGACCGTCTTGTGAGTCATGTGCAAGGTCTGAGCGAGAGCCAGTTGCGTTTTAAATTTGTGGAATTATGGAAATATCAATCGTCCGTTTCTGTTTAGGGCTGCTGCTGGTGGCTGTGCCCCTCTATGTGCTCCATGTGTTCGAGACGGGTCTGCTGCCTCGTGCCCTCCGCGCGTTGGCTCGGATGGTGGTGAGCCTCGTGGTGTTGGG
>JAFYJN010000087.1 GCA_017538105.1 Prevotella sp. | reverse complement strand
TATCATCGTCCTGGGCCACAACACTTAAAGGAAAGGCCATCAGCAGTGTTAGTCCAAATATTATATATTTTTTCATATCCTTATAGTTCTTAATTCATAACTAAATCCTTACTTCTTCAACCAGTAATAGGTGTCACCATCACCATGAGGACTGACCGTGAATCTTTCCTCATCGACATTGGAGATGCCGTGGGGGACTAGCATGATGCAGTCAATCATCATGGTACGAGTATATTTCTTGATACTCTGTTCTCTTGGAGAAACAGCGGTTTCAACCAACAATGAGATTTGTGGCTCGGCTTCAGTAAGCCCCCATGAACTACACGGGAACTTATAATCTTCTGCAAGCAGGAGATAGTTGACTTCATCGGGAGTCGTTACAAGGTTATTCTGAAGCAGTTCCTTTTCAGATTCGCCCTGTTGGTTGTGGTAATTGATCGTACATTTCAGTTTCATTGGGAGACGCTGGACTTCTGTAGCGTTACTGTCATTTGCCAAGGCAGGAGCTGTAACGAGATAGATGTCATATCCAATGTTGGAGAGTACATTTCTGATGTTAAATAGAACAGAGTGGTTGACAGTTGACTTAATTGGTTCAAACTCCACGAAAGCATCGTCCCATATCTTACCGTAGAACCGATTGTTGTTCATTACCCTGCGGGTGACGGTAGAAATGGTCGGCTCCAATTCCTTGTTAGTGTTAGAAATCTCTGCCTTACTGACTTCCTGGATGCTTCCTTGTTCTTCAGCTTCAATGATAATCCACTGATAGAATGTGTTCAACTTGTTGATTTTCCAGTTGTCAGTCTTCATGACTTGGCCATTTGAGCATTCTATGTTTTCAGTTCCAGTGAAGATACCATTACTACCGAATGGTTTTTGTGTGTTCACATTGGAGCGTCCGCCGAATTGGTAATAGTGGAGATTATTGTCTCCAAATGTGTACTTTCTGCTTTCATATCTTTCAACAGCAAGTGTCGACAAGGCAGAGTCCGTCAGATGGGCATCCGTGTTCAGCGTACGACTGAAGGTTGTGCCAAGCATAATGCCCAAACGTGGATTGGTGTAAGTCAATGAATCACGGAACATTACTTGGTCATCGTAGTTGAAATAAGGCTGGTACTCTTCGATGAGCCGTTTCCATTCTTTGTTTGTTGGAACAACCATCCAATAGGTGCTGTCTTCAGTATTCAATTCAGCATCTAAGAAACTGTAGTCGAACAGGTCGTTTTGTTGTACGAATACAGAGTCGAGGTAAACCGTCTTACCATTTTCCAAACCTCCAGGTACACTTCGCTCAGGCATGAATTCTTTCCTGTAGAAATGCTCGTTATAGAAGAAACTTCTCACACTATCAAGGTCAGCATCTTTGCGAAGATACTCGAACACAGTTGGGAAGTATTGGGCTTTTCCATCAATGGTGAAGAGGACGCCATTCTTAAAATGCTGGTTAGTAGTAAGAATGGAATTCTCACCGAACAAACTACTAGAAAGCACGGTTTTCTTACCGTTCATCATAGTTAAGGAATCTTTGCTCAATTCCGAGATGGAGTGATTATACATCGCGATATGGTTCTGTATAAACTCCTTGATGATTGTGTTGTCATCTTCATTCACCTTTCCCTTCTCTGCGTTATAAGCAGCGATGAGTTCATCTGCTTCTTGTACCGAGAAATGGTCATTGGTGGGTGCGAAAACAGTAAATACCTGGCTACTGTTCAATGCCTTGTCATAACCGCAGGCCTGTATAACCTTTGCAAAGTTGCTTAGGTTGCTGTTCTGTGAAATGGCCTGCCAAAGTGAAGCGTCATTCATGCCTTCACTTTGTTTGTCAAAGTGATCCTCCCAGGTGTCAGAGCAGGCCATGAAGGTGAGGGCTACGAGAGCGAGCCCTATCACCTTATTATATATACTATATCTTTTCATCATAGTCAATTTTCAATTTTCAATTAATTACAGGTCATCCTCCATCTCGCCATCACCATCAGCACCATAAACACTCTTTGGTACTAATTCGATGAAGTCGAGAGCAAATTCGTTGTCGCGTCCTTTTTTACCATCGGAAGCCACCCTGATTCTCATGTAGTGGTCCTGGTTAGAATCAAGATACGACTGGCTGATGATTTTGCGCTGACCTATTGCCTGTACGATATTATAACCTCGGCTGCCACTGCCTGCGCTGTTGTAATAGAAGGAGCGTGGATGGGTATAGACCCCAAGGTTCTTCAAGCTCTTGATGTACTCGGCTTTCCCCTCTTCACTCAGAGCCTCGTAATCATCCATAGTACTGATAAAATCATCACCAATATAGTAGTCTGAGTTCAAGTCCTTGGTCATGTCAAGGGGAATACCTTGAGGTACCCCATCCACGTAGAATTGAGCAACACCACGGGTGGTTTGCGATGTATAGCCAAGGCGTATCTGCCATTCGCCATCGAATGGTACAGGCGGTAGGCGGAAAGTGAAGTCGAAGTTTCCATAGAGGTCGAACTCATCCCACATATAGATGTTATACATAGAGACGGGTCTTCTCCACACGAATTTGCAGTTGGTGAACGATACGCCGTCGAGATAACCCTCAGGGAAGCACCAGTTTCGACCATACTTCTCTTCAACAGCATCAGCTTGCGTAGGGTCACCTAAGATGCGTAGACCGTTCGTAATGAACTCGGGGAAGACGGTGTTGAAATCCATACGAATACGCTGATTGTGAATCTTATCCCGAACATCCTTGGTAAAGGCAACGATGTCATCGACATAGTAATAATGACCGTTGATACCATCGTGCTTATATTCATCATCAATTGGCTCGATGCGCTGACCTAGGAAGTTGAACTTCGCGTCGTTACGACGGTTGATGTAACGCTGGCCTCTCTTACAGCCACCTAAGTATTTGTTGACCGTTATCTTATCCACCTTAATCATCGTGTGGGGCAGGAGGGTGTAATGCCAGTCACAAGGGTTTACAAGGTTTTCAAGAATACCGATGGCACCTTCAAAATTTGACAATCCCTGAAAATTGGCAACCTCTTGTGGAGTGAGGTCATCGACACCAGCAGCAATCATGTTCAAGATGTGATATTGGACGAAGCGGTGCAGGGGATTGACACTATCCGTGAGGTTCTCAAAGCTGTGGCCCGGTGCATTGACATCTTGAGGGTAAACCTCATCATAAATCGAGCAGGCCAAATCATAGAGGGCACGAAGATCCCCCTTCTTGATGCCGTATTTCGACTCCAACAATTCGTCGGGCTCAATGAAGAACGTGTAACCGTATTTCTTGGTGTCAGGTGCCTCATACTTCTTCTTCTGCTGTTCGTAACCGCCAGACTGTGTGTAATAAGGCTCATAATCCTTTGGATTGTAGTTCTCGTCTTCAACCAGCATCACATCATTGATAACACCTGTAGCCATCAGCGCACTGTAGAAGGTGCTGATCTTGGGATTCTCGCGCATCAGGTCGGTGATGTAGCTGTTCGACTTCTCAATCACCATGTCGATGGGTTGCATGATACCGTTCTCTACTGAGTCGTCCTTTAGTTCGAATATAATCTTGGCCAGTCCTTCAAGAACGATGACGGCATTGCTGTCGTTGTCAAAGCCTGGTTCAGTTGCCAAATAGCGGTTAAGCATGTTCACCGTCGGCATTTTATGTCCGACCATATCATAGGTGGTGTACATATAGGAAACCAGATGGGTACGGGCAATGGTGTCACAGTCGGCATCGCTCAACTGTGAGACGCTGCTGAGGCCGCGGCCCTGCAGGTATTTATCTACAGCATCGTTTGATGGCGCAAAACAAGTGTAGTGGCCGTAGGTGGCAAGAAGGTTCATCAGGCCGGCTCTCTCCACAATCTCTGTGAATTCGCTGTACTGAGGCCGGCTCTTCAGATATTCGCTCATCATCTCACCCGTGAAGGTGTAGAAGTACTGGCTGTCGGGCTCGTCGGAGCAACTGGTCAGCGTCAGCGTGGGAGTGAGCATGATGATAAGCAGGGCTCCCACGAATCCTTTATATATATCTTTAAGTCTCATATCGTTCTTTATTTTTTAGTTGTCTTTTCGTAACTCTGGTCTTCGCCACTGCCGAAGGCTGAATTCTGCACAAGATTCAAGTTGACCTTCATCTCATCGAGATTATAGGGCCAATAAATGGCATCCATCTTAGCCAGATGGTTACTAATTAATCCGGAACCAGTGGTGGCTTTTTGCAAGGCAGCTGCTGCCAATACATCTGTGTTACCGGTACGTTGTGAGAGACGTACAAGGTCGAACCATCTCTTGCCCTCAAACATCAGTTCGCGTTGGCGCTCTTGAAGAACCAAGGTCTCCATATCAGCCTTGGTATTGTAATCGCTTCTGCGAAGTGTGTCAGCGAGTTGGTTCTGGCAGAGAGAACGCTTGTTGACAGCATTGACAAGGGCAAAGGCTCTATCAAGAAGAGCTGTGGAGTTCTCATTGGCTTCTGCGTCTGAACTTCCACTGATCATCTGTGTCAATGCCTCGGCTTTCAGCAGCATGATGTCCGTCAAACGATAGATAATCCAGTTAGATCCATTTTCGTTCTGCTGGTATTTTGAACCGTAGTCTGGTGACGGATTGGAACCAGCGGTGACTCTGATGGTGATAGTGCTCGTTGTAAATTTGTTAATAGCATTATTGCTGTTACTTCCATTATAAAGGCAATTGGTGTAGATACGGGAGTCCAACATCTTATTGCGGTATGCAAAAACCTTACGATCCTGTCCAGTGTTTTCAATCTGACTATAAATGTAAGTAGAAGGAGCCACCAGACCGATAGTGGAATTGGAGTTACCGTAGAAAGAGTTTACTGCACCATTTGCTGGCATACCATTATTACCCGGATTGTCGTTAAAGACCAATTGGAAGATGATTTCTTGGTTCACCTCGTCTTGATTCCCTCGGTCTCTTCCGAATAGAACCTCGTATGCATCGCCGAAATAACCGCTTGAAGTAGAGTTGCTGACCAAAGGGAAACCGTTGAACTTTTCCTCAATATCATTGTTTTGTATCAGTGTTGAGGAGTTCCTTTGCTTACGGTTCTCTTCCGCAATCTTTTTCTTGGATTCAATCACCAAGTCAGCATAGCGGATACAATTCTGATAGTCCTTTTTCCAAAGATAGAGTTCACACAGTAAAGCGTGGATGAAGTCCTGTGTCACACGTCCTGTCTGGTAGAGTTCTTTTGTGATAGGATAGCGTTTCACAGCATAGCTCTTAACGTTCTCCAAATCGTAGATTAGCGAGTCGAGTACGTCATTGAACTTAGTGGCTGGCAGGTCCATCTTTTGGTCATCATCGATAAAGGCCTCTCTAGAGAATGGCACATCGCGGAAGGCGCGAATCAAATAGAAGTAGCAGAGGCTGCGAATACCTACCATCTCGGCGATGTTAGCTTGCAGTTCACTCTCAGTATAGGCAGGGTCTACTGCGGAAACGCCTGGGGCATACTTGATGACTGTGTTGCAGCGGTTGATGACAGAATAGAAGCCATCCCAGCTAGTATAGGTGTTCTTGGCATCGATGTTTTCCTTCAGGAGTTTCTCGAGGCTTCCATCAGAACTGACGTTACTGCCTGGCCCGATGTTGTCACTGCGGAACTCACCCCAAACCATCATACGCTTGATGACAGCCTCCTCCTGCAAGCCAGAATAGCAACCTGCAATGATGGCGTCGACATCGGCTTTCTCATTCCAGAATTTCTCTAGGATAATCTCATTCTGAGGCTCAATCTCCAAGAAATCAGAACAGGAAGAGAGCCCACAGATAGCGCAGATAGCGCATACTATATAATAATGTATTCTTTTCATATTCGTATCTTTTTAGAACTCAACAGTGATACCTAAAGTGTAAGAACGCGAACGCGGTGTCTGGGCGTTATCGATAGCAGGTGAGTAACCGCCACTCGAGATATCCGGGTCAACACCGGAGTACTTTGTGAGTACAAACGGGTTGTTAGCACTACCATACAGACTGATGCGGTTCACTCCGAGTGCACGAGCATATTTCTTTCGAATGGTGTAGGAGAGCTGTGCATAACCCATACGTAGATATGAGCCGTCCTCAACAAAGCGGTCGCTGATCAGAGTGTTGTAGTTGGAGTTACTACCGTACATGGCGCGTGGAATCTCGGTGATGTCACCTTCCTTACGCCAGCGGTAGTTCACAGCTTGGCTCTGGTTGTCGTTGCCAATCATGGCTTCGGCATGCAGACGTGCTTTGTTGATAATCTTATTACCAAAGCGGTAGGTGAACTGGGTGCTCAGACGCCAATCGCCATAATTGAATGAGAAACCGAAACCACCAGTCAACTTAGGCAGTGAAGAACCGAGGTACACAATGTCGAGGGCATTGATCTGACCATCGTGGTTGATATCCTCATAAATGGCATCACCACCATTGAAGCGGTAGTTTCTACCAGTGGCATCATTGGTGTAGTTGAACATCATGCGGACGGGATCGCCCTTAGCATCAACGATGAGGCCACCGTCAGCATTCAAAGCCACAGGTGCCGTCTTCCCATCGGCTAGGAACTGGGCACGTTCTTCTGGAGTCATACGGTTGAAGGTAGAATAATTATACTGGTAGACGCCCTTGTAACGGAATCCGTAGATGGCGCCTAACGGGTTGTGCAACTGAACGCGTTGCAAGGTTTCGTCGTTTGAGAAACCAAAGGTGGAGTTCAGGTTGTCCAACAAGTTTTCCTCGAGTTCGAGAAGTTCGTTGCGGTTGTTTCCGAAGTTGGCATTGGCGTCCATTGAGAACTTACCTTTATGAATCAAACGGTTTGTGTTGATGTGGAACTCCCAACCAGTATTGCGCATCTTACCAGTGTTGCGATAAGGAATGCTTGAGAATCCGACGTTCGACGGGACACGATAATTAGACATCAGCATGTCCGTTGTCGTCTGTCGATACATCTCGATGGTCAAAGACAGTCTGTCGCGGAAGAAAGCCAGGTCGATACCGCCGTTCCAACTCTCGTGGATTTCCCATTTCATGTCGGTCAGACGGATGTTGTTAGGCTTCATGGCCTGCATGTCGATATATCTTTGGGTGGAACCATACTTTGAGGTGTAGAGGTAGTCCTGACCAGGTTGCTGACCTGTACGACCCCAGCTGGGACGGATGGCAAACATCGATAACCAACTCTTGGTGCCCTTCATCCACGGCTCATCGCTGATGATCCACTTGGCGGAGAGTGAGGGGAAGAAACCCCATCGGCTGCTCGGACCGAACTTCGTAGTACCGTCAGCACGAAGAGAGGCATCCAAGATGTAACGTCCTTTGTATGCGTAGTGGGCGGATGCAGTGTAATACATGGAGCGCCACTGGCTGAATGAAGAACTCAAACCTGTAATTTTACCTCCACCTTGCGTTGTTGTGATACCAGTCGGGGCACCTGACTTGTCTTCTGACTGACCGGTAGAAGAACCGCTGGTCAACTCGAAGCGGCCCAGCATCATGAAGGAGTGGTCATGGTTCTTGAATGCAGGAATCAAAGTCAGCGTATGTTTCGTGTTGAATGATACGCTTTTTGAAGAATTGTCATTGGTAGTGTTGACACCTTGGTCCCAAGATACAGTCTTCAGTTCTTGTGGATAGAATCTGTTTGTATAGTTGTTGGCGATGTTCATGTAGACAGAGCCACGCCAGTTCAACTGCCATTGGTCGTTGTCCATACCGAGGAGGTGGTATTGGATGATCAATTCAGGCGTCATGTCATAGCTGGTCTGTTTGTTCTTGGCGAGGTAGGCACTTGCAACGGGGTTCACCATGTCCTTTTGGTTTCCGTTGAATCTACTATTAGTACTTCCTCCACCATTCTGCAACATCGTATAATAAGCATCGGTGTCTTCGCCTGTGACAGGGTCTTGCTCATAGATGCTCATGTTAGGCATCTTACGCTGGGCGATGTCCAACAAGTTGTCAGAGTTACGGTCGTTCTTTGTATAGGTCAGCGCGAAGTTGGTGCTGACGCGGATACGCTCACTAATGTTATAGTCGAGGGCAACACGGGTAGAGAAACGCTGCAGCTTCTGCTTGATCATCGTTCCAGTCTCATGGTCGTAACCGGCACCGATACGGAACAGGGCTTTTTCACCACCACCGCTTACGGTGACGTAGTGGTTCTGACGAAGACCCCATTGGGTGACAGCATCACGCCAATCTGTGTTGTTGTTGTATTGTTCGTATTCAGAGAATGACGGGTCATAGTTCAGTTCAGGGACATTGGACGTTTCGTCACTTTGCTCAGGATTGAAGTAAGACTCCTTAAGCAACATGGTGTAGTCGTCACCATTCAAAAGATTATATCCCTTCGGCTGATATGTGCCTGTCAACTTCAACGAGTACTGTAGTCTTGGTTTGCCTCGCGAACCACGCTTGGTCGTCAATTCGATGACACCGTTACCACCTTGTGAACCATAGATGGCGGTTGCTGCGGCATCTTTCAATACGCGAATGTCAGAGATGTCCTCAGGGTTGATGTTCAGCAACTCAGCAAACTTTTCATTGTTTGCAGAATTGAGGTCGAAGTTGCTGAGGTTTACCTCACGAACATTGCCGTCCACAACAATCAGCGGGTTGGCGTCTGTCAACGAAGAAAGTGTTGATGCACCACGAAGACGCATAGTAGAACCGGCACCCAAGTCACCAGAGTTTCCGATAATGTCAAGACCGGCAATACGTCCTTGGATGGCCTCGTCGATGGTTGTGAATGAAAGTCCTTCCACTTCCTTCATGGAGAAGTTCTGGGTGGCATTGGCAATTTCTCGCTCCAGAATGGGAAGACCATTACCCTTGACACGTCTTTGTGCCTTGATCGTCACTTCCTCCAGCTGGGTAGCCGAAGACATGATGACGTCAAAAGTCGTCTTGTTAATGGGTTGCGTGATGGTTTTCATACCCACGTAACTGAAACGAATCTTGTCTTTTTCGTTTTTCACTCTCATCGTGAAATTACCGTTCAGGTCGGTGATGGTAGATTCTATGATACGTCCATTGCCGTCTATCTCACAGACGTTGACGCCCATCAATGCTCCCTGATCGTCACTTACGGTTCCGTGAACCGATGTGATCTGTGCACTTACGGCTGTTGTAGCCATCAGCGCTAATAATATAATGATAGATCTGAGTATTTTCATACTTTAGTTCCTCCCTACATTTTTAAGTTGCTCTTTCCAGGGTGTCATCTTATCGAATAGAAGGACACCATCTATCTGATGGACAACTGCATCGGATGCCATGTAAGTCTCACCGGTAGATTTGAACCAGTACTCGCGGCAGAAGCGGTTGTATAGACCTGGGGTCTTCACGACATTGCGTTTGTTGCCGAGAATGTCTTGCACCCACATCTGACCACCTTCATTGTTGACAACGAGGGGATAGAAACGTCCTGTATCCAAGTTACGTCTCATCGTTTCGAAAGAGTTCTCATACTTCCCGTTCTCTGGAGCCATGTTGATGGCTATGCAGTGGTCTTGAATGTGATTGCGCAGGAAATTCACGATGATACCCTTGATGATATTCTGTGCTTCCAGGGCTGCATCCTCACTGCCCCAAATGGAGTCAGTCTGGGCCTCATAGTCTTCCCATGTAGGCAGTAGACCATCATCTATCAGCTTAGTAATAGAATTGTTCGTGGGTACATATATAGTATAATTATAGTTGTCAAGAAGACGCAGGTTCTTGTTGCCTTGGCCTTGCACACCTGCAGTATACTTGGTCGAGGTTCCTGTTGTTGCAGCCAACAAATCGGCTCCATCATGGTCGAGCAGTTTCAGGAACTCCGAGAACTCATCACGTTCTTGTAATGTCATATAGATGCTCTTCTGTGTGGTCAATGGCATTTGTTCGTTCACTTGGTAGGATTTACCGTTCGTCTTCGTGTAGATTTCATCATCGTTCACACACAGCGGTTTGTTGTTATGATCCATCTGCCATCCACCCGCAAATGCCAGACGACCATCAGAAGCTTTGAAGACACGGATGGGGGTACCACCTTTGGATTTGTAGAATTCGTGTCCGTCTTCGATGTTACCGACGATAATCAATTGATCCAGCAGACGCTTCAAACAATCCTTGACGACATCATCTGATACAGAAGGATTAGAAGCACGATCACCCAATGTTATCTGACCGTCCTCGTCCACAGTGCAGTCGTAACGGGTGGCTTTCACGGTTTTTTGCACATCGTCATAATAGAAAACCAATACATTTGGAGCCTCCATACCATCACGTTCGTTACCATAGGTGGCGGGGTCGATATACCACATCATCGCATTGTTGGTAGGCAGAATCAGACTGTACTGCGAGTCCATAGAAAGAAGGAAGGGCAGGAAGTTCAAATTGTCGATAGCCCAATAGATGATGTTCATGGTTGATGGGTGGGCCAGAGCAGGATAAGCCACAGAAGCGAACTCTGCAGGCGTGAACACGCGGTTGGTTAGATACACCACGCCATTACAACCCATATAGACAGAGTCCACATCTGCCATCGTGAGCCCCATCTCGTTCTTGGCGTCGTTTAGAACACGGTTGAATTTCGAAGGGATGGCTTCCGTTAATATAGGGAGCATATTCACTCGGATGAGTTTTCTCATCGTCTCGTGAGGGAGACTGTCTATGACACCATATTCCATTTGAAGGTCCATACCTTCCTTGTTCCACCAGTTCTCCAATGCCTGATTAGTGGGAACGAGCAGGGCACCAGCATCATAGTTCATGTTGTTCTCGCCTGAGTCGTCAATGTATTGGTTCCACCCTGGGTCGAATTTCAACAGTTCTCGAACTATTTTGCCGCTAGGATCGTTATTGTAAAGTCCGTTATCATCTTCATGTCTTCCGTCGGCTCTTATGTCGCTGTAGTAGCGAAGCACATAGACGGAATCTTGATTGTTGTAGAGTCGGTTGTACTCCTTAGTTGCGGCTGCATCATAATAAGGAGCACTGAATTGGTCCATCAAGGCTGCCCAACGCGACATGCTCGGGTGCATGTGGATGATTTCAGCCATATTGGGCGATGACTCGATGACACCACCAACTTTCTGAATGTAACCGTTCTTGCAGGTGATGTCGCGTTCCTCGACCCTCTTTCCATTCACCCAAGCCTCGTTGATATCGTTGGCCTGATGGTTGGTTAGTATTTCCAAGTCGGCATTGGTGAATTTATTGATTTTCATGAAGGAGGGCAGGAAATGAATCATGGGGGCGGGCGTTGCATCTCTTAAGATGGGGATGCTTTTGCCGTTGTTTTTGAACTTTGCCCACTCTGCTGAGTTCGGCATCTGACTTGGTTTCATAATCTGTACGGAGTCGTAGATGCTGACAGCAGTCTCACGGCGCATGGTGCGTCCTTCCTCGGGATGGTTGTCCTCGCCTATAGGCCTGCCATTCGACAACAGCTCAATCAGATAAGCGTTGTTGACCATGGAGTTGTTTAGCAGAAGTTTCTTCTGCGACAAGGAGAGCCGCTCATAGCTGTTCACTCCCCATGAATTGTTTGCAAACCAAGTCTTGTATGCATCGTCGTTGGCAGCAAACAAAGTCTTCGAACCTGTGTGGCTTAGCACTTCGCGTTGCCCCAGGTCGTCAATCAACCGCAACATCGTGGTATAGCTTCCATCTTCTTCCAAACGCTCGTAGATAGAGTTACCCAGCCATGAGGGCTGTCCAGTTAGGACATCGTCCTGACAGCCTTGAAGAACTGAGGCCCCTACAAACAGGCATGAGGCGGCGATGGCCAGATGATGCCGTTGTTTTGAGAATAGTCTCTGTTTCATTTTTTTTGTTAATTTTTATTTTGTTTATTAGGTTTTTATTAATTTTCCAGCTAGTTTTCACTTCGTCTGCAAATTTATATATTATTTTATAATATCGGTTTTAAAAACTTTCCAAATTCTTTTTTTGAAATTTAAAAGATACATTTCGGAAAGTTTGTGATACAAATTGAAATGTCGCTTTCCATGAAAACCGCTAATTTTGCGCTTGGAATGTTATAGTCGCTAAAAACGATTTTATTTCCAGCCTTAACATTATTATTATTAACTGTATTATTAACTATAATTTTAAATTTATGAAGAAAATCTTTACTTTATTAGCTGCTGTTCTGGTGGCAAGTGCTGCTTTCGGACAACAGAAGTACAAGAACATTGTCGTCAATGGCGACTTTGAAAATGAAGCTCCTGCATACGAGAGTTATGGTGATATGCCAGCAGATGCATGGAACTCTTTCTGGGTACATGAATTCCCAAAGGGCGAAGAGGGTGAATCACAGTATCAAGGTACTGTCACCATCATCGATGGAGAAGGTGTGGATGGCAGCCGTTGCGCAAAGGTTGTCGCACGTAGTGACGAACAGGCTATAGCTGCTGGAAACAGAGTCGAGAATAACGGTAATCTCGCTTCTTGGGACTGCCAGTTCTTCATTTATGGTACAGAACCCATGCTTCAGGGCAAGGAGGTTCGCCTGACCATGTGGGTGAAGGCTGACAAGGCCGGTTCCATTGAGACACAGGCACACTATGGTCCTGGAAACTACAACCACTATCAGCTTTTTGGTAATGTTTCTGTAACCACAGAATGGACGAAGTATGTATCTGACGTTATTACTGTTAGCGCTGATCATTCGAAGGAAGCTGATGGTAAGTACTTCCAGAGTGTTGCTTTCAACCTTTCTACTGATAAAGAAGGCAATGTGTTCTACTTCGACAACATCAAGTTGGAGATGAAGGATCCCAAGGGAGAGCAGACTGGTGAAGTTTCTTGGATCAACTTCATGAGAAAGGGTATTTATTCTAATGACAATATCACCGGTACAAGTTCTGAAGGTGAATGGTCGTGCACTAATTTTACCGTTCAGGATCTTAATATAACTGAAGGTAACCAGCAGCAGCCAGCTCCTGTTGTTGAGGTTCCTGGCGAGCCTGGTGTGTATGCTGTGAAAGTGCCCGTACCTGGATATTATATCGAGGAAGTTGAAGACCTTGATGAAGATGGCAACGAGCAGGTTGATGACGATGGCAATGTGCTGATGAAGAGCGTGTATAAGTGGAATAACGGTACACTTGTAAAAGGTATTAATGGTAATCCTGATGGTGCTGCTGCTCCTGCAAGATGGATGTGTCAGTTCTTTGTCTCTACACTTCATAAGATGAAGGGTGGCGAAAAATACAAATTTGTGTTCAAAGCTAAAGCTGACCAACCTTCAGCCCTTGGCACTCAGGCACACTATGGCCCAGGCCAATATAAAGATTACAACACGTTCGGTAGTGAGAGTGACTTCCCACTCACAACAGAATGGACATTGTTTGAGTTGGGTGAAGCCCAGGGTAAGACAGTTCCTTCTGGTGCTAACGGTTGCCAGACCATCACCTTCGACTGCGTTCCTTTGGAAGGTCCCGATAACACATTCTACTTCATCTTCGAAGAGTGCTCATTTACTGAAGAGTATGTTACTGATGCAGACCGTACGTTGGGCGATCACGAGCCAATTGCTGTGCTGATCAACACCGATGAAGAAGAGAAGGCCACTACAATCGATGGCTCGGGTATGCTGAATACGTTTGAGGTTGCCGACTTCAGCTTCTTGGATAATGGCAAGGATGGTATCAAACTCCTCTCACAGAAGGAGTCTGATGAAGAAGAGGGTGCATTTGTTGATACCTTCAGCCCACTCATGCAGTGGTATGATGGTGGATTCATCGGCGCTGATGGCTATAACACTCAGGAATTGGAGACAGGTATCAGCATTCGTTTCGACAACGAGAGCGTTGATGGAAACAATGTTAACCTCATGGTATGGAATGCTCCTGACTCTGGCATTACTGTTGCTGATGGTGCTCCTATCCAGACTCAGCTCGCAGTTTCTCAGAGCGGTTGGTATTATGTCTATGATGTGACTGTGATGACTGAAGCTGACTATGAGGCTTATCAGGCAGAGCTTGCTGGCATCAACAATGTGGTTGTCAACAAGAAGGCTACAGGCATCATTTACGACCTCATGGGCCGCAAGGTGACCAATCCGACCAAGGGTATCTATATTAAGGATGGCAAGAAGTTCATTCAGAAATAATCCTTGATTAACTTATATAATTGGAGGCACTTCAAAACGAAGTGCCTCCTTTTTTTATTTCCATAATAAATTTTGCTTTTCCCTCGTTTTTTCGTAACTTTGGCTTCGCCGAAGTTTTTCGCTTTTCGCTCAAGGAAACTACTCTCGTTCGGAAAATTGCAAATAAATTTGCATTTTCTCTCTCTTATTCGTAACTTTGCAGAATAATTATATAATAAGGTATATATGGAACGAATGCGACAGGCAATGATATTTGCTGCAGGTTTGGGTACGCGGTTGAAACCCTTGACCGACTCCATACCTAAAGCGTTGGTCAGCGTGGGAGGGCAGACGTTGCTTGACCATACTATCCAGCGGCTTCGTGGTTATGGATACACTCGTTTGGTGGTCAACGTGCACCATTTTGCTGAGCAGATCAAGGAACATGTGGCCCAGAATGCTGACTATCAAAGGCTTGTACGCATCAGCGATGAAACAGATGAACTGCTCGACACGGGTGGCGGATTGAAGAAGGCCGCTCCGTTGTTCGAGGACGATGAGCCGATATTGATTCACAACGTGGATATATTGGATAATGTGGACTACGATTGGTTCCATAGGCAACATCTTGATGACGAAGATGCTGTGCTTCTGGTCAGTCGCAGGCAAACACAACGCTATCTGCTCTTCGATCATGCGATGAGGTTGATGGGGTGGGTGAACACCGCTACGGGCGAGATACGTAGTCCGTTTGAATGGGTAAAACATCCTGATGACGCACAACTCGATGCAGATGCCTTGCAATTGAAGATTTGGAGAGGTTCGACAGAGATTGTGTTGAATATGTTTGCTTTTTCGGGCATTCATTCGTTCTCTCCTCGTTTGTTCCGACTGATGGAGCAGTTCCCCAATCGTTTTGGCATCATGGACTTCTATTTGCAGACTTGTCATCGTACTCGCATCTATGGTTGTCTGAAAGACGATGTGAAAATCCTCGATGTGGGAAAGCTGGAGTCTATTGCTGCAGCAGAGGATTTCATCAAGTAATTAATTTGACGATTTACAATTTACAATTGATTTATCAATATATGCAAAAAATCATTATTCTGGATTTCGGTTCGCAAACCACGCAGCTCATCGGCCGTCGTGTGCGCGAGCTTGATACGTTCTGCGAGATCCTGCCCTACAACAAATTTCCCGTGGGCGACGATTCAGTCATCGGCGTCATTTTGAGTGGTTCACCTTATTCGGTTCACGACCCAGAGGCTTTCAAGGTCGATTTGTCTCAATTCGTGGGCAAAGTGCCTGT
>JAFYJN010000086.1 GCA_017538105.1 Prevotella sp. | reverse complement strand
GCCAATGCCGTTACGAATGACGGCCAACCCACCAACGTTGTTGATTATCCTTATGTCCACGCTTCGGGAGGAACACTCTATTTCGGTGCTTCGCCCAACAGCCCGCAAGTGGGTGATGTACGCATCACGTTCTTCAAGACCGATCCCGCTACTGTCTCTCTGATGGCTGTGGCTTCTGGCGATACCTTCAAACCTTTCAAGGCAAAGAACGGCAAGTCGTTCTCGGCATTGGTAATGGGAGAGAAGAGTGCCGATGAGATGTACGAGTCTGAGCATGCGGCTAACAACATGTGGCTTTGGATTCTTCGCATCGTGGGTATCATGATTGTCATTGGTGGTCTGAAG
Source organism: Prevotella sp. (assembly GCA_017538105.1). Lineage (GTDB taxonomy): Bacteria > Bacteroidota > Bacteroidia > Bacteroidales > Bacteroidaceae > Prevotella. The sequence goes on along the minus strand of JAFYJN010000086.1, from coordinate 4,971 downwards.
GGTATCTTCGGAATCTTGACCACGCTCATGAAGGTCATTCCTTTCCTGTCGAAGGTTGTCGGAGCTGGTGTTGGATTCATCTGCACCATTCTTGGCATCATTTGGTCGCTCATCATCATTGCTCTTGCTTGGCTGTTCTATCGTCCAATCATTGGCATCATTGTATTGGCGGTTGCAGGTGCACTATTGTTCTTCTTAATCAAGCGTGGCCGCGAGAGAAGTGCTGCAGCCGCCGTTCACACTCCTGCACCCGATGCAACACCGACAAATAATCTTTAATTCGAAAGGTATCTTTCGTAGTGCAAGTCTCGTATTGCTGGTATTGGCATTTTTAGGCGTGATGTCGTGTCACGACAAAGATGCCAACGCTAGCGACGTGACAGTTCCTGAGGGAGTGGAAATGAAGTCGATGAAATTCGATGGATGTTCTTTCCTCTATCCGGACTTTTTGACGAAATACGAGGCTCCGACTACCGAGGGAGAGGAATCAGCTGAGGAAGATGAGAGCCAGGGCGTGTTAGTGTTGAACGAGGGTGACTTGATGAATTCACTTGTCTATGAAAAGAGGACTACCGACACCCTTTATTCCAAGAAAGCCGCTGAGGAGTTTCTGCAGCAACTGCAGGCTGACGAAGGAAGTTCGGTTAAGAACACTCAAATCATGGACGATGGCTTTATAGTTGATGTTGAAGTGCTCAATCCTAAAGTGGCTCTTGTCAAACTATACACCACCATTGCCTTCAAAGCGAAAGAAAGGAAGAGTCTGACACTGACTTATACTTATACCGAGAACAACAAGGAGAAGATGGGTGCGGTGAAAGACGCTATCGTGAAATCAATGAAAGTGAAATGAGACAGGTTGTTTTCCATCTGTTTTCTTCGTATAATCAAATAATCCCCGAGTTTCCTATTGAGACTCGGGGATTTTTCGTAGTGTGCGACTTGGCAGTTATTTTGTCTTTGCAATATGACGTTTATACTTGTATGCAAAAAACAGGCAGATGCCAAGTGCGATAAAAATGCCCAAAACAATCCATAAAAGATAATCGGAATCACAAAGATCCCTGCAAATACCTCTGGGGCGAGGGGGTATGTCTAATAGGTTGAGCATAATGTGTGATGTATTGATGAATGTTTGAAAATTCTATCGTCAAATGACTTCTATTCCCATTTTCTCGCAGAGTTGCAGGCTCATCTCCTTCAGTTTGAACTTTTGGATTTTACCTGAGCCAGTCAACGGGAACTCGTCAATAAAGAACACATACTTGGGAATCTTGTAGCGGGCGATTTTGCCGCGACAGAACTCCTGCACGTCCTCTGGTTCCATCTTTACATCGGGCTGCAGGATGATGAAAGCACCCACAGCCTCACCATATTTTTTTGATGGAACGGCAGCGACCTGAACGTCCTTGATGCCAGGCATGTGGTAGAGGAACTCCTCGATTTCACGCGGATATATATTCTCACCACCACGAATGATCATGTCTTTAATGCGTCCTGTGATGCGATAGAAACCATCCTCGTCCTTTACACCCAAGTCACCCGAATGCAGGAAACCATTCTCGTCGATGACCTCTGCCGTGGCCTCTGGATTCTTGTAGTAGCCCTTCATCACGTTGAAACCTCTGCAGCACATCTCACCTTGCATACCCACAGGACATTCCTTGTTGGTCTCAGGGTCGAGCACTTTCACCTCCACGAAAGGATAGTCGCGGCCTACAGTGGTGCAACGCCGTTCGAAAGAGTCGTTCAGACAAGTCTGTGTCATGCCTGGCGAACTCTCGGTCAGTCCATAGACGCTGGTGATAGTCATAAACATCTTCTCCGAGACGCGTTTCATCAGTTCCACTGGGCAGAGCGAGCCTGCCATGATTCCAGTACGGAGACTACTCATGTCGAACATGTTGAACATCGGGTGATCTAGTTCAGCAATGAACATTGTGGGCACACCATAGACGGCCGTACAACGTTCCTTATGGATGGAGGCCAGCACCACCAGCGGGTCGAACTTCTCAACCATCACCTCGGTGCATCCGTGCGTCAGACAGTTCATCGTGGCCAGCACCACACCGAAGCAGTGGAACAGCGGAACACAAACACAAAGTTTGTCATCTTGCGTGAATCCCATGTTCTCACCTGTGAAATAGCCATCGTTGGCAATGTTGAAGTGAGTCAGCATCACACCCTTGGGGAAACCCGTTGTGCCAGAGGTGTACTGCATGTTGCAGACATCATGGCAACTCACGTTCTTCTTTACCTCAGTAAGTGTCTGGTCTTCAATGTTTTGCCCAAGTAATAGCAGTTCAGCGGTATTGTACATTCCGCGGTATTTCTCCATACCGATGAATACGACATTCTTCAGATAGGGGAACCGCTCACTATTCAATCGGCCGCGCTCACAGGTCTTCAGTTCGGGCAGCATCGTATAGGTCATGTCCACATAGTTGCAGTCCCAAGTACCGTCGGTGATGCAGAGCGTGTGCATGTCCGAGTCTTTGCACAGATATTCCAGCTCGGCCTGCTTATAGTTGGTGTTAACCGTGACGAGCACGGCTCCAATCTTCGCAGTGGCATAGAGGAATGTCAACCAATCGGGCACGTTAGTTGCCCAGATTCCTACGTTCGAACCCTTTTTCACGCCAATGGCAAGCAGTCCTTTGGCAAGATTGTCCACACGCTCATTGAATTTCTTCCAGGTGAAACGCAGATCGCGGTCGCTGTAAACGATATATTCTTTATCAGGAGTGTTCTCGGCCCAATATTCCAGCCATTGTCCCAGTGTGCGTTCGTACAGCTGGTAGCCATTGCTACCGGTCTCGGCTGGGTAGGTTCTATCGGGGAGCGGTCTCCCCGCCATATCTAATCTTACGTTGCTCATAGCTTTAGAACGGAATATATACTACTGCGAGGATTTTTGCCGATTCGCCGACAACGCCGTGCACGTGGTGCATCACTATGGAATCGTAGAAGATGCTGTCACCCTCTTTCAACAGATATTTCTCTTTGCCGTAATCTATTTCCACTTGACCGTTCAGCACGTAGATGAACTCCTCACCCTCGTGTGCCGACGACTTGAAATCCTTCTCTTCGCTCGGTTGGATGTCGATGATGAAAGGCTCCATATGTCTGCCAGCCTTCTGCTTTGCCAAAGAGTGGTATTCCATATGCTTCCGGGCATCAGCCGCATCGTTCGAGAAGCTAATGCTGCTGTTGTGTTCTTCGGCTCTGCATACCGCAGGTCCTAGTTCATCGTTGTCATCCAAGAAAGTGCCCAACCTCACTCCCAAGGCGCGGGCAATCTTGATTAACGGCCCTAAAGAGGGCAGATGCTGGTCGTTTTCTATTGAATTGATTTGGTCTGCAGACAGACCACTACGTTCTGCAATCTCCTCAATGGAGATGTTCTTGGATTCTCTGAGTCCTTTGATTTTGGCTCCGACAACGGAATGGTTATTAATCATAAGTAAAAACAGTAAATAACATCGATTTTGTAATTGAAATGCAAAATTACGAATAAAAATGGAAGTAACGGCATGTTTTTGGGAATATTAACATATTAGAGTTCCCCTCCTTCGTTTTCTCCCATGACATTTCCCATTTTCATAATTTGTCGTTATTTACAGCAATAGCTTTTACTGAATATCAACATCGGTTCTTCTCCCTCTTCTGTAAGGTAATAAATGTCGAGTCCAAATTCTCCACAGACAGAGAAATTCAATATGTAATTATGACCATATTGAGATGTGGGCACTTTCTTGAAATGAGGTTCTTCAACGAAAGGAACATTATGTGGTTTATAGATGATTCTATACTTCTGAACAGTAGGGCACCATGTAAACCCAGTCTCCCATTTTTTAGGAATAAAGAGGTTGGGTTTGATGAATGCAGGGTCTGCTTTGAGAACCAACATTTCCATGTCCTCCTCTTTGATGGTTTCAGTGAGATGGAATCCACTGCTCTGATACTCGATATTCAGTTGGGAGATACAATCAATTTCAGTATGTAGAAACATACATCCACACCCATACTTCGCGATCAATCGGTCGCAAAAAATGGTTGTGTTAACGGCATTCATCTCTGGCAACCAGAGTTTCACATCAACGTCTTCACAGTAACTGCCATTTAGCAGATTACCATGTTCCATCTTTTTCTTAATCTGTTCCTTTGCTTTTTCGTATTCAAGATCGTTTTCCATAACCTCACGAATAATAATCATACTTATCTCTCTGCCCAATCACCTCTGTCAAGGTTTCGGTAGCCGATGGCTTCAGCGATGTGTCGTGCTTGTACGTTCTCTGAATGATCTAAATCAGCAATGGTGCGGGCGACTTTCAGGATGCGGCTATAGGCACGAGCCGAGAGCGAAAGACGATCCATCGCCATGCGTAGCATTTGGATACCAGCCTCGTCGGGTTCGGCATATTGATGGATGAGCCGCTCAGTCATCTGGGCATTGCAATGAATACCGGGATGTTCGTGGAAGCGGGCTTCTTGAATTTGTCGGGCGGCAATGACACGGGCGCGAATCTTCTCGCTCGGTTCACCTGGTGAAGCCTTCGAGATGTCCTTGAAGGGAACGGGCGTGATTTCGATTTGAATGTCGATGCGATCCATCAAAGGCCCAGAGATGCGCGACATGTAACGGGCTATTTGGCCTGGAGTGCAGACGCAGGTGTGAGTTGGGTCTCCATAGTAGCCGCAGGGGCAGGGGTTGCACGATGCCACGAACATGAACGAGCAGGGTAGGGTGAGCGAATATTTCGCCCGACTGATGGTTATTTGCCGATCTTCAAGCGGTTGGCGCAGCACTTCGAGCGTCTGTTTATTAAATTCAGTAAGTTCGTCTAGGAAGAGCACACCATTGTGGGCCAATGAGATTTCTCCTGGTTGGGGATTGGTGCTGCCACCTACGAGTGCCACTTCCGAAATAGTGTGGTGAGGTGCACGGAAGGGACGTTGTGAGATAAGCGT
>JAFYJN010000085.1 GCA_017538105.1 Prevotella sp. | reverse complement strand
CCCCTCACCCCTCACCTCTCACTTCTCACCTCTCACTTCTCACCACTCACCTCTCACCACTCACCTCTCACCACTCACTACTTAAATATATGTCCTTTTTCAAAAAACTCTTCGGCGGAGAAAGCAAGCCGCAAACAACAGAAGAACCCATTAAAGAAGAGGTGTCATTCGACACGCTCAAGTACGACGGCATACGTGCCCTGCGAAACGGACAACTCGACTTCGCCGAGCAGTGTTTCCTTCAGGCTCTGGAACGCGAGGAGGATCTGGAGATTCACGACCACCTGTCGCAACTCTATCTTATGCGCGATCGGCTCGACGAAGCCCTCGATGAAGTGCGCATCATGGCCGAGGCGCAGCCCGACAATATGCGTGTGTTCCTCCGAATGGCGCATGTGGCGTTCATGAAGGAGGATTACGAGACGTTGCGCGAGGCTTGCGATGTGGTGCTCTCCCAGGATGAAAAGGACGTGGAAGCTCTCCTCCTCTTGGGTCGGGGAGCCTTGGCCAAAGAACAGTGGGAAGAGGCCGTGGCATGGTTGTCCAAGGGCATCGACGCCGAGCCTCGCTTCGTCGATGGCTATCTGTTTAGGGGAGATGCTTTCCTTCATTTGGGACAAGTTGACGATGCGCGGGCTGATGCCGACCAACTGCTCACGATGATACCTGACAACGAAGATGCGTTGTTGCTCATGGCCAGGGTGGAGAAGGCCTCTGGAAACTACGATGCCGCGTTGGAATACTATGGTCAGGTCATTGATGCCAACCCCTTCAATGTGGCGGCCTATGCCGAACGTGGAGAACTGCGTTCTATTATGGGCGACATGTTGGGTTCTGTCGATGATATAGAGATGGCCAAGTCGCTGCGCCCCGAGTCCACCATTGGTGATGACAACGCACAGCAGGGCATCGAACACAAGGTGGAAGATGCCATGAGAAAGGCCAGTCCGTTTGGATTGTGATATGACGGCTTGATAAAAGTGTCACATGAAACGTCTTTATTATCTCGACAATCTGAAAGTTTGTCTGACCGTCTTGGTGATTATGCATCATGCGGGACAGGCTTATGGTGATGGTGGCGGATGGGCCTATACGCCATCCAATCCGGCTGAAGTGCTACCTTGGATATGGCATTTCTTCTCTACAAATGCCGCGTTCTTTATGGGACTCTACTTTTTTATCTCTGGCTATTTCGTACCAAGGAGTTTCGATAAGCAAGGAACGAAGCGGTTCATCGGGAAGAAGCTTCTCCGATTGGGCATTCCACTGCTTTTCATGGGTTCAATCTACAGTGCCTTGACGGGAAAGATGGAGATTGGTCACATGTGGTTTGTCGAGAGTCTATTGGTGTTCTGTCTCGTTTATGCTCTGATACGTCAATGGGTGCCGCCTATTGTCAAGGAGCGTGGCTACAAACCAACCATCATAGGGCTTTTTGCAGTAGCCCTCGTGATGGGCATCGGAAGCTATTTCATCCGTCAGGTCAGTCCTCAAGACCATTGGATTTGGCCTTTTGGCATCATTCCGTTGCCTATCGAACCAGCCCACTATCTCCAGTATGTCATGATGTTCGTGATGGGTATCCTGGCCTATCGTTTCCAGTGGCTCGAGAAGATGGGCAATGGCGTAGGCTTGGCTATTTTGCTTATTGGCATAGCTTTGGCTATTGGCAATTACCTGCGCGATGACGGAGCGTGGAACGCATTTGTTTGGCGGTGGTTTGGCATTTACGAGTCGTTGATGTGCGTCTTCATAAGCTTCGGATTGATATGGTTGTTCCGCGAATTTGTTCATGTCACCTCCCGCTTCTGGCAGTGGTGCGCAGCCCAATCCTATGGCGCCTATGTGTTCCATCTGTTACTGATGTTAGTGCTTCAGAATATGGTGGATGGCATTTGGATGGGAGCCTTTGGCAAATTCCTCTTCATTGGAATCGTCACCACCATCTTCTCCTTCCTCCTGACCTGGATTGTTAGAATGATTCCAGGAGTCAAACGAGTATTATGATTGAATCTAACTGTGTGATGTAACCTTCTTGAAGATGTTGTCAGATAACAGACCAAGAAGTGCGTAATCTCCACTTTCCTCAGGCATTTTAGGCAAGAGCTTCTTACCTTATTGTATACCCATTGTTAGGTTTTTCTATATTTTTCTTGCAAAATGTTTGCGTAAACGGAAAAAATGTTATATTTTTGCACCCAAATCGTAACAAGACGAAAGAATGAGAACATATAATGCTAACTTTTACGGCTTCTATTTTTACTTTGCAAACAATTGTGAAGTGGGATGCCGCGTATAAGGAAATGACATAAAACAAACAATATATAAAGGTCCCGCTTCACAACGTGAACGGGACTTTTTATATTGAAGATTGAAAATCGAAAATATGGAGTGAAGGAGTGGGGGCAACCCCCAATACACGAAGCACTCAACACTAAACATTCGGGCAAATGAAACGAATAGCTATACAAGGTGCCATAGGGTCGTTCCACGACATCGCCGCCCATGAATATTTCAAAGGTCAGCAGATTCAAATCATCTGCTGTGCGACTTTCGAACAGGTGTTCGAAAACATCAAGCGCGACCCCACTGTCATCGGCATGGTGGCCATAGAGAATACCATTGCGGGGAGCCTGTTGCATAACTATGAGTTGTTGCGCGCTTCGGGAACGACCATCGTGGGAGAGCATAAGCTGCATATACGCCATTCCATCTGTTGCCTGCCCGATGATTCATGGGAGACGTTGCAGGAGGTTCATTCCCATCCCGTGGCTTTCATGCAGTGCCGTGGGTATCTGGCCGACCATCCGCAACTCAAGGCAGTGGAACATGAAGATACGGCGGGCGCGGCAGAGATGATTCAACGCTTGGACTGCCGGGGATGGGCGGCAATCTGCCATGCCGAGGCGGCAAAGCTATACGGCATGAAGGTGCTCGAGGATTCCATCGAGGACAACAAACATAACTTCACCCGGTTCCTTGTAGTGTCTGACACGCGCAAGGCCGACTTCCTCAGACCTTTGGAGAAAGCCAACAAGGCCAGTCTTGTCTTCTCGTTGCCCCATGAGGAGGGGTCGCTTTCTAAGGTGCTCACTATCCTCTCTTTCTACAACATCAACCTTACAAAAATACAGTCGTTGCCCATCATTGGACACGAATGGGAATATATGTTCTATGTTGACGTGACCTACGACAACCTCACGCGTTACCGACAGAGCATCGACGCCATCACACCATTGACCAAGGAATTGAACATCATAGGAGAATATGAAATTGGACAACAAACATATTGACATCAGACCTGCCGACAGGTTGAGTCAGGTGAGTGAATACTATTTCTCGCGTAAACTCAAAGAGGTGGCCGAACTCAACCGACAAGGGTTTGACATCATCAGTCTGGCTATCGGCAGTCCCGACATGCCTCCCTCGCCACAGACCATCCATCGACTGTGTGAGGTAGCGCAGCAACCTGGTGCCCACGGATACCAACCCACGATGGGCACGCCCGAACTGCGCGAGGCGATGGCCTATTTCTACAAACGGTGGTATGACGTGAGCCTTGATCCGAAAACGGAAATCCTGCCGCTCATCGGCTCGAAAGAGGGAATATTGCATGTGACGTTGGCCTTCGCCAATCCCGGCGACAAGGTGCTCGTGCCCAACCCTGGCTATCCCACCTACACGTCATTGAGCAAACTGCTCGGCACACAGGTGGTGAACTATGACCTGCGTGAGGATGATGGGTGGCAACCTGATTTCGAGCAACTGGAGAGCATGGACCTTTTGGGCGTGAAACTGATGTGGACCAACTATCCCAATATGCCTACGGGAGGCGCTGCGAGGAGGGAAACCTACGAGCGGCTGGTTCGCTTTGCCAAGGAGCACAGCATCGTGGTGGTAAACGACAACCCTTATTCGTTCATTCTCAATGAACAGCCGCTGTCGCTGCTACAGGTGGATGGTGCCAAAGACTGTTGCATCGAGTTCAACTCGATGTCAAAAAGCCATAACATGCCGGGATGGCGCGTGGGACTGTGCGCCACCAACAGCACGTTCATCTCGTGGATTCTCAAGGTGAAGAGCAACATCGACTCGGGCACGTTCCGAGGCATTCAGCTGGCGGCGGCGGAAGCATACCACAACGACGACGAGTGGCACCGCATGGCCAACGTCGACACCTATCGTCGGCGCCGCGCCTTGGCGGAACAGATTATGACCACCTTGGGCTGTTCTTTCGACCCCGCGCAGGTGGGTATGTTCCTTTGGGGGCGTATTCCCGACCGTTATGCCAATGCCGAGGAGTTGACGGAGCGGGTGCTCCATGAGGCACGGGTGTTCATCACTCCCGGCTTCATCTTCGGCTCACGTGGCGAACGCTACATCCGCATCTCGCTCTGCGCCAAGGACGAAAAAATAGCAGAAGCGAAAGAGAGAATTATGAATGTTGAATTTTGAATGTTGAATTTTTAATGGTCGCCTGCGGCGATGAAGAATTTTTCAATGTTGAGTGTTTAGTGTTTAGTGTTCTTGCGGCACAATTCCTATCGCTCATCGTTCATCGCTCAACATTTACCCCTCACCCCTCAACATTCACCCTTCAACACTAAACACTCAACCCTCAACACTAAACACTCAATATATGGAACTGGAACTTCAATCAATCAAACTGCCCAGCGACAATGAACGACCTTTCGTTATCGCGGGACCATGCTCGGCGGAATCGGAAGAGCAAGTGATGACCACGGCCAAACAACTGGCCTCGAAAGGATGCCATAACTTCAGGGCGGGCGTGTGGAAACCGCGCACCAAACCCGGTGGCTTCGAAGGTCATGGCGAGAAAGCTCTCCCATGGCTGCAACGGGTACAGAAAGAAACGGGTATGTTGGTAGCCACCGAGGTGGCCACTCCCGAACATGTGGAACTGGCCATGAAATACGGCATCGACATCCTCTGGATTGGTGCCCGCACAACAGCCAACCCCTTTGCCATGCAGGCTCTTGCTGATGCCCTGCGCGGTTGCAAAACCCCCGTGTTCGTGAAAAACCCCGTCAATCCCGACCTCGAACTGTGGATAGGAGCGCTCGAACGACTCAACCAGGCTGGTGTCACTCATCTGGGAGCCATACACCGTGGTTTCTCCAGCTACGACAAGAAGATATACCGCAACCTGCCGATGTGGCAGATACCCATCGAGTTGCGCCGACGCATCCCCGATATGCCCATCATCTGCGACCCCAGTCATATCGGTGGCAAACGCGAACTGGTGGCACCGCTCTGTCAGCAGGCCCTCGACCTGGGTGCCGACGGTCTGATAGTGGAGAGCCACTGCGACCCCGACAAGGCGTGGAGCGATGCTTCGCAACAGGTGACGCCCGACGTGCTCGACTATATCCTCTCACTGCTCGTCATCCGTGACGAGACGGTGACCACCGAGGGCATACACGAATTGCGCAAGCAGATTGACGAGTTGGACAACCAACTGATGAATCTGCTGGCTCAGCGCATGAGGGTATGCCGCGAGATAGGACAGTACAAAAAAGAGCACAACATGACGGTGCTTCAACACATCCGTTACAGTGAGATACTCGACAAACGCGGAGCACAGGGCGCGCTCTGCGGCATGGGCACCGACTTCGTGAAGAAAATCTTCGAGAGTGTGCACGAGGAGAGTGTGCGTCAGCAAATGGAAATTATTAATCAGTAACGTAACCCCTTCCCCATCCCTCCCCGAGGGGAGGGCGTGAATACCTCACAAAGTAATTATTCTTCCCCTTGGGGGAGTTAGAGGGGGGCTTTATATTAAATACAATGAAAATCCTAGTATTAGGCGCAGGAAAGATGGGCAGTTTCTTCCTCGACCTGCTTAGTTTCGACCATGAAACGGCGGTTTTTGAGAAAGACCCCAAGCGTATGCGTTTCACCTACAACACACAGCGTTTCACCAAACTGGAAGAGATTGAGGCGTTTCAACCCGAACTGGTCATCAATGCGGTGACGGTGAAATACACCATCGTGGCATTCAACGAGGTGTTGCCTTATTTGCCACACGACTGTATCATCAGCGACATCGCTTCGGTGAAGACCGGCCTGAAAGACTATTATGAGAGCACTGGGCGCAGATATGTGTCGTCGCACCCGATGTTCGGTCCCACCTTCGCCAACCTGCAACAACTGTCGGAGGAGAACGCCATCATCATCACCGAGGGTGACTACATGGGACGTATCTTCTTCAAGGACCTCTATTCACGTCTCGGACTGAATATCTATGAATATGACTTCGAGGAGCATGACCGCACAGTGGCTTATTCGCTGAGTATCCCTTTTGTCTCGACCTTTGTCTTTGCAGCCGTGATGAAACATCAGGATGCGCCGGGAACCACGTTCAAACGACACATGCGTATCGCCAAGGGAGTGCTCAACGAGGACGATTTCCTGTTGCAGGAGGTGCTTTTCAACCCCTATACCAGCGGTCAGGTGGCGCAAATACGCACTGAGTTGAAGCAGTTGTTGGAAATCATCGACAATAAAGATTCTGACGGTATGGCCGCCTACCTCAAAAAGATACGCGACAACGTCAGGCGTGACATAGAAATCAAACGCTGACACTATGCGAGAGACCAACCGGGCATGGGCTCACCTCGTGGCTTTCTTCACCGTAGCCATCTGGGGCACTACCTTTGTGAGTACGAAGGTGCTGCTCCTTCATGGACTCACGCCGGCTTGGATTTTTACGCTCCGCTTTACCATGGCCTATGTGCTCATGCTGGGACTGATGCCATTGGTGCGTCGAAAACATACTGCGACAAACCGACCGACATGGTCGAGCATGAAGCGGTGGCGCGACGAACTGTTGATGGTGGCCTTGGGCGTAACAGGGGGGTCGCTCTATTTCCTGGCCGAAAACGAGGCGCTCAACCATACCACGGCCACGAACACTTCACTCATCGTATGCTCATGTCCGCTCTTTGCCATGTTCTTCATCGCGGCAGTCTATCGTGACGAGAAGGTGACGAAGATGCAAATGCTGGGCTCGTTCATCGCATTGTTGGGCATGGCCACGGTGGTGCTCAATGGACATTTCGTGCTCCACCTGTCGCCGTTGGGCGATGCCCTGGCTTTCGTGGCGTGTCTGGCATGGGCATTCTATTCACTGCTGATGAAACAGGCGTTGCGACACTACGACATCTTCCTCATCACTCGCAAGGTGTTCTTCTATGGTCTCGTCACCATCGTTCCTTATCTCTTGTTCAGCAGACAACCACTTAATATCCAGGCCTTTGACAGTTCTGTCGTCTGGGGCAATCTCCTTTACCTCGGCATCGTGGCCTCGATGGTATGTTTCCTCACATGGAATTGGGTGATGCGTAGGCTGGGACCGGTGGTGGCCACCAACTGGGTCTATTTCAACCCCATCACGACCATCCTCTTCGCATGGTGGTTCCTCAACGAGACTATCACCGTCTTTTTCTTGTTAGGCGCCGTCCTCATCCTCACGGGAATGTTCCTGGCTGACAAAACGAAAATCGCTCCTACGTCATGACTTTCCTAAATGCGCTCTTGGCGGCTCTTTTCACGTTCGTGGAACTGAACTGCGAAAACCTCTTCGACTACCAACACGACGAGGGGAAGAACGACTATGAATACCTGCCCACTTCGGACCGCCGATGGGACGCCAACCGCTATTGGCGAAAGGTGAATGCCATAGCGCAGGAAATCGTGGCTTGCGGTGGCGAGGAGGAGTGGGCCTTGCCCGACATGGTGGCATTGTGTGAGGTGGAGAACGACTCGGTGCTCCGCGATCTCACGCGCCGTTCGTTGCTTCGTTCGGCACGCTATGATTATATCATGACCGAGTCGGACGACGAGCGTGGCATCGATGTGGCACTGCTCTATTCACCGTTCTCCTTCCAACTTATCTGCTATGACACGATGCGTGTGGAGCCGGTGGGGAACAGTCACGCCACACGCGACATTCTCTATGCCGAGGGACTGACCGTCGGGGGCGACACGCTACATGTGTTCGTGGTGCATGCGCCCAGTAGGGTGGGAGGAGCCGCCCACAGGGCATATCGCGACAAGGTGGCACAACGTATCGCCATGGCCGTCGACTCTCTGCGACAATGTCACGACAATCCCGACATCATCATCGCGGGCGATTTCAACGACTATGCTGACGACCCTGCGCCAGTGTTCTTGCGTGGTCATGACCTCGTGCATATATCTAAAGATGCCCAAGGCTCACATGGAGCCAAGGGCACCTATAAATTTCAGGGCAAGTGGGGTAGTCTTGACCATATTTTTGCCAGTCCTTCCATGGCGGCGCGTTTGGAGGACTGTTTTATCTTCGACGCTCCCTTCCTCTTATCTGACGATAAGAAATATGGGGGCAAACAACCCAAGCGCACCTATGTGGGCAAACGCCATCAGCGCGGTTTCAGCGACCACCTCCCCCTCGTAGCACGGTTCCACCTATAGTGTTGAGTGTTGAGAGTTTAGTGTTGAGAGTTTAGTGTTGAGAGTTTAGTGTTGAGTGTTCAGTGTTGAGTGTTTAGTGTTCTAAGGTATTCTCTCACCTCTCACCTTTTCACACCCCCTCCCTTTGGGAGGGCCGTGGTAGGTATGGGAAGAGCCGGGGTGGGTTTTCAGAACAAATCGATGGTGTCGGGCGCTGTGGCTGATGGGTCATCGGGCACCACAGGTTGGTCGTGGAGCACGGGCGGTGTATAGCGGCTGTCGCCGGCATCATCATCGTCTTCGTCCTCGTCTTCTTGGATGCGGGGAGCCTGTCGTTTCGACTGCTGTTTGGTGATGTAACGTTCCACGTCTTCGTTGCTGAAGGTGAATACGTGACCAAGGATGCCGAACGATACGGTCTTCTTTTCGTCGCCATACTCCAGTTGTCCAAGTGAAAACAGACCGTAGTCTTTCACCGTCACCATGTGACCGGCTACCTTGTCGACAATGCCCGAGGTGAGCACCGATGTGCCAAAACCGCTATAGGGGTCATCGAAGATATCGTCCACCTGTTGCTCAATGATGTCGCTTGCCAGTTGGCTGATGGCCGCTTGGTGTTTCTTCTCATCGGGGTTGGTCACGGCGAGAACGGCACAGAGCACCGCCAGAAAGAAGAGGAAGATAAACCATCCCTTATGACGACCGATAAACGACTCGCGCACAGGCGGCACAGGACCATAGTCGTTGGCTTGTGGCCTTGGAGGGATGTCTTGTGGCGGTGGTGTTTGCATCGATGGCTCCTGTATTGGAATCACTGGCGGTTCTTGCATGGGTGTTTCCGATGGCTCCATTTGCACCACTGAGGGGGCGGGTGGGGGCACTACGGCTGGCTCTTCAAGTATCTCGGCAGGAGGCGCGGGCACAGGTGGGCGCACGATGTTGCGAAGCACGTCCACCTCGCCGGCGGGAGTCCAGTCGGCCATGCCGGCTTTCCACACCAAGGCGTCGCTTTCCAGTCCCATCTTCTGCAGTTGATCGATGGTATAAGGACCTTGTTGCTCATCATTGAGCACTACATAAAATCTGATGACAGTTTCGTTCATTGCTTTCTCTCTTTTTTCTTGTTTAGTGTTAAGTGTTTAGTGTTCTTAGCACGCCCTCCCTTTGGGAGGGTCGGGGTGGGTGTTTTACCCTTTTCTTTTTACCCTTCTCTTGGTTGGCGGTGCAAAATTATCATTCCCACAATATCAACCAAATTTTGTATGATTTTTTTGCACAAATTAGCAAATGTTTGAAAAAGGTAGAGGGCTATTTAGTGCTTATGTTTGAAGATTGATGTTTGAAACCTATGATTAGATGAACAAGGAAATCATAACGCTCAACGTTCAACCTTCAACGATCAACGTTTCAGATGGTCGCTTTGTTGTAGCCCCAACGTACCACTCCCGGCATTCGCTTGCAGAGGAAACGGAACAGCTTGAGGCCGCGGCGGCTGTAGAAGAAACGGGTCAACCGTTCCTCTTTCCGCTTATTGGCAAACACCTGCTTGTTTACCTCAGCAAAGGGCTGTCCTGTGCCGATGGCCTCGGCTGCATGGCTGGCAGTGAGGAAGGCGTAGTAGAGTCCCTCGAAGGTGAGGCGGTTGGCAAAGCCGCCGGCGTCGCCAATAAGGATGATGCGTTCGTGCAGCGGATAGTCGAAGCTCAGTGGGATATAGGCTCCCTTGGCCTTTTCCTCGGGACAGCCCATCGTGGTGAGCACGCTGCGGAATACTTTCATCGTGGTGCTACGGTCGCAGAAACCCTGCACGTCGTATGCCTCATTGGGGAAATTGTAATAGTAACCGGCATCGTAGGAGGCTGACAGGTTTATCTCAATAACATTGTCGGGTGACTTCGGTCCGTACTGTTCCAGGAAAAGGAAGCCACGACTAGTCTCTGGGTTGAGGTATTTCCTCACGCGGCTGTTGGCCCCGTCGGCTCCTATCAGGTAGTCACAGAACACTTGTCGACCTGACCTCAGCGTGGCTGTTATTTGCCCGTCATGTTCTTCTATGTTTGTCAATGCATCGCAGATAAAGTTGCCGCCGTTATTGATGTATTCCTCCAACAGTTGGGCGTCAAACTGTCGGCGCTTGACGATGCGTAGCTCATTGTTCATGTGCAAGTCGAACACCGGTTCTCCTTCTATCATGAGCTTCAGTTCCTGCACACTGTTATAGTCGTAACGGAAAGAGGGCAGCAGCTCTTCGAGAAGACGGTAGGCACGTGGCGTGAGTCCGCCGCCACAAATCTTGTCACGGGGGAACGTGGCACGATCCACCAGCAGGCAGTCAACGCCCCGCTTCCTCAGAAGCAGTCCGCATGTGCTTCCCGCCGGTCCTGCTCCTACTATCAGTACCTTGGTCTTCTCCATTGCTATCAATGCAAATGCCGTTACAAAGGTAGTGCAAATCGAACACAATACAAAGCAAAGGTCCTCTCTTGTGGTTAAAATTCTTTAAATACACAGGACGAAAGGCGTGAGATAACGCTTTTTTGCTTACATTTGCATGATATATATGCGTGAAGCATTATCCAATAGGCATTTAGTGAACAAAAATACGAAAAACTCACAATGTTTGAAAATCTTAGTGAACGGTTAGAACGCTCTTTCAAGATACTGAAGGGCGAAGGCAAGATAACCGAAATCAACGTCGCCGAGACGATGAAGGACGTGCGTCGTGCGCTCATTGACGCCGACGTCAACTATAAAGTGGCCAAGACGTTCACCGACAAGGTGAAGCAGAAGGCTTTGGGTATGAACGTGCTCACCGCCGTGAAACCCGGACAACTGATGGTGAAACTCGTCCACGATGAACTGGCGGAGTTGATGGGCGGCGAGGCCGTGGGTCTCCAACTCGAAGGCAAACCCGCCATCATCCTCATGTCGGGTCTGCAAGGCTCCGGTAAGACGACGTTCAGTGGTAAACTGGCCAACATGCTCAAGCGCAAGCAGCGCAAGAACCCGTTGCTCGTGGCCTGTGACGTCTATCGTCCGGCGGCCATACAACAGCTCATTGTAGTGGGTGAGTCTGTCGGTGTGCCCGTCTATTCAGAGCCCGAAAACAAGGATGTGGTGGCTATCGCCAAACACGCCCTGCAAGAGGCGAAGGCGAAAGGACACGATGTGGTCATCGTCGATACCGCGGGCCGTCTGGCCATCGACGAGGAGATGATGAATGAGATTGAGACGCTCAAGAATGCTCTACAGCCCGATGAGACGCTCTTCGTGGTCGACTCAATGACGGGTCAGGATGCCGTCAACACCGCCAAGGAGTTCAACGATAGGTTGGACTTCGACGGCGTGGTGCTCACCAAACTCGACGGTGACACCCGTGGTGGTGCGGCGCTCTCTATACGTACGGTGGTCACCAAACCCATCAAGTTTGTGGGTACGGGCGAGAAGATGGAGGCCATCGACGCCTTCCACCCCTCGCGTATGGCCGACCGCATTTTGGGCATGGGCGATATCGTTAGTCTTGTGGAACGTGCTCAGGAGCAGTTCGACGAGCAGGAGGCGCTGCGTCTGCAGAAGAAGATACAGAAGAACAAGTTCGATTTCAACGATTTCCTCGGTCAGATACAGCAGATCAAGAAGATGGGCAACATCAAGGACTTGGCGTCGATGATTCCCGGTGTGGGCAAGGCACTCAAAGGCATAGACATCGACGACGACGCTTTCAAGGGCATTGAGGCCATCATCCGCAGTATGACACCCAAAGAACGCTCGAACCCCGAAATCCTCAATCAGAGCCGCCGTATGCGTATCGCCAAGGGCTCGGGCACATCGGTGCAGGAGGTGGGACGGCTCATCAAACAGTTCGACCAAACTCGTAAGATGATGAAGATGATGACGGGCAACAAGGCTGCCATGATGATGAACGCCATGCGAGGCAAAATGCCGAACATGCCTGGTATGCCAAACATGCCAATGAAATAATTGGGTGAGAACCCTCATCATTCAACCCTCAACATTCAACTCTCAACCCTCAACATTCATATATGCAACTTATAGACGGAAAAGCCACGGCGCAGGCCATCAAACAGGAGATAGCCGAAGAGGTGATGCATATCGTCGGCAGCGGCGGTAAGCGGCCTCATCTGGCTGCTATCCTTGTAGGCCACGACGGCGGATCGGAGACATACGTTAAGAATAAAGTGCTGGCCTGCGAGGCCTGCGGCTTCCAATCGTCGCTCATCCGTTTTGAGAGTGACGTGACCGAGGAAGAACTCCTTGATCAGGTGCGTGCCCTTAACGACGACGATGATGTTGACGGCTTCATCGTGCAGTTGCCGTTGCCAAAACATATCAACGAACAGAAGGTGATCATGGCCATCGACTATAGAAAGGATGTGGACGGGTTCCATCCCGTCAATGTAGGACGCATGGCTATCGGCCTGCCCTGTTTCATCTCCGCCACACCGCTCGGCATTCTCACGTTGCTGCAGCGTTACGGCATCACCACGAGAGGCAAGAAATGTGTCATCCTCGGACGTAGCAATATCGTTGGCAAGCCCATGGCGCAGCTGATGATGCAGAAACAGTTTGGCGACGCCACCGTCACGGTGTGCCACAGCCGCTCGGCTACCCTCAAGGAGGAGTGTCAGCAGGCCGATATCCTCATCGCCGCCATCGGACAGCCCCGTTTCGTCAAGGCCGACATGGTGAAGGAGGGTGCCGTGGTCATCGACGTGGGTACCACACGCGTGCCCGACGCCACACGCAAGAGTGGCTTCCGCCTGACGGGTGATGTCGACTTCGACGAGGTGGCTCCCAAATGCTCGTTCATCACACCCGTGCCGGGTGGGGTGGGGCCGATGACTATCTGCTCGCTCATGAAGAATACCCTGGCGGCAGGGAAGAAAGAGATTTACCGATGACGGCGAACGACTATTATCTCAAAGGCAACGAATACCGCCGTCAGGGCAACTGGCAGGAGGCCATCAACTGTTATCTCGAGGCCATCGCCCTTGACCCGGAGAGTCCGGCGGTACATGCCAAGGAGATGCTCGACGACATATTGAATTTTTACAACAAAGACATGTATAATCCTTAGAATGTGGCATATTGCTCATTCGTTAACTAAATTCTAATATTATGAGTAAAATCAAGGGTGCTATCGTGGTTAACACCGACAGGTGCAAAGGATGCCAACTGTGCATCTATGCCTGTGCGAAGGACGTCATCGCTTTGGCGTCCAAAAAGGTGAACATCTCGGGTTATCCGTATGTGGAGGCCGTGCGTCCCGACGACTGCATCGGTTGCGCTTCGTGCGCCATCGTATGTCCCGACGGGTGTATCACTGTGTACCGTAAAAAAGTGGAGGAGTAAAGTTATGGCTGAACAAGAAGTGAAACTGATGAAAGGCAACGAGGCGATAGCCCACGCTGCCATCCGCTGTGGCTGTGACGGTTACTTTGGTTACCCGATTACTCCGCAGAGTGAAGTGATTGAGACGCTGGCCGAGCTGAAGCCTTGGGAGACCACCGGCATGGTGGTGGTTCAGGCGGAGAGCGAGGTGGCGGCCATCAACATGGTCTATGGTGCCGCTGGTGCCGGCAAGAGGGCGATGACCTCGTCGTCGAGTCCTGGCATCGCGCTCAAACAGGAAGGTATCGCCTACATGGCGGGAGCTGAACTGCCGGGACTCATCGTCAACGTGCAACGTGGCGGTCCTGGTCTGGGTACCATCCAACCTTCGCAGAGTGACTATTTCCAGGCTACCCGTGGCGGTGGCAACGGCGACTACTATGTGCTGGTGTTGGCTCCGTCGTCGGTGCAGGAGATGGTGGACTTCGTCGACCTCTCTTTCGAACTGTCGTTCAAATACCGCATCCCGGCAATGATTCTCAGCGATGGTGTCATTGGCCAGATGATGGAGAAGGTGGTGCTGCCGCCGTACAAACCCCGTCGTACCGATGAGGAGGTGATAGCACAGTGCCCATGGGCTTCGAACGGCAAACCGAAGAGCCGTCAGCGCAACGTCATCACGTCGCTCGAGCTGAAACCTGAAATCATGGAGCAGCGCAATATCCATTTGCAGGAGAAATACCAGACCATCCGTGAGAACGAGGTGCGTTATGAGACCATGCAGATGGAAGATGCCGAATATATGATTGTGTCGTTCGGAAGCGCGGCACGTATCTCCGAGAAATCCATCGAGTTGGCCCGTGAACAGGGCATCAAGGTGGGTCTGTTCCGTCCCATCACGTTGTGGCCGTTCCCGACGAAGGAGATTGCTGAGATGGCCAAGGGCAAGAAAGGTGTTCTCGTGGCAGAGATCAACGCCGGACAGATGGTCGAAGACGTTCGTCTGGCCATCAACGGTGCTGAACCCGTGGAATATTTCGGTCGTCTGGGTGGTATCGTTCCCGACCCCGAAGAGATTGTAGAGGCATTGAAAACTAAATTGATGAAGTGATGGAAACAAACAATATCATCAGTCCGGAGAACCTGGTTTACAAGAAACCGACTCTGTTGAACGACAACCCCATGCACTATTGTCCGGGATGTTCGCACGGCGTGGTTCACAAACTCATTGCCGAGGTCATCGAAGAGATGGGCATGGAAGAGAAAAGCGTAGGCGTGTCGCCCGTAGGCTGCGCCGTGTTCGCATATAACTATATCGATATCGACTGGCACGAGGCGGCCCACGGTCGTGCTCCCGCCGTGGCTACTGGCATCAAGCGTATGTGGCCCGACCGTCTGGTGTTCACCTATCAGGGCGATGGTGACCTGGCATGTATCGGTACATGTGAGACCATCCACGCGCTGAACCGTGGTGAGAACATCGTCATCATCTTCATCAACAATGCCATCTATGGCATGACGGGTGGACAGATGGCTCCGACGACGTTGCTCGGTCAGAAGACGGCTACCTGTCCTTACGGTCGTCAGGCCGACCTGCACGGATATCCTTTGAAGATGGCCGACATTGCCGCCCAGCTCGAGGGAACCTGTTACGTCACCCGCCAGAGCGTGGAGACCGTGGGAGCCATCCGCAAGGCGAAGAAGGCGTTGCGCAAGGCATTCGAGGCCTCCATGGCCAAGAAAGGCTCGTCGCTCGTCGAGTTCGTCAGCACCTGCAACAGCGGCTGGAAACTCACCCCGCGTCAGGCCAACGAATGGATGACCGAGAACATGTTCCCCTTCTATCCCAAAGGTGACCTCAAAGATACTACCGATATAAAATAAACCCCAGGCATTTGGCATGAGGCTTACTGAATAATCGCTGACACGGCTATTCTCTTGCCCCTTGCCCCTTGCCCCTTACCTCTAAACAAACATGAAAGCAGAAATAATCATATCCGGATTCGGTGGCCAGGGAGTGCTCTCCATGGGTAAAATCTTGGCCTATTCCGCACTGATGGAAGACAAGGAGGTAACATGGATGCCCGCCTACGGACCTGAACAACGTGGTGGTACCGCCAATGTGACGGTCATCATCAGCGACGACCGCATCTCCTCGCCCGTCCTCAGCAAGTACGACATCGCCATCGTGCTCAACCAACCGTCGCTCGACAAGTTCGAGCCGCGTGTGAAGCCCGGCGGCATACTCATCTACGACAACTACGGCATCATCAACCCGCCCAAGCGCACCGACATCAATGTCTATACCATCGATGCCATGGACAAGGCTGCGGAGATGAAGAACTCCAAAATCTTCAACATGATTGTGCTCGGCGGACTCCTCAAGGTATGTCCTGTGGTCACTACCAACGGCTTGGAGAAGGCACTCTACAAGACACTTCCCGAACGTCACCACGGTCTCATTCCCCTCAACATGGAGGCAGTGGCTGCCGGTGGCGACATTATCAAGAAGAAACAATAACGTATCGTCGTTCTTACAAGCAGCGGGCGGGCCAGTTGGTCCGCCCGCTGTCGATTTCCCAGCACATCCACAAGATTCTCCGAGAATTGTTTGCATATATCGAGATATTTAACGAACTTTGCGTTCAAGTCGTACGAACGATGGTTATGACACATAATGTAATAGACAATAATGACTGAGAATATGAAAACCTCTACCATGCAGAGAACGATGAGAATGGCAATCATGCTGCTTTTGCTGGCGTATGCTCCAGCATTGTGGGCTCAGCACCATGGAAAGGGCAAGGCCGCTTTCGACGAAGTGTCTATAGACCTTCGCCAACCGGGCAAACTGGCAGATGAGTTTCCCAAAGAGAAAACAGAACAGGTGCGCCTTTTGCATCTGCGGGGACCGTTCAACAGCGACGATATGAGGTTCGTAAAACGTCTGGCTGATCGTTCAAAAGTGGTCAACGAAAAAGGGGAAAAAGTGGAGGCTTACCTCGACCTCGACATGGAAGAGGCCCGTTTGGTTCGTGGCGGTCTGTTGGGCGGTCACTCCGACAACCATACCCTGTGGTCATCACTCTTTTCCAACTGCCGTCTTCTGCGCAGCGTCATTCTTCCCCGCACCACGGAGGAAATTGGCGACCGCGCTTTTTACGGGTGTTATCAACTGGAACGTGTGGCTATGCCTCGCGATGTGCGTGTTATCGGCGATGCCGCATTCTCAGGATGCCGACGGTTGCATCATATAACGTTCCCACGTCGGGTGCAGACCATTGGCGATAATGCGTTTTATGATTGCGATCGACTTATAGATGTTTATCTGCCCGATGAACTGACATCACTGGGGAGGGGAGCCTTCGAAAGTTGTGACCGATTGGAAAAGGTGTCGATGCCCGACCACTTAAGCGTGATACCTGAAAGGGCTTTCTCCGGCACGGCACTCAAAGAGATAGCCATGCCTAATAATGTCGTCGAGATAAGAGAATACGCGTTCAAAGGCACGCCAATCACCGAATTGACGATACCCGCCACAGTCACTTTTTTCAGTCCGAAAGCGGTGGATCGCTGTGATAGGTTGCAAAACATCTTCGTGGAACAAGGCAATGCCCAGTATGCCGATGTTGACGGGGTGCTATATAGTGCCGACCTTGCATACCTGCTGCTGGTGCCGTGCAAACGTGAGGGCTTGTTCAGCATCCCTCAGGGTACCGTAGCCATTGGCGATTATGCCATGAACAACTGTCGGAACATCACTATGATTGACATTCCCGAAACGGTGGCGTCTGTCGGCGCTTACGCTTTTAGCAAATGCACAGCGTTGACCACGCTGACACTGCCTGAGACGGCGACACACATCGGCAAGGGAGCGTTCAGCGGATGCTCGTCGCTGACGACGGTCACTCTGCCCTCAACACTCACCCAGATTCCTGCGGAGATGTTCGACGAATGTGGCAAACTGACGACAACGTGCATGCCTGAGGGCGTAATCAGCATCGGCGAGGAAGCCTACCACAAATGCACCTCTCTTACCGAGGTGACCTTGCCGCGCAGTGTCACGACCATTGGCGACGAGGCGTTTCGCGGATGCAAGAACATGACGATGTTCAAGATGTATGATGGAGTGACCAAGATGGGCGACAAGATTGTTTACGACTGCAAAGACCTGAACACGTTCTTCAGCCTGTGTCCCACACCGCCAGAAGTCAGCAAAGTGACCGACGGAAAAGTAGCTTTGGTCGTGCCCGCCGCCTCTGTCGATTTATATAAGAAGGCGAAAGGATGGAAGAAATTCCGCACGGTAAGCGGGATATAGTAGTTGCTAAGAATACCAAAAAGGTTTATCGCTAGGCCGCGAACAAATGAATAATGGCAATACCCCATAATTTTATAATTGTTAAAGGTCAGCCGAAAGCTCTTCAATTAGATAGAATATCTATTGAAGACCATGGGGTGTATGCTATCAAGTATAAGAACAGTCCGAAAACATATCATTATCGGAATAGCGATGTGGTTTGGCTGAAAGAAGCCGTCTGGCATGACCATCATAATTTGAAAGTATATATTGAAGGTCGGGAACAACGTAATGTCGTTGATGTTCGTTCTTTCCAGCAAGGCAATTTAACACATTGGCGGATTACATATGCAAGTGGATTTGTTCAGGACTATATGCACGGAAGCATTCAAGTTGTTGAGTCTTGCCTTGCTGATGGGATTGCCAAAAACACCTTTGAATATCTCAAACGGATTGCACAGGTAAATGAGTTGGGAAAGGATGAGGAACATGGAGGTATTCTGCCAGAACTGTATGAAAAGATAAATTTTATCGACAGTACAATGGCTGTGGCTCCTTATCTTGACCCTGCCAAGTATATGGTGGGAACAATGAAATCATCAGACTTGATTTTCCCATTCGGTTGCAATGCGAGCCAGGGAAAAAGCTGTATCTAATGCATTTGAGAAACAAATCAGTGTCATTCAAGGCCCACCAGGAACGGGCAAAACCCAAACCATCCTGAATATCATCGCCAATATCTTAATACAAGGAAAAACGGTGATTGTGGTGTCGAACAACAATTCTGCCACTGCCAATGTGCTGGAAAAACTCGAGAAATATGGAATGGAGTTCATCGTGGCAGCTTTGGGGAGGAGGGAAAACAAAGAAGTTTTTATCCATAACCAACCAGTAGTTCCAGAAAATCTTCTTTCTTGGCGTCTTTCTTTGGGAGATAAGGCCAATAGGTATAGGGAAAATAATGCTATTCTTTCCAAACTTCAAGAGGTATTTCAGTTTCAAGAAGAACTGGCAGTTATCAAACAGGAACTAAAAGCTATTGGGTTGGAATGGGAGCATTTCAAACAGGTAAACTCATTAGAAGAAGATTCTTATGAGCCGAAGTGTCGGATGAAGTCTAAACGTCTGATGAAATTATGGTTGCAATACCAAGCATACGCAGAGGGAGACATGATGGTAGCCAGTGGGGAGGTAAGAAAGTTGAAAGACCGCATAAAATGGGCGTGAATGAACTTCGTCAGAAAATATTTGTATGGAATAAAAGCTCCTTTTGACCCATCGAACGTCCAACCAACCATTTTGGAAATCCAAGCGTTATTTTATCTTGTCCGAAAAAACGAGTTAAACAAAAGGATAGACGGGATAGAGGAAGAATTGAATGCTGTTGATGCAAAGACTTTGACCAAAGACCTTGCGTCAATATCACTTACACTGTTGAAGGCATCGCTATTCGATAAATACCACAAAGAACAAAGGCGCGTCTATGCTGATGTGAAAGAATTGCACATGTCAGCTGATGAAGTTTGTCGACAATACCCTGTGATTCTCAGCACCACTTTTTCAGCACGTACTTCATTGCCGAGGCAGACCTATGATTATATCATTATGGACGAAGCATCACAAGTTTCTATTGAGACTGGTGCTTTGGCCTTGACATGTGCCAAAAATGCCGTGATTGTGGGAGACACCATGCAGTTGCCGAATGTGGTGACAGATGAGGACAGACTCAAACTCAATGGCATTTTTGACGAATATAAAGTTGCTCGTGGATATAACTGTGCGGATTATAGTTTCCTACATTCAGTTTGCACCGTCCTCCCCAAAGTAGAACAGACACTTCTCCGTGAACATTACCGATGTCATCCTACCATCATCAATTTTTGCAACCAGCGTTTTTATGGTGGCAATCTCCTTATTATGACTGAAGACCATAATGAGAAAGATGTAATGATGGCGATAAAGACAGTTCCCGGGCATCATACGCGTGGTCATTTCAACCAGAGGGAAATAGATGTGGTTAAGAATGAAGTCTTGCCTAAACTCGAACAAGTAGAAGATGTTGGCATCATAACTCCATACAATAATCAAGTGTATGAATTCAACCGACAAATACCTTCTTTGACAGCTGCCACCATCCATAAATACCAGGGAAGAGAAAAGGACACGATCATCATGAGTGTGGTGGATGACCAGATAACGGAATTTAGTGATGATGCCAACCTTATCAATGTGGCTATATCAAGAGCAAAAAAACGCTTTTGTCTGGTCGTAACGGGTAATGAACAAGAACGAAAAGGCAACATCAGTGATTTGATCGACTATATTGAATATAACAACTTGACAGTTACGGAGAGCAAAATATGCTCCGTCTTTGATTATCTTTATAGCCAATACACTAATGAACGCATGGCATTTCTTGCCAATCATCGCAATATTTCGGAATACGACTCTGAGAACCTAACATTCTCATTGATTGAGAACATCCTACATGAGTACCCAGAATATTCTCACTTGGGCGTGTTCTGCCACACTCCGCTTAGAACAGTTGTGAGAGACTGGTCGCTACTCAATGATGAAGAGCGTAAATACGTCTCTCACTATGCGACTCACCTCGACTTCCTCATAGTAAACCAAGTTACCAAAAAGCCTGTACTGGCAATTGAGACCGATGGTTTTTATTTCCATAATGAAGGAACAGACCAGCATCGACGTGATGAGATGAAGAACCATATACTCGAAATGTATGGTCTGCCCTTGCTTCGTCTATCTACTATTGGTAGTGGTGAGAAAGACAAAATAGTAAACACTTTAGAAGGGATAATATGTTAGAGCTTCCGAGAATTCTCAATCTAGAGCGCAAACTGAGGCAATGCCCAGTATGCCGATGTTGACTGAGTGCCATATATTGCTGATTTTGCATACCTGATGCTGGTGACGTGTAAACGTCAGGGCCCATGAGGCGAATAGCATCAAGGAAGAAGATTGCATCATCTTCTCAAACGGCTCTCTACTCGATGATGTAATGAATATGCGGTATGAACCAAGGGTTCTTGTCGTTGATGGTAAGAAAAAGAGCTTCTCTCTGTGTGAATAGTTTGTCCATTTGAAATTATAGGTATAATATGCTCCTCATTGTGGTAAAATAATAATACCTTTGCGTATGAAGTGATATTATTATAAAATTATAAAGGCATTGTATTATTATAGTTCAAGCGAATGGTGAAAAGAATTTTGGTCGTTCCAGATGTGCATGGACGGACTTTTTGGAAGAAGCCGGTGCACCAATATTTGAATCAAGTAAACAAGGTCGTTTTCTTGGGCGATTACCTCGACCCCTATCAGGATGAAGGCATTGAATACACGCCAGAAGGTGTGTATGAGAACTTAATGGAAATCATTCTGTTGAAGCAGGACAACAAAGAAAAAGTGGTATTGCTCAAAGGCAATCACGACCAGCATTATGCTTCGGAACGTTTCAACGAACTGGCAGGTGGAACGCGGCAGGATAGTCTCAATTGGGATAAGTACCATAAAGTCTTCAACGACTTCAAAGATTTGTTCCAACTGGCTCACTTAGAGCAGGTAAATGACACTCCTTATGTCTTCACCCACGCAGGATTAACCGCCTTTTGGCTCAACAAAGTGAATACGGAATTGTGGCATTTGGTCGACAGTGAGGTCTCCGTTTCCGACCCTGAGATTGTAGAACGTATTAACCTCCTGGATGATGATGGGCAAGGACAAGACTTGCTCTCTGTCGTGGGGAGTCTCCGTTCATGGTTCGGCGAAAAAACTGGCGGCGTGCTTTGGGCGGACATACGCGAGCATTCCATTCCAGATGCTCCCAAGGCGTATGGCTTGGACAAGGTGTTCCAAGTGTTTGGTCATACGCGTTTGGATGGGCGCTACGAAGATATGATTGCTTTTGGCAACCTCGCCATGATTGACTCGCAGCAATGCTTCATGGTTGGTGAAGACATCAATGAGAAGATAATGCCCTTGCTGAAATAGATTGGTTCTCCAAATTATGCCACTAATATAGTGAAAATTCCGTAATAATTCGTATTTTTGCCCTAGGTTTAATAATTTGGAGAATATGAACAAGAAATTTTACCTTTTGCTGCTGTTCTGCGTTGTCTGTCTGGCTGTCTGTGCTCAGGATTACAAGCAGAAGAATGACATCCCTTACACGACGAAGACGGATGGTTACGCCCAGGAACGGTTGAAGCTGGATGTCTATTATCCCGAACGCGTCCACGACTGCCCCGTGGTGGTTTGGTTCCATGGTGGTGGACTTGAGGCGGGCAACAAGGAAATTCCCGAGAAATTGAAAGGAAAAGGCATCGTGGTGGTGGGCGTGAACTATCGCCTGTTGCCCAAGGTGACAATCAGGGAAACGCTAGATGATTCGGCTGAAGCCGTGGCATGGGTGTTCCGCCATATCGCCGAATATGGGGGTGATCCAAATAAAATCGTTGTATCGGGTCACTCAGCCGGTGGATATATAACCATGCTCCTCTGCCTGAACAAGGCGTGGCTCGGTGCCTATGGCGTCGATGCCGACAGCGTGATGATGTATGTGCCGTTCAGTGGACAGGCGGTGACGCATTACAATGTGAGGAAGATGCAGGGACTGACTCCGCTGCAGGTGACCATAGACGAATTTGCGCCCATATACTGGGTGCGCAAAGACTGTCCGCCCTTGGTGCTCATCTGTGGTGATAGGGAACTGGAACTATTTGGCCGTTACGACGAGAACCAATACCTGGCACGGATGATGAAACTGGTGGGACATGAGCAGACCTATCTCTACGAAATTGACGGCCATGGACATGGAAGCATGGTAGAACCGAGCTTCCATATCCTGGAAAAGCATCTGAACAGGATGTTGGGCCGTAAGGTAGACCCTTGACGGCAACAAGCTTTATTTCTTTTCGTCGTAGGCGTGTACGGGGTAGTCGATGGTGAAGTGGAGACCGCGACACTCCTTGCGCTCGATGGCCCAACGGGTGATGAGGTAGCCCACGTTAATCATGTTGCGCAGTTCGCAGATGTCTTTGCTGGCCTTGACACGCTTGAATAGGTTCTCTGTCTCTTCATAGAGCATGTCGAGACGGTCCCAGGCTCGTTTCAGACGTAGGTCGGAGCGCACGATACCCACATAGTTCGACATGATTTCGCCCACCTCTTTCACGCTTTGGGTGATGAGCACCTTCTCCTCATTTGACATGGTACCCTCATCGTTCCACTCCGGCACTTTATCGTTGAAGTCGTAAAGGTCCACATGTTCCAGAGAATGTTTGGCTGCGGCGTCGGCATAGACCACCGCCTCGATGAGTGAGTTCGAGGCCAAGCGGTTGCCGCCGTGCAGACCCGTGCAAGAGCATTCGCCGATGGCATAGAGCCGTTCGATGCTCGAACAACCGTTGAGGTCGACCTTGATGCCGCCACACATGTAATGCGCTGCCGGGCGAACGGGGATGTAATCGGCGGTGATGTCGATGCCCATCGTCTTGCATTTCTGGTAGATGTTGGGGAAGTGGTGCTTGGTCTCCTCGGCATCTTTGTGTGTCACGTCGAGACACACGTGGTCCAGACCGTGAATCTTCATCTCTTTGTCGATGGCGCGTGCCACGATGTCGCGCGGTGCCAGCGACAGGCGTTCGTCGTATTTCTCCATGAACGACTGTCCGTTGGGTAGGCGCAATATGCCGCCATAGCCGCGCATGGCTTCGGTGATGAGGAAGGCGGGATGCGTCTCGGTGGGGGAGTGGAGAACAGTGGGGTGGAACTGCACAAATTCCATGTCGGCCACCGTTCCCTTGGCGCGGTAAACCATGGCGATGCCGTCGCCCGTGGCGATGACGGGGTTGGAGGTGGTCTGGTACACGGCACCGCAACCGCCGGTACACATCAGTGTTACTTTGCTCAGGTAGGTATCCACCTTCTGCGTGTCGGGGTTGAGTACATAAGCACCGTAGCAGTTGATGTAGGGCGTGCGTCGTGTGACACGTGCACCGAGGTGGTGCTGTGTGATGATTTCCACGGCGAAATGGTTCTCTTTGACGATGATGTCGGGGCAGGCTCTGACGGCGGCCATCAGTCCACGTTGTATCTCGGCGCCAGTGTCGTCGGCATGGTGGAGGATGCGGAACTCGGAGTGCCCGCCCTCGCGGTGCAGGTCGAACTCGCCGTCGTCGTTGCGGTCGAAGTTCACGCCCCAACGCACCAATTCTTCAATTTGTGAGGGGGCATTGCGCACCACCTGCTCCACAGCGGCACGGTCACTGATGTAGTCGCCGGCTATCATCGTGTCCTCGATATGTTTGTCGAAATTGTCCACTTTCAGGTTGGTTACGCTGGCCACGCCGCCTTGGGCAAATGAAGTGTTGGCTTCATCGAGCGAAGTCTTGCAGATCATGCATACTTTGCCTTTCTTTGCGCGGGCTATCTTCAAGGCGTAACTCATGCCGGCCACGCCGGCACCGATAATGAGAAAGTCGTACTTGTAAATCATAGGAATAATGATGAGGTTAGTATATGTGCAAAAGTAGTCATTATTTCGGGATTTGGAGAATAGCGAGGCAGGATTTTTTGCATTTCACCTTTTTTTTCATACATTTTTCGTACATTTGCAAAAAATTGAAGGGCAGTGAACCGAACTTTTCACTCACGAATAAGCATTCCGGCTATATTGACGGTGGTTGTCATGGCAGCCTTGGCGTTGTTTTTCTTTTGGCAGCGGACAGGCGTGACAGCATTGTTGGGCATGGTGCTCTTCGCACTCACCGCTATGGTGGTGGAGAGGTTGGTGCACACCGAGTACGAATTTACCGAGGATGGCCACCTGATGGTTCGCCGCGGTCGGTGGACAGCGGTGAAAAGCATCCCGTTGACCGATATCACCGGGGTGAAAGAGGAGGGGGCGATGTTTGGCTTTGTGAAGTATGTTCTCGTTTCCTATGGAGCCAACCATCATGTTGCCTTGCAACCCGCCAATGCCGATGCGTTTATCGAGGAGATGGCCAAAAGGCAAGCAAAATACAATCATCTGGATAACGAATAAAAAGACAAAATATGAAAACAAGAAAATTCCTCTGTTTCCTGGCCGTGGCATGTGCCATGGCCTTGCCTGTGTCGGCCCAGCTCACTGAAGAAGAACTGGATAGATATGCCGCCGACACGGTTTATGCTTCCGCCCCTTCTGAGTATACCCAACTCTCTGGTACGGCGTGGGCGGAACGGATACGTGAGGGGTTGGACCGGATGTTGCGCGACGACCTGTTGAAAATCTCGCAACTGGGACTGATGGTTTACGACTTGACCGACCAGACGGTGGTATATCTTCACAACGAACGGCAGCGTATGCGTCCGGCATCGACCATGAAACTGGTGAGTGCCATCACCGCTCTCGACATGCTAGGCGGCAACTACCGATTCCGTACCTCACTCTTCCGCAACGGTGAGGTGCGCGAGGGTGTCCTTTATGGCAATCTCTATTGTATGGGCACGATGGATCCGACTTTCTCGGCCGAAGATTTGGCTACCTTTGCCGATGCTGTCAAGAATGAGGGCATCACCCGTGTGGAGGGCAGTGTGGTGGCCGACAAGGGGATGTACAGCGGTGAGAAATGGGGTGAGGGATGGTGTTGGGATGACGACAACCCAACACTTTCAGCGTTGCTCGTTGAGGGCAAGGATAACTTTGCCGAAAGGCTGCTTCAGATGTTGCGTCAGCGCGGGGTGACGGTGACGGGAGGTGCCGGTCAAGGCCGCACGCCACAGGGGGTGACCATCGTGCAGGAACATCTTACCTCCATCGACACGGTGCTTAAACGCATGATGAAAAACAGTGACAATCTCTATGCCGAGGCAGTGTTTTACCAAGTAGCTGCCGGCGAGGGTAAACCGGCCACGGCGAAGAAAGGCACTACTGCTGTGAAAAGGCTCATCAGTAGGTTGGGACTGCCAGCGGGTATGTATGCCGTGGCCGATGGCAGCGGACTGTCGCTTTACAACTATGTGACACCCGAACTCATGGTGCGCTTGTTGCGCCATGCCTTTGCGCAACGGGAGATATACGACCACCTCTATCCTGTGTTGCCCATCGCCGGGGTTGACGGAACTTTGAAAAACCGAATGCAGGGCACCCGTGCCGGAGGTAATGTACATGCCAAGACCGGCACCGTGACCAGCGTGAGTGCCTTGGCTGGATATTGCACCGCATCCAACGGCCATAAAATTTGTTTCTCGATTGTTAACCAAGGCATCTTGAAAGCCTCCGATGGCCGTGAGTTCCAGAATAAGGTGTGCGAATTGTTGTGTAAATGATAAAACGTTCACTAATTGAAGTTAGGAGAAGTTAGAAAAATGAAACTTATTGACGACGATTCTTGGAAACCGCTCATTGCGCCCATGGCAGTGATTGAGGGTAAAGAGCCTATCATGCAGGTGACCCTTGACGAGGAGGGCGACTGGCTGGCTTTTGGCATCACTGATAGCGATGACCTCGATTGCGTTTCCTTGGAAGAGGCTCTCACCCTCGACCCCACGTTAGCCACACTTCCCGACATGCGTTTTGGACAGACCGCTTGGCGTGATGCTGTGGATGCGGAATGGTATGTGGAGTGACTTTTGTCAAACCCACTTGTCAATTGGGCTCCCTTTCTGTCAGGAGGATAGGGCGGTGATGTTTTTTGCGTTATTTAACCACGAAAAAGGAGACGATAATTTTGTCTGTCGGAAGTTTTTTTGTAATTTTGCGCTCGTTAATATAGTAAAGAAACACTCAGATTTTTAAATATTTAATTATTATGGTAGATTACAAAACCCTCGGCTTGGTGAACACCAAAGAAATGTTCGCCCGCGCCATCAACGGTGGATATGCCATCCCCGCTTTCAACTTCAACAACATGGAGCAGCTCCAGGCTATCATCAAGGCCTCATCGGAAATGCGCTCGCCGGTTATCCTGCAAGTGTCGAAAGGCGCACGCAACTATGCCAACGCCACACTGCTGCGTTACATGGCACAGGGTGCCGTGGAGTATGCCAAGGAATTGGGAT
This sequence comes from Prevotella sp., assembly GCA_017538105.1. Lineage (GTDB taxonomy): Bacteria > Bacteroidota > Bacteroidia > Bacteroidales > Bacteroidaceae > Prevotella. Next base: position 242,537 of record JAFYJN010000085.1, on the reverse strand, counting down.
GCGAGCATCCTGAGATTGCCCTGCACCTCGACCATGGCGATAGCTTCGAGACCTGCAAGAGCTGCATCGACTCTGGCTTCTCGAGCGTGATGATTGACGGTAGCGCGCTGCCTTATGAGGAGAACATCGCCCTGACCAAGAAAGTGGTGGAATATGCCCATCAGTTCGACGTGACCGTTGAGGCTGAACTCGGTGTGCTCGCCGGTGTGGAAGACGACGTGGTGGCCGCTGAATCGCACTATACCAAACCCGAGGAGGTGATTGACTTCGCTACCCGTACTGGCTGCGACTCTCTCGCCATCTCCATCGGTACCAGCCATGGCGCTTACAAGTTCACTCCCGAGCAGTGTACACGTGACCCGAAGACGGGCAAACTCGTTCCCCCACCATTGGCATTCGACGTGCTCGACGCTGTGATGGAAAAACTGCCTGGTTTCCCCATCGTGCTCCATGGTTCGTCGTCAGTTCCCCAGGAATATGTTGACATCATCAATGAGTATGGTGGCAAACTGCCCGATGCAGTGGGTATTCCCGAGGAGCAACTGCGCAAGGCTTCGAAGAGCGCTGTGTGCAAGATTAACATTGACTCCGACTCACGTCTTGCCTTCACCGCCGCTGTGCGCAAAGTGCTCGTGGAGAAACCCGGTGAGTTCGACCCGCGTAAGTTCTGCGGACCCGCTCGCGACGAGATGGAGAAGATGTACAAGCACAAGATTGTTGAGGTGCTCGGTTCCGACAACAAATTGGCTGAATAAGCGAAAGCGTTAAGTCATTATAATTGAATTAGTAACAAAGCGAGTGGCATCCTGGTGTGATGTCACTCGCTTTCTTTACTCTTCGTGACATAATCCATTTATGTCTCGACGTCGCCTTTTCTTTCCATGCCAGACAATAGGTTGAGAAGTTTTTTTTGCGAAATAGTGGGATTATTGATTTTTTTCCCTATTTTTGCAGCATGAAAAGAATATTTTCGTAAAAACCAAACACTAAACGATATGAAAATCCTGAAAAAACTATTGATGATGATGGGACTGGCTGCATTACCCGCTACCATGAGTGCCCAAGACGAGAATTTCTACATCTTCCTGTGCATAGGACAGTCGAACATGGTGGGACAGGGCGAGATTTCCGATGCCGACATGCAGGTGAGCGACCGTTTCTTGAGTCTATCGGCTGTTGACGGCAAGGACCGTAAACGTGGACAATGGCGCAAGGCCGTGCCACCACTCTGCCGCCAAGATACCAAGCTGTCGCTCGTCGACTATTTCGGACGTACTTTGCTCGACAACCTGCCCAAGAATGCCCGCGTGGGTGTGATACATATTGCCGTTGACGGCTGTGGCATCGACCTGTTCGACAAAGATGCCTACCGCAGCTATATCGCCGGTGTGACGGAAGACTGGAAGAAGCGTGAGATTGCCGCTTATGACAACAATCCTTACGGACTGCTTATCCAACTGGCCGAGCAGGCCATGGATGAGGGTGAGATTCGCGGCATCTTGATTCACCAGGGTGAGACAGATGCATACGATGCCCGTTGGTTGCAGAAGGTGCGCAAAATTTACAATGACATCATCCGTGACCTTGACCTCGAACGCAACAAGGTGTCGCTCCTGGTAGGTGAAGTGGTGGGCGAAGACCAGAATGGTGTGTGCGCCCGTGCCAACCAGACCATCAACCAGATAACCCGCGGATTCCAAGAGGCTTACGTCATTTCATCCAAAGGTGCTCCCGCCGCTGCCGATAGGCTGCACTTCAATGCCGAGGGCTGCCGTGTGATGGGTCAGCGTTATGGCACCAAGATGATTCAGGCCATGGGCTTCGAACTGTCGGAGCACAAGAGCTATTCAAGTACTATCGTTCCCCAAGGACCGACGATGGACGTGAATGCAGCCACCGACGACAAGGGCATGCTCTTTGCACAGGCCACTGAGCCGCTGAAGAAAGTTGACATCGTGAGCTATTCGGGACAGGTGCTGAAGACCATTGAGTGTAACGGCAAGAAAACGGTGAACATCAATACCAACGAGTTCCCCGAAGAAAGTTCACTCGTGTTCCTCTTTACTGGTCAGAATGGTGACACTGTGTCGATAGAGATGCAGAGACAGTAAGAACCCTCCCCTTAGGGGGAATGGGATGATTTAGACTAACAGCTGAACATTATCAATGACGGCCGCCGAGATCTTTTCTCGGCGGCCGTCATTGACTAGCTCATCACTTCCTTCATAGCTTGGTTCATCCTCCCAGCATCTTGAAGGCGGTGGGTAAGTAAGTGATTAAGTCGCCCGCCACGAGACTCTCCTTGCCGATATCGGCGATGGCCAGATCGCCGGCCAAACCATGCAGGTACATACCTACCTTGCAGGCGTCGGCCTGGCTGTAGCCACGAGCCAAAAGACCTGTGATCAGACCCGTAAGCACGTCACCACATCCTGCTGTGGCCATGCCTGAATTGCCGGTGCTGTTGAACACCACGTTGCCGTCGGGCATGCAAAGTGCGCTATAATGGCCTTTCAGGATGATATAAGCCTTGAGGTAAGCCGACAACTCACGTGTTTTGGCAAAGAGTTCGAAGTCGGTGTTATAGCGGTTGCCATCGAGACGTTCCATTTCCTTGGGGTGGGGTGTCATGATAATCTCCTTAGGCAGTTGTTGCATCCATGCGCGGTGGCTGGCCAAAATGTTCAATCCGTCGGCATCGACAACGATGGACGAACGGGTGCGGCGCAACTGACCGATGAGGGCAATGGCCGTGTTCTCGTTTTGTCCCAACCCCGGACCAATGCCCAAGGCATCGAAAGGTTCGGAGTCCACCGACTCAGCGAAATAATTAGGGTCGCTGCCGATACGAACCAACGCCTCGGGAACGGCCATTTGCATCACCGCGTAATTGTTCGATGGCGTCTGCACCGTCACTTTACCCACACCGCTGCGCGTGCAGGCACGGGCGGCGAGGATGGCGGCACCTGCCATGCCGTAGCTGCCGGCGATAAGTAGAGCGCTGCCCATGCTGCCTTTGTGGGCAAAGTCATCGCGCGGCTGCATGATACGGCGAATATCTTGCTCTTCGAGGATGGTGTATTCGGAGGGCGTGTTCTCAATGTATTCCTTTGACAGACCGATGTCGAGAACCTTCACCTTGCCTAAGTATTGCTGGTTGTCGGCAAAGAGGAAAGCCAGTTTCTTCTGGTGGAGTGTCAGCGTGACGTCGGCCCGAATGATGTTGGGTTGGATATTGTTGCTGTTGTCTTCGCACAACAGTCCGGAGGGGATGTCGATGCTCACCACCGTCGAGGGGGTCTGGTTGATGAATTTTACCAATGAGGCAAAGCCGCCAGAGAGTGGTTTAGCCAGGCCGATGCCGAAAAGACCATCGATGACCAGCGTCTCAGCGGTCAACTGGGGCAGTTCGAACTCTCCTTTCGTCACCTCGGTGAATTTGGCTACCCGCGAAGTGAGACGGTCGCGGTTGATGGCGCAGTCCTCTGACAGGTGGTCCTTGGTGTTGAACAGGTAGACCGTTACGTTGTAACCCTGTTCTGCCAACATGCGCGATACGGCCAGCGCATCGCCACCGTTGTTGCCCGGTCCTGCAAAGGTGACCACGGGTGTGCGCACGTTCCATCGTTCGCTGATGGCGCGGGTGAGTGCCTTGGCGGCCCGTTCCATCAGGTCGATGGACTTCACGGGCTCGTGCTCAATCGTATATTGGTCCAGCTCATGCAGCTGTATACTGGTAAATATTTTCATACGGCGGCAAAATTACAAAATAAATGGCAACTGATGGGTATAGTACGACATATTTTTCGCAAATTTCGATAATTTACTTCATCTCGGCATAAAAAATAAACGTGTTTATTTTGTTCTGCTCTCGATTTTGTCGTAAATTTAGATAATTTACTCCATCTCAGCATAAAAAATAATCGTTTATTTTGTTCTGCTCTCGATTTTTCGTAAATTTGCTGAAAATTTTCTAAACATAGCCTTTTATCCATAGAGCCTTAAATAATTTTCCAATGAGTACTGTAAAAATCAAGGACAAGACATTCCGCATTTCCATTCCAGAGGCGGAAATCCTACAACACATCCAAGAAGTTGCCGACCGTATCAATCATGACATGGCGGGCAAAAACCCTCTGCTTTTGGCCGTTCTGAATGGGTCGTTTATCTTCGCTTCCGACCTAATGCGGCGACTGACCATACCTTGTGAGATTTCCTTCGTGAAACTGGCTTCCTACCAGGGTACGACTTCCACTGGCAAGGTGACCGAAGTGATTGGCATCAATGAAGACCTGTCGGGACGAACCATCATCATCGTTGAGGACATCGTGGAGTCGGGGTTGACAATGCAGAAAATGATAGAGACCCTGGGCACACGCAACCCCGAGTCGGTGCATATCTGCACGTTGTTGCTCAAACCCAAGGAACTGAAGGTGGATCTCAACATCGAATATGTGGCCATGGAAATTCCCAGCGACTTCATCCTCGGATATGGACTCGACTATGACCAGCAAGGACGTGGTCTCAAAGATATTTATACTTTAGTGGAAGAGAAAAAAATGAAAAACATTGTTATTTTTGGTGCGCCAGGATCAGGCAAGGGCACCCAGAGCGAACTGCTCATCAAGAAATTCGGCCTCAACCACATCTCCACGGGTGATGTGCTTCGTAGTGAGATAAAACAAGGAACGGAATTGGGCAAGACGGCCAAGGCTTACATCGACCAGGGACAGCTCATACCCGACGAGTTGATGATAGACATATTGGCCAGCGTGTATGATAGCTTCGGCGCTGATCATGCCGGTGTTATCTTCGATGGTTTTCCCCGTACCATTCCCCAGGCTGAAGCTCTGAAGGAGATGTTGGCCAAGCGCGGTCATGAGGTGGCGGCGATGATTGAGCTTGATGTTCCTGAAGATGAGTTGATGAAGCGCCTCATCCTCCGTGGTCAGCAGAGTGGACGTTCCGACGACAACGAGGAGACCATCCGCCAGCGTCTGAGTGTATACCACAACCAGACATCGCCACTCATCGACTGGTATGAGAAGGAAGGGTTGCGCAGGCATATTAACGGCTTGGGCGACCTCGACCGTATCTTTACCGACATCTGCGAAGTGGTGGAAGCTGTTTAGTGACGAATTACGAGCGACGAATTGTGAATGGTCGCTGACGTGATGACGAATGATGAGTGACGAATGGAGTCTAATTTTGTCGATTATGTGAAAATCAGTTGCCGCTCTGGTAAGGGCGGTAAGGGTTCTATGCATCTGCGCCATGTGAAATACCAACCCAATGGTGGTCCTGACGGTGGCGATGGCGGAAGGGGTGGCCATGTTTATCTGCGTGGAAACCACAATTACTGGACCTTGCTTCACCTGAAGTATCAACGGCATGTGTTCGCGGGGCATGGAGGTAATGGAGGCCGTGACAAAAAACATGGCACCAACGGTAAGGATGAATATATCGATGTGCCTTGTGGCACGGTAGTCTACAATGCCGAAACGGGAAAGTACATCTGCGATGTGACGGAGGATGGACAGGAGGTGATGTTGCTCCGTGGCGGACGTGGCGGATTGGGAAATTTCCAGTTCCGTTCAGCAACCAACCAGGCTCCACGCTATGCACAGCCAGGAGAACCGATGGAGGAGATGACCATCATCCTCGAACTCAAACTTTTGGCCGATGTGGGACTGGTGGGACTTCCTAACGCTGGAAAGAGCACCCTGCTGTCTGCCTTGTCGAGCGCCAAACCGAAAATCGCCAATTATCCTTTCACAACACTTGAACCTTCGCTGGGTATCGTGGCCTATCATGAGCGACAATCGTTCGTCATGGCTGATATTCCAGGTATCATCGAGGGAGCCTCAGAAGGCAAAGGTCTCGGACTGCGTTTCCTGCGGCATATCGAACGCAACTCGCTGCTGCTGTTCATGGTGCCCGGGGATACAGATGACATACGTCGTGAGTATGAATTGCTGCTTCGTGAGTTGCAGAACTTCAACCCTGACATGCTTGACAAACACCGCGTGTTGGCTGTGACGAAATGCGACTTGCTCGATGATGAACTGATAGAGATGCTTCGCGACACCATACCGCCAGACGTGCCTGTGGTGTTTATCTCTGCTGTTACGGGACAGGGACTTGATGACCTGAAGGATGTGCTGTGGCGTGAATTGAACAGCGAGAGCAACAAACTGCAGAGCATCATGTCGGAGGACACGCTCGTTCATCGCGACAAGGACATGAGCCGATTCCAAGCGGAGATGATGGCTGAAGGCGAGGACGGGGAGATAGAATATGTGGATGTGGAGGATATTGACGACCTCGACGATTTTGAATACGAAGACGATGACGAAGAGTTGTCACGATGAGTCGTGTGTGCCACACTTGCTCCACTATGATATGCCCGACGGGGTGGTGGCTTTCAGCACCACCCGCCAAGGTGGAGTTGGCGAGGGTCCGTATGGCGAATTCAATGTCAACGATTATTGTGGCGACAACCCCGATGTGATAGCTGCCAACAAGGCGGGATTGTGTAAGGAACTAGACATACCAGTGCGGCACCTTCTTTTCCCCCATCAGGTACATGGCACCGAAATATGTCAGGTAGACGAATCCTTCCTCGGTATGTCATGGGAAGAGCAGACGGTGGCTCTCGATGGCGTCGATGCTCTCGTCACGAATGTGGGTGGTGTCTGTTTGGGTGTGTCTACGGCCGACTGTATCCCCATATTGCTTTACGACCCCACACATCATGTCACGGCGGCCATCCACGCTGGCTGGAGGGGGACCGTGGCCCGAATTGTGGAAAAGACGGTGCGGCATTTGCGTGAAACGATGCATACTTGCCCCCGCGACCTTTACGCCATTGTCGGACCAGGCATCTCCCTAACTCATTTCGAGGTGGGTGATGAGGTGTATGAGCAATTCGAGTCGGCTGGTTTCAAGATGGCTGACATCGCATGTCGGCAAGAGAAATGGCACATTGACTTGCCACTGTGCAATGTCATGCAACTGCAAGACTGCGGGGTGAGCACGGCGAACATACATGACAGCGCCATTTGCACTTACGACCAAGTGGAACGTTTCTTTTCCGCCCGTAGGTTGGGAATACATTCTGGTCGGATTCTCACGGCCATCATGATGCAAGGAAAGAGGTAGTAACCCTAATGCAAAAATAGGATTTTCGGCACCGAAAATAGGGTTTTTCCCCTTGTTTGGTTTATCGAATATAAGTATCTTTGCACATGAAGGAAACATGGAATGTAAAACTTAAAACATAACGCTATGAAACGTAAAATTATTCACTTCATTTCTTTGCTGGCTTTCTTGTTTGTCGCAATCCCCAGCCAAGCACAGGACATTCGTAATTCATCAGGTTCATATATTGGAAAGATTGAGAGCAGTGGCCGGGTGTACAATAGTTCAGGTTCATATTCTGGACGCTTCGATGGCGACAGGGTGTACAACAGCTCGGGTTCCTACATAGGACGTGTTGAGAGTAGCGGTCATGTGTACAACAGTTCGGGGTCCTACATAGGACGTGTTGAGAGTGGCGGTCGTGTCTACAACAGCTCGGGTTCGTACTTGGGACGTATAGAGAGCAGTGGCCGTGTCTACAACAGTTCGGGCTCGTACATAGGAGAGGCGCGTGGGGTAAGGACGGATTGGGCTGCGGCCTATTTCTTCTTCTTCAGATTTTAATTGATTAAGTGAATGAGTTGATGAGTTATCACTCTCGACGCTTATTACTAAACCCTAAGAAATGAAAACCATAAAGAATTTCAGTGAACTAATCGCTCATTTGGCCGATCTGGGCCAAAGGAAAAAGGTGGCTGTGGTGTGTGCCGCCGACGAATCGACACAAGGTGCCGTACTCAAAGCCTTGCAGGCAGGTATCATAGACGCCATTTTTGTGGGATGCCGACAGGAGGTGGAAGCCAACAGTGCATTAATGGAACAAAAGAATCATATCACCATGATTGATGCTGAAGACCCTGATGATGCAGCGGGAAAGGCTGTTAGACTGGTCAGAGAGGGTGGGGCGGATGTGCTCATGAAAGGACTGATCAATACGGACAACCTGCTCCGTGCCGTACTCAACAAGGAATGGGGCATATTACCAAAGGGAAGAGTGCTCACACATGTCACCGTGGCCGAAGTGCCCAATTATCCCCGGCTCCTCTTTTTCACCGACCCGGCGGTCATTCCTTACCCCACACAGGAACAACGTGTGGAGCAACTGAAATATACCACCCATATCTGCCGTTCCTTCGGCATAGAACAACCCAAGGTGGCACTCATCAATTGTTCGGAGAAGGTGAGCGAGAAAGCATTTCCTTTCACTGTTGGTTACAAGGATATTATCGACGAAGCGGAAAAAGGTACTTACGGGCCATGCGTCGTCGACGGTCCGCTCGACCTGAAGACGTCGCTCGATCGACATGCATTGGAGAAGAAAGGGTTGCATTCGCCGTTGAACGGTGAAGCCGATGTGCTGATCTTCCCCGACATACAGGCGGGAAACGTGTTCTACAAGACCATCACCCTCTTTGCTGGAGCCAGTACCGCAGGTATGCTGCAAGGGGCAAAGGCTCCCGTGGTGTTGGCCTCGCGGGGCGACAGCATACAGTCGAAGTTCTATTCTTTGGCCGCTGCGGCGATAATTGGATAATACCCACCCGTCTCTCCCCAAAGGGAGGGTGCAAAAGTTTGTCAATTCGTAAACTAACAAATAACTTGTTAACTTGTCAACCTAAATATGTCAAAACTTGTCGTCAATTCCTATGAGGAATTTGCATCGCATCTCGGAGAACAGCTGGGATGTTCTGAATGGCTGTTGGTGGACCAGGAGCGTATCAACCTATTCGCGGATGCCACGCTCGACCATCAGTGGATTCATGTAGATGTGGAAAGGGCACAGAAAGAGAGCCAGTATAAGAGTACGATAGCCCATGGATACCTCACGTTGTCGCTCCTTCCATATATGTGGGACCAGATTATCGAAGTGAACAATATCAAAATGCTGGTCAACTACGGCATGGACAAGATGCGTTTTGGTCAGCCTGTCATCACGGGCAGTCGGGTGCGCCTCGTCACCACTCTCCACAATATTGCCAACTTGCGAGGTATATGTAAGGCGGAGATAGCCTTTAAAATAGAAATCGAGGGCCAGCGCAAGCCAGCCCTCGAAGGAATAGCGTCGTTCCTGTATTACTTCTTATAAGTAATATTGGCCTCGTTCCATTTGTCCTTGGGCTGAGGAGTCTCGGCAGGATAGCCGATGACAATAGTGTTCAGGGGAATGAGCGTGCTGGGCAGTTCCAACACCTTGCTTACACTGGCGATGCGCTCGCTGTCGGGATAAACCGCGGTCCATACTGCTCCTAATCCCATGCTGTGGGCGGCCAACAGCAGGTTCTCCGAGGCGGCGGAACAGTCTTGTATCCAAAAGTCACGGCCATTGCCTTCCAAGGCTTTGTTCATATCGCCGCAGACAACGATAGCCAATGGCGCTTTGGCAATCATGCCTCCATGGGGATTGGTTTCGGAGAGACTCTTGAGCACCTCTTTGCTGGTCACTACGATGAAGTGCCATGGCTGCTTGTTCACAGCCGTGGGTGCTGCCATGGCGGCGCGCAGCATCTTCTCAATCTTGGTGTCCTCAACTGGTTGGTCGGTATAGGAGCGGATACTCGTGCGAGTGAGGATGTTGTCCATCACAGGGTCGTTGCTGCCCATCGTGGAATTCTTCTTGCCGCAGCTTATCAAAACGGTGGCAAATAATGTAAAGAACAAAAACTTTTTCATTTCTCTTTTTTTTCGGTGATGTTGCAAAATTACGAAAAAAACGGCATATTGTCGTTATTTTTTATTATATTTGCAAACCAATAGTTGATAAAATGCATATCGTAGTTGCGGGAAATATGGGAAGTGGAAAAACCACGCTCACCAATATGTTGGCGAGCCACTACGGATGGACCCCCCAGTTCGAAGCAGTGGACTATAACCCATATCTTGACGACTATTACGGCGACATACCCAGATGGGCTTTTAACCTGGAAGTGTATTTTTTGAAACAGCGGTTCCGTGATCTGCTGGAAATAGCACAGTCGGACAATGACATCATTCAGGACCGCAGCATCTTTGAAGGGGTGTATGTGTTCGCGGCCAATAATTATGCTATGGGGAACCTCTCCGAGCGCGATTTCGAAACATATATGGAATTGTTTGAGTCGATGATGACGGCGGTACGCTATCCCAAGCTGATGATCTACCTGCGTGCTTCAGTGCCCCATCTAGTGCAAAACATCCAGAAACGCGGTCGCGATTACGAACAGGCTATCCAACTGGAATATCTCACCAACCTGAACAATCGGTATGAGGATTTCATCCTCAACAAATACAAAGGTGAGGTACTCATCGTAGAGGTAGATGAACTCGACTTCGAACATAATCCAAGAGATTTCGCATCCATCACCGACCGCATCGATGTCAACCTCTTCGGCCTGTTTAGTCAGGAATAAAGGGTGGGAACAAGTGGCGAAGAGCTAGAGAATAACCCATCGTCTTATCTCATTCTCAGTATTCTTTTTACAATACTCAATATCAATCAATATGCATATAGCTGTAGCAGGAAACATTGGCAGTGGCAAGACCACACTCACCAAGATGCTCGCCCATAGATATGGGTGGACACCTAGGTTCGAACCGGTTGACAACAACCCTTACCTGTCGGATTTTTACGCCGACATGTCGCGTTGGTCGTTCAACCTGCAGATTTATTTCCTCAACAAACGTTTCCGAGAGGTGGTGGAGATATCCAAATCCTCTGATTATATCATCCAGGACCGCACCATCTTCGAGGATGCAAAAATTTTTGCACCCAACCTCCACGATGGCGGATTTATGAGTGACCGAGATTTCGATAATTACACAGACCTCTTCGACTTGATGATGTCGTTGGTAAAATTGCCAGACCTTATGATCTATATCCGTTCATCGGTGCCCAACCTTGTGGCGCAGATTGCCAAGCGTGGACGAGATTATGAGCAGTCAATCCGAATTGATTATCTCGAAGGACTAAACAAACGTTATGAGGAGTGGATAGAAACGTTCAAGGGCAACCTGATTATTGTTGATGGCGACAACGTGAAGTTTGAGGCTAGTCCTGCCGATTTCCAAACCATCACCGACCAGATAGATTCGCGCCTCTACGGCCTCTTTCCGATGGAGGGAGACAAGAAATGAGCGTCCACCCAAAAATGGATCTTTCCGAGGTGAGCGTGGTGGCCTTTGATGCCGATGACACGCTGTGGGATTGTCAGGGGCATTTTGAAGAGGCCACTGACCGCTATTGTGATATTCTGGCTCCTTTTGCTGATGCCGAGACGGTCAGAGCTTCACTCTTCAAGACTGAGACGAAAAACATGCCCGACTTGGGTTTCGGCACCAAGGCGTTTACTCTATCGTTGGTCGAGAATGCCGTCAAGGTGTCGAAGGGCAAGGTGCCTGCCGAAGACGTGGGGCGCATCCTTGAGTTGGGCCGCGGATTGCTTCACCTGCCTGCCACGCCACTCGACGGGGTGACGGAAACATTACAGTATATCGAGGGCTTACATCGCTTTGATATGGTGTTATTTACGAAAGGTGAACTGCTTGACCAAGAGAGTAAACTCTCTCGCTCATGTCTGGCTCATTTCTTCTCGCGAACAGTCATCGTCAGCGATAAAACGAAGGAAGAATACCGCAACTTATGCCGTGACTGCGGATGTAAACCCAATGAATTGCTAATGGTGGGCAACTCATTCAAAAGTGATATTCAGCCAGTGCTGGAAATAGGAGGGTATGCTGTACATATACCGTTTCACGTGACATGGGAATTGGAACACGCACCAACGTTCCGCCACGAACGCTTGGCCGAGTTGGAACATATCACCCAATTGGTGAATCTGCTGAATGGAGAGTGACCTTTTTGTGTCAATGAGTATGTTTGCATTTTTATAATGTTCTGTAATATAGAATATTATGATTTTCAAGCGTTTCAATAATGAAGATGGTATTGCAATAGACGGGTTTTATGGTTATCTTTGCAAAAAAGATGAAACAAGAAATTTATTCCCTTGTCCACTTGAAACAGTTGAAGGAAAATACAATGTTCATGAAAAAGCTATTATGTCAAAGAATCAGCAAGGAGGCAACCAGATTGATGATTCTTGCCATTGGTTTTTGTTTCATGTGTTGCAAAAGTGACAACAGAAACATTGATTGTATTTTACAATATGTTTACACTAATTATTATGAGAATAGGGAAACCCAAGACTCTGTAGGTTATTATCCAAGAATTTATATACTTTTGTTCAGGTGTGTAAACTTAATGGACGAGGATTTACGGTTCCCTTTATATCTTTCTCAAGATAAACGAAGTGAGCCAGCTTTCCGCTTCTATTATAAAGGAAAAGAATTGAAGACAATGCAATCTTTCCGTTTCAAGAATCATTATAAGTGGTATGATTTTGACTATGTGAAAAATGGTATTTTTCCAGCTAAAGACACTTTGTTTTTTGAGGTTGAATTATATGAAAAATCATTGGCTGAGGTTGGAATTTCAAGAGAAACTGATATTAGATGCATGTTTGATTCCATTGATGCTTATTATTTGAGGAATATTAATAATTCTAATTCATATAAAGTGAAGAAGGAGGGTGATGTCAGGTTTAATAGAAATTTCAAACCAATTGTTATATCTATAGATACAGAGCGATTACCTTGGGAAAAAGAGAAATATTTGAGATTAAAAAAGGATGAGAACGTATATATTTAGGGAGAATGGGAAAATGAAACTATAGAATAGAAAGAAAGACAGTCCCTACATATGAAACAAGGAGAAACGGTGTAAAAAACGTACAAAAATGGTGTGTTATGTAAAATATGTAAAAAACGTACTATTCGCTGTTTTACAGAGGGTTATGGGTAAATATCAAGAAATAATCCTAAATTATTATTTGGAATTTTGTTTTTCTTTTCATATATTTGTAGCAAAATATAGACAAACTCCCCTCTATTACATCAGGGTTATTGTCCTTTTAACTTCCAAGCGAAGCAGAGTACTTCTCCTTAACTCCCAAAGTGAAGTGATAATCTTAGAAACTTGAATTAACTAATAATATCAATCAAAGATGAGAACAAAAAGATTATTTATTGTATGGGCATGTTTTTGCCTGTCAAGCATTCCTGCAATGGCACAGTCAATAGAACCTAACCTGAAATTCGGCAAACCTACCGATCAGGAAATGGCGATGACAGTGTATGAACTCGACCCCGATGCTCCTGCCGTGGTGCTCTGCTACATGACGAAAATATTCTATGAAGTGCGTAACAATAGTTTCAAGGTGATTACCGATGTCAAGACACGAATTAAAATCCTCAAAGAGGAGGGCTTGGATTACGCCAACGTTACTGTTCCCTATCAGGAGATGGAGTCGGGAAGGAGGTTGAAGGAAGTGGTCACGGGTGTCAAGGCCACCGCCTATAACACGGAAAACGGTACGGTGACAAAGTCGAAGATAACCAACGACATGGTTTTCCGCGAGAAGTACGAGAAAGGTCTCAAACTGTTGAAATTTACCGTGCCGCAAGCCAAGGTGGGTTCGGTCATCGAATACCAGTACACCAAAGAAAGTGATTTTTACTATCATATCGACACTTGGCATGCCCAGTATTCCATCCCTGTGGCGTATGCATCATATGAACTGGTCATCCCCGAATATTTTAAGTTCAACGTGGAAGAGACGGGAGCCTCTCCTATGGAGAGGAAAATAGAGAGTGGAGCAGTGAACTTGAATGTCAGCGGTTCACTGTTGCATTGTGCCACCGATGAATACCGATTCATAGCACGGAATTTACCGGCTCTCAAAGATGACAAATTCGTATGGTGCGCCTCAGATTTCAGCAATAAGGTAGAGGCTGAATTCCGTAGTTTGGAAATCCCCGGCTCTGTCTACGAAGACTACACGTCATCATGGAGCGACATTGACAAGGAACTGATGGGTGACAGCGAATTTGGCGGATGTTGCAAAAGGAGCAACCCCCTCAAGCAGGAGATGCAGGCTGCGGGTATTGCAGCGATGGGTGATGTGAGGGAGAAGGTGACCGCCGCCTTTGCGCTGCTGCGACAAAGGTTGTCGTGGAATGACAAATATGCCATTTGGGGAAAATCTGCCTCACAGGTGCTCAAGGAGGGAACGGCCAGCAATGCCGACTTCAACTTCATCTTGATCAATATGCTTTCAGATGTGGGTGTGACGGCCTGTCCCGTTGTGATGAGCACGCGCAATCACGGGCGGATACCTTTGACCCATCCTACCATCAAGAATCTGAACACCTTTATTGTGGGAGTGATGGAAACCGACTCAACCATGAGTTTCATCGATGCCTCGGCAGAACAGGGATATATAAATGTGCTGCCCGCTAAACTGTTAGTGGAGCAGGCTAGGGTAATCACTCCCAAAGGCGAAGGCTTCTGGGTGAACCTTCAGCAGTTGCCAGGAGCAGAAACCTCTATCAGGGCCATGGTGAAACTGTCCGCCGACGGGTCGTTCACGGGAAATGCGAAAATCAAATACGAGCGGTCAGCGGCGTTAAAGATGCGTGAGGAATACCGTGAGGCGGCCGACAGCAGTGCCTATATCCGTGCGTTGGCAAAGAATGTGGGAGCACAGGTGGACAGTTATTCACAGATAGGCAGGGATGATTTCCTGCCTACAGTGGAGGAGAGTATCACCTATAGTGGTAATGGCGATGCCACCGCCGACCATATTTATGTCAACCCCTTCCTGTTCCGCCCTGTGGAGGATGCACTCTTCAAGGCTGAGAAGCGTATCCTGCCTATAGAATTCCCATTCAAGCAACAGGTCACTGTCAGCCTTCTGCTCCAATTGCCCGACGGCTATACAGTGGAAGAGATGCCTCAGGGTGCTTCGATGACAACAAAAGATGGTGGGTTGGCTTATTCGGTAAGACTGAACCCATCGCCCCAGGCTGTGGCCGTGAAGTTTACGTTCAACATCAACAACCTTCTCTATTCTCAACTTGATTATCCTGATATTAAGACGTTCTTCGAGAATATGGCTGCGAAATTCTCGGAAATGTTGGTCTTGAAGAAGAACTGATAATTTGTAGGAGAAGATGAAACGGTACATTATTGCTTACGTGGTGGCTGTGTTGTCGGGTCTGTCAGCCTTGGCACAGCAGGCTGATGTGGTCGTGCTCAACCAGACCGCATCGGTGATGGTTGATGACAAAGGGGGCATGGAATGGCGGCAGACGCAGTCGTATAAACTGATGAATGCACGTGGTTCATGGGGTGCCGACTGGGGTGTCGGTGTGGACAATAACACCCGTCTGATCGACTTCTCGGGTGTGGTGACCGATGGCGATGGCAATGTGCTTCGGAAACTAAAGAAGGGAGACCTGAAGTCGACACAACTCTCAGCCGGGCTGGCTGATGATGTCACCACGATGTATGCTGATGTCACACCGCCCGTCTATCCTTGTGTGGTGACTTACACCTTCACCATTCGCCGTAACGACGGTGTTTTGTCTTATCCACCGTTTCAGCCGCTTACACGTCCAAAGATGTCTTTGGTACACGCTGATTATACCCTTACACTTCCTGCTACTCAATCTTGCCGTTGGCATGTGGTGAATATGGACAACAAGGTGGAGGAGCGTATTGACGAGAAAGGGAGGAAAGTGTATACCATTGCTTGTGACAACGTGGAGCCGATTGCAGATTTGGACTTCGCCCCTGATCTTGAAAGCATACTACCGACTGTTTATTTTGCCCCGATTACTTTCGCTTTTGATAAATGGAAAGGTGATATGTCTTCTTGGCGGTCTTTTGGCCAATGGCATAGCAGCCTGTTGGAGGGCAGGCAGACCCTTCCCGAAAACTTGAAAGAACAACTTCGTCAAGCGACAGATACCTGCCGTTCCATGTTGTCGAAAATCAACGTGGCATATCGACTGCTTCAGCAAAACACCCGCTATGTAAGTATTCAGTTGGGAGTCGGCGGCTACCAGCCCTTTTCTGCCGAGGAGGTATGGCGCACAGGCTTTGGTGATTGTAAGGGGCTCTCCAATCTCATGGTTGCCATGCTGAAGGAAGTGGGAGTGCCTGCTCAATATGTCATTATCGGGACCGACCAGCGGCGGCTTTTTCCTGACTTTTCCAATGCCAATCAGTTCAATCATGCCATAGCCATGGCATCTATTGATGGTGACACCTTATGGCTTGAATGTACCAACCAGCACATTCCATTAGGTTACATTCATAGTCTTATTGCTGGTCATGATGCGCTGGCCATCACATCGCAGGGAGGAGAATTGGTTCGACTTCCACAATATGATGAACGTGACAATGTGGTACACACATATATGGTAACAGCCATGCATCCTGATGGTAGTGCAGATGTAGATTGGACTTTTTCTGCAGCCTGTGGGATGTATGAACGTTTCCTGCCATTAGTAATGGCAGACGATAATGAGCGCAAGGCAAAGGTGAAAGGGCTCATGAAAGTCAATCAATGCTTGATAGAAGAATTGAGGATAGAGGAACGGTGTGTAGATGGTCGTCATCCTCTCTTGAAAGCGCAATGCAAGGCCAAGGTGGATAGGATGGCTTCGGTCACAGGACAACGTTTGTTCCTGCAACTGGCTCCTCTGGATATGTCGTTCCCAAACCTGCCTGACGGTAACCGTGATATTGCCATCGAGGTGGAAATGGGACGTTCTTTCGAGATGGAGATGGACATCGTCTTGCCTGAAGGATATGTGGTTGAGTCTGCCCCCATGCCCATGAAAGTGGATTCACCTTTCGGCTCGTCTTCGTTTGAGGTAAATGCCGTGGATGGACATTTACGGGTTATGCACCACATCGTAATACACAATGGATTATTCCCTGCCAGCAGTTACAGTGAATTCCGTGCGTTTTTCCGCTCAGCTGCTTTGGCATACGCACAGAAAGTAGTACTGAAGAAAGGTTGACTATTCTATTAGTTAGTTCCTTTTTTCTTACTACTGCTTGAAGAACTTTTCTTCGTACTCTTCTTCGTTCCCTTTGTGGTGCTCTTCGCTTTCTTCGCCTTGGCTTGGGCGGCTTCTGCCTGTGCTGCGTTCCATGCGGCATATTCGCGCTCCAAAGCCTTGGCATATTGCTGGTTGTTAGCTCGTTTCATGAAAGCGAAGGTACCCACGAGGACGGAGAGTAATAATATGATGATGCCCGGTTTCCAAAGTGAAGCCGGGCCTTTCTTCATGCCGTAAGCGGCTGCTCCTTGCCCCTTGCCCCTTGCCCCTTGCCCTTTGGGATAAGGAGTACCGCATACCGGACATTTCAGAATGCCTCGTTGCCTGATAGTGCCGCAACGCTCACAGTAGTGAACGTCACTGAGCGAGGCACCGCACTTGTCACAATAGTCGGAGCCTTTAGCCACCGTCTTATGGCAATAGGGGCATTTCATCTACTGTTGCTGCTGCATAAAGCGTTGTGCCGCTTGGTCGCGGAAGGAGCGCGAGGCTTTCAATATTTGACTGCGTCGTACGAAATAGAAGATGATGGTGGCCAGTGATGCAATACCACCCACTGCAGCCACGACAGATGCAATACTTACCTTGGCTGCCAGAAGGATGAGGCCAATCAAAAGAACGGCTAAAGACAACCACATGGACCAGTTGTATTTGTTCACCTCGTCTTTTTCACCTTGGTCGACGGGTGCTGTCAGGTTGTGTCTGGTGCCCAGACCGTCCATCATGAAATAATACTGTGTGTCGCGGTAGAAATAGTAGATGAACCAGAAAGGCACGAGCACCAATTGGCCTTGGTTCATCAATTGTGGGAAGACACTCCAGTTCAGATCGTGGACACTGCTGCCGGCTGCATCCTTTACCCCTTCCTCAGCCTGCCGGTGCACCTCCTGGCTACCGTAGCGTTGCCACATGGCGTTCTTGTCGGTGTTGGCTTCCATGGTGATGTAATCGGCATTCTCGGCGCCGAGTATGCTGAAGTCGAAACCCTGCGTGAAATTCTGGTTGAAGGTAATCACACGGGCAAAGTCTTGCAACTCAGGTGGTATGTCGTTCCCCTCATAGGCCAGACAGTAGAACGAGAAGTTGCCTCCTGCCATACCGTTGACGAATCGTTCCCTTGATTTCGTCTCGCCGTTATCTTGATAGCGTTCGGTCACCTTGCCGTTCCAGTTAGCTTGGTAAACTCCCTCGAACAGGTACATAGGCAGATATGCCTTCATTACGTTGTCAGTCTTCATGTAATCGAAGATGTCACGAGGCACATAGTTGCGCTTGATGAGTGCTTTCAATAACTGCTGTCCGAAATCGTAGTCCTGAGTCTGGAAGGGGATGATTCTTTCAGGCGTAGGCATATTACGCTGTACGGCCATTGCTGCAGGATTCTGCAGCACGGTGTGGCAATATGGACACTCTACGGTCTGCTTGAAACGGTTAAACTGGCTGATATTGGCTCCACAGTTGGGGCATCTTACTTGTTGTAGTTCTATTGTTGCCATAGGGTTAAATCATTTTACTGAGTATTTCATTTTTCACGGCATCGTATTCGCTTTGTTGGATGAGGCCGGCGTCAAGCATCTGCTTGAGTTTGGTGAGACGTGCCATCGGGTCTTCAGCTGCGGGTTGGGGCGCCTGAGGCTGTCCTTGTGGTGGGTACTGTTGGTAGCCCTGTTGTCCTTGGGGCGGATAACCTTGAGGTTGTCCTTGGGGCGGGTATTGCTGATAGCCTTGTGGCTGTCCTTGCTGAGGAGGATATTGCTGTCCTTGTGGTGGATACTGCTGGTAGCCTTGTGGTTGTCCTTGCTGAGGAGGATATTGCTGTCCCTGTGGTGGATATTGTGGATAGCCTTGTGGTTGACCCTGTTGGGGCGGATATTGTTGCCCGGGTTGTCCCTGTACCCCTTGGAAGGCGTTCTGGGCCATCTGTCCAAAGGCACCACCAGTGGCCATGCCCATGCTCAGACCCATGCCCACGCCCATCATGCTGCCTACGGCACTGTCGCCGCCCTGGGTGCTCACACCATGTGCCATGTCGGCCATAATGTCCATACCCTTGATGGTACGGTAGTCCTGACCCATAAGGTCGAATTCGCGCTTCTTGGCGTATGCCTGTTCCAGCAACAGACGGTTAGGATCGTCCTCGGGTATATCCATGGCGGCGATGGTGAACTGAGCCAGTCCGATACCATATTCTGCCAACATCTCTTGTATGGCAGGTGTTATCTGCGTGGCAAACGCGTCCATCTCGGCGCATACGCCCAATAACTCTTCGTTCTGCGCTTTCAGACCCTTGGCAATCGTCGACTTGATTTTCTGCTGGAACTCATTGCTGAAATACCGCTCGATGTCGTTAGGTTCGAACTTGCTCACGTTGCTACCCATGAGTGTGGTGAGAAATTTCACGCTGTCGTCAATCTTCACTTTGTAACTACCTCGTGCTTTGATGCTCGTGGCAATGCCCTGCACGGGGTCACGCAATTGGATGGGGGAAGATGTACCCCACAACAATTCCATCGTCGTGGCCTTGCGCACGAAATAGACGAAACAGTTGAAGGTGCTGATGCCACCGCTAAGCATATTGCGCAGGCGGGAGAGAAACACGTAGTTCTCAGTCTTCAGCACGTGACGACCGTTCTGAAAAACAGCCACCACTTCACCATCCTTCACAAAGATGGCTTCCTCACCAGGGTTGACGGTCAGCACGGAGTGGGTATTGAAATCTTCTTCGGGCTGCTTCCAGATGAGCACGCCGGCGGGAGAAGTATTTTTCAGCGACTCGAGAATATGTTTCTTGCCACCTTGATAAGCCGATTCATTCGGATTGCGGAATAATCCCATTGTCTTGTTCTTTTAGTTATTGATTTAGGAGTAAAGGAGTTCTGAAACGCAAATAATAGTTCATCGTTCATTGCTCGATGCTTGTCGTTCGTCACTCCCTTTATTAAGTGCAAAAGTACAAATTATTTCGTTCTTTTTTATATATTTCAATAAAATATTTATTTGCATGAGGATTTTTTTATTAACTTTGCAGCGGAAAAATGAACAGGTGGCTGCACAGTAAGTATGTGGGGCTACAAAAAGTGTATTAACAAGCCAAATCTTTATGAGACAACATTTCACATGTCCCGTGTGTGGCAAAGACATCGAGAATTTCGCCGATGAGAACGACCCCAAATGCCCTAATTGCGGGAGCGAACTGAAAATATACCAACTGCTCGACGACCTGAGGGAGGAACAGGTGGCCAAGCGCAATATTTGGAAACCCATAGCGATCATCGCTATTGTGGCTGCTGTACTCTTTGCGCTCCTCAGCGCGTCGGGCGGCGGCAAAGCGGCAGAGAACAAACTGGTGGCACAACTGCGCGACTCCATTAAGAGCCTTCAGGAGAATGTCAACGACCTGCAGCGGCAACTCAATCCGGCGCTCAAGGCTCCAGTAACGCCAGGTGCTGAAGATGCCAAGGCGTCGGTGCCTGCTCCAGCGGAATCGGCACAAAAGCCCGCGACTACAGAACAACCGGCACAACAGACTCAGTCGAATCCTGCTCCTACGGCACCGAAAGGTAAAAAATATTATGTCATTCAGAAAGGTGATAATTTCTCGAGAATCAGTATCAAGCTTTATGGCAATGCCAATCATATAGACGAAATCGCCAAACTCAACGGAGGGAAGAAATCGAGCAACCTCTCCGTGGGCGATTCACTCATCGTCTATGAACCGTAACCCTTTAATTCCTCTTAACAATATGGGATTTAGCACAATCACCGAGATAGCTGGCTTGGTGGCCAGACTCCAAAATGAGAATCTTGCGCTCATCCACCGCAATGAGCGGCAAAGCAAGCAAAATGAAGATAAGATCAATGAGATGCTTGCCGACTTTCTTGAAGTAGTCGACACTTTTGATTGGGCGGAAGAAACCATCAAACAGCGTGGATTGGATCAGAGCCAGATATCCACCAAGGCTATCACCCGACTGCTTGCCGCCAAGACAAAGACATTGGCGGTACTTGAGCGTCATGGGGTAAAGAAGATAGAATTTCCCGACAATATGTATGATGAGCGTTTCTGCAATGTAGTGGGAACGGAACGAGACTCATCGCAGAAGTCGGGTTCCATCGTGTCTATCAAGAAAGACGGGTACATACGTGGCGACCATGTGATTCGACTGGCTGAAGTGGTGGTCTATCGTTGAACAATCAGTATTGGTATTTTGGAAAACATTGGGGGCGGTCATCGACCGCCCCCAATGTTTTCATACCGTATAGCGTTTCGTGGGATTAGGGAATCGGTGCGAAACTCTCGCTGATGAAGGGCAGGCAGATGAACAGACCGGAATGCCAGTATTGCCAAGAATGGGTACCTTTGCGTATCTGTTTCTTATAAGGGATGCCAGCACGGTCCATGGCGGCCATGAACTCTTGGTTTTTCTTTAGCAGGAAGTCGCGGTCGCCGCAATCGACGTACCAGCGGATGGTCTTCATCTTGGCGATGGTGGCGGCATTAGCCTGACGGATGAATTTCGAGCAGCTTAACTCACCCACCTTGGCACTCATGATGCCCACCTTGCTGTTGGGGCCAGCCTTATGGCCGGGTAGAGGAACAATGTCCATCAGCGCACTCATGGCATAGCACGCACAGAACATGTCGGGATAGCGCTGGCAGAAGCTTGTGGCGGCCCCTCCACCCATCGACAGGCCGGCGGCGGCGCGGTGGCCACGGTCAGTAAGGATGCGGTATTCCTTTTCTATGAACGGCACGAACTCTTTGAAGAAGAAATCTTCATAGTTCCAACCGCGCATGTTGAAATAGCCGTTCCAATCTTTGTTGGCCTCGCCTCCAGCACAGGGAGTGACTATAACCATCTCGGTAGCCTTGCCCTGCGCCACCAGAGTGTCCATCACTTCTTTCAGGTGTCCACGGGTGGTCCAGCAGTAGTTGTCGTCGAGCATGCCATGGAGCAGATAGAGAATGGGGTATTGACGATCGGGCTCCACATCGTAGCTTTTGGGTAGGTAGACGGTGTAGGTTCGGTCTGCTCCTAAGATCTTGCTGTGATATGTGGCATTCACGATACGGCTCTTGCCTTCTTTCAGCGTTTTCTTAGCCTGTGGTACTGTGCTGACAGTTTCCTGCTCGATGCTGTCGTTGGCCGTGGCTTCTGAGGATTGTTGTTTTCCTTTGTCCAAGGCACATGATGTTAATGCGCCCATCAATATGGCTAATGATAATATAAGTCGTTTCATTATTATATGTTTTTGGAATTTTATATATTTGGATGTTACAGGGAGTGGAAAAATAACCTGTGGGTGTTCTCTCACCTCTCACTCCTCACCTCTCACCTCTTGAATTCTTTCACAAGGAAATCGGTCATCAGTTGGTCGGCGCGGTACACATTGGGACCGAAGCCATGGTCCAGACCGTCAAGAAGTTCCCATTGGCTGCCAGACCATAGTTGGTGGAACCGCTCGCCATAGGTATAGGGCACCACGCGGTCGGCTGTGCCGTGGATGATGAGTGCCGGACCTTGGTATTTGGCTGCCGTTTCGTAGATAGGTAGATAGAAGGCGCTTTTGATGTATTCGCGCCCCAGGCGCTTGCCGCCCCACAATTCTACATAGTCTGGTGGGTCGAGTGGGTTGTACATCTTGCCCATCGTGTTGCCACGAATGGCATCGTCGCGCAATACGGCTGCGGGAGCCAACAGCACAACAGCCTTGAAAGCATCGTTTCCCAGTTCGCCGGCGGTCATGGCTGCCACCACACCGCCTTGTGAATGGCCTGCTATGGCCACATCGCTGACAAAGCGCAGGTCACGAACGTATTCATATACTTTTTTCGCATCTTCTATCTCATTGGGAACGGTCATCTCTTGGAAGTCACCATCACTCTCGCCATGGCCATTGAAGTCGAAGCGGATGGAGGCGATGCCATGGGCACATAGACTGTCGGCGGTAATTTCAAATAACGGCCCTTCTTTCGTTCCGCCGAAACCATGACAGAACATCACCATTGGACATTGCTGGCCTTGTGTCAGTTCAGGCTTTTGTATCACGGCCTTGAGGCGTCCCTTGCTGCCGTCAATCCAGATGCTCTCCTTTGTGCCGATGGGTGAGGATGCGGATGATGTCAGTTCATACAACCGGGCTTCTACTTTGTCGGAAACCACTGTCGACAGAACGACCTTCCCCTCAGGGTCGATGAGGTACAATGAAGGTATCCATTTCACACCATAGAGGGGTGAGATGGCAGTTTCTTTCCATTTCTTCAGTTCGCTCACCTGGGTGTAGGGGATGTTGTATTTTTGCACTGCCTCTTGCCATGCTGTGGCATTATCATCGAACGATACACCCACGAATTCCACACCCTTGCTATGGAAACGGTTGTACATGCGCAATAGGTTGGGAATGTCCTTGCGACAGTCGGGGCACCAGGATGCCCAGAAATCGAGAACCACGTAATGGCCACGCAATTTACTGAGTTTGAACTTCTTTCCGTCCAGGGCTTTCATCTGGAAGTCGGGCGCTACAGTGCCAGGCTTGAGCAGGTCGGTGGCGTAGCGGCTGTCGGGGTCGTCATCCATGCCTTGGGCCATGCCCAACAGACCCATACAGGCCAAAAAGCAGACTAAAAACGTTTTCTTCATGATTATTTTTTTGTTTTTATTGTTTTTTCGAAATAAATACTTACTTTTGTAACCAGAAACCATTCATCTTTTATGTCATGAGAAAGACAATAGGCATTATCAATATGATTCTCGGAGCCATCATCGCCATTTCTGGTTCGGCACTGAGTGTTATGTATTTGCTCACCGACGGCAGCAAAGTACATTACTTTATTCTCTATCTCATCCTGTGGCTGGGGCTTGGCGTCCTGCTATTCCTTATAGGGAACAATTTCCGCAAGTCAGGCAACCGTCGGGAATCCTGACTCTCTCACTTATTTCCTTGTTAACGATATCGCCAACCGTTCTTCTGCTGTCGTGAAAGTTCCCTCGTAACCATCTTTTGCGGCATGAAGTTCTATATGGAATGGTGTGGTGTCTCGTTGTCTTACAGCTTCATCTATAATCAACCGGCTGCGGTCATCGGTGGTATAGCGGCCTGTTATCTCATGGCGCTGTCCGTCAATGGTGGCATTTCCCAAGAAGTCATTTCCACTGATGGTACTGAAACTCATGGCAATGGTGTGACGGCCAACGATGCCTTCCAGGTATTGGTTTCCTGAGATGGGACCACGGCTCGTGGCAATGGTGTCGCGTGTTGCTTCCTTCGTGCTGTCAGTTTGATGCGTGCTATCAGCGAGCGCCAGCGTGTCGGCAGATTCCAGCGCGCTACTGTCTGCCTCCAGTTGTGCCGTGGAGTCGGCATCTGCCCACGGCTTGGCATGTTTTCCACCTTTTTTGTCCGAATGCCCTTTACATCCCACGAATAGGAGGATGGCAAGTAGGAAGATGGGGATTCCATTGTTAAGTAGATGGTGGTGCTTCATTGTTTCTTGGTGGTTGTCTTTGGCTTGTTGTCGGATTTCTTGGTTTCGGTCTTTGGCTTGTTGTCGGACTTTTTACTTGTTTGCTCCTTGCTCCCAGTTCCTTGTCCCTTGCTTTCCGTCTTGGGTTTGCTGTCCGACTTCTTAGTCTCCGCCTTTTTTGTTTCGGACTTTTTGCTTCCTTGCTCCTTGCTCCCTGCTCCTTGTCCCTTGCTTTCCGTCTTGGGTTTGCTGTCCGACTTCTTAGTCTCCGCCTTTTTTGTTTCGGACTTTTTGCTTCCTTGCTCCTTGCTCCCTGCTCCTTGCCCCTTACTTTCAGTCTTGGGTTTGCTGTCGGACTTCTTAGTTTCCGCCTTTTTGGTGTCGGTTTTTTTACTTGCTTGCTCCTTGCTCCCTGTTCCTTGCCCCTTACTTTCTGTCTTCTTAGTTGGTTCCTCTGTGCCCTTTGTTTTTCGCTCATCGCCCGTAACTCGTCGCTCATCGTTCATGGTGCTGTCCACCTGTGTGGTGTCAGGGCGTTCTATGAAGTAGTAGCCATCCATGTACCAACGAAGGCTCTCACGTTCCGACTCCTGATCGATGATACAGTCGTCCACCAACCATTCGTCATTCACGTATACTAATCGGTAGACGGCACTTTTCGAAGGGATACTGTCGTTGTTTAGGTCATAGCGCACGTCGGCGGAGGCTGTGGTGTTTGTTACGTAATACACACGCGATATTTCACAGCCAATAATCTCCTTTTTGGGGATATATTCATAGAAAGGGATGTCGTAGAAATGCCATCCTTTCTTCGCGCTGTCGCGGTCGAATGTCTTGCACTGTTGTAGCAACTCCTGAAATGAAGCGGTGCGGTAACGTGGGTCGTAAGGTTTGATGCTGCTCTTCTTTAGTTCTTGGCTCACTATCACCTGCATTCTGTGGGCTATGGCCTGTGATGAGTGGGTGCGTTCAAACTCCACGATGGAATCCTGCAAGGCTTGTTCAGCAGCATATTCGGCCACCATGCGCAATTTGCTCGCTTCACGCAGTGAATCCTTCTCAAAAACCTCCTGGGCCTGGTTGTCGCTCACCTGACGGACGGCGTACCACAATCCACCGATACCACCGGTGATGAGAATGCCTAGGATGATGCCTATGTATGTGACCTGACGGTCATTAAATCGTCTTCTCATAGTCTAAGAATAGCAATTCATGCTTTCATGCTGCGAAGGTACAAAGAATTATTGAAACCAAGCGTGTTTGCTTGAAAAAAGTAGAATTGTTTTGACTACCTGATTTGAAGATGCAATAAAAAAACAAAGTTATTAAACGGCGTGTCACCCTAGAATCTTCCATACCGCCACGATGTGGCAGGCCGTACCGGCAAGAACGAAGAAATGGAACACGGTGTGGGCGTTGCGCTTACGGCGGAAGGTGTAGAACACGGCTCCAGAGATGTAGAAGATGCCTTCAGCGATAATCCACCACAAGGTGGCGGTGTTTACGGCTTCTACCAATGGCTTAAAAGCCACCAAAACACTCAGGCCCATACCTACAAAACAACAGGTTTCCAGATTGGAGTGCTCCTTCAGTCGCCACAGGCTAAGCGATGTGCCTACAATGGCGCAAAGCCATACAAAAATGAAGAGTCCCCATCCCCAGAATGAATGGTCGCGCAGGGCTATCAGCGTCACCGGCGAGTAGCTGCCAGCAATATGCCAATAGATGGCGGCATGGTCCCATCGTCGCCATGGCTCCTTCCGTTTGGAATTGGACGACAGCGCATGATAGGTGGTGGAGGTGACATATGACCCCATCATACCCAAGAGGTAGAGAATGATGCTGAACACACCCAAAGCATCGCTCTTGTCGATGGCTTTGTAGATAAAGATGATGCCGAAAACCATCCCGCCTGCAATACCCAAGGCATGCGACCAAGTGTTCCAAATCTCTTCCCTATGGGTATAGTTGATGCTCATTGGTAAGTTGACAAATTGTTGTTTTGTTGACTAAATAAACGAGTCGATGAGGCTGCTTGTCTTTCTCAAAGCGTCGGCTAAGGTACACAAATTATTCCTAAGTGTTGAATTATCTTGAGTTTTTTTTACTTTCATTTGGAGAAAATGTATATTTTAATTATTTTTGCAAACAAACATATTTTTACATCATGATTTACAATATGCTGCTGTTTTCATTGGGAATGCCCGAAATAGTCCTCATCGCACTGGTTGTTCTTCTCCTTTTTGGGGGAAAGAAAATTCCCGAGATGATGAAAGGGTTGGGTAAGGGTGTGAAAAGTTTCAAGGAAGGAATGAACGAATTGGATTCCGTGGACGAGCAACCTTCCTCAAAGGGCAAGGAAGATGCCGAACAAGAAAAAAAAGAAAGCTGACCGATGGACGGAAAAAGCCCAGTGGGCTCTTTCTGGGATCACCTTGAAGTGCTGAGATGGGTGATTATCAGAATTGTGGGTGCCGTGGCAGTCATGGCATGTGTGGCTTTTCTGTGGAAAGAGGGATTGTTTTCCGTAGTTCTCGCTCCTACAAAGAGTGATTTCATCACCTATCGGTGGATGGGGGCTGAACCATTCTCTTTGCAATTGGTGAATACCCAACTGGCCGAAC
This sequence comes from Prevotella sp., assembly GCA_017538105.1. Taxonomy (GTDB): domain Bacteria; phylum Bacteroidota; class Bacteroidia; order Bacteroidales; family Bacteroidaceae; genus Prevotella. The sequence continues at coordinate 215,360 of JAFYJN010000085.1, read as the reverse complement.
AGTTCATGACCCACCTCAAGACAGCTTTTTATGCCGGTTTCGTGGTGACCTCTCCTTATGTGTTGTATCAACTCTTCGGCTTTGTGGCTCCTGCGCTTTATGATAAAGAGCGTCGATATGTGGTCAGAGCGTTGGGATGGACATATGTGATGTTCATCATAGGCTCATTGGTAAACTACTTTGTGGTGTTTCCTCTCACCGTACGTTTTTTGGGTACTTACCAAGTGAGCGAAGAGGTGGCCAACATGCTCACCCTACAGTCGTATATGGATGCTTTCTTCATGATGGCCATCGTGCTGGGGTTGGTGTTTGAACTGCCCGTGCTCTGTGCCTGCCTTGGGAAAATGGGAGTTCTTACAGCGCAGATGATGAGACAATACCGAAGACACGCCATTGTGGCAATACTCATAGCGGCTGCGATTATTACGCCTACGGTCGACATGTTTACCCTCATCGTTGTTTCGCTGCCCATCTGGTTGCTCTACGAACTGAGCATCTTTGTGGTGAAGTGATAAATAGTTACGCTCTAATAAAACCTATTACTTTATGTTAAAGAAAACAAGAAGATTTTTGGCGGTGGTGTTTTTCGCGTTGATTACACTCATGCTGCTTGATTTTACTGGGACGCTACATACGTGGCTTGGATGGATGGCTAAGGTGCAATTCTTGCCTGCTGTGCTGGCCGTGAATGTGGTGGTGATAGCCATACTTGTCCTGCTCTCTTTGGTGTTCGGTAGGATTTATTGTTCTGTCATTTGTCCGCTGGGTGTGTTCCAGGATATAGTATCTTGGGTTCATGGCAAGAGAAAGAAAAACAGGTTTTCCTATTCGCCTGCCGTCTCATGGTTGCGATATCTGATGCTGGCGGTTATGGTCGTCGCCATCATTGTAGGCATTGGTGCACTGGTGGCTCTGTTGGCGCCTTACAGCACTTTCGGCAGGATAGCGCAGAACCTGCTGCAGCCGTTGTGGATGCTGGGAAACAACATACTTGCGGGTATAGCAGAACGCATGGATAGCTATACCTTTTATCATGTCGATGTGTGGATAAAGAGTATCACAACCTTCGTCATTGCGATAGCATCGTTCCTGATTATAGGCTACCTGGCATGGAGACATGGACGCACATGGTGCAACACTATCTGTCCGGTAGGTACGGTGTTGGGATTCTTCGCCCGATTCTCTTGGTTCAAGGTGAGGTTCAATGATGATAAATGCAAGCAATGTGGTTTGTGCTCAAAGAATTGCAAGGCTGCATGTATTGACTACAAGACGATGACGGTCGACTATTCCAGATGCGTGGTGTGTGGTAATTGTGTCGACAAATGCTCGTTCGGTGCATTGACTTATGCTCCAGGTCCCATGGTGACAACCAAAAAGAAAAAGGAAGATGTTGCCGCCGAGTTAAAACAGGATGATGGAGTAGGCGAGGGTCGACGAGCCTTCCTCTTGGCTACGGCTGCAGCAGCCACAACGGTGTTGGCGCAAGAGAAAAAGAAGGTGGACGGTGGCCTGGCGGTCATCGAGGAGAAAGTGGCTCCCGAACGTCAGACTCCTATCACGCCACCGGGATCTTGGAGTGCCAACAATATGGCTCGCCGATGCACGGCATGCCAGCTCTGTGTGTCGAAATGCCCTAATCAGGTGCTGCGTCCTTCGTCGGAATTGTCGACACTTATGCAACCCGTTATGTCATATGAGCGCGGATACTGCCGGCCAGAGTGCGTGACATGTTCCGAGGTTTGTCCAACGGGCGCCATACAGCCCATCACCCAGGCGGAGAAATCGGCCATTCAGATAGGACATGCCGTTCCCATCCATAAGAACTGCGTAGCCATCACCGACGGTGTTGACTGCGGAAACTGTGCTCGACATTGTCCCACGGGAGCTATTGAGATGGTGCCTTCCGATCCCGAAGACGAGGAATCGGTGACGGTACCTGTAGTAAATGAGGAGAAATGCATCGGATGCGGTGCTTGTGAAAACTTGTGTCCGGCTCGTCCTTTCTCTGCGATATTCGTAGAAGGGCACGAGGCACATAGAACTATTTAGTACCAATTCCACCCTCTCATGGGAGGGTGTCAAGGATGGATACCCAAAAACAACACGATTAACATTGAACATCTATGAACAAAAAAAATATCAACCGGCGCCGTTTCCTCCAAATGTTAGGGACAGGTACAGTGGCCTCGTCGGCATTGCTGGTGGCATGCAAAGACAAGAAAACGGAAGGGGCCATAGGCAATGAATATGTCAACCAGGTGGAACCTCCTCTGGGAAAGATGACCTTCCGCACAAACCCGACAACGGGCGACAAAGTGTCGCTCCTGGGCTATGGCATGATGCGCCTTCCCACAATGGGGGGTGCCTCGGCACGAGAAGGTAAGGAGGAAATCGACCAAGAACAGGTGAACCGCCTCGTTGACTATGCGATAGAACACGGGGTTAATTATTTCGACACGTCACCGGCTTACTGTCAGGGCCAGTCGGAGAAATCAACAGGTATCGCCCTTCACCGCCACCCGCGCGACAAGTACTTTGTGGCGACCAAACTATCCAATTTCGACCCAGCAACGCATACTCGCGAAGGAGCGATGGAGTTGTACCACAACTCCTTCAAGGAACTACAGGTCGACTATATTGATTACTATCTCCTTCATGCCATAGGGGGGAGTGGGATGGATGACCTCAATCGTCGTTACATAGATAACGGTATGCTCGACTTCCTGGTAGAGGAACGGAAAAAGGGGAAAATAAGAAACCTTGGATTCTCATACCACGGGGCCATAGAGGTTTTCGACTACCTGCTGTCACAACACGACAAATATAAATGGGACTTCGTGCAGATAGAACTGAATTATTTGGATTGGGATTACGCCAATGAGATAAATGACAGCAATACCGATGCTCGTTACCTTTATGGTGAACTGGAAAAACGAGGAATACCGGCGGTCATCATGGAACCACTGCTCGGTGGGCGGTTGTCGAACCTGCCCCAGTTCCTTGTCAAGGAATTGAAAACGCGTGACCCTGAGCACAGCGCAGCTTCTTGGGCTTTTCGTTATGCCGGCACTCCCGCAGGCGTACTCACTGTACTCAGCGGCATGACGTACATGGAACATCTCAAGGACAACCTGCTCTCTTATTGTCCTCTTCAACCTGTCAGCAAGGAGGATGAGGATTTCCTGTACGAGATAGCCAGAAAAATAGTTGGTGTGGAAACCATTCCTTGCAACGACTGTAAGTATTGCATGCCTTGTCCCTATGGCATCGACATCCCGGCCATCTTCGTGCATTACAACAAATGCAAGAACGAAGGTACGCTACCCAATGATAATCGTGATGAAAATTACGACAAATATCGACGTCAATATCTCATTGGACTCGATCGGTCCGTACCTCGCCTCCGTCAGGCAGACCACTGCATCGGCTGTGGACAATGTGAGCCTCACTGCCCGCAGAACATACGTATACCGCGCGAGTTGCACAAGATAGACGAGTTCGTGGAACGACTCAAACGTGGCGAAGAGATTGATGGTAACCAGCAAGAGGATAATAATTGAAGGTTTTTCTTTGAGGCTACCGAAAAAAGTAGTACTTTTGCAGACTGATAAAATACATCTTTGTATTATTTTTGGAAGAACAACTCCTTTTTAAAAAGTGACAGATCATGGCAGACCGTATCTATTTATGTCTGGCTCACATGAGCGGCAATGAGATGAAGTATATCCAAGAGGCTTTTGACACCAACTGGGTAGTGCCTTTGGGACCGAATGTCAATGGCTTTGAAGACGATCTTGAACAGTTCGTGGGAGAAGACAAAAAGGTGGTGGCTCTTTCGGCCGGCACCGCTGCTGTACATCTGTCCATGGTATATTTGGGCATCAAGCCTGGAGACGAGGTAATATGCCAGTCGTTCACTTTCGCCGCCTCGTGCAACCCCATAGTCTACCAAGGCGCCACTCCTGTGTTCGTCGACTCCGAAGAAGCAACGTGGAACATGGATCCCAACTTGCTGGAAGATGCCATTAAGGACCGTATTAAGATAACGGGAAAGAAACCCAAGGCCATCGTCCCTGTTTACCTCTATGGCATGCCGGCTTATGTCGATGAGATTATGGAGGTGGCCCGACACTATGACATCCCTGTGGTGGAGGATGCTGCCGAGGGCTTCGGCTCGAAATACAAGGGGCGAATTTGTGGTACCTTCGGCGAGTTCGGTATCATGAGTTTCAATGGTAATAAGATGATTACCACCAGTGGCGGCGGGGCGCTCATTTGTCCTGACGAGGAGGTGAAAAAGAAAATAATGTTCTATGCCACCCAAGCGCGTGAGCCTATGCCATTCTACCTGCACAAGGAGATAGGTTACAACTACCGTATGAGTAATATTTGTGCCGGTATCGGGCGCGGGCAAATGACAGTGGCCGAAGAGCATATAAGGCATCACCAACGACTGGCAAAGGCTTACCAGAGGGAACTGGCCGACATTGAAGGTATTACGGTTCACCTCGCTCCCGAAGACTATATGGAGTCGAATTATTGGCTGAATACCATCATCGTGGATGAGAAAAAAACGGGATACTCATATGAAGACCTCAGGCTGAAACTTGAAGCAAAAGGTATCGAGAGCCGTCCGTTGTGGAAACCTATGCACTCGCAGCCGGTATACAAAGATGCTCCGGCGTACGTTAACGGCGTGTCGGAAAAATTGTTCGCACAGGGATTATGCCTGCCTTCTGGACCCATGGTTGACGACGAGGCCTTCCAACGGGTAGTGAGAGCGATCAAAGAATAATGATGTAATTAAAAAGAGACAATGGTCAAGAATTGGCTCAACAAATTGCTCAATTGGTATTTCTCGAAGAATGCCTTGCCTTATTGGCTGGTATTCATCATGGATTGCCTTATTTGTTATCTATCAGGATTATTTGTGTTCTGGCTCTATTACAATGGAGCGGTGACATTGGGCAACATAGTGCTTTTGTCGAAGACCATCTTCGTATACATGATTTTTAACATCATCGGATTCAGGGTATTCCATACCTATTCGGGGGTGTTGCGCTATTCCTCTTTTGTTGACCTTCAAAGAGTGGGTCTTGCTATGGGGTTGTCCTGCATTATAGCGCTCATTGTCCATTATCCCATCTATTACCTCAACTTGAGGTTTGTCAGACTGCAAGGAAGGCAAATCATTGCCATGTATGTGGTGGCCACTATTCTTATGTGGGCCATGAGGGTGTTGGTGAAGACCTTGTATGACGTGGTGTTCAGTTCCGACAAAGGGGTTCGCACGTTCATTTATGGCGTGAAAGATGGTGGTGTGGGTCTGGCTAAGAACATCCGCAACGACAAAAACTCGAAATTCCAACTCAAAGGCTTTATCAGCCATGACAATAGCCTGCGGGGCAAGATTCTCATGGGCGTGAAAGTCCACGATGTGAACGAACGCCTCTTGGTAACACTCAAAGAGATGAACATCGGAGCGGTGCTCGTCTCCCCGCTGCAAAACGAAGTGTTCCGCGACAACCAGGAACTGCAAGACATGCTCATTGAGGCCGGCGTGAAGATATACATGTCGACCGAGACGAAGGAGTGGTCACAGGATGGCGATTTCGATAGCGCGCAGCTGAAGGAAATCAGCATCGAAGACTTGTTGCCCCGCAACGCCATCGAGGTGGATATGCAGAAGGTGGGTGATATGCTTACAGGCAAGAAAATCCTCCTCACTGGTTCGGCCGGCTCCATCGGCAGCGAGATCTTAAGGCAGATTTCCGACTATCGACCCAAGGAACTGATGCTTATCGATATCGCCGAGACTCCGCAACATGACATCCGCCTCATGATGCAACGAAAATGGCCTGAAATCAAGACGACAACCATTGTGGGAAGCATCGCCAACAAGAAGAGGATGGAAATAATATTCCAGCGTTTCCAACCCGACTATGTGTTCCATGCTGCTGCCTACAAGCATGTACCCATGATGGAGAACAACCCCAGCGAAAGCATACAGAACAATGTCTATGGCACCAAAGTCATTGCCGACCTATCTGTGAAATACGGAGTGAAAAAATTCGTCATGCTCTCCACAGACAAGGCCGTCAACCCAACGAATGTCATGGGGTGCTCCAAACGTATTTGCGAGATATATGTGCAAAGCCTCGACAAGGCCATCAAGGACGGAAAGGTACCAGGCGTAACACAATTCGTTACCACCCGATTCGGCAATGTGCTAGGGTCGAATGGGTCGGTTATCCCACTCTTTGAACGCCAAATCAAGGCGGGAGGTCCCGTTACCGTTACCGACCCAAACATTATACGTTTCTTCATGCTCATTCCAGAGGCTTGCAAGTTGGTGCTCGAGGCTGGGACGCATGGTCGTGGTGGCGAGATATTTATCTTCGACATGGGAAAACCTGTGCGCATTGCCGACCTGGCGAAGAAAATGATACGCCTGAGTGGGGCGAAGAACATTGAAATTAAATATACGGGACTGCGCCCAGGTGAGAAACTTTATGAAGAGGTGCTTTCGAATGAAGAGAACACCAAACCGAGTTTCCACGAAAAGATACGTATCGCCTGTGTGCGCGAATATGATTACAGTCAGGTGGAGGAAGATGTTGATGAACTTATCAATATCGCAAATACATATGATGACATGGCCATCGTGGCAAAGATGAAAGAAATGGTGCCGGAATACGTATCCAACAATTCGGTGTTTGCCTCACTTGACAAACCAGAGAAAACGTGAACGATTACCTCGACTTCCTTAAATTCTGTATCGACGAGAAGGCGGAAAAACCTTCTTGCCTGAAATCTATGGACTGGGACGGACTGATGCAGTTCGCAGAAAAACAGTCAATTGTTGGTGTCGTGTTCCATGGCATCAACAAGTTGGAGGCGAGTGACCCTCGCCCAGAGAAACGGAAGATCATAGAGTGGCTCTCGTATTATAACGCTATAAAGACTGAGAATGAGACGGTAAACCGCGATTCGGCACGACTCACTTATTTGCTCTACAAGAAGGGGGGCATGAAAAGCTGTGTGCTCAAAGGTCAGGGCAATGCCTTGATGTATCCTGACCCGTATATGAGGATGTCGGGCGATGTGGATTTATGGACAGATAAAGACGACATCGAGATGCTTACCTTTGTGAAAAAGATGGTTCCCGATGCCGGAATCGAATACCACCATGTCGACTTCCCCGTTCTGGAACAGACAGCGGCAGAAATACACATGTCACCCTCGTTTATGGGTAACTTGTTCTACGAATGGCGGCTCAAAAAATACTTCAAGAAGGTGCGTAACGAGCAGTTCAAAAATATCGTAACCCTACCCGATGGGGCAGGACGTATATGCGTGCCTACCGATTCTTTCAACCGTATCTTTCAGATGTCGCACATGATGCATCATTTCTTTTTTGAGGGACTGGGACTGCGTCAGATGATTGACTATTATTACCTGCTCAAGAAAGGTTGTACGGAAGAACAGCGGCTCGGGGACTGGAAGACCATCAAACACTTGAGCATGAGGAAGTTTACGCAGGGTATGATGTGGATAATGAAAGACACTTTTGGATTGGAGGATGAAATGCTGCTGGCAAAACCTAATGAGAAGATTGGTAGGTTGTTGCTTAGTGAGGCTCTTGAGGCGGGTAATTTCGGTCATCATGAGACGCGCTATGCATTCAAGGGGAAGTCAGTCTACGCTCAATATTTTGTGGAGATTTGGCGTAACCTTCATTTTGCTTGGCTTTTTCCGTCGGAAACCATTTTCGGAAGACCTTTGGCGCGTTGGTGGCACCTTGTCTACAAACGCATATTGCGCAAGAAAGTGGCGCGGGCCATCCGTGAGGCCGAGGTCACAAGTTAAATGCAAGCGACGGCTAGTTGAATAACATCCCGTGCCTTGCCATCCTCACAATACGGATGATTTCACCTACCACCAAAACAGGACAGGTGACGAGGATTAGCATGAGCCAGTCGTTGCCGCTCAGCGGTGAGACATGGAAGAAAGAACTGGCATAGTTCACGATGAGGAACTGTCCGGCAAGTATGCAGACGGCTATGAAAAGAAAACTCTTGCTGAACACGTCGCCTATCTTGCGCTTGCCGCGGAAGAAACTGATGATGTCTGTGACAAGCGAACGGTAGGTATGAAAATAACGGACATTGAAGAGATTCCAAAATTGCAACATTACGAAGAAAGTGAAAAACACTCCTAATTCATATTCTTGTATATGTGGCTTTTTCTTGCTGAAATCCATGAGACCGGCGACATACGCTTTCAAGTCGGTCATGTTAAGGTGACTGGCGATACCCTCGTCGTAGGTGAGGTCGTTATGCCATAGATACTGCCACATGCCAAAGAGCAGCAGGAAGAACAGCAACCCCACGATAAGCATCTGCAAACCCATGTGTCGGTCGATGATATGGCTGTTGGGTGAGCGGGGATGTTCATAGAGTACACTACGGCTAGGCGGCAGTGATGACATGGCCATGGCGGCAAAAGTGTCCATGATGAGGTTCACCCATAACATCTGCGTGACGTTGAGTGGAGAGTCGAGGCCGAGAAAGGCACCCAGTAGCACGATGAGACAGGCGCAGATATTGATGGTCATCTGGAAAAGGATGAAACGGCGGATGTTCTGGTAGAGTGACCGACCCCACAAGATGGCTTTGTTGATGCTCGAGAAGGAATTGTCGATGATGGTGATGTCGCTGGCTTCCTTGGCACGTGATGTGCCGTCACCCATAGACAGCCCCACTTGGGCCTTGCTCAGCGCGGGGGCATCGTTGGTACCGTCGCCCGTCACAGCCACCACCTCTCCTGCTTGTTGCAAGAGTGTTACCAGACGCGCCTTGTCGTCGGGACGTGCACGGCTAATAATTTTGAAATCGCGCGATGTGATTAAGCGAAGGGCATCTTCGTCACTTAGCGAGGCAAACATTGGACCCGTCATGTCCTGCGGCGCTTCCTCCGGATCGAGCAGTCCAATCTGCCTACCTATCTCATTGGCGGTGCCAGGAGTGTCGCCCGTGACGATAATCACGCGTACATGGGCTTTGTTCATACATTGGTCGATGGCGGCACGCACATCGTCGCGTACAGGGTCGGCAATGCCGAATACACCCTCGAACACCAGCGGATGCTCATTGCCGTCTGTCAGGTCCTGGCTGGCGAAACCGAGGGTGCGCATGGCTTTTCGTTGGTATTCGTCCAAAGCTGTCTTGGCTTTCTGCCATGACTCGTTTGATGGGGAGAGAATATCGCATTTTAATGCGAGCAATTCAGGGGCTCCCTTCAGGAAGCGGACACGTCGCCCGTCGGGATAGTCGACAACGGTTTCCATGTATTTCCTGACCGTGGAGAATGGCATTTGGCTGACAATATGCAGGTTGTGACGATACTGACGGTAGTCTTCACCCTCTTTCTCGGCCCAACGCAGCAAGGCTCCTTCGGTGGGGTTACCCAATACAGTGGGATTGCCTTTTTCGTCCGTGCCCAGTTCGGCGGTGCTATTCACGCAGAGGTTGGCGATGACCGATGAGCGACTGTCGCCGATGAGCGTGGTGTCCATCACACTCATTTTGTTCTGCGTGAGCGTGCCTGTTTTGTCGGTGCATATCACGGTGGCGGCACCCATTGTTTCGCAGGCATGGAGCTTGCGCACCAAGTTGTTTTCTTTCAGCATACGCCGCATACTGATGGCTAGGCTGATGGTGACACTCATGGGCAGACCTTCAGGTACGGCGACAACGATGAGTGTCACGGCGAGCATGATAGAACCGAGAGTGAACTCAAGGATACTCAAAACGTCGGTGTTGTTGCTAGCATTGCCGTCGAAGAAGAAATAGTAAATCATCCTTCCCGCCACGATGAGGGCGGCGATAATGAAACTGGCCGTGGAAATCCACCGTCCCAGTTGCGACAGTTGGCGGTTCAGCGGGGTTTGTACCTGTGTGCCTTCCTGCACGCGGGCAGCGCCCTTTCCCTCTTCAGTATCCATGCCGATGGCCGTCACGCGGTAGATGCAGGTGCCCTCGATGATGGTCGATCCTCGCAAAAGTTGGTTTGGAGGGTATGTGCAGTCGTCACTATGTGCCGACGGGTCTGTTGACTTGTCGGCGAATGGCTCACCGGTAAAATTCGATTCATCGACCAACAAGTTGAGTGCTTCCAAAAGAATGCCGTCGGCGGGAACCTCGTCACCATTCTCCAGACGGACGATGTCGCCGCACACCACATCCTGTTTCTCAATCTGCATGTATTGTGGTTTCTTTCCCTCATGGGGACGTCGGAGAACCTTCACCGGTCGACTGTTTTTGACCGTGCTCAGCAGGTCGAACTCCTTGGCGGCCTTTACCTCAAAGATAAAACCGATGCCGGTGGCCAATAACAGGGCTATCACTACGCCCAATGGTTCGATGAGTACAGACTTGCCCTTGCCCACATAGAAAAACTCATAAATGGATACGGCAAGGGAAAAGGTGAACACGACACAGAGAACGATAATCAGTGGATCCTTGAACTTCTCAAGGTATTGCTTCCATAACGGCTCTTTTGGTGGAGGGGGGATGATGTTTTTACCCTTCCCGGAAAGTACCGCCTGGGAATCATTGCTCAAACAGGTGTCGTGAAAATCGGTAGACATGGAAATAGCTCTTGATGTAGACTGAAAAACAACCTTTTTTCTTATGTGGGTGCAAAGTTACGGATAAACGAGAGAAAAGCCAAATATATTTGAGCTTTTCGAGTGCAAGTAACTTTTACAAAATGAAGAAAATATCTGTATGCTGAAACCTATCGATATTACTATTTCTTGCTTTGCAACATCTTTGTAACTAATTCCTTAAAACTCCACGAATAAAGCCCTTCGGATATCATCGGTCAATTTGGGATAATAGTCGCGTAGGGTGGGGTAGTTGGAGCGATGTTGCTCATAATACTCCAATGAAGCTACTACATCGGTCATCCATCGGAAGCCATGGCTCTCCTCTTCATGAATGAGACGTTCTGTTTCAGTGGGGGAACAACCATGGGCTTTCTTATACAAAAGCGTGGTGGCGCGCACCAACGTCTCATTCACCACGATGTCCCACCGGCCATACTGCATGTTGGTCATCGTGTGGTAGGAACGTCGCAACATCTCTTCGCCTAATGGGCGCATGGACTGGCGGAACAAACTGTCGCGGAGCAAGGGGTTGATGAACGAGTGGTTGAATTCATGAACGATCATGTCGCCGTAGAGGTTATGAGGAGTGAAACCATTCAGTCGTATCAGTCGGGGGGTCACGTAGCCTGCAATGGCGTAATTTTCCTTCTCACTTTTAGTAGTAAGTGATGGACCGTAGTTGTGACGTCCGTTGGTGAAGGCTAACACTATGTGGAAATGGTCGCCAACAGCACCGTGGAAATGTTCCAGCCAGCGTGTGTCGATGCTATCAACCAATGCATTGGCGAACAGTCGGCACTGTTCTTCATAGAAGGTTTGATGTTGCTCGAAGAAATCGTGAAAATGACTGTCTTTGTAAAACGCATTGATCATATCAAGCAGACTGTCCTTGTCAACAGCCGACCATCGGGCCGACAACTCTTCCGTGTTGTCGCGCAATACATATCCATCAGTGTTCTTCTGTAGGTGTAGAGCCAATGAAGCCAGCGCATCATGACTGACGTGATAGCGGTCGCGTAAGTCTTGAAGGAAATGAATGGCTGGATGGTCAGCGAAGGGGGTGAACCACATGCTCGTCTCTTCGTTGTAGGCTTCTGCGAAGTCGGTGCAGTATTCTCGGAATCCTGCAGTACGGGCCATGATGCTTGTCAGTTCCACCTCTTCAAGGTATTCCACCGTTAGACTATCTACCTCTGCTTTAGTGGCGCAGCTCATAAGCAGGAGAAGCAGGAAAAGGAATATTTTATCTCTCATCTCTTTTATAACTCTTTTTTTTGAAAATTATTTTTGTTTTTAAAGGTTTTGTCATTTGTTTTGTGTATCTTTGCATAATAGACAGCACCATATATTATATTATCATGCACAACAATAAACGGTTCCACAGTGGCTACCTCATCCTTTTTCTGGTGGCCATGTTCTCACAGAAGAGCATGGCTCAGCGTTATGCAGGCTTCATGGACGATTACCGCAATGCCACGACCGATTCGTTGATGGTGGTCGACGGGGTGAGATACTATATGTTGTATGTGGACTACGAAGACGTGCATTTTATCTCGCTGCTTAGTGAGTACGGTGATCGTTTTCCCATTGGTCCGGCAGTGCCTGCCGACACGGTGTTTAAGGAAGGCTATGTATATGCCCGATTGGGATGTGAGATGCTTCGGAAACCGCTCAGCGAGTTGAGGCACGACAGCTTGTTCGTGGAAAATGATTATCCCGACCTCTTTGAACGGTGTGAGTCAACATCCCCCTGTAATTTCCGGGCCTGTGACACCAATAACTTCGGTTGCGAGTTGTTGGTGGACTATCCTACGGCAGAAGGTGAGGCATGGGATTTCATGCGTCAGTGGATAGTGAATTATGTGGATACATTCACCAATATGGATGCCATCTATTTTGGCGATATGTTCATGGAACAGAACATCAGCGAGAGTTCGCTGCCCATGGCGGTGCTAAAGAGGAACAATCCGGCCGCATTCATCGTCCAGGACAATACGGTGGGACAGGATGTGCTCGACCATTACCGTGATGTGTATATGAGGCAGGTGTATTACCTGAAAAACGAAGATTTTGGCTATCCGTTGTGTTACCTTAGGGTATTCATCACTCCAAGGTATGTGAGCGAACGCTACGTCACGCTGTTTATCTCAACTGATTTCTTCGCCTATGGGGCTCACGATTATCCAGGCGAGAAATATGTCACGTTCGACATGGAACGTTGCGAGGTAGTTGACAATACAACGCTCTTCAAGAAAAACGCCATGTCAAAAGTAGTGGCTGCTTTGGAAGAAGAGATGGAAAGGCAGGATCGTTACATAGGAAAGAATACTGTGCCACAGGCAGCTTTGATGGAAGAGGGGGTTGTGTTCAGTTTCCAGCCTTACCAGATTGGTTCCTTCGTAGATGGCTTGTTCCATTTCGTCTTGCCCTATGAAAAACTGGAAAAATACATGCGCTGAGCGCGTATATAGACTGACAAGATATGTCCACAACGAATAATAAGGAAAAGAAATACGTGGTGGCTGGGGCTTCAACCAATCTGTTGCTGTTGGTCATGAAGTTCTACGTGGCCATTTGTGCCCATTCAGCCGCATTGATGGCTGATGCCATCCATTCGCTGTTCAATCTGTTCGGCGATGGGTTGGCTGTCGCATTCATGGCGCTCAACAAACGGGCAAAGAACGACAGTCATGACTATGGTTATGGTCGTTATGCCACAGTAATGTGTCTAGCGATAAGTTTGGTGCTTTTTGTGGCCGCCTTTTTCTGGGGATTCAAATGTGCCGGTGATTTCATCCTGTTCATGCAGGGTGTCTTTCCTGTGAATGTACGTTTTGCGGCCATTATCGCTGCTGTAGTCAGCGTTTTTGTGTTGCTGGCTCTGTCAAGGTTTGCCGTGCGTCATGCCCAACAACTGAACTCAGATGTCCTTACGCGTGCCGCCCATCGCTACGACTTCGACATGTGGTCATCGTTGGGCACCTTTATCGTACTCCTGCCCGTGGTCATTGTCGCTGGAAAATGGAAAGTGCTTGATGTATTGGCGGCTATGGTCATCTGTCTCTTCGTCATGCTGGAGGCATGCCGGCTGTTCCGCAATGCCCTCGATGAGTTGCTTGACAAGAGTTTGCCCGAGGATACTGAAGCTGACCTGGCTAAGTTGGCTGCGGGGGTAGATGGCGTGGAGGCTGTGACGGGCGTGCTCACCCGTAAGGTGGGTGGCCAGATGGCCATCGAACTCAATGTAACCATGAGTGGTGAAGATTCACTCGATGTGATTCACCAGCGGGTAAAAGAAATAAAACAGCTCATCAACGATAAATACGACCAGGTTACCCATCTTGCCGTACATGTGGAGCCGTCAAACCAATAGGGATCACCTATTCTATGGTATAATAAAAAAAAGAAGCCGTCTTAGACGGCTTCTTTCGTTGTTCTTATCCCTTACTCCACCAATGCTTCTTCTTTGGTGGCTCATGGTCTTCGAGACTTTGACGCATCCTGTCGCGGAGGATGGAATGATAAGTGCGGTTCTCTTTCACTATCTGGTAGATGACTCCCCAGTCGGGCAATCCGCCAACGTTGCGGTCGTCGATAAAGATGTCTGCCTTGATCTTGCGGGAGAAACTCTGGTTTAGGTGCTCCTTCTCCTCTGGAAAGTCCTTGTTCACAGCGTAAAATTCCACACCGCGTTCACGGCACCACTGCACGGCTTCGTCCAGGAGCTCACCTTCACGAACACTCCAGAGTATAACCTTGTGGTGATCAGCAATCAGCATCTTCAGGGTGTCTATCGCGAAAGGGATCTCAGTGCCTATTTTAGGGTATCTGTCTTCGGCAATCGTTCCGTCAAAATCTACTGCTATTGTCATGATAGAATAGTTGGAAATTAGTGCTTCACAGAGTTGTCACTCTTGCTGCCGTAATGGCTATTGCTGTAGTTGCCATAGGAACCATATGAGCCATAACGTCCATAACTGCCGTAACGTCCGTACTTGCCATAGGTGCCATAGCGTCCGTAGCGTCCGTACTTGCCATATTTGCCATAGCCGTAGTAATAGCCATACTTCTTCTTGGTCATATCGATACCATTGATGACGATAGCCATATTGGGCAGTTTCTTCTCGGAGGCCAGACTGTTGATCAAGTCGAAGCTGCTACGCGGTGTGTAGTCAGCACGGCACATGTAAACCGTAGCGTCGGCCACGCGACCAATTTGCAGTGTATCGGTAACAAGACCTACAGGAGCGGTATCGATAAGCACGTAGTCGTAGCTTTCTTTTAGGATATTGATCACCTTGTCGAGACTCGGACGTGACATCAACTCCGTCGGGTTGGGTGGAATTGGACCAGCCAACAGCAGGTCTAGGTTGTCGTTGATGCCAGAAGGAAGAATGTTGGCTTTCACATCTTCGGCCTTCGGGTCGTGCATCGACAAAAGTGGTGTGATACCGTGTTTGTGGTCATCGAGTTCGAACAACTCTGCCAGACGGGGCTTACGGATGTCAAGACCCACCAACACCACCTTTTTGTCGAGTAAGGCAAAGCTGACGGCTAGGTTGGCGCAGTTGAACGTCTTACCCTCACCGGACGTACTCGAAGTAAACATCACCACTTTCTGTCCTTCCTCCATCATGAATTGCAAGTTTGTACGCATGGATCGGAAGATTTCCTCCATCTGGTTGTTCTGATTCTCGTGTACCACGATGTCGGCCTTGGTCTTTGCCGTCTCACTGGCCACCGCCACATCAGCGATGATGGGCAGGTTCGTCAGCTTGGCAACATCGTCGTGACCTTCAATCTTGTATCTGAAGAATTCGATGAGGAACAGGATGAGAGTAGGTATGAGCAAGCCTGCCAGCAGAGCACCCATCATGATGCTCGATGACTTGGGACTGATTTTTGTCTGTCCCTGCGGCTCGTCGATAAGTTTTCCTTTGTCGGCGGTGGCTGCCAATGAGATGGAGTTCTCCTCGCGTTTTTGGAGAAGCATCAGGTACAGTCCACTTCGCACTTCTTGCTCACGTCCAATTTGCGTTAGCATGCGTTCCTGTTCGGGAGTGGCGGAAATCTGTCCAGAGTAGCGTCCATACTGTTGTGCCATGCCGCTACGACGTATTTCCATGTTCCTACGGCTCTGTGTCATGGCACGGCGAATGCTGTTGCTCAAGTCGTCGAGCTGTGCGGTAAGCGGTTGTACTGAGGGGCTCTCCTCGCTGGCCGACTGTAGCAAACGGTTGCGTTGGAGTACAATCTCATTGTAGCGGTTGATGAGTGCCGCAGCTGTGGCATCGCTAAGACCAACATTTGTTGGCAGTGTTTGGTAGCGGTTGGCGGGCTCGTTCATATAGTCTGAGATGCTGTTGAGCAAAGCCACCTGCGTGTTGGCGTCAGCCAGTTTTTGCTCGTAGTCATTTGCACTGGAAACAGCTTGTGAGGCGTTCATGCGAAGCTCCACCATATGGTGACGGCGTTTGTATTCTTCTAACTGTCCTTCTGTCTCACCCAACTCGGCGTTGATCTTCTCCAGACGATCGTTGATGAACTCTTCTGTGCGGCGAGCCACGATGTTCTTGTCATCGTTGGCATCGCGGTTGTAACAGATGGCCAACTGCTTCAAATAGTCGCGTGCGCGCTCTGGTATCTCATCGGTCATCACCAGGCGGGCGATGGTCGTCGATTTCGAGGTGGGAGCAACAGACAATGCCCCACGGTATTTGTATGCGGCATTGTACGGAGTGATGATGTTGACGAACATCTTTTGTCCATCGCTCATTTTGTAGTGTCTGTTCTGAGAGAAGGTGATGTCTCCTGCACGCGTGCGGAAGGTTTGGGGCAACGTGGTGAACGTCTTGTTCATACTATAAGGACCCGACACCAAATCGTCTTCGTCAACGGCATAATAGGTACCCGATACTTTGTAATTGTTGCCGTCACGCTCAATGGTGAAATTGATGGGACCACCCAAATTCTCCAAGTGGTCAGCGTCAACATCAACACTCACAGGCTGGTTCTTGTAAAGCAAAATGTCCTTAACACGACCTTGGTTGGTATACGTGGCATACAATTTTAGATCGCGTACGGCAGCGGTGGCTATTGAGTGTGATGAGATAATCTCCATTTCGTTGTCGATACCTTGCGAGTTGGAGATAACACCTGCTGTCATACTCTGAAGCACACTGCTTTTGCGGCCGGAACTCTCTTCCTTGATGAGCAACTTGGCCGATGACTGATACAGGGGAGTGGCATAGCGCAGGTAAATGGCGGCCAACCCCAAACAAATAATCAATGAGAGGATAAACCACTTCCAATTTAGGATGATTGTCGCATAGATGTTCGCGAAACTGAACACTTTACGACCTTCCTCTACTTGGACAGCTTCAGCTCCTACTGTTTTTTGTTCTTCCATTTCTATTATTAAATTGTTGTTTCTTCTTTATTTATTATGAAAAATGATTCCTAATGATGATAATTCTTGATGTCTCATTCGTCTGAGGCCAACTTTAAGAGATACTGTCCATAGTCATTTTTGGCCATGGGTTCGGCCAAACGGCGCAGGGTGGCTTTGTCTATCCATCCGTTCTTCAAGGCAATTTCTTCCAAACAGGCCACTTTCAGCCCTTGGCGTTTCTCTATCACCTCAATAAATGTACTCGCCTCGGAGAGGCTGTCGTGGGTGCCTGTGTCGAGCCATGCGAAACCACGTTCCAAGGTTTCCACATGCAATTCGCCACGGCGCAGGTACTCTTGGTTCACCGATGTTATCTCCAACTCACCACGGGCACTTGGTTTGATGCCCTTGGCGATCTCTACCACGCTGTTCGGATAGAAATACAATCCCACGACGGCGTAGTTGCTCTTCGGCTGGGTGGGTTTCTCCTCGATGCTCACACAATGGCCGTCCATGTCGAATTCCACAACGCCATAACGCTCGGGGTCGTTCACATAATATCCGAAAACCGTGGCCTCGCCGTCATTGGCTCTCGTTACACTGGAGCGCAGCATACGGGTGAATCCTGGTCCATGGAAGATGTTGTCACCCAACACCAGACAAACATCGTCATCACCGATGAATTCTTCGCCGATGATGAACGCTTGGGCCAAACCATCGGGACTGGGCTGCTCGGCATAGTCAAAGCGCACGCCATAATCCTTGCCATCGCCAAGAAGTCTTTGGAAACCGGGCAAGTCGTGGGGAGTGGAGATAATCAGAATCTCACGAATACCCGCCCTCAACAATACCGATATAGGATAGTAGATCATCGGTTTGTCGAAGATGGGTATCATTTGCTTGCTGATACCTTTGGTGATGGGATAGAGACGGGTTCCAGATCCGCCTGCCAGTACGATTCCTTTCATCTTTTTTAATGATGTTTATATTTTTGAAATACGTAACTCCTAACTAACTTCCAAATACTTAACTCGTCATCCGTAACTCAATAGGCATTCTTATCAGGCTTAATGATGCTTAAGAAAGTTCTGCCTATGATACGAAGGTCGAGCCAGAACGACCAATTTTCAATATACCAGATGTCGCGCTTGATACGCTCTTCCATCTGCCACAACTCTTTCGTCTCACCACGAAATCCCGACACTTGTGCCCAACCGGTAATGCCGGGCTTGGAGAAGTGGCGCACCATATATTTGTCGATGAGTCCGCTGTATATTTCAGTATGTTTCAACATATGGGGGCGCGGTCCCACAATACTCATATCGCCCTTTAGCACGTTGAAGAACTGGGGGAATTCGTCGAGATTTGTCTTACGCATGAAGTTGCCGAAGGGGAACTTGCGTGGGTCGTCAAGTGTTGCTTGTTGAAGGTCGGCATCTTTGTTCACATGCATCGAACGGAATTTATAACAGTTGAATTCCTTGCCGTTTAATCCTGTACGCTTTTGAACAAAGAAGATGGGCCCTGGGCTCTGTATCTTGATAATCAATGCGATGATGGGAATCAAGGGCACGAGAAACAGGCATACACACAGACTGAAAACAATGTCGAAGGTGCGTTTAACGAACCTGTTGCCTATCTTGGTCAGTGGTTCGGCGTAGTTCGTAAACAACGTCATGGTGCCGAAGCGCTCGGGAATGAGGTTCAAACGGAAATTGCCCTGCATGCGTGGCACGTAGTAGAATCGTATCACGTTCTTGTCGCAGAACTGCATAATGTGGCTGATGCGTTCCGATTCGTCGTGAGAAAGGCAACAGAACAACTCATCAATCTTTCTCGGTGGCTCATCGTTGGAGCATAACTCATCGAGTTCTTCGAGCGAGCCAAGGAGTGACAGTTGTTCGGATGCGCCTTCTATCTTTTCATTCGAATAATACCCTATCACTTGGTAACCAGTGGAGGGGTCGGCCATGAATTCCTCGAACAACATCATATTCGCGGGGTCGCTGCCCACAAAAAGCACTCTACGAGTATTGCCGCCCATCTGGCGATATTTGCTTAATATGTATAGTTGAATGATGCGAATCAACAACAGCAGCAGAAAGAGAATAGGGGTATAAATGAGAATAAAGCGGAAATAGCCACCATTCTCACCGTACATACGGGAGAGAACAAAGAAAATGCCTGCGTGGGTGAGCACCAACTGCAAGCCCCTCACGGCAATCTGGTCGAACGAAACGCGTCGTTCATGGATGATGGTATGGAAAAAGAATTCCGCCACAGCCAAGGCCAGGTTGGCGAAGAAAAAATCGAAACGAGGGGTGTCTTTTATCGTATGGGGAACAATCTCTGGAAAAAATTGCAGAAATGCCAACAATAACATATTAAGCAATACGAAATCGCTTAAAATGACCAAGTTGCGAATTAGTTTGCTGCCACTCGAATAGCTTTCCATTACCACTTATAGTATAAATTGCCTGCAAAGATACAAATATTTGGCGGAATAATAAAAACATTGCGCTAAAAAAGCACTCTTGCAGCGCAGATTTTTGACTTTTTTTGTTTTCCAACATGCAAATAATGGAGAGAGTAAGTGCCTTTGGGGCAACAGAGTCCTTACACCAGTCTGGAGAAACCACTTTTTGGGCTTTTCCTTTTGTCTTTCCATTTTTCCTTTGTAACTTTGCAGACGATACTGATAATATATATCAATTTTTATACGAAAATTTTTTACTATGGGATTATTTTCTAAACTCTTCGGGAAGAAACAGGCCGGAGAAACCAAGATAGGTGGAATGGAAGATTATATGACCCTGGTCAGGGTGTATTTCCAATCTTCTTTAGCTGAAAAAATAGGTATTACCGACATGCGAATGGTGCCCGACCTGAGAACTTTCAAAACTACCCTGCGCATTGCCACGGAAAGAAATAAATTGGGTGTGGCTGAAAAGATTCGGTGTAAGAAAATGATGAAAGAAATTTACAAAACAGATGACGATTTCTTTGGCGAAATTGATGCCAGCATCAAGAAAAATTGTAAAAGAATTACCGATGTTCAGCCTTACTTGTTACAGTTCCAAGGCTTTTCCCAAGACTTGATGATGCTCATGGGTAACCTCATGAAGTTCAAACTTAGGATGCCGTCGATGTTCAAGAAAACTTTGTATGCCATGACTGAGAAGACGGTCAACGACTTGTTTGTGAAGAACGATTTTAAAGACCCAGGTGTCGTCAAGACGGTGCTCTCACTCAGACAGTACAACCAGCGTCTGGGGTTCTCCCAGAAATGGGTCACTGACTTCGTTTACCAGGTGGTCATGCTCGCCAAGAAAGAGCCGAGAAGCAAAGAGGATAACACGGCAAAAGCATAACTGACAACCGTGGTTAACACACTCGTCGTTCAAAAAAACGGACGATAATTTGCATTTCTCGGAATATTGACGTAATTTTGCAACAAATTGTAATACATGGCTGTTGAAGACAAACCCTTGAAACTGTTCACCACAAGAGTTCGCCAGATGATTCTTCATTATCAGGAGGTTCGTCGGCAGAATAGTGAACTGAAAGAGGAAGTGCTGAAACAGCAACATACAATAGAAGAGCTCGAGGCGAAGCTCAGGCAAGCCGAATACGACTTCAATTCCCTCAAAATGGCGAAAATGCTCGAGATAACAGAACGAGACATGGACGCCGCGAAAGTAAGACTCTCAAAACTCATCCGGGAAGTCAACAAGTGTATCACACTACTCAGTGAGAAATGAGGTGAGACATGTCTGAAAAACAAAAGGAAAAAAAGCAAATCAGAATAAGACTGCACGTCTATAACACCGAAATCCCGGTCATCATTATGCCCGAGGAGGAGGAGATGTATAGACGTGCTGCAAAGATGATTAGCGAAACGGTGAATACCTATGCCAACAAATACCACCAACGCTATGATTTGCAGACCATTCTCTATATGTCCTTGCTCGACATCGCCATTAAATTCGAACGCGAGCACGAACGTAAGGAGGTGGATTCCCTGAAAGATATTCTCGCCGACATTACCGAGGAGATAGAGGAAGCACTATCGTCGTGAAAAAGAGAATATTTTTAATCATCAAACTATAATTTCAAATGCTAATATCTATTATTGTGGCAGTGGCGGCTCTCCTCATTGGAGGATTGGCTGGATACTCCATATTCAGGTATGTCCTCAAAGGACAATATAACGAACGTATGGAGGCTGCCGAAAAGGAAGCCCAGGTACTTAAGGAAAAGAAGGAACTACAGGTGAAGGAGAAATTCCTCAATAAAAAGGCTGAACTGGAGAAAGAGGTGCAGCAACGCACGCAGAAAATCCAGCAAGGTGAAAACCGTCTCAAGCAACGGGAAATCTCTCTGAACCAACGTCAAGAAGAGTTGGGCCGCAAGAAACAGGAGGTGGAACAGGCGCAGCAGCGTATCGACAACGAGAAGAAAGTGCTTCAGCTGAAGAAGGAAGAGCTCGACAAGATGCAGATAAAGGAACGTGAGAAGCTGGAGGAGTTGTCTGGGTTGAGCGCCGAGGAGGCCAAAAGTCGTCTTGTGGAAAGTCTCAAGGATGAGGCGAAAATGGATGCAGCGTCGTATATCAACGAAATCATGGACGAGGCGAAACTCAACGCCAATGCCCAGGCGAAGAAAATTGTCATCCAGACCATCCAACGTGTGGCCACGGAGACGGCCATAGAAAATTCCGTGTCGGTGTTCCATATCGACAACGACGAGGTGAAAGGAAGAATCATTGGGCGCGAAGGACGTAACATACGTGCCCTTGAGGCGGCCACAGGCGTGGAAATCGTCGTCGATGATACCCCGGAGGCCATCGTCATCTCGGCCTTCGACCCCATACGCCGTGAGATATGCCGCCTGGCATTACACCAGTTGGTGGCCGACGGACGTATCCACCCGGCACGTATTGAAGAGGTGGTGGCCAAGGTTCGCAAGCAGATAGAAAACGAGGTGGTGGAAACGGGTAAGCGCACGGCCATCGACTTGGGTATCCACGGCTTGCACCCCG
Source organism: Prevotella sp. (assembly GCA_017538105.1). GTDB lineage: Bacteria > Bacteroidota > Bacteroidia > Bacteroidales > Bacteroidaceae > Prevotella. Next base: position 193,253 of record JAFYJN010000085.1, on the reverse strand, counting down.
AGTTGGTCCGCATTGTAGGCAAGATGAAATATCGCTCTTCGTATGGACAGAACCTTCTGCAACATGCACGTGAAACGGCCAACTTGTGTGCCGTCATGGCTTCCGAACTGGGACTAAATCCCAAGAAGGCCAAACGTGCGGGCTTGCTTCACGACATCGGCAAGGTGCCCGACGAGGAGAGTGAACTGCCTCATGCCCTTTATGGAGCCAAGATCGCCGAGAAATTCAAGGAGAAACCAGATATATGCAATGCTATCGGCGCTCACCACGATGAGATGGAGATGAACACGCTCCTTGCTCCAATTGTCCAGGTGTGCGATGCCATCTCTGGAGCCCGACCAGGTGCCCGTCGTGAAATTGTCGAAGCATACATCAAACGTCTCAACGATTTGGAGGCCATCGCCATGAGTTATCCGGGTGTTACGAAGACTTATGCCATCCAGGCCGGACGTGAATTGCGCGTTATCGTGGGTGCAGACAAGATGGACGACAAGCAGACAGAGGCGCTCTCCGGCGAAATTGCCAATAAGATACAAACGGAAATGACCTATCCAGGACAGGTGAAGATTACCGTCATCCGCGAAACGCGTTCCGTGGCCTACGCAAAGTAACAGACCTTACAACGAATTACACGAATTTCACGAATTATGAGTGCCCCTCATACGTGAAATTCGTGTAATTTGTTGTATGTACCTCATTTATTGAGTCCATTCGAAGTTTTCTTTGCCGGCGGCCACCTCGAAATGGTACTTCACGATGCCAAGGTCTACTTTCGTCCAAAATCCGAATCCTTTGCGCAGCCTCACCTTGTTGCCGTTGCACAGGATAAAACGGAATTTTTGTTGATTCAACGCCGTGGGAGCCAGAAGGGCGGCGTCAACGCCGCGGGTGAACCACTCTGGGGGCATGTCGTCGCATTCCATTACCTCGGCACGAGGCTTAATTTTATGGCTCACACCTTGTGTCTTGCCATAGCCAAAGGCAATCACGCATACCACTTTCTCCCCCTCTGCCAGATTGTACACCTCAGGGTTCTTTCGATAGGTCAGTGCCACCCAACAGGTATTCAAGCCCATCATCTGGGTTTCCAACACTAACCGTTCTCCGTAGTAGCCGCCTTTTTCCTCCAGTTTTTTCGATTTCTTTCCAGCTATCACGAAATAGTTGCGTACGCCCGAAAAACGGCCATAGTGTACCCACCTACTGTCAAAAGCTTTCGGGTCATTGACAACCATCTGTATGTGCATCCCCGTGTCGTGGTTACATTCATTCACCAACTGCTGCAGCGCACGTATCTTTTCGGGTTCGATGTCCCTGTCCTCATAACGCCTGACACTGTGCCGACGCTCGATAGCCTCCAGAATATTCATGGTTCCTTTTTTGCAAAGATAGAAATTAACGAATAAAATGTCAGTTCGATAAAGAAATCGATTTTTATAGAGCAAAGATAGTGCAAGTTTGGGAGAAGTCCATCAATTTTCATATAACCTTAACGCCATTTAACGAATCATCAAGGCAATAAATCGCCCCTATCGTCGTTATAACCTTGATTATAACGAAAAAGAGTTGTAAAAAACACATGAAAAGGTTTATTCTTACCATATTGACGGTGTTCGTGGCAGTTGCCGCTTTCTCGCAGATACTCCTCGACGAGAAACGCGACGGCAAAAGGGTGGTGTCAACAAAATCGGCTGTGCTCACCCCGCAGGGAAAGAGCCCGCTGGTATATATTGGTTATTCGGTGAAGATTGAGGGCAAGCAGAAAGCCTATTACCTTACCGTGGGCATCAAGAGCACACAACCCATCACGCAGGTGAATGCCGGCGACAAACTATTGCTCAAGGTAGGAGAGAAGGATGTCCTCAAATACACTGCGATGGCCAATGGGCAGTTCTCGCAGCAAGGAAAGGTTTATTATTCGTATAGCACATACCGCGTGGAACGTTCCGAATTGGAACGTATAGCCCATGCCCGCCGTATGCGTATCGGCATGTCCGGAGGCCGGTCGCTCGACGTGGATGTGGAGGCCACAGCCCATCGCGATGCCTCTCGCCAACTTGCCGCCCTATATGAGCGTGTTCAGTAATCCCATACACACCCCCAAACTCTCAAACCCATCTTTCATGAAGAAATGGCTCTCCCTGTGTTTCTTATCGTGGATTACAACAATAATTCAGGCGGCTGACGGATTCGTCATTCCGCCTTTTCTTGTGCCAGGCGACACGGTGGCCATCATCTCACCGTCGAGCGAAGCCACACAAGAGATGGTGGATGCGGGAAGCCGTGCCTTGAGAAAATGGGGACTGGTACCCGTTGCCTCTCCTAACGTGCTAAAATCGTGGCATGGCTACGCAGGCACACCGCAACAGCGGCGCGACGACTTGCTTTGGGCTTTGCGCAATCCCGCTGTAAAGGCCATTATCGCAACACGTGGCGGAGACGGAGCACCACAGGTGTTGTCCGAACTGCCTGTCGACTCTTTCGTCCGCTATCCGAAGTGGATTGTCGGATTTAGTGATGTTACGGCTCTGCTATGTGCTGAGGCGCGTGCAGGCGTGATGTCGATTCATGGAAGCATGTGCGAGGCCCTGGGTTATGAACAGGCGGAAGACACGGTGAGCCGTGCTGTCCATGACATGCTCTTCGGAAAGATGCCTGTCTATCGGGTGCCCGCGAACAGTCACAACCATAGGGGCGTGGCCACGGGGACGCTCGTGGGGGGCAACATGTCTGTGTATGGTGGATTGGCTGGGTCGCCTTTCGATATCCTTGACATCGATGACATCATTCTTTTCATCGAAGATACGGGTGAAAACATGTCACACGTAGCCCGCATGCTCCACATGTTGGAGCTTCGGGGTGTGTTAGGACGACTCAAAGGACTGATCGTGGGGAAATTCGCGAAATACAAAAAGCCCGATCAGGGGTTCGACGATATGTATCACATGCTCAGCACTTTCCTGAAGAAATACCCCGACCTGCCGGTATGTTTCGATTTCCCAGTTGGTCATGCCCACCTCAATAATTTCCCCATGATGGTCGGGGCGCAGGTGCAACTTGAGATAAACAGTTCGCAAACTACCCTGCGTTTCATCTTGTAATAGGGAGATAGATAAGGAGTTGAATAGGGAGAAGGGGTAGTTAATTCGCTTCGCTCATGGGAATTAAAGGGGAAGTTAAAATGGACAATACTTAGTTACAGGCTATCGTCCATTTTAACTTCCTTTTTAACTCCATTTTAACTTCAATTTTGTTTGAAGAACGTATCGAGATAGTTATTGATTTCGTACATGGCTTTTCGGTAGGCGGCATAATCCTCCAACCTTTCCTTGTCATCGGTCCAGAAATCCATGTCTCCTTGACTGACGTAGGTGTGCGTACGCCCACATTCCACTTCGAGATACCAACTGCCCCTGTTCTGTCTGCCCAAACGCAGAGAACGGCGTGTGCGGTAGCGGTAGTCGGCCAGGTAAAGGTTGGTGTGCTCCATACGGTTCTTCACCTCCTGAGCCACTTTGGAAGCCACCTGTATGGTGTCGAAGCGGGTGCCTGATTGACGCACCAGATAGTCAAGCGTGAGGTGGTAATACGTGGTGGTGCGGTCGGTGGTGGAGTCGCTCTTCTCCCAATAGATATACGAAGATAGTCGCTGTCTAGCGATGGGGTTGGGACGTATGGCCCGCTGGGCCGAGCTCTCTTGGCTGAAAAACGTCATGACGGCCAACACCGTCACGAGCATGGTGATGAATCGTTTCATATCCTTGTTTTCTTAATGGGTTGTTTTCTTTCCGTTGATGATATAGATACCGTGGGGCATACTTGGGAGGTCGGATGTGGCGCCCATGCGTTGGCCCTGCATGTTGTAAATGTAACCGTTGTTTTTTGCTGCACAGTTCTCCACTGTGGCTATGCCGGTATTTACGTTGAAGGGGAAAATCAGAGGCAGCGTCTCTTGGTCCACAATGGCGTTCAGGTAGGAACGGAAGGGCGGCACCGTGACGGGGGCGTTGCTGAAAACCATCTGCAGGCCTTCCATCGTAAATACTTCTGTTGGATGCTCTTCCATGTAAGTACCTTGGAATGAAGAACCCGCGTCCAAAGTATGGCGGTAGTTGGTTTCTTCTGTTGGTGGGAGTGTACTCTTTTCTTGAAGAGAAAACACCAATTCCTGTCCTTGGTACTTTTCACGAATCGATATAAAGTAGGGAAGTACACCGTTCATCTCACTGACGGCATCAAGGACAATCCCTTCCTGTGTCACTTGCTTGGGTTGGAAAAGATAGAAATCGCTGTTGCCCGAAAGGCTCGTAGTGGGCCAGGTCACGCTCTCGCCTGTAGCTGTACGAATTGCCGTTGGGGCGAAAGGCAACATCAGCATCGACCATCCGCTGTCTTCCACTCTCGCCGTACGATGGTAATGGATGGCATCGGTCTGGATGGCTGTGGGCACAAAATAGGGATAACCATCGTATAAATCCAACTTGCCAGTCATGCCCTGTGCGCTTACCACATTGTGGCCGACAAGACCTGGTGGTACTTCTTCGCCCAACAAATAGATGGTGTTGGGGTTGGAGTTGGCGATGACGTTTGTCGTGTAAGCGGCGCTCAATTCTGCGGCCACCACATTTTCGGGAATAGTGATGGTCGATGAGGCGGCAAGGGTGCTCATCTCACCGTTTTCCATCCATAAGACGGCTCCCTTACTGCATTTGAAAGATGGGCTAATGGTCGTCACGGTCTCCTTGCCTGCTTTGTGGGCTATCTCTATCTGGAAGATTTTGCCAAACATGTTTTTGGTGATAATGGCCTGCATCGGAATGGTGAGGGTCTCGCCCGGGGCAATATCTGCGATGAACCGTTTGTTGTTGCTGGTCTTGTCGCGTGTGATGTCGCGTAGGTTGATGTCGAGGGTATAATGATAAGTGCCGCTGCCAACATTGCTGACGTTGATGTTGTAAAAGAGCTTGCCGCCATATGCGATGTTATCACCGTCGCTCTCCTTCATGTTTAGTATCTCTATCTCGTTTTCCAGTTCAGCACCAACATTGCTGCCGTTGCTGTAGAAATAGTTGTCGTCATACTGGTCTACACTCAGGTAGAAGATGTCGGCATTGGTAAGCGGATGGTCTTTGGAAAGATATAAATAGATGTTGCAGGTCTCACCGGCGGCAATGGCCACCTGCTCTTCCGCGATGTATTCTTCATCTGTGTAAAGTCTCACGGTGCCGTTGAACTCTTCGTGGGGGTTGGTTAAGTTAATCGTCATCTTGCTGCCATTGATACTTACCTCGTTCACTTCGAAATCGGCCAAGGGGACGGGTGTTAGTACCAACTCGTTATCGTCGATGTGTGCACGGATGAAATGGCGGTCTGCGCCACGGTCTTTCATCCATTGGTTGTTGTCAATGTTGGCGCTGATAGGACAGATTTCATAGTCGCCATTGGCCAAGCCGGCGCCAAAAGAAAGGGTAGGGGCCTGCTCAAAACTCTGAGTGGGCCATAAGTGCACACTCTGGCTGTGAAGAACGGCTATCATCTCGTCGCCTTGGAACAATCCGTATCCGCTGTTGGAATTATAACCTTGGCCTGTGCTGTTGGCTATCCATTGGTGGATGGATATGCCGGTGAAGTCCTGGCTCGCGTCGGAACGGGTGAAATGCGCCTGTTTCACGCTGGGACGTTCAAGGGCGCTAAGTACGCGTATGTCGGGATGGTTTGTCTCCACTTCGTCGACACTCCAGCCGATGATGGCACTCTGGCTGATGCTGAAACGGTCCGATGTGCTGCTGCCGCCGATGCCGCTGCCATCGGGATCCAGCAACGAGATGCGGTAATAACCATCGCAATAGCCTCCCCAGCCCCAATTGATGTGATACATGCCGGCACCGTCGTAACCATCACATACAAAGGCGTGGCCTTCCCAATTGCAGGTGTAGCCAGTATAGAGTACAGGACGTTGGGCTCTCAACTCATTCAATAGTAACTCGTCCCATTCGCCCATCGAGAAATCACTGCGGTCGGCCACCCAAGCGCTATTGCTGTAACCGAAATCTTGGCTGATAATCCAAGGGAGAATAAATGTCTGCGCGCCACTGCCACTCGGCGTATAGTCCATCTGCACGGCTTGACCCGCATATAACATCAACTGCGCCACTGCCTCGCGGCTCTCCTCGGTTGATCCGTAGTTGTAATTGTTCCGCATCTTGTCCCACTCGAATGTGATGGCGGGAAGGTCGGGCCTTTCATACTTATTGCTATATGTGGTGTAACCTGGCAAGGCGCTCGTCGGTCCTTGGGGCCAACGGTGGTAATACATCATCTGGGCCATCGCTGTGGCAACGCAACCTGTCGGACAGTTGTTGGGGCATAAGAGATTGAATGGATAGTCCTGGTTCCACTTTGTCGTCAGAAGGGGAGCGATGGCTTCTGTCGGCGGTGTATAAGCCTGACTGACAGCTGTCTCCTCGCGGTCCATCTTGTCCATCGCCGCTTCGTAGGTGCGTAGCCATAAGGCCATATTGGCAGGGATGTGGTTGGCGTCAAACGTTCCTTCGTCGCTATAGCCGAGAATGCTCTCTGTGCGGTCGTCGCCCGACACGATGACAAACCCTTCCGACGAAGGGGTGCTGTATATATAATAATAGTTGCCTTTTCCTTCAGCACGTGCCGATTGGTAAGATAACACCGCATCACCCTCAATTCGTGGATGGGTATTCATGAACGCTTGGGCAGTTGCCGCGGCTTTCTTGGGGGTTATGGGACCTGCCACGATGGTGAGGGCAACGAGCAGAAGCGCCAAAACGGTTGTTGTTCTTTTCATAAAAAGTGGATCAATCGTATTTTTTTGCAAATTTACACGAATTATCCGAAACGTCAAAGGGAAAATAGGAAAAGTTTTTGATGTAAATCAATGCGGTTCTTCTTGCATATTCTTCGGAAATTCTGTAATTTTGCACTCTCAATCCTACTCCTTGTGGATAGGTGTGTTGATTTTCATGTCATTTCTACATTAAATTATGGGCGGCTTCTTTGGTACCATCGCTAAAAAAGATTGTGTAAACGATTTGTTTTACGGAACTGACTATAATTCGCACCTCGGGACGAAACGTGCGGGTATGGTGACTTTCGACCGGGAGATGGGGTTCTTCCGTTCCATCCATAGCTTGGAACGCAATTACTTCAGGTCGAAATTCGAGGATGAACTGGATCATTTCATTGGACCACAGGGCATTGGGGTCATCAGCGATACCGACCCGCAGCCCATCATCGTCAACTCCCACCTCGGACGCTATGCCGTGGTCACCGTGGCGAAAATCAACAACGTGCGCGATATAGCCAAGGAACTGCTTGAAGAGAGGATGCATTTCAGCGAGATGTCGGCCAACAACATCAACCAGACGGAACTGGTGGCCATGCTCATCAACATGGGCAAGTCATTCGTCGAAGGCATCAACAATGTCTACAAGAAAGTTAAAGGCTCATGCTCTATGTTGGTGCTCACAGAAGATGGCATCATCGCTGCCCGAGATTTTCTCGGACGAACACCCATCATCATCGGAAGGAAAGAAGGGGCTTATGCCGCTACTTCGGAGTCTTCGGCCTTCCCCAACCTCGACTATGAGACGGTACGCGATGTGGGACCTGGAGAAATAGTGCGCCTGACTGCCGATGGGGTGGAAGTGCTCCAGCAACCCTTCTCCAAATGCCAGATTTGCTCGTTCCTTTGGGTTTATTATGGCTTCCCTTCCAGTGATTACGAGGAAGTCAATGTGGAATATATGCGTGAGAAAAATGGCGAACTCCTGGGGCGTGAGGACAAGACGGAGGCCGACTGCGTTTGCGGCATTCCCGACTCAGGGGTCGGAATGGCATTGGGCTATGCCGTGGGTGCGAAAATACCTTACAAAAGGGCGGTGCTCAAGTACACACCCACATGGCCCCGCAGCTTCACGCCCGGCGATCAGTCAAGACGTAGGTTGGTGGCGAAAATGAAACTCATACCCAACCGTGCCATACTCAATGGGAAACGTGTGGTGTTCTGCGACGACTCCATCGTTAGGGGAACGCAGCTGCGCGATAATGTGAAAACATTCTTCGACTACGGGGCCAAAGAGGTGCACGCCCGCATCTCTTGCCCGCCATTGGTATATGGATGTCCGTTCATCAACTTCACCACGTCAAAAAGCGACCTTGAACTGATTACCCGACAGGTCATCAAGGACTTGGAAGGTGAAAGCGAGAAAAATATTGACAAATATGCCGTCACTGATTCGCCAGAATACCAACGCATGGTAGAGGAAATCGCGCGTCGTCTTGGCCTTTCTTCCCTCAAGTTCGCCAAACTCGAAAATCTCATCGCTTCCATTGGCATTCCCAAGGAACGTGTCTGCACCCACTGCTTCGACGGCTCCTCCTACGAAAAATAAAGTCTTTTGGGACTCTAATCCTCATCCATCGGATAGCTCACGCCCCATTCGTGGCGTAGGCCATCCATTAACTTCATGATGTATAGCGTTTCGTCAAGGGGCATGTAGGGCGACTCCTTCAAACCTCTCTCCAAAGCTTCTTTGCAGGCAAGGAACTGGTATTCGTAACCGGTTATTTGCCGGGGCACGGCTATCTCTTCAATGAAGACACGGTCGCGGCCATACACACGCACGGTCTGTGGGTTGTTGATGTTGTCGATGATGAGATAGCCCTCGGTGCCGCAGAGTGTGCCTTGGTTGTCGTTCACACAGGCGGCCGATGATTGGATGTTGGCCAAAACGCCATTCTCCAGTGTCAGACAGGCGGCATTGGTCAGGTCCATGCCCGTGGCCGACTTCACGCACTGTGAGGTGATGCGTTTTATGGGAGCATCGCAGAACATCCTGACGAAATTGAGGGCGTACACACCCAAGTCGAGCAATGCTCCACCGCAGAGGTCGGCACGCATGATACGTGGCTTGTCGCCCATACTGTAGCCTAGACTGGCGGTGATGAGACGCAAGTCACCGATGCGTCCGTCGGCCATCAGCTGTCGGACGATAGGCACCACGGGCTGGTAGCGGGTCCAAATGGCCTCGGCAAGGAAGACGTTCTTCTCACGGGCTAACGCCACCACTCTTTTACTCTGTGCAAGGTTGGCCATGAAGGCTTTCTCCACCAGGCAGGGCTTGCCGTGGCAGATGGCTTCCATGGTCACATCGTAATGGTGACTGTGGGGAGTGCCCACATAAACGAGGTCAACCTCTGGGTCGGCTATCAATTCACAGTATGAGCCATGAGCATGGGGGATGCCCCATTGTTGGGCGAAGGCCTTGGCCTTTTCTGTTGTCCTCGACCCTACGGCTTGGCATATCAGACCTTCCTGACGTTGAAGGGTGTAGGCGGCTTTTTCTGCAATCCATCCCGTGCCGACGATGCCTACGCGTAATTCTTTGTTCTTTTCCATCAATAGAATGTTTTTTAGGTTGTCAATAGAATGCTACAAATATAGCGGTTTTTTCCCAATTGCGCAAATCATCATTCTTAAACTACAGCAACTCACATTGTTTTTCCATGTAAAATGTTTGTCGGTTTGGAAAAATCACGTAATTTTGCAGCACTATAGAAAAATACATCAATGAACAAGAAAGCAATATTGGCTGAACTCCACGACTATGCCATCATTTTTTTAGGCGTGTTTATCTGTGCTGCAGGATGGGTGGTTTTCCTGTTGCCTAACCATATCATGACAGGTGGCACGGCAGGTGTAGCGTCAATTATAGAATGGGGAGCGGGTATAGACGTGGAATTTTCCTATCTGGCCATCAATATTGTTCTGCTGCTCATTGCTCTGAAGGTGCTGGGACTGCGTTTCTGCATCAAGACGATTTACGGGGTGTTGCTGTTTACCGCTGCCATTCCGATACTTCGAGGACTGATTGGCGAAAAACAACTGCTCCACGACCAACTGTTCATGGCCACTGTCGTGGGAGCCTGTTTCTGGGGTTGTGGCGTGGGACTGGCATTGTCGGCGCATGGAAGCACGGGCGGCTCGGATATCGTGGCGGCGGTGGTCAACAAATACAAGGACATATCGCTGGGACATGTGCTGCTCATCACCGACCTGCTTATCATCACATCGTCATACTTGGTGTTGCGCGACTGGGAACAGGTGATTTATGGTTATGTCATGCTTTTCATCTCCACCTTCTGCGTCGACCAAGTGGTCAACATGACACGCCGTTCGGTACAGTTCTTCATCGTCACGGAGAAATATGAGGAGATGGGACAGCACATCATCAGCCATATTCACCGTGGCTGTACACTCATCAAAGGTCAGGGTGTGTATTCGGGACATGAAGTGAACATGCTTTTCGTGCTGGCCCGACGCACGGAGTCCTCACGTATCTTCGCCCTCATCAACGAGATCGACCCGGCGGCCTTCGTATCGCAGAGTGCCGTCATCGGTGTCTACGGACAAGGTTTCGACCATTTCAAGACGGGCCTGAAAAAACATAAAAAGCAACCCAGTCAACAGGTATAATCATATATGTTGAACCTACTAAAATCCTGAATAACATGAAAAAGTATCTATTTTTGATGATCGCATTTGCCCTGTCCATGACGACTAATGCCCAACTGTTGCGCACTACTGTCGCTCAGGGTGAGATAGAAGGGGTGGAGCAATCTGGTTTTGCGCTCTACAAGGCCATCCCTTATGCTGAACCGCCCGTGGGCGAATTGAGGTGGAAAGCACCGGTGCCCAAGAAACCTTGGAAAGGGGTATACAAGGCTGAACAATGGGGAGCACGTCCGCCACAGCCCACCGACCCCAACCAGAATGGTAATGAGATACCGATGAGTGAGGATTGTCTTTATCTGAGCGTGATGACACCGGCGAAGTCGGCGGCGGAACGGTTGCCTGTCTTCGTGATGATTCATGGCGGTGGGTTCACAACGGGTTCATACAGCGGCACTCAAGAGAGTTTTGTGCGTGAGGGCATCATTTATGTCAGCATCGAATATCGCCTGGGCGTGTTGGGCTTCATGGCCCATCCTGAACTGGCCAAGGAGTCGGAGCGAGGCATATCGGGCAACTACGGCATGATGGACCAGGTGTTGGCCTTGCGATGGATACACGACAATATAGCCGCGTTTGGTGGCGATCCCGACAAGGTGACCATCGCTGGAGAGTCGGCGGGAGGCATCTCTGTGAGCATCCTTTGTGCATCGCCATTGTGCCGTGGCTTGTTCCGTGCCGCCATTAGTGAGAGCGGCAGCTCGTTCTGGCCGGTGGCTGACCAGCGGGGCGGCAATACGGCAATGTGCCGTGCCAAGGCAGCGGAACAGACGGGTGCTGACGTGCAAAAGCGGTTGGGCAAGAAAAACATCAAGCAGCTGCGCAAGGTACCTTTCCAGACCTTGCTCGACAGTTGTCGCATGGATCAGTTCTGGCCGGTGGTAGACGGCTATGTCATCACCGACGACCAATACAAACTCTACGAGGCGGGACAATATAATGATGTGGACGTCATTATCGGCACCAATTCCGACGAGGGGTCGATGTTCTCTCGCCCCATGCCCGTGGAGGTGTATCGCCAACAGGCAAAGCAGGTCTATGGCGACTGGGCCGACCGTCTGCTGGAAATCTATCCCGCCACCAACGAACAGGAGGTCTACTTCGCCATGTCCGACATCTTCCGTGATGGCAGCTTTGCCTGGGGTACCTATGCTTGGGCCAACCTGCAGAGTAAGACGGGCAAGGGTAGGGTATATATGTATTATTTCGACCAAGACTCGGAGAATACCATCCTACGCAGTTTCCGTGGTGGTGCAAGTCATGTGGCGGAGATGCCGTTCATCTATGGCTATCAGTTCGGTAGCGGAAAGATGACCGACACCGAACACCGCATGTTGGATATCATGTCGCAGTATTGGATTAATTTCACCAAGACGGGCGACCCCAATGGCGGCACGCTGCCCTATTGGACAACCTATTGTCAGGGTGCTCCCACCGTGATGGTCATTCGTAATGGTTTCCATCTCGACAAGGTGCAGAACCAACGACAGATGGATTTCTTCGAAGAATTCTTCAAGAGTCGTCGCTGATGCTGAAAGAATAATTGCTCGAATGGCCTCCATTCTCCTCAAAAGGAAGGTGGAGGCCATTCGTATTATATAAAGGTGGGTTCAACCATTGCTTTTGCAGGGTAAAAACCCACCTATAGATGCTGTCGTTATTTTTTCTCTTCCAGTTTCTTGCCCGACATCAACAGCTCTACGAGTGGATAGTCTTTGAATTGATGGCGTTGCTGGTCCCAGAAACCGAAGTCGGCATCGTAGCACCAGGTGGTCCAGGCAATGTCGAACTCGTCGAACACGGTGAGCATGTCACGTGTCCAGTTGTATGCCAACTCGCGGTCCACTGGCTCGTAAACACCCCATTCACCGCAGAACAGTTGCAGGTCATATTTCTTGGCGGCGGCTATGGCATCCTTGAATTCTTCACGAATCCTGTCGATGTTCCACTCTTCCTTGGTGTAAGGTTCCAACTCTTTCTTGATAGAGTCGGGAGCGGCGGCGAAATCTTCTTGCGAGACAAGCACACCGGGGTAGTTCACCTTGCCCTTGTATTTGCCGATGGGGGTCCACCAAGCTCCGTAATGGGTGAGAATAGTGGGGTTGTAGTAGTGGAACGAGAGGATTATGTTCTTGTCGCCCTCTGGCACTTTCAGGTATTTCATCGTCCCGGCACTCTGCCAAAGGTTGGAACCTATGATGAGGGTGCGGTTGGGCTCGCGCTCACGGAGGGCTTTGTGAACCTTGGCCACCAACTGGTTCCATTGCTCGTGGTCCTCGGCCACGGGCTCGTTCATGAACTCATAGGCCACCCAGTCGTTGCTGTAATCCTTGAGGGAGTCGGAGAGTTGGTACCATAGGTTGATGAGGTCCTGTTGTGATTTCTCCGAGGTGAAAAGGGTGTTGGCAGCCTTGTCGCCTTCGTTCACGGCGTTGAAGTAGTGCGAACGGATGATGTGGAGGTCGACAATGGCGCGTAGGTTGTGCTTGCGGGCCAAGTTCAGCGCGTTAGTCAGCAAGCCCCAGGCTTCGGGCAATGTGTTGCCTTGCTCGTCCCAGAACTGCACTTCGTCAATGGGGATACGTACGAAGTCGAAGCCCAATTTTTCGAGCCGTTCGAAATCGTCTTCCTGGATGTGCAGACGGCGCATCTCACCGCGGGCCTCCGATTGTGAGAGCCAATGGCTGAGGTTGGTGCCTCGCTTGATGCGGAAATTGTTGACACCGTCACTTTGCTCGCTCGAGCAGGATGATAGCAACAGAGCCATGAAAACAATGGCTGAGAATAGAATGCTTTTTTTCATTGTTGTTGTTATTTGGGTTTAAGGTTTGTGTGTAGTCGTTGTTCTTCCCTGTGTCATTCGTCCATCAGTTTGCGGTAGCGAAGGCGTTTGGGCTCTTCCAGTCCCAGTCGCATGGCTTTGTTGGCCTCGTACTCGCTGTAATTGCCCTCGAAATAGAACACGTTGCCGTCGCCTTCAAAAGCGAGGATATGGGTGCAGATACGGTCGAGGAACCAACGGTCGTGACTGATGACGACGGCGCAACCGGCGAAGGACTCCAAGCCTTCCTCCAGGGCGCGGAGGGTGTTCACGTCGATATCGTTGGTGGGCTCGTCCAACAGCAGCACGTTGCCTTCCTGCTTCAGGGCGATGGCCAGTTGCAAACGGTTGCGCTCGCCACCCGACAGCACGCCACATTTCTTCTCCTGGTCGACGCCAGTAAAATTGAAACGCGACAGGTAGGCGCGAACGTTCACGTCCCTGCCTCCCATGCGTATCGTCTCGTTGCCACCGCTCACCGTCTGATAGACACTGCGGTCAGGCATGATGTCTTTGTGCTGCTGGTCCACATAGCTGAGTTTCACGGTCTCGCCCACCTCGAAGGTGCCGCTATCGGCCTGCTCCATGCCCATAATCATACGGAACAGGGTGGTCTTGCCTGCTCCGTTGGGTCCGATGACACCAACGATGCCGTTGGGGGGCAACATGAAATTGAGGTCGTTGAAGAGCACCTTCTCGCCGAAGGCCTTGGCCACATGCATGGCCTCGATTACCTTGTTGCCCAAACGCGGACCGTTGGGGATGAATATCTCCAACTTCTCCTCTTTCTGCTTCTGCTCTTCGTTGAGCATCTTGTCATAGGAGTTCAGACGGGCCTTACCCTTGGCATGGCGGGCCTTCGGAGCCATGCGTACCCATTCCAACTCGCGTTCCAATGTCTTACGCCGCTTCGAGGCGGTCTTCTCCTCCATGGCCAGCCGTTGACTCTTCTGCTCCAGCCACGACGAGTAGTTGCCCTTCCAGGGGATGCCCTCGCCACGGTCGAGTTCCAGAATCCATTCGGCCACATCGTCTAAGAAATAACGGTCGTGGGTCACGGCAATCACGGTACCTTCGTATTGCTGCAGGTGCTGCTCCAACCAGTCGATAGACTCGGCGTCGAGGTGGTTGGTGGGTTCGTCGAGCAACAGCACGTCGGGCTTCTGCAACAGCAAACGGCAGAGTGCCACGCGACGGCGCTCGCCGCCGGAGAGGTGCTGTACCCCTTGGTCACCCGGAGGACAGTTCAGCGCGGCCATGGCACGGTCGAGCTTGGAATCCATGTTCCACGCGTCGGTGGCATCGATGATGTCCTGCAGCTCGGCCTGACGACTCATCAACTTGTCCATCTTGTCGGGGTCTTCGTAATACTCCGGCTCACCGAACTTCTTGTTGATCTCGTCGTATTCGGTCAAGGCGTCGTACACGTGCTGAACACCTTCCATCACGTTTTCCTTCACGGTCTTCGACTCGTTGAGCGGCGGGTCCTGCGGCAGGTAGCCCACTGTATAGCCAGGGCTCCATACAACCTGTCCTTGGTACTGTTGGTCCAGGCCGGCGATGATTTTCAGCAGCGTCGACTTTCCGGCGCCATTCAAACCGATAATACCTATCTTAGCCCCGTAGAAGAAGCTAAGATAGATATTCTTGAGCACTTGTTTTTGGTTCTGTTGGATGGTCTTGCTCAGTCCGACCATCGAGAAAATGATTTTCTTGTCGTCTACTGTTGCCATATAATATGGTTTAGTGTTGAGAGTTTAGAGTTGAGTGTTTAGTGTTTAGTGTTTAGTGTTCTAGGGTATCCTCTCACCTCTCACCCCTTACCTCTCACCTCCTTTTTTTTAATCTTTTAATTTTTTAATTTTTTAATCTCCTCACCCCTTCACTCCCCCTCCTTCATGCCCCTTGCTCCTTGCCCCCTGCCCCTAATAGGAGAACACATAGTCGTAGCTGTAGGTACGCACATAGATACGGTTGCCCTTGGCTATCACTTGTTCCGGTGCTTTCTTCAGGAAGATTTTCTGCACACGCTGACCGCTGTATTTGTCCACCACATATAGGTAGTCGGATTCAAAGGAACTGCCGTAGCCGCAGATGATGGAGTTGCCCACAATCTCGATGCTCGAACTGCAGGTCTTTTTCTCCGAAGTCCATAGGATCTCGTTCGTGCGCAGGTCGATGGCGGAGAGGTAGCCGTTCTGTTCATCACTGATTTTTCCGTAGTAGTCACTGTATGAGTTGTGGCTCACATACATGATGTTACCCTCAATCTTCACGAAACTAACTCCGGAAATACCGCAGGGCTTATTCACGCCTGGTGGTATCTTGAAGTTTTCAAAGTCGTAGGCTTTATAGACGGTCTGCAACGAGGGGTCGGAAATGACCACCTTGGAGGTCTCCGCATAATAGGGACCGTAGGTCACCACCGTATATCCGTCGGTGTCATAACGAAAGCGCGGACGTATCTCTTCATTGGGCTCGTTGGGAAATGTCTCCGCTGGCTTCTTCAGACCGTTGCGCTCAAACCACTCGTCATCGTCGGTGATGGCGTTCTCGCGGCACGACACTTGGCGCAGCGTCAACTGTTTGCGGCTCATGTCGCGCTTGAGCACGTACCCGTTGAAGTCGAGCGGTGACATCATCACGAAGTTGTAATCGAGGTTATAGAGGTTGAACGTGCCTGAGGGCTGCAGTCTGTAGTCCGACAGGAAGTCAGCGTCGCGCTGGGGGTGGGTCGCTAGACGGGTGGTTGCCGTGGTCCGTCTCTTCTGCGTCTTCCGCTTCTGTGCGCTAACCTGTCCGGGAATCATCAGGCATGCCAATGCCAGAATGACCATTATTCTCGTGTTTCTTTTCATAATAGTAAGTGTTTGATAGTGGATTTTTCTATTGTTTTGCAAATATAGCGTTTTTCCCGTTAATATGCAATTTATATTTCATTACTTTTTACTTTTTCCCTCTCTCGCCCCCTCCCTTTGGGAGGGTCGGGGTGGGTAATCCCCTCACTTCTTCATGTCCCTCACCTCTCACCCCATCACTCCCCCTCCCTTTGGGAGGGCCGGGGTGGGTATTGGGGTGGGTATCAGAAAGAAAACACATAATCGTAGCTGTAGGTGCGCACATACACGCGATTACCCTTCACCACCACATATTCGGGACCTTTTTTCAGGAAGATTTTCTGCACACGCTGACCGCTGTATTTATCCACCACGAACAGGTAGTCGGGCTCGTCGGTGAAACCGTAACCGCAGATGATGGAGTTGCCCACTATCTCAAAAGTGGAGTTGCAAGTCAGCGGCTCCGTGGTCCAAAGTATTTCGTTGGTGCGCAGGTCGATGGCAGAGATATAACCCGTCTGACCTTGAAATGCCTTGGCGTAGCCGTTGCCCGTATGCGCCACATACATGATGTTGCCTTCAATCTTTATGCAGCCTATCGACTGGTCGGCACCGATGCGGGCCTTGGGTGCATACATGAAATTGTCAAAGTCATAGGCTCTGTACAACGTTTGTTGGCCGTCATCGGTAATAATCACACGCATGGTGGTACCGTAGTGTATGCCGTAACTGATGGCCACATAATCGCCGTATTCATAACGGAAACGGGGACGCATCTCATCCATTGCCTCATTTTCATAACGGATCTCGCAATTATTCAGACCGTTGTTTCTAAACCACTCTTCGGTATCGGTGATGCCATTTTGGCGACACGACACTTGGCGGAGGGTCACCTGTTTATGGCTCATGTCACGCTTCAGCACATGCCCGTCGAAATAGGGGGCAGGCAGTGTTACATAGTTATAGCCGATGCCGTTGCTCTCAGGATCGAACTCCCCGATGGGTTGCAGCCGGTAGCCCGACAGAAAGGCATCATCTCGCTGTGGATTAGTCACCTGACGGCTCGTTGTCGTCTGCCGTTTCTGTGTCTTCCGCTTCTGTGCGCCCACTTGTATGGGAATCATCAGGCAGGCCAGTGCCAGAATGACCATCATCCTCGTGTTCCTTTTCATAATCATAAGTTTTTTTATTGGTAATTATTTATTTTTTGATATGTCCAGACTCCCAAACTCCCAAACTCCTAAACTCCCAAAAGAAGATTCTCTCTTCCCTTTCCCTCTGCAAATATACTACAATTTATTGGCATTTGAAACACTGTCCGCTCATTTATGATGAAATGGGCTTGATGAAGTATAAGAATAGTGTTTTGTGGGACTTGTCACGACAGCAAAAAAGGAACCACACCCTTAGGTGTGGCCCCTTCTCACTCTACTATATAGGTCGTATGACTCGTGATTACATCAGTCCGCGGTTCTTGAGCGTGGCGTTCAGGATGGTCACGAAAGTCTTGTACTGCTCCTTGGTGAGAATGTTGTGCATATAGGTCAAGTCATGGCTGATGGCCTTGTCCATCAAACGACTGCGCTCTTCCTCTGAGGAGGCACCGGCATTCATCATCTCCTGGGTGAACTGGTCTTGGACAGTTTTCACCGATTCGTATTGGTCGACGCTCAGATGGAGCGCATAGCCGAGTTTCGTCATGTCGATGTTAAAGCTGTAAGCTTCTGCACTGGCAGTCTTCTCATTCTCTTCGCCCTCGGCGAAAGCCACGGTCATCGTCAGTGCCATGGCCAATGTCATCATAATTTTTTTCATCTTTTTACCTTTCTTTTCTTTAGTTCTACAATGTTATCCTTAATATATCCATCTATGGATGTTATCCTGTTAGTGTCTCCTATTCCTATCCTCTTACCTGTTTTGCTGATGAACCTTAACCTTTTTTCTTTCCTTTCTGCGCTGCAAAAGTAATTGGTTCTTGAACAAAATGCAAGAGTTGCTCGCCGTTTTCGTAACAAAATGTGTTCTTTCTTGACGAATGTCAAACAAATTGACCAATATCAAGGGGTGGAGGCGTTGATGACTGCCAACAAACGCCGAACACCACTTTTTCGTGCCAATCCTCCCCTTTTTCAAAACTTTTGCCTAATTTTGCAGAAAAATAGGAAGTATGCCCGAAAACAATAGGGAGAAGATGGCAAAAACACCACTTTTGGGAATGACCCTCGACCAACTGCGTCAGGTGGCCAAGGAACAGGGCATGCCTGCCTATACTGGGGCGCAGATGGCCAAATGGCTCTACGAAAGCCATGTGACTGACATCCAGCAGATGACGAACATCTCCAAGGCGAACCGTGCCAAACTGGATGAACGTTATTGTGTGGGAGCCATGCCGCCCGTTGACTGTCAACGCTCTGTCGATGGCACGGTGAAATACCTCTTCCCCACAGACAACGGGCGATTTGTCGAGACGGTTTATATCCCCGATGGCGACAGGGCCACACTCTGCGTGTCATGCCAAGTGGGGTGCAAGATGAACTGCCTGTTTTGCCAGACGGGAAAACAGGGCTTCGAGGGTAACCTGTCGGTGCGCGACATCATCAACCAGATATATGCCCTCCCCGAACATGACACACTGACCAATGTGGTGTTCATGGGACAGGGAGAGCCCATGGACAACCTCGACACGGTGCTACAGGCAACGAATATTCTCACCGCCCCCTATGCCTACGCGTGGAGCCCAAGGCGCATCACCGTGAGCAGTGTGGGTGTGAAAAACAAACTGAAACGGTTTCTCGACGAGAGCGAGTGCCATGTGGCCATCTCACTGCATGCTCCTAACCATGAACTACGAGCGTCACTCATGCCGGCGGAGAAGGGTATGCCCATTCTCGACGTGATTGAGCTGTTGAGGAACTACGACTTCGCACACCAACGGCGACTGTCGTTCGAATATATCGTCTTCGGCGGACTCAACGACTCGATGGCGCATGCGCGTCAACTGCTAAAGATGTTGCGTGGACTCGAATGCCGCGTCAACCTCATACGGTTCCACCAGATACCGGGCGTCGACCTGCGGGGAGTATCAGAGGAGAAAATGCTCGAATGGCGCGACTTCCTTACGTCGCATGGGTTGTTCACCACCATCAGGGCCAGCAGAGGTCAGGATATCTTCGCTGCTTGTGGACTGCTCAGCACGGCAAAATCGAAAGAGGATGCGACATAAGTGGACATCATATATCATGTGTGTGGTGGTGGCGTGCCTGTTCTGTGGATGTCGCGGAGACAATCCCTTGCAGCCCAAGAGTGGTGGACGGCCATACGAGGTGCTGCTCGTCGATGATGACAATGGGGTGGTGCTCCGTCAACTGACAGTCGACATGGTGGGGCTTCCCCAACCCGAACCGTGGTTCGATGTGGTGCTCACAGACAGCATAGGGTTCCAGCGTAACGGACAGACCATGCGTAATGTGGTGAAGGTGGATGTGGCGCCAGGTGCTGCCGAGCGTACGGTGTTGCGCTATGAACGTAATGTGTTCGCCGCTCCGCAAATCATTGTCCATGTGGTGACTCCTTCGTTGGAAGCTCTCCATCATGATATGCCGACAATGGGCGGACGACTGAGGGCGCTGCTAAACAACGCCGAGCGGTCACGGGAGATGGCTTTCCTCTCTTCTCACCATGCTATGGAACCTACCATGGAGGTGGAAAGACTGTTCGGAGCGCAGATGTGGATTCCCGTTGAGATGAAATCTTCGATGCGGGCCGACAACTTTATATGGCTCTCCAATGATGCCGCCGAGGGAATGTGCAACCTCTGCGTCTACACTATCCCCTCTGCCGATACGGCACGTTTCGTCACCGCGCGTGACAGCGTGATGGAGAGGAACATCAAGGGGGAGACCGACCAGATGCACATGACTACGGCTCACTTGCCGGTGCATTGGCAGCAGCAAGGCGACAGCTCCACATGGGTGGCTCGCGGACTGTGGGAGATGAAGGGCGATGCCATGGGCGGACCGTTCGTCTCACGTATGATGCCGCGGGACGACGGCACTGCCATCGTAGCCGAGGCTTTCGTCTATGCGCCCGAAGGGAAAAAGCGAAACCTCCTGCGGCGCACCGAGGCGGCCATCTTCACATTTAAAAAGATAAAAGAGTAAAATGAAAAAAGGGAGGTAAAGGAAGTAAAAAGAAGTTATAAAAGGAAGTTAAGCATTTCCTGCTGGACGATAGCTTTTAAAAAATTAAAAGGTAAAAGTCGTAGTCGGAGTAATGTCCATTTTAACTTCCATGAGCGAAGCGAATTAACTTCCATTTTTACTCCCACTTTAACTCCCTCAAATAATAAAAAACTTATCAACTACAAAATATGGAAGAAAGAAAAATAAGGGTGGCTATCACCCAAGGCGACGCCAACGGAATAGGGTATGAGATGATATTCAGATGTTTTGCCGAACCGGCATTTCTTGAAGTGTGCACTCCCATTGTCTATGGCTCACCAAAGGTGGCGGCTTACCACCGCAAGGCTCTTAACCTTCAGGCCAACTTCAGTATCATCACTTCGGCCAATGCGGCGCAGAGCGACAAACTCAACGTGCTGACGGCTTACGAAAACGATGTGAAGGTGGAAATGGGAACGCGTACGCCAGAGTCAGGTGCCGCAGCTCGACAGGCTCTCGATAGGGCTATCGCCGATTTCGCCTCAGGAACTTTCGATGCACTGGTCACCATGCCGATGGATACGGCCGACCTCGATGGGGCATCGTCTCAGGCCGACTATATCATTCGTGCCCTCGGCCTCACCGACGACTGTATGCAAGTATTCACCAGCGGGTCGCTGCGTATGGCGGTGACCGCCCCGCTCTGTCCAGCAGGTGCCGCGGCGGCGTTCATCAGCAAAGAGGCCGTGGAGGGAAAGGCCAAAACATTGTTCAATTGCTTGAAACGTGATTTCCGGGTGAATAACCCGCGCTTGGCGGTGCTGGCCTATAACATGATGGCTTCGACAGAGGAAAACGACGTCATCGTACCTGCTGTGGAACAACTCAAGACCGACAGGGTGTGGACCTATGGACCGTTCCAGGCCGACGACTTCTTCTGCAACTGCCAGCATGTGCATTTCGACGCCATCTTGGCCATGTATCATGAACAGGCGATGATTCCCTTTAAGATGCTGGCTGGTGAAGAGATGGCGGTGTTCACCACAGGACTGTCGCTGCCGTTGGTGGAACCGATGTATATAGGAGGAAAAGAAAAGGATCAGGTTGACGAACTGCCGCTGCGCTCGGCCATATACATGGCAGTGGATGCCGCACGTAACCGCGTCAACTACGATGAGCCGATGGCAAACCCGCTCAAAAAACTCTATCATGAGAAACGTGATGAGAGTGAGAAGGTGCGTTTCTCCATTCCCAAGAAACATGAGGAGAAAAACTAAAAACAGCTAAAAAATATGCCAAAATTGCACATTTACAGAAAAATATGTGTAATTTTGTCACCCCAATGGAGAATAGAAGACTACAAGAGGTAAAAAACCGATACCAGATAGTGGGCAATAGCGAGGCGCTGAACCATGCGCTCGATATTGCCTTGCAGGTGGCGTCGACAAATCTATCGGTGCTCATCGTCGGCGAGAGTGGCGTGGGAAAGGAAATCATACCCCGCGTCATTCACGACAATTCATCACGGCGGCGTGAGAAGTTCTTTGCCATCAACTGTGGGGCTATTCCAGAGGGTACCATCGACAGCGAACTCTTCGGACATGAAAAGGGGTCGTTTACCGGAGCCATAGGCGAGAGCGAAGGCTATTTCGGAGTGGCCAATAAGGGAACTATCTTCCTCGACGAGGTGGGCGAACTGCCGTTGTCAACACAGACACGACTGCTGCGTGTGCTTGAGAGAGGAGAGTATATCCGCGTGGGCGGACAGGAGATTAGAAAGACTGATGTGCGCATCGTGGCGGCTACCAACGTCAACATGCGTAAGGCCATCAGTGAAGGACGTTTCCGCGAAGACCTCTTCTACCGACTGAACACCATACCCATCGCCATGCCGGCATTGAGGGAAAGGGGAACTGACATATTGCTGCTGTTCCGGCTCTTCGCCCTGCAGATGCAGGAACAGTACCACATCCCCAAAATCACACTCACCAAGGATGCCGAGGCGTTGATGCTTAAATATAAGTGGCCGGGAAATGTTCGCCAACTCAAGAACATCACCGAACAGATGTCGGTGCTCAGCAGGGAAAGAGTCATCACGGCCGACATCCTCCGAACGTTTATCCCCGACGATCCGGAAACAACGGAACTGGCGACCATCGCCAAAGCGGGACCTCATTCCTATGAGAACGAACGGGAGATGTTGCTGCAGGTACTATACGAACTGCGCACCAACGTGGGCGACCTACGGCGTGAAGTCAATGGCCTGCGTCATCAAATCGACGATGCGAAGAACCTCTCTTCAGCAGCACAGACTATCTCGGCCAATCTGCCCGCGAAACTCGACGATATCAATGACAACATAGAAAAGCCGAAGAATCCCCAGGTGGAGGAGGCCGAGGCCGAGGAGATATCAGAGCTGGAAAACTTGAACCTAAAAGATCTTGGGCGACAGCAGTTGAAAAAAGCTCTCGAACGCAATGGGGGGAACAGGCGGAAGGCAGCTCGTGAACTGGGCATCTCTGAACGTACGCTCTACCGGAGGTTACAAGAGTTTGGACTCTCCTTGCTCATTGCACTCTTCACATTGTCCTCTTTTTCTTCGTGCAAGGTGTCGTATAGCCTCAGTGGGGCAAGTGTCGACTACTCCAAAACGAAGACCATACAGATTGCCGATTTTCCCATTCGTTCCTCTTACGTTTGGGGACCCATGCAAAGTATCTTCAACAATACGCTGAGAGACCTCTTCACCTCAAGGACGCGTCTCGAAGAGGTGCGGCGCAATGGCGACCTGGTGCTCGAAGGGGAGATTACTCAATATCAACAACGTAACAAGGGCGTGTCGAGCGAGGGCTATTCGGCGCAGGTTGAATTGTCGATGACGGTCAATGTCAGGTTTACCAACAATGTTAATCATGACGAGGACTTCGAACAGCAGTTCACCGCCACCGCCACTTATCCCAGCACGCAGTCGCTCAACTCCGTACAGGAGGAACTGGTGACTCAGATGGTGGAAGACATCACACAACAGATTTACAACGCCACATTGGCCAACTGGTAATCCCACATGACAGATATCCTGCATTACATACACCATCCCGAACAACTCAACAGGGAAACGCTGTTTACGCTCCGCTCGCTCGTGGCGCAATATCCGTACTACCAACCAGCGCGTATACTGTTGCTGCAGAACCTATTCCTGTTGCACGACCCCTCGTTCGACGAGGAACTGCGTCGTGCGGCCATATTTGTCACCGACAGGAATGTGCTTTTCGAAATGGTGGAAGCGGCACACTATTTGCAAGTGAAAGAGACGAAAGCAAAAGAAGTGGAGAGCGAAGGCGAAACGTCAAGCCGTACCATGACGCTCATCGACTCATTCCTTGATTCCATGCCCGAACAGCAGGAAACACCGAAAAAGAGGAAACCCACTCCTGCCGATGCTGCTATCGACTATGTGGCTTATCTGCTTGAAACGGAGACTGACGAGGAGGATTCAGGAGCACAGACTCCCGCGATGAAAGGACAATCGCTCATCGACGATTTCATCAACAACAAGGATGGCCGTCGTATCCAACTCAAGGAAAATCCTGAATACACGCCACAACTCGATGATGACAATAAACAGGGTGGGGAAGGGTTCTTCACCGAGACTTTGGCCAAAATTTACGTTAAACAAGGGCGATATTCTAAGGCTTTGGAAATAATTAAGCGTTTAAATTTGAATTATCCAAAAAAAAGTGCTTACTTTGCAGACCAAATTCGCTTCTTGGAACGATTGATAATAAATAACAATAACAAATAAAGAAAAAATGTACACACTTTTCGTAGTTCTTATCGTACTGGCAGCCATACTGATGATCTTCATCGTGCTGATCCAGGAAAGCAAGGGTGGAGGCTTGTCTTCTAACTTCTCTTCGGCCAACCAAATAGTGGGTGTCCGTAAAACAACCGACTTCATCGAGAAGGCCACTTGGGGCCTCGCCATCGCCATGGTGGTGCTCAGCGTGCTCTGTGCATCCGTGGCTCCCACAGCAACGGCTTCCAAGAGTGCAGTGCAGGGACAGGTAGAGAATCCGTTGACCAATCCTACCACACAGCAAAACTTCGGTGCTTCACAGCAAGCCGCACCGGCAGCCCCCGCTGCTGAAGGTGCTGCTCCTGCCGCCGCTCCCGCTGCTGAAGGTGCAGCTTCCGCACCCGCTGCTCCTGCCGCACCCGCCGCACCCGCTACTCCTTCTGCTCCGCAGCAATAGGATATTTTGCTAAAAGTGCAATAAAAATTTGGAGTATTCAAATTTAATGTTTACCTTTGCATCCGCTTTTCCGATGGAAAGGTCTACACGGTGCCCGTAGTTCAGTTGGTTAGAGCGTCAGATTGTGGTTCTGAATGTCGTGGGTTCGAGTCCCACCGGGCACCCTCGAAAAATCTTCGTTGATGATGAAAATCTGACACGAAGATTTTTCTATTTAACTGAAAATCAGTCAATTAAGGTCTCTATTTTGATTCGTTACGACAAGGAAATAATAGTGTAAAAACGTGACGAATGTGACAAAAATAGGACAGAAAGTGACCTTAAATGACATTTTTTGCTACACATTTTTGCTACACACTTCGAGTTTTGCTACACATTTTTGCTACACACTTTCATGTGTTGCCATCTGATGTGCAGTATAATCGAAATCGCTTTCGCCACACTTAAACAATTTAAGGTTATGGCAAAGAAAAGTGCTGTAAAGGTAGTATGGGACAGAAGAGGTCTCGCTGCCAAAAGGGGACATGGGTATGTAGAGATAGCTATTTATCTCGGTCCAGGTCAGAGAAAGTACCTGTCATTCGGTAAAGCTACCCTGCTTGAATGGCAGAAGGTACAAAAGAGCAAAGAGTTGAGATTGCAGGTAGAGAAGTATGAGAAACTGATCAATGCGATGGAGACTCTTGGCGAGGAAATGACTATCGAGAATTTCGAAAGTCATCTTGTATTGAATGAGGTGGTCGAACAGCAGAAAGAAGCCAAAGGTATGTTCTATAACGGCTTTGACCTCACGGAGAGTTTCATCGACTATATGCGTGAGAACATTGAGGAGGAGCATATCGAAGAGAACACCCGCATTCGTAAACTCTATATGGTCGATACTGTCGAAGCATTCGGATTGATGAACACCTTCGCTGACATCACGGCAGCGAACATCATCGCTTATGACAAGTTCCTGCACAAGGGGAACCGCACCGATGCCACCGTATTCTCCTATCACAAACGTTTGAAGTTCTACATCCATCAGGCGAAAGTTGAGGAACGCATCCCGAGCAATCCTTACGAGCAGGTAAAGTTCAAACGTGGTTGCTATAAGGAGCGCAAACCACTCACGGAGGCTGAACTGAAAGAACTCCGTGACTTCACGTTGGACCAGGAAAAACTTGACCGGGTGCGCGACCTGTTCATCTTCATGGCTTACACTGGCCTTTCCCATTGCGACCTTTGCCTTTTCAAGTTCAAGCCCATGACGGAAAAGGTGGGCAATCTCTACTACATTGATGGCCGTCGTCTGAAGACTCACACCGAGTTCTTCACTCCCATCCTTCAACCTGCGATGGATGTGCTGAAGAAATACAACTTCAAGCTGCCGGTCATCACCAATCAGAAGATGAACGACTATCTCCATGTGATTGAGGAGCGCATGGAACTGACGAAGCCTTTGACCTGTCATGTAGCCCGTCATTCCTTCGCCACTCTTTGTCTGGCTCATGGCACACCCATTGAGACTGTGGCAAAGATGCTCGGCCACACAAAGATTGAAACCACTCAAATCTACGCGAAGGTGCTGCGCTCCACCCTCAAATCACAGTCTGAAAGCCTTGCCGCTGCCATTGTATGAAGAGGTGAGAGGTAAGAAGTGAGAGGTGAGAAATAACGGGTGTTCTATTCGTCTTGGATGCGGTAGAACACCCCTTTTAGTTTCTTGCTCCTGCCCTCTTCCGTGAATGTGGCGGTGATTTTCTCGCAGAGGTATCTTCCACCCTTGATGTGGAAGACGGCTCTCACGTCGGGAATGTCATCAGCGAGGAAGGAGAAGTTGTATTTCTTCTTCCCGTCAATATGGAGCAACATGCCCCTGTCTATCGTTTGGTTCGCACGATCCAGGCGCAACGAGAACGACGGGGCGTGGATGGCATTGAAGTCATTGTCCGTCATCACCGAGTCAATGACGGGGCATGGTTGCAGCCCAGGAATGAGGATATTCCCATCCCAAAACGCCACATACAGGCAGTCAAAATAGTCCTCCGACTTTTCCTGCTCCCCTCTTTCTATTGCCAGCCCTGCCTTGCTTTGCGCCAGTTCACCGCTGTCATAGTCCACCGTGTTGTAGTTGTTACTTCTCCCCGTCCTTGCTCCACCAAAAGCCATGCCGCCGCTTCCCGAATAGTTGCCGCTGGAGTTTCCCTGTCCGTCGTCATCGTCCGTCCATGACACGGCACTTCCCATCTCGCCGCATTCGAGGAAGATGCACGGGCCATGCTCATCGTCCGTGTCATCTATCCATGCCGGCACGATTCTTATCTCCATGTCCTCGGCATCTGCATCGACCAGACGTTTCCCGAACTGCGCTATCGGCTCCAGACGGTTGTAGTACTTGTACCATTTATGTTCCTGCCCGCCTACGTTGGTTGTCTTTATTAACTCCGATTTGTAGCAGAACATGATGAAGTACGTGTCCACGTCTGCCGCATAAAACAGCTTATGCCCGTTTGAGCCAGCCGGATAGCCGCGTGTGTAAACCTCTCTTGTGCCTCCTGTCGGTGTAGTCCACGATTCATAGCCGCTCTCTTTGAAGGCATAAGCGGCTACGAGGAGTTGAACGAGCGTGTCATAGACCACCGCTTCATTCTTGTGTTCGCGAATGTACCAGTCACAGGAGCGGTATGCCCAGAAGCGGTTGTCATTGTCAGCATAGGCTAAGTTCTTCACACCGACATACTCGCAAGCATCGTCCTTCGACACCTCTGCTGTATATTCATTCAGCACGTTGTCAATCTTGACGGGAGCGGTTGCCTGAATGAGCCTGGTGGAGAAAGCGAAAGAGATGCGCTTTGCTTTGTGGTCGATGGTGAATTCCCCGAAAAGTAAGTTCTCCATCTGCTCGAAGAACTCCGTCAACGACCAATGAGGGAGAGCGATGGCAAAGTTGCGAACGCCCCATGTATAAGGGAGCGTGTTGCAAACGAGCAGGAACTTGTAATCCGTCTGCTCTATCTCCGTGAAGTCGCCGGTGTAGCCGACGGCTTCGCATATCAGTTCTAGGAGATGCAGGAGATAGGGCTGGAAGGTCAGTTCCCTGTCATTATGGCTCCATGTGTATACCCCGTTGTTCTGCTGGTCGCAGAACACCTCATTCTGTATGTTCCCCGATGTGTTGTTCACCCACGGCAGCGCCACCGTATTCCTCTGGGGGTACGGGAGCCATGCCTGTTGAGGGTTGAGGGCTTGAGGGTTGAGGGTTGAGGGATATCCCAATGATAATTCATTGAGATAGATATCATCGAAGGAAGTGTTGAAGTTCTGTTCACTCCTTCCTTCGAGGAACTGCGTCTTGACCTCGACTTCCGAAATCTCCGTGACGGTGATGGTGCCCGACTTGATGAAGTTGCGGTCGCGGATGTCGCAGTCAAAGACGATCCTGGCCTTTTCCACGTCCTGCCGGTGGAGGTGTCCGAAGATGGCGATGTTCTGCGGACAGTCCTTCAGCGGAAAGGTGATGGTCAGTGTATAGCTGTCCGAACCCGTGAAAAGGCGGTTTTCAGAGATATAGTCAAAGGAAGTGTTCTCTTTGAGGTATGCCGACTGGCCATTGATTTGTATTTCCATAGTTCATCTTAGAATGTATTTTTTACAAAAAAGCGACTGGAATACCGCAAAGGTAAACCAGCCCCTTTATACTGTAAAAGACGATTTCTGAACTTTATTTGAAATACGCTAAATCAACGCCTCTGTCATGCATGTGTAAAACACAGTTATCAATAGAGCCATTACAGATGTTGATAGTAAGGCCATAACACGCAAATGAAGCATCAGAACTAGGTACTCCCATCAAAAGAGCCATTTGGTCATATCCATAACCTCGAAGAACTACTCGGGAAGAAGATTTCGAAATAACTTCCATTGGTTTTGCGGACATCTGAACATTGTTTCCCCACATGGGATGTATACCATCATTGTTTAAGATTGTAACTGTATATCCTTTATCACCTGAGATATTCTTTTCTATCTTAATAGTACGATGACAATTGTAGTTGTGCCCGGAAACATCCACTCCGTTTTGGTATCTGATGTGGTCGGAAGATTCGAATTCATAGCATCCATCTGCAGGATAGTTGCTACCTGAAATAAGATCTTGAAGAAATGCCATAATCAATGGGCTCCCCAGAATTCAAGTGCCTCACCAACAACCATTTTGGGGAATTTGGCAAGAGTGCATATGAGTTTCCAAAGTTTAACCTCACTATCGTCAATTCCATCAGATGCCATAATTGCTGCAAGGTAACCACAAACATACTTCTTTTCTTTTACATCAAGATCAGAAAGCGTTTTGAACATCGTTGGAACCTCCATTTGGTCGGCAATCACAAGGAGACCAGGAATCTGTTCAGCAGGAACATTAAAGTTTTCTAACTCATGAAAGAGAACTGCTAGTTCCTCTTTTGTCGTTTTTCCGTCTGCATTAACCATAGCATTTCCAGCTTTCAATATTGCTGCAAGTTCTAGACCACTTAATTGCATAAAATAACAAATTTAAAGTTAAACATTATATTAAAATCACGAATGCAAAGTTAACACAATATTTCACATTTACCCCCCCCATTTGTTAAAGATTCTTAAACAAATCATTTTCTTCTACTCTTGGGTGTCTTGTTTCTCATCAGCTTGTCATATTCATCTTGCGCCTGTTTGATACCCGTGTCTCCGGCCACAGTGTTGACGGTAACGAATGGCTCATCAAGCCGCTCTTTGAGTTGCTTGATGACAGAGGCGTATTCACGCATGAGGGATTGGGTGGCAGCAATCTCAGTTTGAGCCTCCCCCTGTCCCCCTCCCGTAGAGGGGGTAACATAGATGACTTGGGGTTGCGAAAGCTGTGGCATGATGGAGCGCGACACATCTTCACTGCGCAGAGATCCTATAGTGTTGGTTCGCTGCGCATAGTCGAGCGCTTCAATCATGGGACGGGCTACGGGCGATTGCAGGAGCTTCTGCGACGCCACCCATTCCCCTTTGTGTACCACTCCGGCCACCTCGTCTTTCTTGCCTTCCGGCGTGAAACCACCTTCGGCATATCCTTGCGCCTCTGATGCCTGTTGCTGCTTCTTGATGGCAGCTACCTGCAGCATACCGGCTGCGATGGCTGACGCTGCCGCGATGGGTGCCAGGATATATCCGACCAACGGCACCGCTGCCGCACTGCTATAGGCATTGAGGGCTGCCGTTGCCGTCTGCGCCACCGCCTGAATGACCTGCATGGCGAACATTTTTTTGTTCGCCTCGCTCTTGGTCTTGGCGATATCCTTCTCCTTCTGCTTCTCCAGTTTCTTGACGATGTAGTTGTTGCCCTCTGCGTTGGAGATTTCCGTCTGGTATCGCTTCTCGATGGCTGCGGTCTGTATCTCTGTTTCCGACTGCACGAGCGAAGTGAGTTGCTGGAAGATGGCGCTCATCCCTGACGAGAGGACATCGAGGGCACCGGTCACGGCCTTGCCCATGTCGGACTGCAGCCACTCCTGCATGTCCTCCGTCCACTCCTCGAGGAAGTTCTTATTGTCATCGAGTTCGTCGATGCCGTATTTCTTGCGCAGCGCACGTTTCGCCTTTTGGAAGGCTTCCTCGATGCGCAGTTTCTCCCGGGCATTGTCGCCAGCTGCTTTGATTTCTATGTCATACAGCTCTTTGAGTCCTTCGAGGTCGGTCATGTACTTCGACATCCGCTCTTGGCGGTTGTCACCGAAGTAGTCCTTCTTCAGGTCGGCGAGCCGCTGCTGGTGCTCCTTCTCTTTTGCTTCCTTCTCTTTCTGCCGCTTCTCCTGGTCTGCGATGAGCCGGTCCTGATATGCCTTTTCCGCTTGCGCCCGCTCCTTGGTGCCCTCCTGTGTGAGGGCTGTCATGCGTTTGAGATGTTGCAGTTCAAGGATCTGTAACGATTCATCGTACAGTTCCTTGTCTATTTGCCCGTCGATATAACGCTGCTTCAGCTGGGCGACCGAGTCGTTATAGAAGGTATTCTCATCTTCTATCGTGCGCTTCTGCTCTTCCTCGCGCTGCTTGCGCTGCGCCTCGTAGTAGCCCACTTGGGCGTTGAGCCGCTCCTGCTCCGTCAGGTCGGTGCGTTCGAGGACTTTCTTGTGGTATTCCTCCTCTATCTCCGTCATCCTGCGGGTGTAGTTCTCGTAGTTCTTCTCACCCGTGGCGTATGCGATGCGGTTGAGGGCTTCCTCCTTTTCCTTCCATTCTTTCTCGGCTTTGAGCTTGTCCTCATGGCCGCCATGACCGCTCTTGTCAGTGCCAGTGCCTACGGCACCGGGCACTGTCGGGGCATCGGGTGTGTCCCCTTCGGGGTTTTCTTTCTCACCGCTGACCTCGCTCTTTTGGATATCGTCTCCCCATAGCTTCGTGATGCGCTCCTCCGTCTTGTTGAGTACCGACATTTTGTTGTCAATACTGCCAAGTTTCCCTTGGATGGCTTGCACCTCCCCTGCTCCCTGAATGGATTGGTGGTATGAGCCGGCCGCCATCGCTCCGCTGGATGTCTGCGGATGCGCCGACGCCTGGGCGGCATTCTTCGCGTTTCTCTCTGCCGTTTCTTTCAGCTGCTCTTCCAACTCCGCTCTCTGCATCTGCAGTTCCACCTTTTGGGAGCCTATCTCTTTCAGTTTCTCCTTGGCACCCATCACCTCGTACATCCGGACGAGGGATGCGATGTAGTCATCAAGAGCCTGTTTGTTTGCCCTGTACTTTCCAGAAGTCTTGTCCAGCTGGGCGTTGTAGTTCGGGATGGTTTTATTGAGCTTGTCGATGGCTCTTTGTCGCTCTTCCAGCGACAGTTTCTCATTCTGCGCCGCTGCCACGAGCGCGTCGATTTTCACCTTCTCTTCAGCTGCTCTCTGCGCCGCTTCTTTCCTGATGTTGTTGATGTTCCTCATCACCTGCGCCTCCGTCTGTTGGGACTTTATCCAACGGACAAGCGCGACGACCGCTGCGGCGATGGCCACCGCCAGCAGACCGTAGGCGGTTTTCATGGCGAGCGCGTTTCCTTTCAGCTGCGTGAGGGATTTGTTAAAAGCCATCTGCGCCCTTGCCGCCCCGTTCGTGTCGAGGATGTATCTCTGGATGTAATAACTCATTCCGTGAATGAGCACTTTGGCGATAGGCAGCAGGACGTTGAACGTCTTCACGGCAGCGTTCCAGATGGCCGTCGCCGCTGCCGCCAGCTTTGTCTTCACGGCTGCGAGGTTGACCGCGACTGCATAGGCGCTCATCACCACTGTCACGCTGATGATTTCAGCCTTGTATTTGATGAAGAAATTGATGACCGTTGACATCAGTTTCAGGATGAGCGTGGTGCTGCTGATGATGTGTCTCATGACCGGCATCAGTTGCTCTCCGAGCTGCACTGCCAGTTCCTTCACTCTCTTTCGAGCCTTGTCGAGTCCAGCCTGTACCGTGTTGTTCTGCACATCATATTCTTTTCCTACCGAGGTGGCTTCCTCGAAAGCCTTCCTCGCCTCGCCCTGCTCCCATTTGAGCATGTCGAGGTTGCCGGCGAGCGCGGATATCACCTGTGCCGCCCTTGCCCCGTTCTCGCCCATGTCCTTGAAGACCGGGGCGAGCACGTCGATGTTACCCAGTTCATGGAGCCTGTCGAGCAGCATGATCAGACCCTCGTTCGTGCTTCTCTTCAGCGTCTCCTTGAATTTCTCCGCATTGATGCCCGTCGCCTTGATGACCTTGTCCTGCTGCTTGAACATATCCATGATGAGCTTGGAAACGGCTGTAGCCGACATTTCCACAGCCTGGCCCTGCGAGTCCAGCACGGCAGCGAAGCCCATGATTTCCGGAATGGTCATTTTCGCCTGTGCTCCCACACCAGCCATCCGCTTTGCGAAGGTGGCGAGGTATGAAGCTCCAGCCGTGCAGTTCTGTGACAGCTCGTTGATCACGGAACCCACTGCGAGCAGTGCCTTTTCCGTACCCAGCCGCTCCTCGTCTCCGAAGATGCTTGTCAGTTTCGAGAGCGTGAGCGTCGCCCCCTCTCCCAGTTCATCAAGAGCGACGTTGATCTGGTCAGCCGCTTTGACGAAGCCGAGGATGTCCTCTTTTGAGGACTTACCGAGGCGTCCTGCCTCCTCAGCGAGTTTGTTCAAGTCCTCCCGGCTTGTACGGGTGTCCATCTTCTTGAACTCCTCGTTGAGGTCGGCCACTTGGTCGGCGGTCATGCCCGTGTATTTGCGGACATTGGCCATTTCCGCGTCCATGTCCGCATACGCTTTCACGGCAGAGCGTCCGGCCATGACCAGCCCCGTGACGGCAGCAGCAGCACCCATGATGGTCGTCTGCCAGTCATTGACGATACGATTAAAACGCTGCCACCGTCCTTCGCCCTCGCGGAGGTCGGCGTTCACGCGCTCCAGTTCGTGTTTTACACGTTTGATGGCTTCGCACTGCCGGTTCCACTCTGTGGTGCCGCGTTCGATGCCGTTCAGCTGTTTTTTGAGCGTGGTCAGCGTCTTGTTGAGTTCCTTCGGAGTGGCTTTGTCGAGGTTGTGGAGTACCTTCTCCACCCCGACGGTAGCCGACTCAATCTGCTCTATCTGGCGGTTGGTCTGGCGTAGTTCCCTCTGGAGTTTCTTCAGATTCTGCTTATTGCCGGCTTTGGCGGCATTCTCAATCGCCTTTTCGAGATCCTGGGACTTGCGTTTCAGGTTGTCGAGCATTTCCTGCGCCTGTTTGCCGTTGACAGTGAGGGTTACTGTTGCGTTGGTGTTGATGGATGACATGTGTTTGGTGGTTTGGTGGGTTAGTCGTTTGGTCGTTTGGGAGATTGGTCGTTTAGGGATTATGTGCTATGCCCCAACGACTGGTTGAGACTTGACTGGGCGAAATTAGTCGGAAAAATTGGGGCATTAAAAGACACTGTATCAGCACGTTTACCCCCTTTCTGGGGGGTGGATTTTTGGCAAAATCCGTGATTTTTTAAGTAGTAAAAAAGTCAAGTGTCTGATATTCAGTGTCTTCGGGGATTGTTAAGGGGTTTCCCCTTAACCACTTCGGAGAAAGACCCCCCACGCGCCCTGTCCTCGCTCGCCCTCGCTCGCCCCTCGTTTCGAGCGGAATATGTTAAAATATTTAACATTTGCCGTCTATTGTCGGATTTCCCGACTTTTGGCGGTCGCACTATTCCCCACCGCTGCCCCGATGGTTTCGCCATTGCTGCCGATGTTCTCCCGATGACGGAAAACGCCCGAAGTTGCGCCCGACTGACGAAAACCGATGGTTTCACTATGCTTGCAGACTGCAAAAAATTGCCCTTTCGGGTTTCGCTATTGGCGGTTTCGGCTGAATGATGAGGGACTTTGCGCCTTGCGCCCCGAATGGGCGGTAACGGGCTACGGGTGCGACATAAAAAATCCTCAGTCATCCGACGTAGGAGGTTGACCGAGGATTTTAGTGGCGTACCTGTGCCGATAAAAAAAGCCGACACTTATTTCCTGCCATATCGGATTTGTACGACATAGAAGGAAATGTGTGTCGGCTTATTACTGAACAGAAATGTGGTGTTATTCTTTTTGTATTTTAATTCAAAATACTATTTATTCCTTTTTTTCTTCAATTTTAGTAGCTTTGCAATCAAACATATCCATTATGCTGCCCGTGACGGTTCCGTCATCCTTCCGGCTAAGGTTCATAGAAACATGGAAGCCTTTGACATCAAAGAATACCTGTAGGGAATTATCCTTGATGATAATATCTGTTAGTTCGGCAAATTCGCTGCCGTCCATACGACCGAAACCGCCTTCTAACTGGCCTTCCTCGTTCTTTAGGATGATAAGGAGCATTTCTTTGTCACCTGTGGGCAATCCTTCTACAGATAATGTCCAATTGCCAATGAAGTAATCCTCATTACTTGTCTGAGCGAATGTTGCTGTGCATGCCATCATCAGCAGCAGCACGAAAAACAATTTTTTCATAACTATTCAATTTGATTTTTTAAACTATGTTTCTGTCTTCTGACTTTTTTGTCTTTTGACATGGCAAAGGTATGAAAAATGGTGACAAGTTCAAAATCTATTTCGACGTTTGCCACCATGTGTTTCGACAAATAGGTTCTTCAGCCATCGAAGAAGTCGATGAAGAACAGGCACAAAGTGCGGTGAAATCCTTTGTGGCATTGCCATAAAGGATGCTTGCATCGTTCCCGGCGAGTGTTTGCGAGTGGAGCGAGCGACGGCTCTGGTGTGCCGCAGGCGAGATGGCAGAAGTGAGGTGTAATAGAGGGATGTGCCACGGGTTGCGCCACGAGCCATGCCGACCGTCTGGATTGTAATGTAGTGGAATGGAACAGCGCATCCCGACGGAGGAGGGTTGCGCCGTGTAATGGAGCGCAATGGAGAGCCGGCAAGTGTAGTGTGTGCAGTTGCCGGGGACACCAACACTCTATGCTTGAGGTCAGCATCGCTCGTGTCAGGCGCACCCGAATGGCTTATCCCGGAATGGAGAGGAACGGAGTGCCAGCCGCCTCCGGTCGCACGGGAGCCGTCATCTACTGTGTAACAGGAGATAAAACACGAAGGGGTTTGGGGCGGGACTTTCTGGGCGTCAGCCTTCGGGGTAGATGTCGCACCTCATTCGGAGGTCTGTTGCCGTGTAAGAGCCGTGAGTGGAAAGGATGAGCCGGTGTGTCGTGACGTAGGAGCATAGCGTAACCGTCCGCTTGCGGCAAAATGGTGAGTGTGGGGGTTGCAGGATGCGCCGCCTTACTTGCCTTTTTGAGGTTCGCCATGCCCCGTCAACGGCGCGACTTACCAGCTCAGGAATGGAACGAGTAAGGTCTCTTGCGGCAGCGCCCCGAATGACTGTCATGAAACTTGTTGGAATGAGTTGCGACATCCGGGTGGGTGGGAAAGAAATAGGTGCGCCTATCGACGCACCTTATATATTATATAGATGGCTCCTGCCATGAGTAGAAAAAAGAAGATGTATCTTGCGAGTGGAACGGGTGAAGATTTCTTCACGATGTCTTCTTTGATGGATGCGGACTGCTCCGACTTGTCGTTGCTGTCCGCCAAAGAAGATTGTTGTATGGATTGCTTACTGGAGCCAGAGGAAGTGTGCAAGCCATACACACCTACCCTGACCCTCCCCGAGGGAGGGGATGAATGTGCGGTGTGCGCTCCATCAGTGTGAGCCGATGGTTGCGCTGCCGCATGATGCTTGTCGCTGAAGGCATACACATCGTCCAGCGATCCTGTAAGGTCGTTGGGCGATGGCATGGATGCCGAAAGTGAGGGGTGAGAGGTAAGAGGTGAGAGGTGAGTGAAATTCTGTTCGCCACCGACGAAAGTTATTATCAGGCTGTCAGCGTTGAGAGCAAAGTATTTGCTGATGGTGTCGATGGAGAGCGAAGTGCAGAGACGCTCTGAGCTTTGCGAAAGCGTCTCGCACTTCCCTCGAACCGACACGGAGGATTTGGTGGTTTTGCAGGAGACTGCAAAGCCGACCAAAGTGATTAAAAGGAGTGCAGGAGTGCAGGAGTGTAGGAGTTTAGACATTAGTTCGCTATTTGAAGATGTAATCGTAATCTTTATGGCAGTCGAAAGAGGGGCACGCTTTGTTGGCAAATTTGCAACCTGCATATTCGCGGCTGCACTCAGCACAGCTGATGCTAGCATCGCTTTGCTTTCGTTTGCACACGAATTCCCTATGACCATGCAAGGTTGCATGGGGGAATTTGGCGTGTAGTTCTTTGAGCAGCGTAGTGAACGATGCTTTTTGCGCCCCAGTTCGTGTATCTTTCGGGGTCTTGCCATTTATAGCAAGGCCACCGATGTAACAGATACCGATACTGTGGCGGTTGTGATTGATGCAGTGCGCCCCGGCTTGTTCAAGGGGTCGCCCTGCATGTATGGAGCCATCGCGGTAAATCACGTAGTGATAGCCGATGTCCTTGAATCCCCTTGCGAGGTGCCACTGTCGGATTTGCCGCACGGTAAAATCCTTGCCCTCGGGGGTTGCCGAGCAGTGGATGATGAGTTCGGAAATGCTGCGCATTTTGGTTTAGGGTTGAGTGTTTAGGGTTGAGTGTTCGGGGGCATTTTCTTTCAACTGCTCATTGAGGTATTCGCGTATTCGGTGCTCGGACTCTCCGAGCTTTGTTTTGAAGTAGATGGAAACTCCGAATACGCCTCCTGCGAAGGTCAGGGCTTGTGCCATGTACCAGAGCACACCTTCCGTCACGTCGCCGTTGACGAAGAAGGAGATGAATGATAGGATGACACCGGAAACGACCATCAGGGAGGCCGTGCCGTACTGGATGAGTTCTTTGGAGTGAGGTGTCATGGGAATTTGGTTTGAGGGTGGGCGGTGGGATGAAAATAGAGGTTAGAGGTGTGAGGTGAGAGGTGAGATTATTCACTCGGTTCCGACACCTCTTCCTCTTGATATCTTTCGGGATATTCCGTGTAGATGCGGTACGGGATGTAAGGTACATCCGTCGGACTCAATTCTTTCTCTCCTTCAGGCGTGCCGCTTGCCTTTCTACCTTCCAGCACGATATAGAGGGGGTCTGTGGCATGCGTGTTCTTAATCATGACCGGCGCATAAGACGTTTCGATGTAATCGTGCGGCGACTGCGACGAGATTTTTTGCGCTGTGGACGTGGGCGTATAGACGGGATAAACGCCTTCGTTTACCTGCCGATATCCGTAGATGGCCATGAACCCCATCGGTTTCGGGATGTCTTTTACCGCAACGATGTCACCCGGGTACAGGATGATGGATTTCGTTGACTTTATCCAGTTGTAATAGTAGTTACCGGCGTTCTTCGCACTGAGTTCGTTGCGGTTTCTGACGAGATAGACGTATCCCTGCTGCGTCGGGGATGCACCGCCGTTTTCGACGGTGTAGTCTATGAAGTTCTCTCTTGTGCCATTCGTACTGAAATGAGCACCTTTGATGATGATTCGTTTGCCCATGGTGGTTGGTCGTTTTGGGAGTTAGTCGTTTGGTCGTTTGGGAGATTGAACATTATGCGCCCTCGTTGCCTTCGTCCTCCGTCTCAGCGGATCCGCTTTCGGAGAAGGTGACGGGCAGCCCTCCGAACTTCCGGAGGAAGAGTGCCATCTCGTATGTGGGGGGATAGAGCGAGTATGTTTTCTCGCGGTAAACGAAGGTGCCGAGCGGTGTCCAGTTAGAGGGCGACATCCAATGGTCGCCTCTTGCATACATGCGTATGTCCGCCCAGCATCCTGCGTTGCGGATAGCCTGTATGAGCGTAGCCTGACGTTTGAAGCCCACATCGCTGTCGTTCTTGGCGATCCAGATCTTCACGGGGAACCGGCAGAGCCGTTTCATCGTGACGGCGGCCATGTCCTCCGACGTGTTGTTTGCCGTTATGGCTGCCACCTCCTCGTCTGTCGCCACGTCCGAGGCATAGCGCAAGAAGGGGTCATAGCCCGCCCATCTCCACGGTTCCCGGGGAATGGCGAGGAACTGCTCCTGCGTCATGCCCGTGGTGTCGATGCCGTAGTATTGCTTGACCATGAAGTACCGCCATCTGGGGTATTCCACCCCGTTGATGGTGACGGTGCGGCTGGTGACATTGCCCTGTTCGTCGAAGGCCACGTTGAAGTAACTGCCGAGATAGACGACGGGGGATTTGAGCATCAGCCCGAGGAACGGTATGCCGCTGAGTTCCGCGATGTTCCAAATCATCCAGCCGCCCTGTGAGTAGCCATAGCCATAGACACCGTCGCGGCAGATGTTGTATTCTTGTATGATCTTGTCATAGATGGTCTTTGCGCTGCGCACTGCGATGTAGTTGCCGTTGACGTATCCGTCTTCGAGCTTCAATTCCGTAGCCCATGCGTCGGGTGTGCCGTCCACAGCCAGGACCGCATAGCCGAGGAAGAGCAGGAACGGTACGATATTGAGGTAGTTCGTGCCGTTCGAAGTGATGTCAGCCTTGACGAAGTTGTTTGAGGAATTGAACGTGCCCCCTCCCTGCCGTCCGAATATCACCATTCTGGTCGGTTTGCCGAGGGGGTCATAAGAAAGCGGCAGGTACAGCGCAGCTCGGTCAGTGTACGACTTCGACCTTGTCACCGCCTTGCTGTTCTGAATCGTCGAGAAGGAGTCCACGCCCTCCTCGTAAGGCTCCATGGGCGGTGTACCCTCCACGCTATACGTGAAAAGCGTCTCATGCTGGTAGGGATGGAATGTCGTGCCGACGGAACGGCTGTCAAAGTTCTTCGTCTTGATGTGCCCTTCGAGGAAGCGCACAATCTCGTAGCCGTTCTCGTCGCTGATGGAGAGGTCGGAAGAAGCCGACATGTCACGCCCAATAGCGATGTCTTCCTCCACCTCTGATTCCAATTCACTAACCCTAGTCTGCACCGCCTCGGTCAGGTAGGCATAGGTGTATGTAGGCAGTGACGTGCTCTTGTAATAATTGCCCAAGCAGATGTGTGTGGCACCTTCCGGCACGGGAACGTAATACACATGCGTAGCCGTGTCGCTTGCTGGGGCATTGCGTATAAAGAGGCTGTCAGCGATATAGGCATCTCCGATGGCTACGTTTGTTCCCTCCTCCTTTGCGAAGAACGCCGCACGGTGGTCAACACTGATCCCGCCAGCGTTTCTTGTCTCAATTCGGATGATGTCGCCTTTCTTAACGGAATCAGGCAGTTTGATGGCCACCCATTTACGGTAGGAGCCGCTCGACGAGACCGCCTCCAGCGTACCGTCTTTGAGCGTTGCTCCGCTGCTTACCGTGCTGTTCACATACCCCAGTCTTTCACCCCTTTTCAGGGTTTGCTTGAAGATGAGGGTTTGGTTCTCCTCGACAGCCAGCGCCGAAGGAATCTGGTTGTGGCGGTTGGCGGCAGTTGACGTCTCGTAAGTGTCGGCATACTTGTCTATCATGCCCACCGCCTCCGGGTCGAGGAGAACACCGTCATTACCCTTGTCGCCCTTCAAGCCCTGCGGGCCCTGTATGGTGCCGGCATCCTGCCAGCGGTTTTCCATGTATGCGTACAGGTAACCGCTGATGAGATAGAGCGTGCGCTGCTGCTCGCTCGTCGGGTTTTGCGGCAGTTGGCTTGTGGAAGGGAGCGCGGCTATCCTGCTGATGGGCGAGATGGCCGTATTGCTCTCAACGAATTCGATGATTTTGTCGAGCAGCGCACCGAGCGAGTCCGGCGAGATGCTCTCCTCCTGCGTTTCTGCGCGGAGGGCTGCGATGAGGGATTTGATTTCGGAGATGGTCATGTCTTTGGTTTAGGGTTGAGGGATGAGTGCTTAGTGTTCTATGTGGCAAAGATATGAATGGGCGGGCGGTGGGGAAAAGACAAAAATCAATGGTTATAGCGGCGGTATTTGTCATCGAGCGATTTGGCGACGATGCCGACGAAGTCTCTACCTATCGAATCCGACATGAAATCTCTCAGGTTCATGACTGAGGCGTAATATTTTCTCGAAAACCACCTTTTAGGTTTTCGTTTGCGGTCGCGTCCGATGTCTCCGGGGTTGCCACGGGGAATCTCCTTGCCGGTGCCGAAGTCCTGCCAAAGTCCGTATTCGAGGAAGGCTTGCGAGAGGGTTGCTTCTATGAAGCGCCCGTCAGCGCGGACGGCCACAGACTTCGGGGACTTTAGCAACCTGCCCGTGTCGATGACATCGAGGAGGGTGATCTGCTCACGCCAGATTTTCAACATTGTGTTGTTGAAAGCCAACACGAACTTTTCTCGCTCCTTTTGAGCGTCGCGGATTTCATTCATTGTTCCACTCCTCTTCGTTGAATCTCAAATCGGTGTAGGTATCTACTGCGATTTGGAAGTAGGCGCAAGCGCAGCCGGAGAAGAAATAGCGGTCGATTTCTTGGAAGGAGATGCGCGGGTCGAGGTAGATGCAGTTTTCTTGCAGCTTCGTCTGTTCAAGAATCAGCTTTGACATGAACTGCCGGAAGAGCTCGCGCATGGTTTCCATGCAGCGGTCTCGGGCGGTCATGTTATCGATGGCGTGGCGCATGGCGAGAAACACCGTCTTCACTCTTCGGGTGTGCGGTGTGTTGTTCAGCTCGGTATATCCTTGCGATATGTCCGAAACGCACACGAAAGCCGTGTCCGACTGCAGGTGTGCCAGCGCTTCCTCGAAGCCTTCCAGTCCGCTCACTCGGCAGAAGGCGAAGTCATGCTCACGGGCGAACTTGTTTCGTGCGGTGAGATCCAGGAAGAAAGCGACAGCGTTCCAATTGAATGAATGTTGCATGTTGAATGTGGAATGTTGAATTGTCAGCCTTTGGCTGATGATGAATGATTAATGAAGAATTACGAT
Source organism: Prevotella sp. (assembly GCA_017538105.1). Lineage (GTDB taxonomy): Bacteria > Bacteroidota > Bacteroidia > Bacteroidales > Bacteroidaceae > Prevotella. The sequence goes on along the minus strand of JAFYJN010000085.1, from coordinate 152,298 downwards.
TTGCTTGCTTTGCGGTACTCTTCAGCCTCACGGGCTTGTGCATCAAGTTCCGTGAGTGCCCGCCACGTATCAAGTTGTTTGATAGTGGGCTCTTTGGTGATATCCCCACCTGTGAGGGCGCGTATTTGCGCATTGGTAGAATCTCGTAGCTGCTCGAAGAGATTGTCACTTCTTCCCAACAGATTGCCGTTGTCGGCAGTCATGGGTTGGAAGAAGTGCGGAAACAGCCGTGCGAAATACTGCTTCAGCGATGCGAACCAATAGAAAACGCTCACAAGTTGCGCTTGGGAGGGTTTTATATTGTCGCTGTCGTAGAGGACTTGTGCCATTTGGAGAAGGAGGTTGTACGACTTCGTGTGAAGAAATCCCGCGTAGAGGTTGTCCGAATACAGGAATTTCTCAAATGGCACTCCCTCGAAGTCCGCTGGCAGTGCACGGTGGCGTCCTATACGTGCTAAACGAATAGGTTCAGGTGGGAATGAATCGAGGAAATCCAAAGTGCTCGTTGCTGCTTGGATTTGTGATGAAGTGAGATAGAACTTCTGCTTTCCTCGTTTGACGAGGAATGTGTTTTTGGGGTGCTCATTCAGCACCTCCAGTTTGTTCCACTTCATGAGGCAGAGTGTCTTGACCTCTGGAGCCGACAAGTCACGTGCGAATAGCCCATAGACCATAAGCAGCTGCTTGTCGGTGAGGGAGGCCCAGGATGTGGGGAGGATGAGGTTAAGAGAAGCGCCCATATTCTTTTTTGTAGCAAAGATATGGGCGCGGTGGTATGGGGGAAAAGACAATTATGATAATTGCAATTTCCTTTTTCCCTTGTATTTTAACATGATATCTAAAGTTTTTTGTTTCAAATCATCCTGTGAATCATCTTTACGTCCAAATGTTTTTTCTAGTTCTTCAACACATTTATTCAAATGCTCTTCTCTTGCTTTTTCGCAGTCATGTCTATACTCTTTATTAAGGATATAACAGTCTTTTACTATGCCATAAAAAGTCTTTGGAATATCAAGAGGAGTAACGACTTTTTTTTCTTTCCAAAACATAAGTTTAGCCTTCACAGAACTATTATACCTTTCGGTTTCAAGGACATCATATTTATATGCTTCTATTTTATCGAAATACCATCTTATTTTTGATATGTCCATTTCTCTTTTAGATATTTTAACGGCAAGATAGAATCCGTTCTCCATATCTTTATAAGAAATGTTGTCTATTATATAAGCATCTGTAAGAAATGAGTATTTTGTATAAGGTATTACATACTCTTTTCCTTTTTTTGTAGTTTTTGGGAAAAAAATCTCAGATGATATAGATTCAGAAGTACCATCTGCCAGAATTCCTTCAACAAAACCGTTATCAGAATGCTGAGCAAGTGATAATTTTTGGAAGAGGACTTCATCTTCTCTGCTTTTAACTGAAGCTATTTTTAACTCAGATATTCTATGAGATTCAGGATCTTCGTACTCATACCCTGGGTTGGAAATTTCAATCTCTTTATATTGATTATTAGTAAGTTCAGATATGGAAATTTTATAAAGATAGATACTAAATTCTTTCCCTATATAAGAAGAAAGTATTGCTTTTTTATCTTTAATAAGGCTATCAGAAACTTTACCCTCAACCCAAACATTTTTATATTCTGATGCATCCAAAAATTCTTGTTCAATTGTGGTGCCGCATGAATATAATTCATTATTTTCTTGGGACGGTGCAAATTGTAGTGTTATTGAATGAAATGGTGAGAAATTATCATCACCATATATAATGTTTTTTAAAATTCCAGCCATAATATTTTTTTTTGCAAAGATACACCAAATAATTAAAACCAATACCCTCCAGACTTTTTTTTGTTAGAAAAAACTGTTGGCGTATAAAGTTCGGCGGTAGCGGAAGCGTGCCATTCCGGGAAAACGGATTCATTTTCGCGGATGGTGTTGACCAAATCATAGAATGATTGAACATGCACTTGCATATCAGACACGAGCATCAGCTCAAGCGATTGAAGCGAGCGGATGACCTGTACTTCGAGCGGACTGCAGTTTGTCAGCAGATGGAGTGTCTTGTCACGGAAGACTGACATCTGTTCCTGCGAGAAGTACGTTTCTGCAAGTGTGTTCTCAATCTTTATCAGGCGGTCATGTAGTGCCTGGTACTCTGCCCAGAGGTGCTGCCTGATGGCGAGGCGACGGCAGAGGGAAAGATTGGGGAACAGCGTGGCGGCGAAATACTGTCCTTGTGGCGACTGTTGCCAGTCTGTCAGCAAGGGCAGTCGTGGAAGGAGCATTTCGATGGCGCTGTCCCGTTCGATTTCGAGCGAGGCAAGTAGCCTGTCCACACGCTCCTTTGAAGCCGGCACGATGTTCTGATTGGAGACGATACCGAAGCCGTTTGGTGTGAGCACCAAATCGAGCGAGGGAACGGCATGGAGGAAAGCGTCGGTGGCCACGACTTTCGTCAGCAGCCGCAAGAACGGTTGCCTTTCGTTTGCGACGACCTCTTGCAGGATTGCCTCGGGGATGATTGTTTGCATGAGCCATTCCTCGGAGGATTCGAGGAAAGGCGTGAGTTTGTCAAACAATGATTTCTCGCCCTCGACGGTAACGAGGGCGTTGGGGATGTACTGGCGCAACTGCGCGTCATTTGTTATCAGATTCATTATCTTGGGGCTTATTGGGAGTGACTAACTTCGCGTCTCTATTCTCATCGAGAGTAGAGAGCATGATGAACGGACAATCCGGCTTCACGCCCTGCCATCCGTTGTATCGTATGATGATATGATGCACGGTGAAGAGCAGGTCGTGATACGGTTTCTGGAGGGCCTGGGCGATGGTGTATAACTCGCGCTTGTCGCTGCCGGAGTTATTGGTCTGCGATTTGCCGGGCACGGAGCCGACGAGGTTGGAGTGCACGCGCATGGTAAAGCAGAACATGTTCACCGCTTCTATGATGTCGGTGGACCAGTCGCCGCCCTCCTTGTCCGTCTCAATCTTCGTAATCATCACGTCGTGCTGTTCGTTGCCGTCAGGCGACACATAGAATGTGGAGAAGAGCACCTTGCCGGAGTTTTCCATGCCGGTGAGGAAGTTGATGATTTTCTCCTTTTCCTCCACCACGCGGTCTTGCTGCTTCTTGCGGTCGGTGATGCCCTCACTTTTGAAGATGCCGTCCCAAAAGCGGTTGGCAATCTCGATGTGATATTTGATGGGAGCCGAGTTCTTCAGCTTGGCTTCCTTCGCCATGCCGATGAGCCGCTTGATATTATACCAGTTCCCACGGAACAGTGAGCCGTAATAGGGAATGGGATAATAGGTGCTGTCGGGAGTCGGCACCCTTGATACTATCGCATACTTTCGTGTGCGATTTTTCTTGTTCTTCATACGCTCCTGAAGGTCAGCCCAGGGCGCATGGAAATCGAGGAGGTCTATCTTCTCGATGTCAGCTTTCTGCACCACCTTTCTCCAATTGGCGTAGAGAAGGTACGGGATATGGCCGTGTTTGTCGGCTTCGGCGAAGCGGCAGTAGCACGCCTCCTTCCTCAACAGCCGGACAATCTTCGAGCCGTCCGCGTTGAGGATGATGACCGAGACGCAAAACGCGAAGTGTTTGAAGTCCTGGCACACCCCGAGGAAGTAAGAAGGCAGGTCGTTGTCCATGAGGAAGTCATCCACTTGCTCTTGGACTTTCTTCTTGGCTGCGGTGGAGTCATAGACCAGACCGCTGCCGTAACACACTTCCGCATTGAAGAGCTGGCATGTGGAAAGCGTCTCGTCCGATTCTATGAGGTCGAGCACGCGGTATGGCAGATCGTTGTCCGCACCCCACGGCATATATGACAAGTCTTTGTCGATGATGACGGGTGAGATGTCTTCCGACTCTTTGAATACTTCGGAGGAGTTGACCGTGAAAGCGGCTGCAGCTTTGAGGTCAGGGATGATTTCGACGGAGTTAATTGAAAAATCCATAACGATGCTTTTTGATGCAAAGTTATGGATTGGTATGTGATGGGGAAAAGACAATAACTATAGACTATTAGTCATTGTCGATGTTCTTTAACATGAAAAGGCACCTTCCTTTTCTATAGTCTTTAGGTGACAATCTCTTTTTACAATCAAACGCAGTTTTATAATCGACAACGTCCCATTCCCATGCTTCCTGCATGATATAATTTTTATCGTATAAGATCCATATAAGTTTATCCCACTCATAGTTGGTTGCTTTAGGAACCATTGTCACGAAACTACCAGGCTTTCCACTGGGACGATTGGCTTTTACTTGGTATCTTATGCCATTGAAGACAAAATCAGCCCCCTTGCTAACAGCGGTTTTGTCTTGCATATATTCAGAATATTGGTCTTCAGACATTCCTATGAGCATTGCAGCATCATACTCTGAAAGAGAACTGGTAATCGATGGTGATACTCCAAATTTACTTTGCCATGCTAAAGCAATTTCTACAAGATTATCTCTAAGCATATACATTATTTTTAACAATATGCAAAGATACACATTTTTTTCACAAAAATGTCAGATTGCTCAAAGATATACTTCCATACTGTTGAGTTCAAACAGGCAGCACTCCCGCATTTGGCGGATTTGGTTGCTGTCGAGGAGCTTGAACTTACGGGTACCTTTGTAGTGGTCATACTTGATGGAGATGCAGCGTCGCCATTCTTGAATCTCGCCCGTGCGAGTCCATAGGCGGATGTCAACTGGCTCGGGGCGATTGAGCATCAGGCGTGCGGTGGATATGTGAATGCTTTGCATATTATTGAATTTTATTCGATGATTGGCTGCACCTCAGCATAAGAATTCATTCTTCTGCATTCGGTTTGCACAATCATTGGAATGGCGATTGGTATTCTTCGGAGAAGACTTGTGGGATGGTGGGTAGGATGAGTGGTTGGCAGTCGCGGGCGTAGCGGTAGGTGAATTTATGTCGGTTGGTGGCGTCGTCGGAGTTTGATATTTCGGAGTCGGTGCCGCTATAATACTCCCGATTTTTCGTACCAGTGCATAAGTCAAACAATAATTTCTTAACTTTGCACACAAATGGGAAAATCGACAAGACGTAAGCACACGGCCGAGTTCAAGGCCAAGGTTGCAATCGAGGCTCTTCGTGAGCAATCGACACAGAGTGAGTTATCATCCAAGTATGAGCTGTCACAAGCTCAGATTAGCCGTTGGAAGGCTGAGTTTTTGAAGAATGCGGCAGCTGCCTTTGGCGGCAGCACGGAGCGCACGGAGAAAGACATCCAGGCTGAGCGTGACCGCCATTTGTGCAAGATCGGTGAGCTTGAGATGAAGCTGGATTTTGCAAGGCGGGCATCAAGAGCATTGGGGATACCGATGCCCGCAGACGACTAGTATCCCCCGGCTGCGGGTTGAGCGTGAACAGCCAGCTGGAGCTACTCGGCCTCAGCAAGGGTGCCTACTACTACAAGCCCAAGGGCGAGTCCTTGGAGAACCTTGAGATGATGAGGGAGATAGACATGGAGCACACCGAGCATCCCGCCAAGGGTGTGGAGGGCATGGTCGACCATCTGCTCCAGCTGGGGTCCATAGTCGGTCCGAAACGTGTCCGCAGGCTGATGCGCAAGATGCGCATCACCGCGATATACCCGAGGAAGAGCCTGTCCAAGCCGGGCAAGCCACAGTACAGGATGCCCTACCTGCTTCGCGGGCTTGACATCTGCCGCCCCAACCAGGTGTGGAGCATCGACATCACTTACATACCGATGCTGCACGGGTTCATGTACCTCACGGCGATAATGGACGTGTACAGCCGCTCAATCATGGCCTGGGGGCTGCACAACACGCTGGACAAGGAGAACAGCATCGAGGTGCTCCGACTGGCCGTGGAAACCCATGGTGCGCCGGAGATCATCAATTCCGACCAGGGCAGCCAGTATACGAGCAGCCAGTGGCTGTCCACCTGCGAGGGATTCGGCAGCAGGGTCAGCATGGACGGCCGCGGGCGCTGCAAGGACAACATCTGGATAGAGCGCTTCTGGCGTACCATCAAGACTGAGTATATCTATATCAACCCCGAGGACAACGTGCCTCGCCTAAGACAAGGCATCAGGGACTACATCGAGTATTACAACAACCGCCGCAGCCATCAGGGCATCAACCACCAGATACCGATGGTGAGATATAAACACGCGGCATGAGTGAAAAAAGTCCGGAAAAAACAATGGCGATCCAGAAAATAATCGTATATTTGTCGCACCCAAGAAAGGACGACGGTGAAACTTTACGCTGTTGTCAAAGAAATGGCCGGGGCATCGAGCCCCGCCCATTCCTACCCAAGAAAGGACTCTGGCTCACATTGTCTGTTGTCAGCCTTGCGGTTCCGAAGGGTTGCAGCTATTGCCTTAGCAACATAGAGTCACTGGTCTGAGATTGGGGAGTACTATAAGGAAAAAATTACTTTTGCATTTCAAGAAAGTAATCATCAATCGAGCAAGTATGAGAAAAGCATTCGTTGTATTGTGTTTGTTATTTACCTTTTGCCAAGTTTCAATTGGGCAAAGTATTACTACTATAGTGGAAATTCCATTTAATGTAGAAACACAGCAATTTATAAAAGGCGATACTATCGTCGTTTATGGTTATAAGAAAAAGAGTGATGAATACCATTTTATCATAGAAAAAGGTTATTATGTAGGTAAAATTCATTCAGCTTTTAATCCTTTTGCGGTCGAAGAAAAGACGCTAAAGAAATTGCCTTCAGCAACTAGCAGCGACATGAACGTTTTTATTTCATCTAGGGATAGCGAGTTGAAGAAGTTAGAGAAAGAAGCTATCAAGCAAAAAGCCTTGAACGGTGATTATGTTAACGTTGTTAGCCGATTAGTATATTTTGAAGAATCGAGAGATTGTGTTGGAGCACTTTCGCGAGGAGATAGCATACACATTGTTGGTAAGAGCGGATTAGATTATGCAGCATACACAGATTATTGTACGGGTATATTTAGAATTTCATCGCCAACACTGGCGTTTGATAAAGTAGTTAATTACGATTTATTACCGTCAATTGATGACAACGAAGTGCAAGCGATGCTTACGTCAAAACGAATGGGCATTAGGCAAACCTTCCGCGAATCGGCGCTCAACGGAACATTGAAGGTCGTAAAAGGAGTTGGAGCCCTATACGACTTAGATGGAAATTTCAGTAATTTCAGCAATAACGATACAATATCATTGGTTGGTTATTCTTTTAAAGATGGTGTTCATCTTCTGGCTCTGTACAACGATAAAGATGTCGGCTTCTTTACTTCTGAAGCAGATCCGACAAGTTTTTTAGTAGGGAATTTTGATTTAAATCTTTTACCTTCGACAGATGAACCAGAAGTAAAATCTGTAATTGAAGAAGAATTAAAAAGATTCAATGACGCACTAAAGGTTGAATTAGAAGAATCTCGTAAGCAATTATCAGAAACCATAACACAAGTCGTGTCACTATTCAAGTCTAAAAATCCTGTGTTAGTTAAAGTAAAAGGTTGGAGTATGAATTCAGTAGGAGGAATAACAGCTAGTTTCAGAGTTACGAACTGTTCGCCCTCTCAGACCATCAAATATATCACTATTCAGGGTAATTTTACTAATGCCGTAGGCGATAGATGTCGTAATGAAATAGGAGGAAGTACTATATGGAGAGTTAAAGGCATTGGTCCCATCGGCCCCTGTCCGACATCTGAAGAGGATTTCATGGCTAGAATTGACGGCTGTGATGGGTCGTATGAATTTGATTGTTTTTATTATTGCGAGACGGCACATTACATGCATGTTACTTCCATTATAATACAATATATGTCTGGAAAGACTGTTACCATATCTGGTAACAAAATAGATAATCATGTTTCATTTCAATAAATATCTTTTCGAAATAATCTCCAAATAATTCGACTTTTTTGAAAAAACGAAATTCTACGGTATCTTGCCTATTGGAAAAGCCGCGCGCACTTGCCCTCGGGGGTTAAACGAGCGCGGCTTTTCCAACGTAAATTTGCTCAACGATGAATGAATAAAAATAATAAAAACAGAGAAAAAATGACCCATAGGTCTTTTTGACCTATACGCCAAAAAAACATCGAAAAAGTTGCAAGATTTGACAACTTTGTGTATTTTTGCACCATGAAACGTAAGATATTCACATACGGCGGATATTTTGAAGCGTTCATGGCAACGCTCAGTGAAAAGGTGCAGGAGAAGATACAATACGGCCTGCTCCTGTTGAAAACGCAGAACAAACTGTCAAAGAAGTTTGTAAAGCATATTCGTGATGGTATCTATGAACTGCGGACAGAATATGGCGGTAATATCTACCGTGTATTTTTCATCTTTGACGAGGGGCAGATTGTAGTGTTGTTTAATGGATTCCAGAAGAAAACTCAGAAGACCCCTGCTATTGAAATAGAAAAAGCAATAAAAATATAGGAGGCATATAATGCAGACAAACAATCACAAAATCGTTGACTACGACCTTGTGCTCGATGCCAAGTTCGGAAAAGAAGGAACAGCCGAGCGTGCTCTGGCAGAAGAAACCGCATACAGTTTCTATTCCGGGCAGATTCTTCAGGATGCACGGAAAGAAGCAAAGGTGACTCAAGCTGAACTGGCTCGGAGGACCAATACCTCGAAATCGTATATCTCCAAAGTGGAGAATGGTGTTGTCACTCCGAGCGTAGGTGTGTTTTATCGTTTGATCAATGCTCTTGGTTTGCGTGTAGAAGTGGTGAAACCACTTTATTAAACAAAGAAGAAACCAAATAAAAACTGCTGATATGGGTTATTACTCATCATATCAGCAGTTTTTTGGAATGTCGCCCACATTGACGGAATACGGCAGGTTGATGGCTATCATATGGGACAAAGATAATGTTGTGTGAGAGGTGGGAAAAGATTTAAAATGTCACTCCTTTTCTTGTTATTACATTGAAAAAGAGTATTTTTGCAGAACTGTAAATCGGAATTTTGATGTTTAACTAAAATATTACATCATGAGAAGAATAGCATTGGCAATTATCTTATCTTGCCTTACACTGTCTCTGATGGCACAGAGTGGTATTAAAGTGAACTACAAAGGTCCCCGTCCCACCGTCGCAGATTTTGCATGGGCAGCATTTCCATCTTTGAACTATGAAGACGAGGAAGAGAGTGGCGACCGCCCATGGAAAGCATTGGAGAATGCCATGAAACGCCAAAGCAAAGGCCTCGCACTAGAGGAAGGTGAAATGTTGAACATCGACTCAATAAAAGAAGGATACATTCTTTGGGAACAAGCAGGGGGTGAAGACTTAGATTATATTTTCAGGCTGGAAGTGTTCTGCTGGAACGAGTTGGACGGAGAACACATACTAATTGCTTTCAACAATTTGGCAAGCTATACAGAAGGCAGGCCAAGTATAACCGAAATGAGTGGCATCGATTTCTTTCGTTACGACAACGCCACGAAACGTATGGTGCGTTGCGACCCTCCAGGGTTCGAAATTAAATACGATGGCATTTATGAACTACCACGTATTGGCAAGGACATCATTTATACTAAATGGAATGATGATGGCACTACTGAGCAGAAGGTATTAAGATGGAATGGAAGAGAATTCAACCTACAGTCCGCCGCATCAAGGAGGGCGACTACTCCATCGTCTTCAAGTTCTTCCATGCAGAACATAACCATCACTACCAACGGTGTCACCTTCACCATGGTGGCGGTGCAGGGCGGCACCTTCACCATGGGTGCCACCACGGAGCAGGGGAACGATGCTGATGATGAAGAAATACCCGCCCATAGCGTGACGCTCTCCGACTACTATATTGGTCAGACGGAGGTGACGCAGGCCTTGTGGAAGGCCGTCATGGGCAACAATCCGTCGTACAGAAAAGACTCCAACCTGCCCGTGGAACGCGTTTCTTGGAACGACTGCCAGCAGTTCATCACGAAGCTGAACCAGATTACGGGCCGTCGGTTCCGCCTTCCCACCGAGGCGGAGTGGGAGTATGCCGCTAGTGGCGGCGTCCGTAGCCGCGGCTACAAATACTCCGGTTCCAATGACATCGGCTCCGTGGCATGGTATCATGGTAACAGTGACGATAAGACGCACCCTGTGGGCCAGAAGCAGGCTAATGAACTGGGCATCTACGATATGTCGGGCAACGTGTACGAGTGGTGTCAGGATTGGTACGGCTATTACAGCGATTCAGCCCAGTCAAATCCCCAGGGACCTTCATGGGCCAATAGGCGCGTGTTCCGTGGTGGCAGCTGGTACGACGGCGACAGTGGCTGCCGGGTATCGTACCGTTTTTGCTACCCGCCTAGATACATACCCAATACCCACGGTTTGCGCCTCGCCCTCTAGTTCATCTTTTTTAAAAAAGAATAATATTTTTGACTTGAATGCCAAACATTCTGAAAAGTCGTCCAGAAATGTGTTATGATGTATAAATGCTAGATAGCAGACATTTTTTGTGGAAAAACCACCTTACTTTACTTGTCCGTCAGGAAAACTTGGTCTTTTATCAAGTATGTTTACAGCTCCTAATTATAGGCGTATGGGAATAGCAAAAGAACTACTTCGTCGAGTTGTGGAGGAAGCGAGGACCTATGGATGTGGGTCGGTTCATATCACAGCCTCAGATATGGGAGTAAAGTTATATACGGCTTATGGCTTTAAGCACAATGGAAACTTTATGATGTATAACTTGTAGAGTTCTCAGGGTTTTATGTCAAATGGTGTAGCGGCAAGCCGTAACCCGATACCAGGAGACCTTTGTGCTGGTATTTCGCCGTACCGGTAGGCAATATGGCAAACCTCAAGAATTTGAAAACAATTACCACCACGAACCACGTTTTCAGGACTATTTGCAACTCAGCCGTGGTGACTGTGCCTGGCATTTCTGTGATTATGTTTGTCATGGCACAAAAAAAAGCAAGGGTGTCGGTTGGGGAGAAGACAATGTTTGTTTTTGATTTTATGTTCCTATTTGGTGCGGCCTTATATATTATAAGAACAATTTATTGACTTCTTGTCGTTGTTTGTTATTCTTGTTTTTTCATCTTCACTCCTAAGAAATCAATTCTTTGTCATCTTCAGTTCATTGCCGTTATATTCGTTGTAGTCGAGGTTGATCTTGCTCCAGGGATAGCGGTCACGGAACAGTTCCGGATGTATGACGGAGAGCTTACATTTATCCAGACCGTCGAAAGCGTCGGGAGCACATTCGGGAGGAGTCTCTGAGCGCACCTCGATGGAGCGCAGCATCTTGCAGTTGGCGAAGGCCAGCGGACCAATCTCCATCACCCATTTGGGAAGGCGAATCTGTTCAAGACGGGCGCAATTAGCAAAGGCCGTCATCCCTATCGACTGGAGTTGTTGAGGGAGAGGGATGATGCGCACGCCGGAATTCATGAAGGCTCCTTTCCCGATACTCAGGATATGGCTGTTGTAGATGTTGATTTTGTCTAGCGAGGCGCAGTCTTTCAACATTTGATCGGGAATAGCTTCCATATAATACGAGAACTGTATGTTTGAGAGGTTGACACAGCCCTCAAAGGCCGAACGCCCCAGACGTACCAGTTTCTTGGGTAAGCGTGCATACTCCAAAGTCGTCATGCCAAAGAAGGCAGAGTCGCCAAGTTCTTTGTTCTTCAGTTTGTGCATGTCGATTTTCTTTAAGTTGGGAAGGGTGCGGATGAAGCGCAGGTCGCTGTCGTCAATTGTTCCTGTCAGAGTCAGCCCTTCCACGTCCTGTCCGTTCACCACAAGGGCGTGCAGTGTGCCCGGCGTACTCACTTCGATTTTCATTTCCTGGGCTGTGACAATTGTAACCGCCAATGCCGAAGCCAATAATGTAATTAGTCTAATCATATTGATATCGTGTTGATGTATGAATAATTCTTGTTTTCCATTGCAAATATAGGCAAAAAAATGCACAAAGGTTTTTTTATTCGCAATAATATACTATTCTACCCCAAACGAATAATCTGCCAAATGCTTTTGCCCCTTTTCTTTACTCAGGGCGTGCCCCAGGCCAGGTGCGCACTGCCCTTTAGGGCGTTGGGGGCAAGCCCTATATAATTGCCATTTTATTTCACCAAATCCATGGTATGAGGCGGAACCGGACTCGGTGTTTGTATTCGCTATAGCCGTCAAGTTGTCGGGATAGAAGGGCTTCCTCGTTTTTGATCCGCATGACGATGATGGGGATGTACAGCAGCATGATGAGAAACGACCATGGCGATGCGAGGATGAGGGGTGCGGACAAGAACAGAATCAGCGTGGCTGTATACATGGGGTGACGGACTATGCCATACAATCCTGTGTCAACGACCAACTGGTGCTCCTGTACTTCGACTGTTCTCGAGAGCCAGACGTTTTCACGCATTACCTCGGCATACATCACGTAACCCAAGAGAAATACTATTGCCGCCACTATCACAATACTGTCAGGCAAGATGCACCAAGCATACCGGAAGTTGAGCCCCGCCGTGACAAACATTGCCACAAAAATCAAGGCACCCAAGGCGACAACCGTTTTCTGTTCGCTTTCCCTTTCTTTCGCATCAAGACGCCGACGAAGAAGTTCCGGATTGCGAAGCATCAGAATCATCCCTGTCAAGAGCATCGGCACAAAGAGGACCAGAATGAACAACCATGCCTGCCAGTAACAGAGAGTCCTCGCCGGAACAAACAGCAGACATCCGACAAGTGCCAGTCCCGACAGATATTTCGTTATTGCTTGAATGAACAACCGCTTGGTCATATTGTACTGTCATCAAACACTTTTCCCTAATTCATAAGCCTCTTGTAATTTGGGATTCCCTTCAATCTCGCGGGCATGGTTGACGCCGCCGCAAAAGAGGGTTCCGGCCAGACGGCTTTTCGGATAGCAGTCTGTCCAGCCCGTCAGACCAGCCTCTGCACGTTTCGGGGTCTGCTCATCATCATCAGCCGCCGTGGTCAGCAGATAGACATCACGGAAGAGGTAATCCTGTTCATACATGGCATTCATGCGGTCGATAAGCGTTTTCATCTGACCGCTCATCTCATAATAATAGATGGGTGTGGCCCATGCCACCACCTCTGTCTTCATCACCTTTTCCATGATACCGTTCGCGTCGTCGTCGATGACACAACGTCCCAACTTTTGGCAAGCCAGACATCCCTTGCAGAAACGGATATTCTTGCCTACAAGTGAGATTTTCTCCACATCGTTTCCGGCATCCTTCGCGCCTAAGAAAAACTGGTCGGCAAGCATGTCGCTGTTTGAACCATGGCGCAGACTCGTTGAAATTACTATTACTTTTTTCATATTACAATTCTTTTGTTTTACTGTGTTGCTTACTCCTATCACATCGTCGAAGAAATGTTCGGGGTCGAAATCAGGATTTTCGCTAAAAGTCACATCAACAGGTTCGATGCTCTTGATACGGTCGTGAGCAAAGTTATACAGTAACAAATCGTCTGCTTTGGAGCAGAATAGGAACCATCGGTGGCGACTTTTTGCTGCAAATATACACTTTTCCGGGCCGACTTTTTTATTTGCATACTATTTCTTTTACATCTTTACCAATAATTATGGGGGCAACGAATATTAAGAAACAAACGACTATTTTTGCATAAGCTTGTATTTGATTATTCGATTTCAACAATATCTACTTTCGCATTTAACGCATTTGCTATTTTTGATAAGATATCAAAACCGACAGAATACCGTCCTTGTTCTATTCTACTAAGGTTTGAAGCATCTATACTAATACGTGTAGCTAAAGTTTTAGCGTCAAGTCCTCTTTTATTTCGTAATTCTTTGATGCGTTCTCCTATTCTTTTTCTTTCTTCATCTCTTTTTGGCTCTAACACGATAAATGTCAACATGTCAAATCCAGATTCATATAAATCAAGATTGATTTGCCTGAAATCTTGTTCTATGCCTTTTAAACCCCAAAACAAATCAAAAGCCCATCCAAGAGCTTGGGTAAAATGTTCACCAGAATGATAATTAAATGGCGTCAATCCAACTATCCAAGTTTCACCATTTGTTAATTCCACTTTAGCCTTTATATTATCAATAAAGGTTACTTTACTACGTGGCTTACCATGCATTATTGTTTTCATAATCATTTTGTATTTGATGGTGCAAATATACAATAATTGTTTTATATGCCAATAATTATATGGGTATATTAACATATTTTACGATTGTTTTTTTTTGATATTTCGCAATAATTCCTTTTCTTTGCAGTTGTTTTTTTGTTTAACTATTAAAAATGGCGGCAACATTTTAATTCGGCATTATTAAACATGAAATACAATATTAAGTACAATAGGGTGTTCGACAAAGCGCATAAAATAGTTGAAATCAGTTCTATTACGAAAGAAAACAGAGATTCAGAATACTTCAGTATTGGTACCCTAACTCCCATGGTAGCTGCTCTAGGAGATAAGAATCAGCACTATTTCAGGGCAAAGAAAGGTTATTCGTTGAATCCTGAAACTGAGTTACATGAATACGTGAAAAAAATGTTGAAATATCGTTTTGATACAGAAGAACAATTCTTCATCAGGTACCATAGCAAAGAATGCTGTCCCAATGGAAAGAATTGTATTTTCTATGATGAAAAGTATGGGGGATGTGAGAAACTGAAAGAGGTATTTACTGAACACAATTTAAAAGATTATTACGATACGGCAACTATTGAAGCAAGTTATGGCGGATTTGTTGCTGATGTCCTTTTGACTAGTTCTTCGCATCCTAGTCGTATGCCTGTGTTTTTGGAAGTGGCTGTTACACATCGTTGTAGTATAGAGAAAATAAACTCAAAAAATAAGATAATTGAACTTCTTGTAAAAGGAGAAGAAGATGCTTATTGTGATTTAGAAGAGACAGATCCCTATGGCCTTTATGGAGAGAGGGTAATACGGTTTCATAATTTCAAAAAAGAGATAAAAGAGCAAAATTGTCCTCATTTTGTTACGGAAAAAAAATATGCTCAACAACCAATCACTATAATACAAATGTATCTTCCTACGAAGTTCTACTGTATTCCACAGCAATTGTCTGGAAACCCTTTGCAAGTTTATTACGACAATGTCCAAATAGGAATGTTATTCGCCAGCAACTCCTGGGCGAAACCATTTGTATTTGATAAAGCAATATCACAAGATAGAAGAAGTTTTGTGATGATGGGAAAAGATATTTATGGTGCAGTTAAGCCATGGGTGATTTATGTTGTTACATGGAATGGTAAAAGATACAATCATAAGGTTTTTAGTCATTTTGATTACCAAAGTGCCTTAAAAGATTTTACAATTTATCAAGGCAAAGAATGGTATGGCGGTGAAACGCTAAGCGACCTATGCTAAGTTATCGTCATTCCTTTTTTTGACAATGATGCCCACTTTGACGGAATCCGGCAGTTTGTTTGAATTTAGCTGCGGTATTTGTCATCGATGGCTTTCAACTGCCAAACTACTATCTGTCCACTCAGGGCTTTACCTCAAACGGTGTAGCGGCAAGCCGTAACCCGATACCAGGAGACCTTTGCGCTGGTATTTCACCGTACCGGAAGGCAATATGGCAAACCTCAAGAATTTGAAAACAATTACCGCCACGAACCACGTTTTCAGGACTATTTGCAACTCCCTTGGGGTTAATTTGGGCGGCACTTTCGTAACGGCCATAATAGTCGTAACACCATTCACCTACATTGCCAGTCATGTCGTATAGCCCAAGTTCATTGGGCATCTTCTGACCTACGGGATGGAGGATGGTGCCACTGTTGTATCGATACCATCCTACGGAGTCAATATCATTGCTCCCACTATATTTGGTGTGGCGGCTCTTGTTGCCTCCGCGGGCCGCGAACTCCCATTCTGCCTCTGTGGGAAGGCGGAAATTAATGCCAGTCATCAAGACAAGTTTGAGTACAAATTCCTGACAGTCATCCCAGCAAACGTTATCCACAGGCAGTTTCGGAGCTCTAATACGCGCATAGTTAACGCCCATCACGGCATCCCACACCTCCTGAGTCACTTCGTAGCGACAGATGAAGTAAGGGCTGAGAGTTACCTGATGTTCTGGTTTCTCTCTCTCAAGTGCTTCTCCATTCAGCCCTGGGTTGTTGTCTCCCATGGTGAACGTGCCGCCCTCTACATAAACCATGTTTTCAATGAGGTCCTCAATCGCCTGAGGAAGTGGCCTTGGAGAGCTGGCATTTGAGCCTTGCTCCTCCGACTTGTCATTGTTGTTGTCCTGGGCATTTACGCAGAGCATGACGGTTAGCAGCACCATGATGGATAGTAATTTCTTTTTCATCGTTATCCGGATTTATTGATTGTTAACGGAGGTTAAAACAAACATACAAAAACTATCTACAAAGAAACAAATTATACTTATTTTAACTAAAGGATAATCCCTACTATTGCAAAGGGAAATCCCTATTTTTTACCGTGCGCGACCTCAATCAATAAGTCATACTGCAATGCCAAATGATTACGATGACCAACAAATGCAAGAATTTTAGGAAGTCGATTTCTATTGGTGCGGTTTCTACTGCATGACTGATCCGTCCACCTATTCTTTAAATACAATCCTGTCTACCAGTTGCAGGAAATAGTCGTTCGACCAAATGTCAAGTTCGTGAGGATTGTCTACAAAGCCAATCACGTCCTCCTTCACTCGCGCGATATCTGTGGTGGCCAGTTTTTCGCGAAGCTGACTTAAAAATGACTCCTTGCTGACTTTCTCCCCATTAAACTCACGGATGCGCTCCTGTAGATGTGTGAAGTCGAGGGGTGTATTCCAGCGTACGTACCACTCAAAATCGTACCAGTCACGTCCCTTCACCCTGCGTTGCCAAGCCCGATAGACTAATGCATGCATCTTGCCGGCATAGAGATTGGGTAGGGTAAAGCACCGCGTCATAAACGAATAGGGTTGTTGCAATACTAATTGTTCCGTTTCAAAGGCTAAAGGAGGGTCTGTATCTAATTCTATCTTCACCTTTACCGCCTTTTTTGTTCGGAAGCTGATATCATATGCCTCTGTATTCTCCTTCAGGAAAGCCGATTCCACACGCCCAAACGTTTTCTTTTCCTTCTTGACGATGCTTACCTCATGCCCTGCCAGGCGAAACTCCTCAATAATAGCAGGAAAATAGTTCTCGATGTGAATGTCATCACGCTTTTCTATCAACGAAAAGTCCATATCCTCAGAATATCTGGGCAGATTGTGAAACAGCCTCAGGCATGTGCCACCATAAAAGGCAGCATGCTGGAAGAAACCACCACGATGTAGTCCTGCAAGGGCTATACGCTGCATCACTTCTTGTTCAACGTTTGGTGTGGCCGTTCCGCGTTGCTCTGCATACGCAATTACCATCTGGTCATAAATTGTCATCTCTTCAGAATCTTGATAAGATTATTCAATATATTCTCCTTCCGCCCCAACTTGGCGCAGGCCTCAATGATTCTGACATCAAACGTCGCCAGTTCATCCACGTCGAAACGGATATCATCTTCTAGATACTGCCATAAACCCTTGACAGACTGATGTGGTAGGTAGGTATCGTGGAGTATGAAATCGCAAAGCGCCTTCTCCCGACTGGCCATCAGGAAAGAAATGCCGTTTTCCTCTACACTGTTAATGCCGATAGCGAAATACTCTGGCTTTACCTGTTCGTAAGTGAAACGACCAAGAGAATTCTCGAACGTTCGAGTATGCTTGGTGGTAACTGAGGTCATCGTAAAGACTTGCTCAGGTATCAGACCGTACCAACGAAGTGCCCAATGTTGCGAAACGTATGAAGGGCCATAAATATGGTTGGCGCACAAACAGGCGTTTACAGGCTTTCCGCTTACCTCACTGTTTACCACATAAAGACCGCGCTTCAGACGGATGAGTTGCCCGTCCTTCTCCAATGCCCTGATTTTCTCGTTGGGTGACGACAAGTTATCAAGACAGGCAGCAATGGTACCTGTTTGTACTGGAATATTCCCAAACTTTATCAATGGATTGCCCTTCATGTTACTTGTATTATGCGCAGTTCTACTATGCAAAGTTATCAAATTCCGTACAGTTATCAAAGTTTTTCTTTGTTTTCTGTTCGAATTTTAATAACTTTAACAACTTACAGGGTATAATATAACAGGTGGAGAGACTCGTGTGTATCCCTCCACCTGCTATATTGTTGATGCGCCAACGAAATTAAGGCAAGTATGTCAGACTTTATTGATTTTCTGAAATCTAATATACGTTAGGCTGAGATATAGTGTAAAGGCTATGTCATGAAAGGTCAAGAAGATAATTGATTGCTAATCTGTTTGCCCCTTTCGGAAAAAAACGAAAAATATTTGCTTTTTCTTTCGCATAATCGTAACTTTGCAGCGAAATTGTGCAATATAAACTTAAACTGTATGAAAAGAAAATTTTTACTTCTTATTTTTTTGATGGTAGTAGTGGTCATGCAAGCAGCCTCCGACGTGCCCACAGTAACTGTGGTGTATAGTGGTAATAGCGCTTCCGTTGTAGTTGATGACGAAATTGCCGAATACATAACGGTCAATTCCGGCACGTCTTCTCATGTCTCCATCACATCTTTAACAAATTCGGTGGAGATTTTCTACAACCTTAGTGGCTCATCGGACGATGGAGAGTTCCTCCTGGTTGGCGACTACAAGTGTGAAATCGACTTGACTGGGCTGACGCTGACCAACCCTTCAGGACCTGCATTGAACCTCCAGAACGGCAAACGCATCACTGTCAGTGCCAAGAAGAACACGACAAATTCGCTCACCGATGGAAAGAACGCCGACTACAAAGGCTGCATCCACTGTACGGGCCATCTTGAGTTCAAGGGCAAAGGAGAACTGACCGTTGTAGGCAACTCGAAGCATGCCATCTCCAGTGATGAGTATGTGGAAATCAAAAACCTGACACTCAACATCACGGGCGCCGTTAAGGATGGTATTCATTGCAAACAGTATTTCCTCATGGAGAGCGGCAACGTCACCATCAGCAACGTGGGCGACGATGGCATCCAGTGTGAATTGGAGGGCGAAACCTCGACAGGTGAAATTGTCGACCATGAAGATGAAGATACAGGAAACGTCTATCTCTTGGATGGCACGCTGACCATCCAGGATTATGGTGGCAAGGCCATCAAAGCCGATGGTTCTATCTTCAATCCTGGCGGAACGCAAAACTTCGACATGAATGACACTACAGGAATAACTGTTGTCAAGACAGATGGGTCAAATAGCGATGGCGCTATCTATGACATCAGAGGTCAGCGCGTTACTGAACCGACAAGGGGAATCTATATCCAGGACGGGAAGAAGTTCGTGGTTAAGTGATTATTTGAACAGGTGCTGGGCAAATTCGTACAACGATTTGCGCCACACCTGCCACTCGTGGTCGCCAGGATAGGAGTTGAAACGCACCGCCACACCACTGTCGCGCATCTGTTTCACGATGGCGCGGGTATACTCGATGCGCGGGTCTTGTTCGCCACAACTAACGAAGAACACGTCAAACTGTTTGTTGAATTGTTGTGTTTGTGTCAAGATTCCTGGCACTTCTTTCTCCAGGTCAAAGTTTGACGCTCCTTGGATGCCGCCGAACATACCCGTGGAGAACACTCCCACATTGGCGAACACCTCAGGGTCGCGCAGACCAATGTAGAACGACTGGCCACCACCCATCGAAAGACCGCACATGGCACGGCTCATGCGGTCTTTGATGACTCGGTATGTCTTCTCCACAAAAGGAATCACATTCTCCAACAGCTCACGGCGGAAAGACTGCATGCTCTGCCAACTGTATCCTCCGCCATGACCACCGTTGCGTGAACGAACGTTGCTGTTGGCGCTTACCACAATCATTGGCTTAGCCTTGCCTGCGGCAATCAGGTTGTCCATAATCTGGGCGGTGCGGCCCTGATCCATCCATCCACGATGGTCTTCGCCGCCGCCGTGCTGGATATAGACAACGGGATAGTCAATGTCGCTTTCGTTATAACCTGCAGGGGTGTAGACCATCAAGGGGCGCCACGATTCGTCCACATTGGAGTGGTAATAGACGGTACGCACCTCGCCGTGGGGCACATCCTTCACCTCAAAATCGTCCATGCCCTTTTCTGTAATCTCGATGGCACTCGACCAGCGACTGCATCCATAGAACGTCTGGCTGGCGGGGTCGGCCACCGACACACCGTCGATAACCAGCGAATAATAATGGAATCCCGGCACTTGGGGCTGGGTGGTCACCGTCCATGCGCCACCGTCCATTTTCGTCATGTCATATTTGGTGCCGCACAAGTCAATCTGTACGATTTGCGCCTGGGGGGCATTCACGCGGAACATCACGCTGTTGTCTGACAACACGCGTGGATAGGAACCGTGGTTCACGTTCGTTACTGGGGAGTACGACCCCTCGGGGAATGTCTCCCTGGAGAATCCTTGGGCCGAAACGTTTGTGCAGAATATGGCCGTAATCGTTATGGCCAACATCATTTTCTTTGTTCTCATCATTTTATTGGTTTGTATATCGTTCCTGTTCAAGTTCCAATCAATTACTTCGTTTCTGCAAATATACACAATATATCTGAATAATCCCCTTTTTGGCATTTTCTCTTTGCTTTTTTAGCCATTTCTGTAAAAATCACCCTGCCCATTTCTGTGAAAAAAAAAACATCCGTTCCCACGCATTTCCGATAATTACTGTTTTTACCGTAAATATTTGGATGGTAAGGCAATAAATTGTATATTTGTGGCACTCTATTGTATTTTTCCATTATTATTCAAGCATCATGAAGGACAAAAGAAACAAGAACAATATGAGTCGTAGGGAATTCCTGCGGCGTTTGGGTATCGGTGCCGGTTCGGCAATGGCGTTGGTGGCTCTGGATCCGTTCAATGCATTCGCTCGTGACGGGAAGCTGAAGGTGGTGGAGAACCGTATGACTTACCGTGTGCAACATGGAACGGAAGAACAAATCTCATTGTTGGGTTTCGGCATGATGCGTTTGCCTGATAACCAAGATGAAGTGAACCAATTAGTGGATTACGCCATCGAGCATGGCGTGAACTATTTCGATACGGCTCCCATGTATATGCGGGGCAAGTCGGAGGTGTTGATGGGCAATGCCTTGTCACGACATCCTCGGGAGAAATACTATGTTGCCACGAAGATGTCCAATCAAAACCAACGAACATGGGCGTTGGAAGAGTCGAAAAAGATGTACTACCAGTCATTCCAACGACTGAAGGTGGACCATATTGATTATTATCTCCTCCACAGCATTGGCAATGGCGGACTGGATACCCTGAACGGACGGTTCATCGACAATGGACTGCTCGATTTCCTGTTGGAGGAGCGCAAGGCGGGCCGTATCGAGCATTTGGGATTCTCCTACCATGGCGATGTGAGGGTATTCGATTGGTTGCTGGACCATAACGATGATTATCAATGGGACTTCGTACAGATACAGATGAATTATCTCGATTGGCGACACGCCTCTCTCGGAGATGGTTGGAAAAGGGACGCCGACGCGGAATACTTATATAATAAGTGCCAGAAACTTGATATCCAGTGTGTGGTGATGGAACCGCTGCGCGGTGGTGCCTTGGCCAAGTTGCAGCGTGAACAAGAGGAGCAACTGACAGCACTTCGTCCCAACGACAGTGCGGCACGCTGGGCGTTCCGCTGGGTTGGATCGCACACCAACATCCTCACTGCGCTGAGTGGCATGAACCGCATGGAGCATCTGATTGACAATGTGGAGACGTTCTCACCGCTCGACCCGTGCACGGAAAGCGAAAATGACCTCCTGGCGAATTTGGCTGATGTGATGGCGGGATTCCCCACCATCCCTTGCACCACATGCGCCTATTGCATGCCTTGTCCGTATGGTGTAAACATACCGGGCAATTTCGCTTACTACAACGAGGCCATCAACGAACATGTCCTACCGCTGCCCGACAGCCAGTCGCCCGAATATGCCGCACGTAAGCAGCAGTTCATCGATGGTTATAAGGCGGCGTTGCCCGATGAGAAAACATGGGCGAGGGCTTGCCAAGACTGTGAGGAATGTCTGTCGAAATGTCCGCAACAAATACGAATCCCCAATCAGATGGGGCGCATCGTTGAGACACTGAGAACAAAAGGATGATGTGATGGCGCTTGGGTCCATGCCTTGTTAGGTCTTTGGAACATATCCCTACCATTGTGGATAATAATATATTTTGAGAATGAAGAAAAACTTCCTGATGCTGGTTGCAGTGGCACAGCTTGTTACGTTGGTCACAATGGCACAAGTTACTCACGATTGGGAGAACCCCGCTATACTGGGTATCAACAAACTGCCTTACCACGCCACGCTGATGCTGCCTTCCAAGGAAAAAGAATGTAAGGAAATCGTGTCACTCGACGGACAATGGCTGTTCCATTGGAGCCGAAACCCGGAGGAACGACCGGCGTCTTTCTATGAAGAGGGTTACGACGTGAGTAGTTGGAAAAGTATTGACGTGCCAGGAAACTGGCAGACACAAGGTTTCGGCACACCCATTTATATTAATATCAACTACCCCTTCGTCAGGAATCGGCCGAGCGTGACCAGTGAGCCGCCAAAAGACTGGACGGCTTATGCAAACCGCAACCCCGTGGGGTCGTATGTCACTTACGTCGATGTCACCGAGGAGATGCTCCACCAGAATCTGATTCTTCATTTCGGGGGTGTTCATTCGGCGATGTACGTTTGGGTGAACGGACAGAAGGTGGGCTACAGCCAAAACTCCATGTCGCCCGCCGAGTTCGACGTGACGCGATTCATGCGTGTAGGACGGAACAAACTCGCCGTGGAGGTGTATCGTTGGAGCGATGGCAGTTATCTTGAGGACCAGGATATGTGGCGGTTGTCGGGCATATTCCGTTCTGTGCAGTTGTGGGTGAGGCCATTGACACACATCTGCGATTACAAAGTGACGGCGGAACCGAACGACGACTACAGCAAGGCTGCCATTCACGCTGACATCTCCTTATGCAACACGGGACGAAAAGACGACAAGAACCTGCGGGTGGTGTTCATGATAGCAGGCCGTGAGGTAGTAGGAGACTTAAAGCGTATCGCAGCTGGCGACACGACGAGGGTGGAATTGGATGTTGTCATCAATAATCCCCGCCTGTGGTCCGCAGAGAAGCCGAACCTCTATCCTTTTAGTGTGGAGCTGTGCGACAGCAAGGGCAAGGTGGTGGAACATTTTGACTACCATCTCGGCGTGAAGAAAGTGGAAGTGGTTGGTGAGGTGTTCAAAATCAACGGCAAGAACGTGAAACTACGTGGAGTGAACCGCCACGACCATCACCCACTGACGGGTCGCTACGTGGATGATGCCACTTATGAGACGGATATACGCCTGATGAAACAGGCGAACATCAATTTCCTCCGTACTTCGCATTATCCTGACCGCGAATATCTCTATGAGTTGTGCGACCGTTGGGGCATATACGTGATGGACGAGGCGAACCAGGAGTCACACGGCTATGGTTACGCCAACCATGAGATGGGCGAGGATCCCGCGTGGGAAAAAGCCCATGTCGATAGGGCGTTGTCGCTGGTGCAGCGTGACAAGAACCATCCCTGCGTCATTTTCTGGAGCCTTGGCAACGAGGGGGGCGTGGGGCCGAACATCAAGGCCATGTACGACAAGGTGGTGGAACTGGAGGGCAATCGCAATCCACGACCGCCTTTCTACGATAGTGACCGTCGCTACTCCGCCATCTGGGATGACAGCTACCTCTATCCCGATGACCTCCGTAAGAACGCACAAGCGGTGACCGACAAACCATTTATGATGCGTGAATACGCCCACGCCATGGGCAACTCGTGTGGTAATCTGCAAGAGTACTGGGATGTGATCTACGGCGATTCAAGCATCTGCGGTGCCGCCATCTGGGACTGGGTGGACCAAGGATTGTGGAAAGATGGGTACTTTGCCTATGGTGGTGACTTCGGCGACAAGCCCAACGACTCCAACTTCAACATCAATGGTGTCATCGCTCCTGACCGCAAGCCGCATCCCCACTATTATGAGGTACAGCATGTTTACCAACCTTTGCAATTTGTGAGGGAGGATGACTGTATCCGTGTCGTCAACCGCGACTTCTTCACAGACATCAATGAATACGAATACTATGCGGAGATAGTTCATAATGGTGAACTTATCTCTGGGCAAATCATGCAACTCAACGATGGAAAGTTCGAAATACCTTATCCTTATTATCCTTACAACGAACCGGAACTGGTGCTCAACGTCTATGCCCGTCTCCGTCGTGCCACACCTTGGGCGGAAGAGGGATTCCCGGTAGCACGTGAACAGTTCGTCCTCAAACCGTTTATCTTCTGGGACGGCTTGAACGGCACACCCGCGAAGGCTCGGAAAACAGCAAATGGTATCACCGTCGTATCGGGGAAAGACACTGTTACTATTGACGGGACGGGGGCACTGACGAGTTGGACGGTAGGCGGAAAACAGATGTTGCAGGCTCCGCTGGAACCATATTTCTGGAAACCGGAGAACGACAACCAACGAGCGGCTCATTTCGCGGAGCGTCTCGCGCCATGGAAAGAGGCGGCGGAAAAACGACAGGTGAAAGATATCCGCATGGAACGTGATGAACATGCCGTAAAGATTATAGCGGAAATGACATTGCCTATTGGTGCCGACCTCACGCTTACTTATTCCATCGACACCAACGGATGGATAATGGTGGATGCAGACTATCAGCCCACAGCTTACAATATACCGCTCATTCCCAAATTTGGTATGAGGATGCGACTGCCTTCCGAATACGCAGACATCAAGTACTATGGTCGTGGACCGTGGGAGAACTATCCTGACAGAAAACGTTCTGCGTTCCTCGGGGTTTACGAAATGCCGCTCATTGAGTATCAGACGGAATATATCCGACCACAGGACAATGGTAACCGCTGTGATATCCGTTGGTTTGAGATGACTTCGAAACAAACTGACAATATTGCCGACAAACGACCGACGTTATGCATCTACGGCTGCCAGCCATTGTGTATCCGCGCATGGGACTATGGTGAGGAAGACCTGGTGGTGGCACATCCACATGAACTGCGCCATGGACAGTTCGTCAACCTCAATATCGACATGGATATACACGGCGTAGGAGGGGCTGACACTTGGGGCAAACGCACCTTGCCTCAATATACCATCGATGGCAGCCAACCACATCATTACAGTTTCATGCTGTCAACAAAATAAACTATAGAATTGTTTTACCTTTATCAAAGAAATGGATAAGCAACAGAAAGAAACGATAACCATACGTATAATTAGTGTCACCTTTGTGGTGGTGGCGTTGGCCGTGTTCAAACCTTTCGGGCTTGATGCATGGCAATGGCAGGTGTTCGTTCATCTGTTGGCATTGTGGGTGTTGGGTATCATGGCATGCATGGTGACGGATGCCATCCTGAATTATATAGTAAGGATGCCGAGGTCAGACGAGCATGGCGTGAGCTATATCATCCGTCGAAATCTTTGGTTCCAACTTATCAATACGCCTCTCGTCGCGTTGTTCATCTGTATATACCGTCATTTCGTGTTGAACGATAGGGTGGATGGCAACCAACTATCATGGGGAAACTTTTTCGAGACTCTCGTTATCATCGGCTTCTGCTCCTTCGCCATTGGGCTGTATTGGCGGTTTAAGTTCCGAAGCAAGTTTTTGGCGGCCGAATTGGAGGAGACAAAGATGTTGAACGGACAGTTGCAAAAACTTCAACAGGCCCAAATCCAATCCTCCTCTGCCAATGAGGGAAAAATGGAATCCCCGACGCGTCAATCCGATGCGGAACAAACGGAGAATGCAATTGCCAACCATAGCTCCCAGAACCTTGGAGGGGAAGTGGTCCTTACGGGTACTACCAGCGAGACCGTAGCGCTCAAGATATCTGACTTGTTATATGTCGAGGCCGTGGGAAACTATGTGAAGGTATGCAGACTATGCGAAGGAATGGTACGTAGCGATATGCTCCGTGCCACTTCCAAACAAATGGAGGATGAATTACGTGATTATACGATTATCGTCCGTTGCCATCGTGCCTTTTTGGTCAACCTGGGACAGGTAGAGCGAATTGCCTATAAGTCGGGAGCTATGCAGTTGGTCATGAAACATAGCCGCGACATTATCCCCGTCTCACGAAGTAATATGGCGCACGTCAAAAAAGCCATCAAAGGGGTATAATAAGATTACTCGTCACTCGTCACTCACTTCTCACCCCTCACCCCTCATTTATACTTCTCAATCAGTGTGGCGGCTTGTTCGTTGCCCATGGCTTGTGCCTTACGCAGGTTCTCCAATCCTTCTTTCTTCTGCCCCTTCTGAACTTGTGCCAGTCCTTTCAACAAGTAACCCTCATCATATTCGGGGTCAATCCTGATGATGGCATCGGCGGTCTTGAGAGCATCGTCAAGTTTGTTGACGCGTATCTCCAGTGAACACATCTCTGCCAAGAGCAAGGGGTCGCCTGGTGTGAGGAGGATGGTACGGGCAATATCGTCAAGGGCTTGTTTGAACATACGAGCTTTCACCTCGCATTGCTCGCGCTGGTAATAGAATTCAGCACTCAAATTACCCAGCATCAATGAGTCGTACTGGTTGTAGTCGATGACGGCGCGACGATACTCCCCTGCTTCGTCAAGGGCAGCTGCACGCGCCAGGAAATAGGGTGCGGCCTCGACGGTGAGAGGTGTACGGCAGGCGGCTACGGCACTGTCTAACAATGCCAGACGTTCTTCTTGTGGAGCCTGTAGCTGTTGTTTGCACTGTGAGGCTTCCAAAAACAGCTCGGGGTTGCGGAAATCGGTGGTGGTGAGTGCCATGAACTGGTCGTGGGCTCCCTGAAAGTCGCCTTGGCTGTAAGTAATCTGTGCCTGAAGATGTTTGTACAGCGGCAGGGGGTTGATATCGTACGCTGCCTTGGCTTCACTCATGGCCTTGTCGAGGGTCCACGCTGTGAACAAGCTGTCATTGCTGAAGATCACCTTCTGATAAATCAACCGCGCATAGTCATAGTGTACTTCATCTTTGGGCGTGCATTTGCCGATGGCCGTTTCCATGAGACGTGCGGCTTCGGCAAATTTCCCTTCGTTCACCAACTGCTGGGCGCGGGCATTATAACCGTCGGGAGCTGTAGGAAACTGGTTGGTGAAGAGGTCGATGGTACGGCTGTACTTCGCCTTGTCGCCCTGCTGGGCGATGAGCATCATCGACAGCAATGCCTGGTCCTTGTCGGCAGGCAACGCGACGGGGATACTGGTGCTCCGTAGCAGTGGCTCGTTGGCGGAAAGTCCCGTAGCTGTGAAGTCGGCGGCAAAGCGCGCGTCGGTGGCATGTACATCGCTGGTAGTCTTCGAGGGCTGCATCAGACCGATCACCTGACCATTGGCATTTACGAACGGACAACTCTCTGTGTTTTCGGGAGCAGTCATCGAGATGACGTAATAGGCATATTTGTTGCCGAAAGTCTCCTGTTTCGATACGGTGGCTTCCAAAGCGTTGCTCTTGCCCTTGGCAAAGTCGAGCAACCACACCTTGCTGCCCGCCGACACGCCACTGGTGGCGAGTTTGCAACCTGTGGTCTTGCCCGTCACATGGAATTTCACCATGTTGTGCAAGTCGTTGGCACCATAGATATAATCCACGTCCATCCGCTTGCCGCTGGCATCGACTACCACGGCATGATCGGCATTCGCGAAGGGTGACCAAGCACTCACGGCGGTGCCGTCGTTGTCGACGAACACGCCTCGTGACGTGCCCAAGATGCTACCGTCAGCCTTGAAGGTGGTAAGGGTGAACACAGATTTGCCGGCCGTCTTCACGGCGGCAGGTTGTGCTTGGATGGCAAGGCTCACAAAGAACATTGCCAAAACAGTTGTT
Source organism: Prevotella sp. (assembly GCA_017538105.1). GTDB lineage: Bacteria > Bacteroidota > Bacteroidia > Bacteroidales > Bacteroidaceae > Prevotella. Next base: position 124,326 of record JAFYJN010000085.1, on the reverse strand, counting down.
ATCTTTTTCATTCTTTTTTTCCAAAATTTACTTAATTCTATTCTCTCACCTCTTGCCCTTAATGACTAGCTTTTTCCTCTTGCCCCCTGCTCCTTCCTCTCACTCCTCACCCCTCACCCCTTTACCTTTTTACCCTTTTACCTCTTGCCTCTCATCTCTTACCTTTCACCCCTTTTTCCCCCTTAATCTTTTAATCTTCTAATCTTTTAATCTTTTAATTTTCTAATCTTTTAATCTTCATAAGTTCCCTGGCATTTTCCAAGGCTGCGGCACTCACGTTGTTGCCACTGAGCATCTGCGCTATCTCTTCCACACGCTCGGCATCGGTCAGACGAACCATGTGGCTGGTGGTACCCTCGCTGCCTTCTTCCTTGTAAACTTTATAATGGTGTGTTCCCATGGCGGCAATCTGTGGCAGGTGGGTGATGCTGATCACTTGTCGCTCTTGCTCTCCCATCTCGTGCATGATACGGGCCATCTGTTCGGCAGTCTTGCCGCTCACGCCAGTGTCTATCTCGTCGAAGATGATGGTGGGCAGTTTCACGGCACCACTAATCATGGCTTTCAGCGACAACATCACACGGGATATCTCACCACCGGATGCCACCTGCGAGATGGGTTGCATCGGTGTGTTCGTGTTGGCACTGAAAAGGAACGACACCTTGTCCTTACCGTCGGCGCTCAGTGCCTTTTCCTCCATCGAGACCTTGAAACGGACATGGGGCATGCCGAGAGGTACCAACCGCTCGCACATCTCATGTTCCACCTGTCGGGCGGATTCCATACGCAGGGTGGTCAGTCGCCAAGCCACCCTCTCACACTGAGCTTTTAGCGCGGACGTCTTTTCTTCCATCTCATGCAACAACTCGTCGCCGTGGTCGATGCGTGACAGCTGTTCCTCCAACTGTGTTTGCAACACGAGCAGCGCGCCGATGTCTTCCACATGATGTTTCTTTTCCAAATGGTAGATGGTGTCGAGACGCTCGTTGATCCTCTCCAGTTCCTGGGGGTCGAACTCTACATCGTCGGTATGGCGTTCCACTTCGGCTGCAATGTCTTTCAGTTCGATGTGGGTGCTGTCAATGCGCTCGGCCAATTCTGCGGCGGCGGGAAACACCTGTTCAATGGCGTGTAGTTCATGGGCAATGCTTCGCAGCCGTTGCACCACGCCATCATCGCCATCGAGCAACTGGAAGGCTTGGTACAGACCGCCTTTGATGTCCTCGGCATGGGCCATCGTCTCACTCTTCTGTTCCAACTCCTGTTGTTCGCCATCGGATAGTCCCGCCTGTTGCAGCTCCTGCAACTGATAGCGTAGAAAATCTTCATTGTCACGTTGTTGGTCGATGTTTTGGCGAAGTTCATCAAGTTGGCGCTGGACCGACTGGTACTCGTGGTAAAGACTGCGGTATTCAGTCAGTGTGTTTTTGTCGGGTGTGAGGATATCCACCACGCCCAACTGGAAATCTTCTTTCTTGAGCAGTAGGTTTTGGTGTTGGCTGTGGATGTCCATCAGTTGGTCACCGAGTTCGCGGAGAACGGCAATGCCCACAGGACAGTCGTTGATGAAGGCGCGGCTTTTGCCCGAGATGTTCAGCTCGCGACGGAGGATGGTGTCGGTGGCGTCATAATCCAGGTCGTTGCTTTCAAAGAACGGTTCCAAACCGTAGCGGCTCAAATCGAAATGAGCTTCTATCACGCAACGCTCGTGACCGTTCTTCACACTCTTAGCATCGGCACGTTGACCTAGCAACAGGCCAATGGCTCCGAGGATGATGCTTTTGCCGGCACCCGTCTCGCCAGTAATCACACTGAAACCGGCATCGAAGGTGATGTCAAGCTCGTCAATCAGCGTGAAATGTTTGATATATAGTCGTTTTAACATACTTAACTTTCGTCTCTCATCTCTCATCTCTCACCCCCTCTTTCTTCCCCCCTCCCTTTGGGAGGGCCGGGGTGGGTATCCCCCTCACTCCTTAATCTTCTCCCACGTGTTGTTCTGCGAGGCGTTGATGCTGAAAAGGATGTCGTATACCAACTCCTTCTCCTTCTGCGTGCCCTTGCCCTTGTAGATGTTGGCCAATTCTTCTTTTTTGTAGTCGGTCCATATCTGGGGCAGCATACTCAATGGCTTGTTCTCGTGGCATTTCTTCAAATCATCCTCCAGCGCCGCGGTGATGGCTGTGCGTCCACGGTCCACGTTATTGGCCATCTCGTCAAGTCCCTTACGGTAGTAGTCGTATTGCAACTGGCGGAATGGCGCCATGCCACCGTCGAGATAGTCGTTGATGATGGCGAAACGGTTGCGGTCATTGTCGAAGGCTTTCCAACCAGGGAAATTGAGGTTTTGCGCGTTGTTCGTCAGATTCATACACCGCTGTAACACATCCTCGCCACCCATGGGAGAGAATGAGTCAAGGTCAAGGCCGATGATGAGGTAGGCATAGTAGGCTATCATGGCGGTGAGTTGGTTGTCAATCATCTCTTCATTGAATTCCAGTTGGTCGAACTGTGAGAATTCGAAACTGAAGTCGTTGTCTTTGTTGTTGTATAGGGTGGTGGTGTATGCGGAGTTGTACACAGGTCGGTTGGCCTGTATCATGGCGTTGGCCGTGAAGACGTTCGACGAGGGGTCATATTTCGTCACCGTAATGTTGAAATTACATACGATGCGTTCGTTCTTCTGGAATTGGAGATTCGTCCACTGGCGGTCGTTGATGAACTGCTCGAGTGTCTGCTGCAGGGCCTCAAATACGCTCACGTCGGTGCCTTGCACCTGTTGGTGGTTTACCGTCACCTTGGCCTGCAGTTCCTGTCCTAAGCATGGATGTACCCATGACATCATGCAGAGGAATATGGGGATGATTCTTTTCATGTCTTTTATTTTTTTTGCAAAAATACTGCAAGGCGAGCGAAATACCAAATTTATTTGAGTATTTCAGAGCCGCAGCGTGTTTTATTCAAAAATACTACAAGGTGAGCGAAATACCAAATTTATTTGAGTATTTCAGAGCCGCAGCGTGTTTTATTCAAAAATACTGCTTTATCTCTTAAACACCATCACTTTACTTGATAAAAAATAGTAAAAAAACATTTTAACAAGATAATACTATCATTGGTCAAATTAGTATTATTTGTTTCTCGATAAATGTACTAACTTTGCACCAAATTATGTAACCGATTTACTTTATACATTTAAACATACCTATTTATAATCAATTTAACGTATCATTTATGAAAAAATTATTTACGCTTTTCGCTATGTTTCTGGCATTCACCACTACAGTCAATGCCAAACAAGTGCTCACTGGTTCGTTCAACCCTTGGGGTGAGACCTGCACCGTCGACGGCAATACCATCACCTTCAATGCCGCATGGTCGGGTGCGGGCTGGTGGCTCAATTACATCGACCTGAGCGAGTACGACTGCATTGTGGTCAAGTTCGCCGAACCCACCGTGGGCAACATCAATATCTGTGCCCAGTATGGGGAAGCCACTGGCGGTGTCATCACCAACGAGGATGGTACGACTTCGCCAGAGTATGCGATTAATGAAGCTTGGAACTCCACGGGCACCATCAATTCGGGCTCGAAGATTGCCAAGGTGGACCTGAACATCGAGCACTCCAACCTTGTGGCTCAGTTCTGGGTGCAAGGCACGGTGGCCGGCGCACAGATGGTGGTCCAGGAGGTGTATGTGGGCTATGAGGAAGAGTATCAGGCCGACAAGGATGCCGCGGGCAAGATCCAGAGGGCGGACATCTCATTGGCCGACCTCGCATCTGGCTGGGGCGGTTCCACTTACGACAGCGGCACGAAGACCATCACCATCGGCGATGATTGGAGTGGCAAAGGTTGGTGGTTCGGTGATGCCGACTATTCCGATTTCGACTATTTTGTGGTGAAGTTCAACCCGGCTACTGCAACCCAGGGCAAGATAATGGTCGAGTGCGACGGTAGCGACAGCGGCGAAGATGGTGTTTTCAACGAACTATGTCTTCAGAAGGTAGTTGCGCTGCCTGAGGGCAAGGCTGTCACCAAACAGTTCTACATCCAGGGACCTGCTGAATCCACCTATACGCTTGCCGAAGCTTTCGTATGTACGCAGACCTATCTCGACGAGAACGGTCTTGCCGATATGTATGACACAGCTGGCATCAACGACATGATGGTTGACACCACCCATAACGGTGCCATCTATAACCTTGCTGGCCAGCGCGTTGGCGGGGAGTACAAAGGTGTGGTCGTTCGTAATGGGCGTAAGTTCATCCAGAAATAATCTGTTGTTTTGATCTTCCGTTGGTGGACAAACACATGTAATCGAGGGATGCCAATCCTGGCATCCCTCTGCTTTTAACTTCTGTCCTTGCTCTTGGATGTTATGTCTCTTCGTCCCCTTCATCAAAGAAGCTCACTTTGTCCTCGTGTCAAATAATAGTATTATAAATGGGCAACAAAGTATGTGTGATTCTTGATATTTTATAGCTCATTACGAACCATATTTTATTTAGATATATCATGAAAATTTATCTTTTAGCTCTAGTGTTTACCATGTCTTTTATCTACGGCTGTACAGGAAACGGCGAGAATGTAGGGAAAAACGACTTCGTAAAGGTGAAAGACGGCCATTTCGTCAGAAAAGACAAACCATATTATTATGTGGGCACCAATTTCTGGTATGGAGCCATACTGGGATCCGAAGGACAGGGCGGCGACCGCGCACGGCTGTGTCGAGAACTTGACACAATGAAAGAGATGGGCATCGATAACCTACGTATACTCGTGGGGTCGGATGGACAGCGTGGCGTGACCACTAAGGTGGAACCGACATTGCAAATTGAGCCAGGCGTTTACAACGACACCATCCTTGCTGGCCTCGACTATCTGCTCATGGAAATGGGAAAACGCGATATGGTGGCGGTGCTCTACCTCAACAATGCATGGGAGTGGAGTGGGGGATATGGCTTCTACCTCGAGCACGCGGGCGTGGGAAAGGCACCGCGACCCAACGAGGATGGCTATCCTGCCTATATGAACTTTGTGGCGAAATATGCGTCATGTCAAAAGGCACATGAGCTGTTCTATGACTACGTGCGTTTCATATTGGGACGCACCAACCGTTATACCAATGTGCGTTATGTTGACGACCCTGCCATCATGTCGTGGCAGATAGGTAATGAACCGAGGGCATTCAGCAAGGAGGCGTTGCCCGATTTCGAGAAATGGCTTGCCGAGGCATCAGCGCTCATACGCAGTATCGACCCCAACCACCTCATATCCGTGGGCAGTGAAGGGTCATGGGGGTGCGAAAACGACATTACTTCCTATGAACGCATATGCGCCGATAAGAACATCGACTACTGCAACGTCCACCTCTGGCCATACAACTGGTCGTGGGCAAGGAAAGACCATCTGGTGGAGGACCTGGATACCAGTTGTGTCAATACCAAGAAATACATTGATGAACATCTGGCTGTGTGCGCACGTCTGAAGAAACCGCTGGTCATGGAGGAGTTCGGATACCCGCGCGACGGTTTCTCCTTCTCGCTCAACTCTTCTACTAAGGGGCGTGATGGCTATTACCGCTTTGTCTTCTCACTCGTGGGCGACAATGCGGAGAACGGAGGTTATTTCGCCGGATGCAATTTCTGGGGATGGGGAGGCTTCGCCCAACCCAGACACGAACAGTGGCAGGTGGGCGATGACTATACGGGTGACCCGGCACAGGAGGCGCAAGGTCTCAATTCGGTGTTTGCCTCTGATACTACCACCTTGCAAGTGGTCAAGGCCGAAGTCGACCGCATGTCAAATATCGGAAAAAAGTGATTCTTCCTATTTTGTAAAAAGATGGTCAATAAAGTATCATACTTTTACATCTTATCATATTAACTTTGCAAACGAAATGTGAGAAAGGGCAACAGCGATAGAATACCTTTAAGCCCTTAAACCTAATATAAACATAATAACTAATCAACCAAAACCCAACAGATGAAAAAAATCTTAATGCTATGGGCGACAATCCTCATGACTTGTCCGCTCTTCGCACAGACTCAGATTCATGGCACCGTGCTCGACGGGGCGATGAACAATGAGCCCATGATCGGTGCTACCATCATGGTGGATGGCACATCAACGGGTACTGTTACCGATATCGAAGGTAACTTCTCGCTGACGGTGCCACAAGGGAAATCACGCATCGTGGTCTCAAGTGTCGGGTACACCACCCAAACCATCAACATCTCCGGGAAAAAGGAATTCCAAATCATTATGCAGGAGGATTCCAAACTTATGGATGAAGTGGTGGTCGTGGGATATGGTACCATGAAGAAACGTGACCTCTCAGGTGCCATGAGCCAACTCAAAGGCGATGACCTCATGAAAGGCGGTGCGCTGGACCTCGCACATGGTATGCAGGGAAAAGTGGCGGGTGTCAATATCCAACAGAATGATGGCGCGCCGGGCGGAGGCATAAGCATCGTAGTCCGTGGTGCCAACTCGTTCTCCACTTCCTCTCAACCGCTCTTTATCGTCGATGGCGTTCCCTTCGATACAGGCTCAACACCGGGCAACAGCGCAACGGGTTCAGAACAGGAAGCCAATCCTCTGAGTTTCATCAACCCGCATGACATCGAGAACATTGAAATACTCAAGGATGCTTCGGCTACCGCTATCTATGGCTCACGTGGCGCCAATGGTGTGGTTATTATCACTACTAAAAGAGGTAAGGCTGGCAAACCGAAAGTGGAGTTCAATGCATCGTGGGGTACGCAACATATATCAAAGAAAATCGAGATGCTCGATGCGGTTACATATGCCCGTTATCAAAACGAGCAAGTGGAGAATGATATCCGCTATCATAATGCTACGGGTGCAAGCACGCCCTACCAGGGGAAATGGGGATATCAGTATCTGAATGGTCACATCGACTATAATACAGGTAAATACACAGGTGCTCCTGATGATTACGCTCGCTCACAGTGGTTCTATGATGAATACGGTAACGCTACGCTCATCGATATTGCCGACTGGCAAGATGAGATTTTCCAGACGGCTTGGTCGCAGGACTACAACATCAGCGTGAGCGGAGGCGATGAACGTGGCTACTATTCATTTTCGGGCAACTATGCCAAACAAGATGGCGTAATCAAGAATTCTGGATACCAGAGATATGCTTTGCGCGTGAATATTGCCCGCCATGTTACGGATTGGTTGGAAATAGGTACGAACACCAGTTTCACCAGTTCAAAAACGGATTTCGCCAATACGTTGAATTACAATACGGGTGTGGTGCGTTCGGCTTTGCTATTCCCGCCCACATATGGACCGAATATGGATACTACGCAGGCAGATAACCTCAACTGGCTTGCTGCCAATCCTGCTGCCTATGTGCAGAATACGAAAGACCAACTCGATGCCATCAACTGGTTCAGCAGTTCTTTCTTCGAGGTGAAAATACTTCCTGTTCTTAAAGTAAGACAGAATTTGGGACTATCCTACAATGATTCGCATCGTGGCAGTTATTATGACCGACACACACAAGAGGGAAAATCCCCCAATAACGGTGTGGCTAGCAAGGCTTCCAATATTTGGAAGAGCATGACAGCCGAATCCATCATCACTTATGACCAGACATTCAACGAAATACATAAGTTGAATGTGATGGGTGCCTTCACTTTCGAAACGGGAAAATGGGATAATACAGGTATGAAGGCTTCCGATTTCCCAGATGATATGACCAAGGATTATAACATGGAGAGGGCGTTGAATTTCGAACAGATGACCAGTGATGTGGGAGAACAAAGACTGGCTTCTTTCCTCGGACGTATCAACTATTCTCTCTACGACAAATATCTCTTCACGGCAAGTGTGCGTTCCGACGGTTCGTCGAAATTCACCGACAACCATAAATGGGCAACCTTCCTTTCCGGTGCCATAGCATGGAGGGCTTCGGAAGAAAAGTTTATTAAGGACCTCAACATCTTCTCCAACCTAAAGTTCCGTATGAGTTATGGTGAAACGGGAAATCAGGGCATTGGCTCTTATGGTACGCTGCAACATCTGAATACAGCAAACTTCCCTTTCGGCGGTTCAATGCAGAGTGGACAAGCCGCGGAACAATGGAGAGGACCTATCGATAAGGATTTAAGATGGGAAACGACAGCACAGTGGAATGCGGGTATCGACTTCGGATTCTTAGACAACAGACTGACTTTCGTCATCGATTATTATTACAAAAAGACTCGTGACCTCCTACAGAATGTGATTATTCCTTCAAGTTCTGGATTCAGCAACTATCTTACCAATAGCGGCAACGTCACTAACAGAGGTCTTGAGATGACGCTCGACTATAGGATTATCGATAAAGGGGACTGGCACTGGAATGTCAATGCCAATATCGCTTTCAACAAGAATGAAATCTCGGGATTGGAATCCGATCAGTTCGCCAATACTTTGTGGTATGGAGCGGACCAGGTGTTCATCCAACGGAATGGTTGTCCCATCGGTGCCATCTATGGATATGTGGAGGATGGCTACTACGACACGGAGGCGGAAACCGTGGCTCGGCCAGGACTCGGATATGGCGGCACAAATGCAGTGGGTGAAGTGAGATATAGGGATCTCAATGGCGATGGTCTCATCAATGCCGACGGCGACCGTACCATCATCGGTGACACCAATCCCGATTTCACGTATGGCTTTACCAATAACCTTACATGGAAAAACCTGACGTTCTCGTTTATGTTCCAAGGTTCACAAGGTGGCGACATCTTCAACGGCAACTTGATGGATATCTCCATGGGTAATATCGGAAACATTCCGCTCGATGTTTACAACAGCAGATGGACAGCGGAAAACTACGAACACGCCAAATGGCCCATGGCTTCTTCTGGATATCAGCGTACCTTGCTCCTTAGCGATAGGTATGTGGAGGATGGCAGTTACTTGAAACTGAAGAACATAAGTCTTACCTATAATTGGATGAGACCGATTTCTGGCATCGATTCCATTCGCTTCTCCCTGGCTGCTACGAATCTCTTCACCATCACCAACTATAGTTGGTACGATCCGGACGTAAATGCTTTCGGTAGTGATTCGTCAAGAAGAGGTGTGGATATTTATTCCTATCCCGCTTCTCGAACATTCTCTTTCGGTGTGGGATTCGTTTTCTAATAAATCATTTATATAAAGAGTCATTATGAAAATCAAGAAATATATTTCAACGATGTTGTTGGGAACGATGGTTCTCCTGGCCTCTTCATGTAATGATTGGCTACAGGAAGAACCGAAAAGTTTCATCGAACCTGACCAGTTGGGAGACTCAAAAGAAGCGGTCGACCAATGGGTGACGGGTGTTTATAGCAACTGGCTGTATGATATGTTCTGCTGGGGCGAATTTCCAAGAGTATTGGAGTTGGATGCTGACTACATCTCAGGACCTGATTGGCTCTTGGGAAAGTTAGGCGCAGGTAACTTCCAAGGTGAACAGTCGCTCGACAAAATGTGGAAAGGTCCGTACAACTTAATCAGCGACTGCAACCAAGCAGAGAGATATCTGAGGAATATGACCTCTGTGGATGAGGCGTATATCAACAATGCTATAGGCGAGTTGTATTTCCAAAAGGCGTTTGCTTACTTCCTCTTGGTCAGGGCTTATGGACCTGTCCCTTATTATGACAACGATGTGTTCAATGGAGAAGAAACGAGAAAACCGCGTACTCCTATTGTGGAGATATACAATCATATCATCCAATTGCTCACCGACGCCTCGTCGATGATGTACAAGCGCGATGATCCCAACTATAAAACGGGACACGTCTCTGCTGGCTCCGCTGCCGGACTGCTTGCCAAGGTTTATGCTACCATGGCTTCCGCAGCCATGCCTGTGGGTACACAGGTGGTGGTGAAAACGGGTGGACCTTACGAAACGGTAAGCCACAACGGTGAGGATGTGCAAATCTTCCGTCAGCCGTCGGCCAAGATGTTGCAGAAAACGGCGGTGGCGGGGTACGAAGAACTGAACTCCCAAGATTTGTACGCCAAGGCAGCACAATGGGCCAAAAGGGTGATAGATGGGGAGTTCGGGGTCTATGAACTGTCCGAATACAGCAAGTTGTGGAAGAGCACGAACCGTGATGCTTCCGAATTCATGTTCGCTATCCAAAGCCTTGACGGCGATACCAAATATCGCACACAGATCCATTCGTTCTATTCTGGTTATAAGATATCCTCGGGTAGTCAGTTCCTCCAGTCGGGTGGATGGGTAGGATGTACCAATAATTGGTATTGTCTTTTCGATGACCAGGATTATCGTATCACGGATGGTGTCCGCCATTTCTGGAGATATTACTATCAGGAAGAATACAATGGTTGCTTCTTCTATCCGCAAAGCTGGTCGGAAAAGGTGCAGGGACGTACCATCTTGGGCGATTGGGTGGAACAGGATCCGGAGTATGCGGCAACAGGATTGGCATATCAATTTAACCAATCGTCGGAATGTCTCGCTTTCACCACCAAATATGATGACGTGAAAAACGATGCTACCGACTATGCCGATTCACAATGGCCCTTCCTACGCTATGCTGATGTCATCCTCATATATGCTGAAGCACAAAACGAATTGGGCAACAGCGAAGAGGCTATCACCTATTTGAATATCGTAAGGCAACGTAGCAATGCCACATTATTGATGAATAATCCCGGAAGGGATGCCCTGCGTAGTGTGATCATTGAGGAAAGGGCGAAAGAATTTGCGTGTGAAGGCGACCGTCGATGGGATCTTATACGTTGGGGGATTTACCTTGATGCCATGAATTCCATCGTGACCAATGAAGGCTCTACCGCAGAGAACCATCAGGATGATGCCGGCAACCTCAAGTTGCGCACGGAAAGGAATCTGCTCTATCCCATCCCCACTGCGGAGGTGGCCGCCAATCCCTATATCACGGAGAACAACCCGGGATGGAACTAATTTTTCGATATCGTTAAAGTTAACATTTTTGAAATATGAAAAGAATCTATTATATCGGTTTGTGGGTCTGCCAGATGCTCTTCCTTACCGCATGTAGCGATGTCGTGAAGTTCAACGACGAGAAGGAAGACCTGTTCAGCAACAACGGCTCTCCTGTCATATCGGCTGTTTATGATGCCACAAATGATGACGCCGCTCCTATCACTGCTGGTGTCCTCAAACAGTTCATACGCTTGAAGGGGCAGAACCTCGCTAATCCCAAACATGTGAACATCAACGGCGTGGAGGTGGATGTGAGGGATATCTATGCTGAGTCTGCCAACAGTTGGATTCATATCCCTCGTATCGTTCCTGAATCGCCAACAGGGATTCTGGTGTATGAGACTCAACAAGGCTCTGTCACAATCAACTTCGACGTGAGTATCCCTCACATGGAACTTGAAGGATTGGAAAACGAATTCGTCCTTCCTGGCAATGAAGTGAAGGTGAAAGGTGACTATTTCGACCTCTTCGAATTCAATGACACGACGGATGCGTCGACAGCTTCCATCGTCATCACAAACGATGCCCTTGGGTATAGGCAGGTTATCAAGACGGACTCCTGTACGGAGGACTATACAGGCATCATCATTCCCAAGGATTGTCCGGACAATTCGCTCATCACGTTCAGTTGGCAGGAAATGGGACAGAATTATTCCAAATCCATTCCTTACCGTATGTCTGACCAGTTGATGTTCGGTAATTTTGATGGCGACCTCGGATGGTGGAATGACTGGGGTAGAGGATTGGTGACGGATGGAACCAAAGATGGCGATCCCGTATCATTGGGGTATAACTTCTTGAGACTGACAGGTACTTTCGGTGCCTGGGACTGGAACTCCACGGGATTCGGTTGTAATTGGCGCTGGTTGGATGCTTCGGCCAATCCCGAGAATTATGTGGTGAAATTCGAGGTTTGGACGAATTCCTCAAATCCATTCTATAGTTATGGAACAAACGATGTCTATAATGATAAGAATGGAGGATATTGCTTCACGCTGAATAATGGTGAGCCACGCAGGCAGTTTGATCCCGTCTCTGAATTCAACCTGACCAATACTTATGGAAAATGGGTGACGGTGGCTATGCCGCTTGATGAGATGATTCAGAACAAACCGCTTCCCACATCTCCCGACCAATGGGTGAACTTCGAATTTGTCTGTCAACCCAATCCTGTAGATGGCGTCTCGGCATGGAATGTTGACCATGCTTGGGGACAGTTCCGTATAGAACCGAGAAACTATTAATATATAGAAAGTCATGAGAAAAGTAGCTATATTTTTGATGGCAATGGTGGCAGCCGGCATCATCTCGTCTTGCAAGGATGATGAAAAGGGTGAGGCTTACGGCTATGATGCTACACGCTTCACGGGAGAGGCTCCTGCTGTCGTGTCTACCATTCCTTCGATCAACGAACAGGATGTGGATACGCTTAAGCAAATCGTCGTCAATTACGATAAGAATATTTTCATTCCTCCACATGTCTCCATCAAGGTGAATAACGAATGGGTGGATTCAGGCGTGGTAGCGAAGGGTAACCAACTCATCATTCCGTATGAACTGAAAGGAAACACCACCTATACGGTGGAAATCATGAGACCGTCAGTGCGCGATGAGTTGTACGACTTTGCCCTCGATTTCAAGTTTTCTTTCACCACGATGCTGGTCAATGCGTTCAATCCCAACCTCTTCCAAATTGCAGAGGCACCGGTCAACCCCAACGCTACACCCGAGACAGTGGCGCTCTACAATTACCTGAAGGAGAACTTCGGTAAGAAGTCGCTCACGGCTGCCATCGCAAATGTCAATTGGAATACAGAGAATGCGGAGGCCCTCTATCAGATAACGGGCAAATATCCTGCCATCAATACCTTCGACTACATCCACTTCAATCATAGCGCGCCGCTCCATGCCGAAGGATGGATCGACTATACCAACACGCAGGTGGTGGAAGACTGGGTCGACAATGGTGGTATCGTATCGTGTATGTGGCACTGGATGGTGCCACCGTCACAGGCCGACATCAACAACTTCAATTCTTATGTGATCAATCCTGACGAGACGGAGATGACCGCCCAAACGGCCACCCGTTCTTCTGGTTGGGCTCATGAGGTGGCTATCCGCGACATTGATATTATTGCCGACTATCTCCTCCAACTTCAGCAGAAGGGTATTCCCGTGCTTTGGCGTCCGCTCCATGAGGCACGTGGCAACTATGGGAAATATAATGGCTCTGGCAAGGCATGGTTCTGGTGGGGCGGCAAAGGTCCCTTGCAGTTTAAGAAACTATGGATGATGATGTTCGACCGTTTCAAGGAGAAGGGTGTCAACAATGTACTCTGGGTATGGACATCCGAAGGCATCGATCCGAATGATCCGTCGGCGGGCGACGACTCAGATTGGTATCCGGGCGATGACTATGTCGACATCATCTCGCGTGACTATTACTTCAACGACAAATCGAACGACTACCATTCTGCGTTGGCCGACCAGTTCGAGACGTTGCGACAGATAACGGGCGGAAAGAAGTTGATTGCGTTGAGCGAAGGCGATGCCATGCCTTCTGTCAACAACATGCTCTCAACTGGAGCCATGTGGAGTTGGTGTATGCCATGGTATGGACAGAGCAGCATTGGGGTGCCTTACATCGACAGTCCAATCAACACTTCCGACTTCCTGCGCGAGCTTTATACCTCGCCGCTCATCATCACACGCGACCAGGTACCAAGTTTTAAATAAACGATTAATCGCTGGAATGGCCATGACCTCATGGTCAGGTCATTCCGGCGAATTCTTCTAATTGTCTTGATAACTGAGAAAACACTGAATAATCCTCCTTCAGAAAAAACATCAACCAATGAAAAGAGTCTTCTTTTTCTGCCTTGCAACACTCCTGGCCCTGGCAGCTCAAGGACAAATCAGGGGCACAAACATCGTTGTGACGGTGACTCCCGACCACCAGGATTGGAACTACCGTGCAGGTGAAAAGGCCGAGTTTTCAGTTAACGTGCGAAAGTCGGGTACACTGCTCGACAATGTGATTGTCGACTATGAAGCGGGACCAGTGATGTATCCCGATGTAAAAAGACAAGGTGTCACCTTGAAGGATGGCTCAATGAAATGGACCGGTTCCATGCGCACTTCAGGCTTCTACCGTATCAGGGTGGTGGCTCACGTTGATGGAAAGGATTATGAGGGTAGCTGCACGGCAGCTTTCTCACCCGAACAGCTGCAACCGGCCACGCAATGCCCGACGGATTTCGACGCTTTTTGGAGCCGTGCACTTTGCGAGGCAAGGCAGTGGCCCCTCGACGCACACCGTGAACTGTTGCCAGAGCGTTGCACCGACGAGGTGAATGTCTATGAGGTGAACTTCACCAACGACCAACAGGGACGGCGTGTCTACGGCATTCTCTGCGTGCCGGTGAAGGAGGGTAAATACCCTGCATTGCTGCGTGTGCCGGGAGCTGGATGCCGACCTTATAGTGGCGATGTGTGGACGGCATCGCAAGGTGCCATCACGCTCGAGATTGGCATTCATGGAATTCCTGTGACATTGCCGCAAAAGATATACGACAACCTCAACCGAGGTGCCCTCGATGGTTATTGGCAGACAAACCTCGACGAGCCGGAACGTAACTACTATCGCCATGTGGTGACGGGAGCGGTGAGGGCGGTCGATTATATTGCATCTCTTCCACAATGGAACGGACAGGAACTGGGCGTGACGGGATCCTCGCAAGGGGGCTTTCTCTCGCTGGCTGTGGCGGCACTCGACAGACGCGTTACTTTTATGGCGGCTGTTCATGATGCCATGTGCGACTATGAGTCGGCACTCCATGGCGTTGCTTGTGGATGGCCTCATTATTTCTATGGACAGAGAAACCCAGATATGAAAAAAGTGGAGGGCGCACGCTATTATGACGGAGTCAATTTCGCACGTCGTGTCACCTGTCCTTCGTGGTTCTCTTTCGGTTATAACGACGATGTGGTGCCGCCGACATCGGCCTATGCCACTTACAACGTGGTGACCGCTCCCAAAATGCTCAGTGTCTATCAAATGACAGCCCATTTCTGGTATCAGGAACAATGGGATGAATGGGAAAACTGGCTGCTTAAACAAATGAAACTGAGATAAGTGACTTCACTCGTTTTTCTCCTCCACTCCTAAATTCTAATTCATATGAAATCTTTATTTTATTGCATGGCATTAGCTGCAACCGCTTTCGTGGCTTGCTCCACACAGAAACAAGAGAAAACATCTACCGTTGCCGAACAATTGTTTGAACGCCTCGATTCGCTCTCGAAGAAAGGCTATATGTGCGGACACGAAGATGCCACTATGTATGGTGTCACTTGGGAATGGGATGCCGACAAATGTGACATTTTCGCCACCGTTGGCGACTATCCCGCCGTCATGGGCTTTGACCTCGGAGGTATTGAGATGGGCGATGCGAAAAATCTCGACAGCGTGCCTTTCACACGTATCCACGACGAAATCGTCAAGCACCATAAGAATGGAGGCGTCATCACCATCAGCTGGCATCCGCGCAACCCGCTCACAGGTGGCACGGCATGGGACGTAGATGATACCACTGTGGTGAAAAACATACTTCCGGGGGGCACACAACACGAGAAATTCAAAGAATGGATGAAAAGGGTGGGCGACTTCCTTGAAACGCTAAAGTCCGAAGAAGGACAACGTGTGCCCGTCATATTCCGACCTTGGCACGAGAACAACGGGTCATGGTTCTGGTGGGGACAGAAACTGTGTTCCGATGAGGAGTTTCACGGATTGTGGAACATGCTGCAAGACTATCTTAATAGCCGTGGACTCGACAACCTGTTGTGGAGCTATTCGCCCAACCTCGATGGTAATTGGGATGAGGCACGTTACATGGCACGTTATCCGGGCAATGACCGCGTGAGCCTCATCGGTGAAGATGCTTACCAATGGGGTACGGAAGAGGATTTCAAAAAACAACTCACGGCCGACCTTGACTTCGTCAGTGCCTTTGCGAAGAAAAACGGCAAACTGTTCGCTATGACGGAATGTGGTTTCAAGAACATGCCCGACTCCACATGGTGGACGCGCGTACTTAAACCCATCATGGACAAATATGAAATCTGTTATTTCCTGCTTTGGCGAAATTATAAAGAGGAATATTTTGGACCATCGCCGGAACTGCCCTGCGCCGCCGATTTCAAAAAACTATATGAGGCTCCTAACACCCTCTTCCTTAGAGACATTTCCGAAAAGTAATAAAGGTGTATCAAACTCCTCATGTTATGAAGATAAAAGAAGATAAAGGAAGATAGCCGCTTCAGCGGCGAAGATAAAGGACAATACCTTGCCTGTTCCCCTCCTTTGTAGGGGGGATAGGGGTGGGGTTAGTAATCAAATCCCTTGATGGTCTTTGGGCTATTGGCTTCTAACTTCTTCTAACTCCTCCTTACTTCTTTTAACTCCTTACAACTGGAACTTGCGGAAGTTGAATAAAGGGGTAAAATCCACAATTCATAACTCACAATTCAACATTCAACATTCAAAAATCATTATAACAATGACCGATTTCGAGAATAAAGTGGCTGCGCTGAGAGCACATCATGAGGAACTGCTCTCACGTAAGAATGAACCCATGGAGTGGGGGAACGGCATCTACGAGAAATACCGCTTCCCCATCGTCACCGCAGAACACACGCCCTTGGAATGGCGCTATGATTTCTGCGAGAAAGACAACCCTTATCTCATGCAGCGCATCATGATGAACGCCACGCTGAACAGCGGTGCCATCAAATGGAACGGAAAATACCTCATCATCGTTCGTGTGGAGGGTGCCGACCGCAAGTCATTCTTCGCCGTGGCGGAGAGTCCCAATGGCATTGATAATTTCCGATTTTGGAAGGAACCCATTACCATGCCCGACGATGTCATTCCGGCAACGAACGTCTACGATATGCGCCTCACACAGCATGAGGACGGATGGATTTATGGCGTGTTTTGTGCCGAACGACATGATGACAGTTGCCCAGGTGACCTCTCTGCGGCGACGGCCACGGCGGGTATCGCTCGCACAAAAGATCTCGTGAACTGGGAGCGGCTTCCCGACCTCAAGTCAAAAAGCCAACAGCGTAACGTGGTGCTCCATCCGGAATTCGTCGATGGCAAATACGCTTTCTATACGCGTCCCCAAGATGGTTTCATCGACACGGGATCGGGTGGCGGCATCGGTTGGTCTCTCGTCGACGATATCACCAACGCGGTGGTAACGGAAGAGAAAATCATCAATGCCCGCCATTATCACACGATTATGGAGGTGAAAAATGGTGAGGGACCGCATCCCATCAAGACGAACCGCGGATGGCTGCATCTGGCTCATGGTGTGCGCGGATGTGCCAGCGGTCTTCGTTATGTGCTCTATATGTACATGACGGCACTCGATGATCCCACACGGGTCATTGCACAGCCTGGGGGCTATTTCCTCGTGCCTGAAGGTTGGGAATATGTTGGCGACGTGATGAACGTGGTGTTTGCCAACGGCTGGATAGCCGATGACGACGGACGTGTACTTATCTATTACGCGTCATCCGACACACGTATGCACGTGGCGGTATCCTCTATCGACCGACTCATCGATTATTGCATGAACACACCGGAAGATGGTTTCACCACCGCAGCCAGTGTCGAGACCATCAAACGACTTGTAAAGAAAAATCTGGGATAACGCATAATTATTTGCGCTTTTTCACGTTATAAATAAAATTGTAAGTATTAACTATATTCACCATCCTCAAGTAGAATCTACTCCCTCCCTAATCTACTCCCTCCCTTTGGGAGGGTCGGGGTGGGTTTAAACTCTTAACAAAAACAATGGCAAGTTTAAAAGAGAAAATCGGATATGCCCTGGGTGACGCCGCTGCTGGTGGTATCACATGGAAAATCATGTCCATCGCGTTCCCGCTGTTCTTTACCAATGTGTTCGGTCTTACCGTTGCAGATACGGCAGCCTTGATGCTTATCGCCCGTATGTTCGATGTGGTCACCGACCCCCTCATGGGTGCGCTCGCCGACCGGACGCAGTCGAAATGGGGTACTTATCGCCCGTGGCTCATCTATGGTGCCATCCCCTTCGGACTTATCTTTGCACTCTTACTTTATACCCCCGACTTCGGACCGGTAGGTAAGCGAATCTGGGCTTACGGTTTCTATCTCGTCATGATGGCCATGTATACGGCGGTCAACGTGCCTTATGGTTCACTCCTCGGCGTGATGACCGATGATGATAACGAGAAAAACCAGTTCTCGTCGTTCCGTATGGTGGGTGCCTATGCCATGGGATTCATCACCCTCTTCGCATTCCCCTATGTGCAGAAGTTAGTGGGTGGAACGGAACAACACCAATATGCGGTCATAGGTATCATTTTCGGAGCCATAGCGGCGGCAGGTACACTGGCGTGTGGATTGCTCACCAAGGAACGCCTGAAACCAGTCCGTGCAGAAAAATTCTCGTTCAAGCCTTTCAAGGACTTGTTCAAGAACAAGCCGTGGATTTACCTCACACTCATCGGTATTTGCACCAATTTCTTCAACGGCTTCCGCTATGCTGTGGCGGGCTATATGTTCGACTATATTCTGGGAAAGGAAATCACCATTAGTGGACTTATCATCAACTATACGGTGTTCATGACCTTCGGTGAGGTGACCTGTATGATTTTCGGCGGTGTATCACCTTGGTTCACGAAGAAGATGGGTTCAAAACGTAAGGCGTTTATTGTGGCGGCTCTTATCTGTGCCGTATTCTCCACACTATTCTTCTTTATTCCCAAAGACCCAGCTTATATTTGGGTGCTTATAGGTGTGGTGATTCTCACCTCCATCGGCATCGGTCTCTATTCACCACTGTTGTGGTCGATGTATGCGGATGTGGCCGACTACGCCACAGAGAAAAATGGTACGTCCTCGACAGGTCTTATCTTCTCTTCGGGAACCATGGCGCAGAAATTTGGAACGGCCATCTCGGGGTCGTTGGTGGCGCTGTTACTCGGCATCGCTGGATTCGTATCGGGAACGAATGAGGCAACAGGAGAGACGGTCATCACCATCTCAGATATGCCGGCGGTGCAGAACATGATTTGGGCCATCTTCTCTATCATTCCGGCTTTCATCGCCCTCATCATGGTGTTCCTCACCAAGATTTATCCGATTAAGAAATAATGAAAAAGCACCCTGCGGGGTGCTTTTTTTCTTCAATTATATGTAGTTGGTGTAAACGTAAATACCATGCAAGCAATAGTCAGTCAGTTAAAACAGGAGATGCAGGATGTGTTGGAAAACAACATCCTACATTTTTGGATGGAGAAGATGGTTGACCATGAAAATGGTGGTTTTTATGGTCGTATCGATGGTGAAGAGCGGTTGCATGCCGATGCCGAGAAAGGGGCCATCCTCAATGCCCGTATTCTCTGGTCTTTCTCCGCTGCCTATCGGGTGCTGTCCAAACTCCTAAACTCCCAAACTCCTGAACTCCAGCAATACCTCGACATGGCCACCCGCGCCAAGGATTATTTTATTGACCATTTCATCGACCATGAGTATGGCGGGGTATATTGGAGCGTGGATGCTCAGGGTAATCCCCTGAATACCCGCAAACAGTTCTATGCCATTGGATTTGCCATTTATGGCCTTTCGGAATATGCGAGGGCTACGGGCGACCAAGAGGCTCTCGACTATGCGCTCCAACTATTTGACTGCATCGAGGAGCATGCTTTCGACCATGAACACAATGGTTATATAGAGGCGACAGCACGCGATTGGAGCCCCGTTGCCGACATGCGGTTGTCGGAATTGGATGCCAATTATCCCAAGTCGCAGAACACGCATCTTCATATCATTGAGCCATACACCAATCTATATCGATGTCTGAAAGAGTTCCAAGCAGCTAATACGTGCAACTATGTTCCTGCCATTGGAGCGGTGTTGCCTGTAACCATCTCGGTGCCTCAAGAAACAATCCTCATCGTAAAAGTGGCTCTACGTAACCTCATCGACATCTTCGCCAACCATATCCTCAATCCTGAAACTCATCATCTTGACCTCTTTTTCGAGATGGATTGGACACGAGGGGCGGGACATCTGGAGAGTTATGGCCATGATATCGAGTGTTCGTGGCTTTTGCACGAGGCGGCACTCGTCTTGGGTGAAAAGAAGGTGCTGGATAAAGTGGAATCCATCGTAAAAATGGTGGCCGAGGCAAGCGAAAAGGGATTGCGACCTGATGGGTCGATGATTCACGAGGCCAACCTCGACACAGGTCATCTAGACGACGATCTGCACTGGTGGGTGCAGGCGGAGAATGTGGTGGGATGGATGAACATCTACCAGTATTTCGGTGATGAGGAAGCGCTCGACAAAGCCGTCAGATGTTGGGAATATATCAAGAAAAACCTCATCGACTACGAGAACGGAGAGTGGCATTGGAGTCGACACGCTGACGGGTCGCTAAACCTTGTCGACGACAAGGCGGGATTCTGGAAATGCCCATACCATAACACCCGCATGTGTCTCGAAATTATTGAGCGTCAATCCCCGCTCAAAATTTCTTACCCCTTTACCCTTTTAATTTTATAATCTTTTAATTTTTTAAACTTATAATCTTTCTTTTACCCTTTTCCCTTTTTCCCCTTCAAAACTATTGTCCAGCACGAAGTGCTTAACTTCCCTTTTTACTTCCTTTTTCACCCTTCCCTGCTATTCATCTCCCCTCCCTTGGGGAGGGTCAAGGGTGGGTTTTTCATCTCCCCTCCCTTGGGGAGGGTCAAGGGTGGGTTTTTTATCCCCCTCCCTTGGGGAGGGTCAGGGGTGGGTTTTTTATCCCCCTCCCTTGGGGAGGGTCAGGGGTGGGTTATTCCCTTGGGGAGGGGTCAGGGGTGGGTATTTTACTCTTTCATCGCCCTCACCTCGCTGATGCGCGGTGTTTCCCTACCATCGACAGCCGAGAATTCCAATTTGAAGGTCTCGCCACTCACCTCGGGCAAGTTGGCGATGATAGTTCCTTGGCTGTTGGGCGTGAAAGCGCCGATGTCCGTGCCGTTCACCGACAGGCGTAACTGTCCCCGTTCGCCAGCAAAGCTCTGGATCATGAGGTGCTTGGCCTCGGCACTACGTAACTGGTAGGAGAATGTTCCTCTTGTACGGCGCCAATGGATGCCACCGTCGCTGCCGTTCCAACTACGGTCGGACAGGAAGAAGTGGTCGCTCTCCGACTGTTGCTCACCACAGAACACCTTGTCTATGGTTCGCTGCTCCAAGAGCATACGGGCTTGCTCAGCCTGTGCTATCTCCTGTTTTTTCGTTTCCCACTCGTTTTGAGAATAGAGAGGGAAATAGATTTGGTATCGACATTCATATAGCTGATAGAAGGGTACCAGTTGCATTCCTTCGTAAGACGGCAGTGATACACCGTTCAATGTGAAGGTAAGAGGCTTGCCTTCAACAGGACGTAGATGGCTGAGAATGGTATTGGCGTCACCGATGATGGCGGGCATCTGCGTCAGCGGAATCTGTGGGCCGTTGGCAATATGTCCGCCACGGCTGTCATCGGCATACATGCCATCCTGGCGGTCGGTGCCTGTCCTCGCGGCCAACACGATGGGACCGTAGAAGAAAGAGTACTGGGGCTTGCCGTCGGGCGTGGTCATGGCGGTCAGGTGCATCGGCATGTCCACATGCATCACGTCGCCGTCTTCCCACTTGCGAGACACTACCATATAACCGTTCTCTTTTTGCGCCGATACTGGCGTGCCGTTCACATTAAGTGTCATGCCTTCGGTCCACCATGGACAACGAATCTTCACCGCCATCTTCTTCGCCTTTTTCAGTGAGAGGGTGATGTCTGTTGAGGGCTGCACAGGGAACAGGTTCCGTTGGGTGACGGTCATGCCGTTCCACGTGAGGGTGGAGGGGATGAATAAGTTGACTATCAAATCGTCGCCCTCATGGGCGTAAATCATCTCGCCGTAGCGTGCGGGGTTCTCCAGACCGGTGCCTACGCAGCACCACATCGAGGTCTGCGGTTGCGAATAAACGCGGTAGTGACCGGAACGCATGGGGGTGAAATAGACAAAACCGCCCTGCACAGGATTGAGGATGGAGAGGATATGGTTGTAGAGCGCCCGCTCATAGTAGTCGATATAGTCCTTTTTCGCTGAGGTCTGGTAGAGCATCTTCGTCAGGCGGAGCATGTTGTAGGTGTTACAGCTCTCAGGCCCTTGCTCACTCTCCAATAACTCGCTGAAATTGTCGGTGGGGTTGAAGTGCTCGCGCATCGAGTTGCCACCGATGCTCACGCTACGCTGGCCTATCACCACGTCCCAGAAAAAGGCGGCGGCACGGTCCCAGTCTTGCAGTCCCTCCAGGTCGGCGATACGCTTGTAGCCGATGACCTTCGGAATCTGTGTGTTGGCATGTTTGCCGGTGAGGTTGTCCTCACCCTTGAGCAGGGGTTGCAACATCCGTTGGTCACTGAATTGATGGGCCAGACGGAGGTATTTCTTGTCACCCGTGATGGCGGCCACGTCGGCAAAAGTCTCGTTCAGGCCGCCTTGTTCACTGATGAGCATCTGTTGTATCTGCTCGTCGCTGAGGTTGCTCACCTCCTGAATCATCCAATCGGTCAGACGGACGAGCATGTCCTTGGCCTCTTTGTAACCAGCGATGAGCCAAGCATCGTGCAGACCGGCGTAAATCTTGTGGATATTGTACAGAGGCACCCAACGGTCGTTCAGACCGAACGAGGCGGCTCGGATGTTGCCCTGTGCTATCTCTTGCCACATGGCCCGGCCATTGGGGATACCTCCCAGGTAACCATCGCCAGCGGCATCCTGACAGCGTTTCAACTCGCCGAGGAAATAATCTAAACGCTGTTTCACCTCGTCGTTGCCCGTGGCGGCGTACATATAGGCCAGGGCGGAGAGGTAATGTCCGCCGATATGACCGTCAAGTCCGGTGTTCTCCCAGTTGGTGTAGTTGTCGGCCTTGGGTGTTAGTCCCGCACCTTTCATGTAGGGGGCTAACAAACGGTCGGCGTCCAGAGAGAGCAGGTAACTAATGTCGGCGCGTTGGTTGCGCAAGAACTGACTGTTACCCAGTCGCACACTGCTGATGGGGAAGGTCTCTATCTTAGTGGTTAACTGGCCGAAAGAAGTGCTCACAATGGTGAGAACCATGGACAAAGTGATGATTATTCTTTTCATTGTTATAGGTTTGCTTCTAAAATATGGATTTGCAAAGATAAGCATAATCATTCAAAATGACAACTCTTTTCCTCGGATTGTAACACTTCGAAAAAAATGTGTAGCTACTTGAACAACTTTTGAAGAAAAAATAGTATCTTTGCATATTATTAAATCTATTAACTTAAACTCCCCATTCATTTCCTTTAAAAACTGATATTATGGCAAAACTTCCCACTCCCCACATCGGGGCGAAACTCGGTGACATAGCCGAGACGGTCATCATGGCAGGCGACCCCTTGCGCGCCAAGTTCATGGCAGAGAATTTCCTTGACAATCCAGTGCAGTTCAACAACGTGCGTGGTATGCTTGGTTTCACGGGCACCCACGATGGTAAGCGTGTCAGTGTGATGGGGCATGGCATGGGTATTCCGTCCATATCCATCTATACTTACGAGTTGTTCAATTTTTATGGCGTGAAGACCATCATACGCGTTGGTTCAACAGGCTCCATCAATAAGGACCTCAAAGTGGGCGACCTCGTCATCGCCATGGGAGCATGCACCGACTCCAACTATGCGTCGCAATACGACCTCCCAGGCACTTTCGCACCCATCGCCAATTTCGACCTGCTCCGCGGTGCTGTAGAGGCATGCGAAAAGTTCGGTTACCGCTATAAGGTGGGCAATGTGGTCTCTTCCGACTTCTTCTACTGCGACAATCCCAAGAACGACAAGTGGATGAACCTGGGTGTCTTGGCCGTTGAGATGGAGATAGCGGCGCTTTATATGAACGCTGCCCGCTCAGGCAACCGCGCCTTGGGCATATGCACCGTGTCCGACCATATCCTCACGGGCGAGTCCACAACCGCCGAGGAGCGCCAAACCAAATTCACCCAGATGATGGACGTGGCCTTCTCGCTGATTTAAGGGATATAATGAAAGTTGTTTTTACATAGGAAAAGCGGCCGCTTTTCCTATGTTCTTTGTATGTTTATTCTATCGGCATCATTACGCCACACTGGTAGTCGGTCAACCCCGCGTGCCGCTATTTGTTCAACTTCCTTCGTTTCCTCTTTTTCTTCTTGTGGTTGCGCTATAGCTTACAATTGTTTGGATTCAGGTAGTATTCGAACCGAAGGGGTGAAAGATTAATTCATGGTAGGTGGCCCACCACCATCTATTACGGCATAAAAAGCATTACCATCCCCCAAGATTGTAATCATCATTGGAATCTGTGTCGTTTCCCCATTTACACAAGACGCGCACAAAGAAATATATAAGGATGCAGAACAATACCAACTTGAACAGCCAAGTATCGAAGAATGCCACTCCGTAAATGATACTTAGCACTACCAGTAACGCTATGAATATGATCTTGATAACTTTCATAATGTTGGTATTTAATTTCGATGCAAATATATAGATTATTCCAGTTCGTGTCAAGGGGGAAATCCCTAAAAGATCAAGGAAAGAACCTACGGATAGGCTACTTCTCTACAAATAGTGGTTCCCTCAATTTTACTTCAAGTCCACAGAATCGTTACAATAATAAACAGTCCTTTGTCAAAATTGTGCTTTTTTGTAAGTTTGGCGTGACAAATACAATAGTAACATGGCGGTAAACAAAGAAACAAAACGAACAATCAATCTCTATATCAACAACAAGGAGATAGACGGCAGCGTACGTTCCATCCGTAGTCAGATCAACAAACTGACAAAGGAGATGAACAAGTTAAAAATCGGAACGGAAGAATATGAAGAAAAAGCAGCAAAAATAGCCGATTTGAATGCCATATTAAAAACGCACAGAGATTATATAAACCATGTTAATACAGGTTATAAAGGCCTGAACGACCACATAAAGGATGTTGTAAAAAACGGCATAGGAGGGTTGATTGGCAGGATGGCCTATGGTTTATGGGGCACTATCACGAATGGGATTAATGAAGCGATTTCCGCTTACAATGGTTTGGATTCAGGTAGTATTCGAACCCGCGGCCCAGGGACACTCCCTTTCCCCTTTGGTGAAAGACACCGCGCTCATCCTCACACGACGGGCAGGGCAGGTCTGCTCTGCCTGTCACTCCATCGGATTTCGGGCGGTCAGTCGTTTCACCGCCGTTGTCCGGGAGAGCCCCTTACCCTTGTGTTTGCTGTTTCTTGATGCCCACGGCAACCGCAGGATGTTCCTGCCCATGGCGGGAATATGCTGCCGATGTCGTGGAGTGTGTTTCCTGTTTCCATGGTTGACAAGTTGAGAATGCCAAGGCGTTGTCAACCCGTCAACCAAGCCGTTCCTAATGTTTCCCGTTCCTTGCCACCCTTCAAGCGGAGAGGTCAAGGAAATGAGCCTTTATGAGTCTAAATGAATATAAAACCCACTTTAGAAACGTTTTTTCGTTAAAAAAGAAGAAATAACGTGCGAATTATTCCCAAATTCGGGAATAATTCCCTATCTTTGCTTTGAAATTGAAAACAAGTCATCATGCAAATAGTTTTCGAAGATACTGATTTGGAGGAATTGATCACCACGGGACGCAACAACAAATACAAGAAGTACACCCGCAATTCGAAGTTCATGAAGGCTCTCGCCATAGCATACAACTATTTGCGGTTGTCTGAGCGTGCCAGTGACCTCCGTTCCATCTCTTTCCTCCACTACGAGCAACTTGCAGGAACCAATGGAATGAGTTCCATAAGAGTTGTCAACGGAATGGTGGAGCGTATCCTTTTCCGCGAGTTCGAAGGTGGTATCAGAATAATAGTTTTAAGTTTAGACAACACACATTATGGCAACAAGAAATGAAAATCCAGCACCGTTTATGGCGGTGCATCCGGGAATGATGGTCAAACCAGAACTTGTTGAGCGCGGCATCACCCAGAAGGAATTTGCCAAGATGCTTGGCATTCAGGCCTCGCATCTGAGCGAAGTACTCAATGGGAAGCGTGCTCTTTCCACAGATTTGGCAGTGAAGATAGAAGAAGCCATCGGGCTGCCTGCTAAACTACTGTTGTCAGCCCAGGCACAGTATGACCTTGAATCAGCCAAAGCCACATCCAACGACAACCAGCATGAAACCGTTGCGCTCACCATACCCATCCAAGACCGCAACCTGCTTCGTGAAATCGTTCGCAGGTTTGGTTGGGTCTGCGTTTTCTGAACTGCGATTGTACCTATTCCAGACAGGCATTGATCGAGTAATCATTGGATAGTAATATACATCAAGACTAGAAGAGACATCCGCTGTCATGCTGGCGTTGAGCCTATTCTATCTGCAGATAATCACCTTCCTTTGGAGATATTGGAATTCAATTATCTTTCAAGGCAATAGAATAATCATCATAGCAGCCCTTGAATGCGTCATTTATGTAATAGCAATTCCTGTCATACCCCCGGGGCTTCCATGTCGTAACTATTAATTTGTCAAAGAAAGCCTTACTTACCGCTTCACCTGCTCAACCTCATACCCGGAGGCTCGGAGCAACTGAATGATGCCATGCTCGCCTATCAGATGGGCGGAGCCGAAGACAAACATCGTAGGCTTTTCACACATGGCGGTTATCATTCTCGGTAGCCATTTCTCGTTGCGGTCTCTAAGTAAACCAGGGAAGATGTTCACATTTTGAATAAGATGACTGACGAAGCCTTCGTAATCTCCCGTTCTCCAATATTTGCACGTTGACTCATAATCCTTAACCACCTGTTGTTTGCGTCCCTCGTAGTCTTTCAGAAAGGCCATCAACGAGTCTGCCTGTTCCTCTATGGTCTGTGGCAGTTTTTCTTGATATTCGAAGAGTTCATTCCACTTTATCCTCTCGTCATCAAGTTGGCCCACGTTCCATCCGCGTTCCTGGACTTTTTCCATGAGTTCATAATCCATACTTCCTTTGTTTCTATACAGGGCCAAAAAACGGGAGGTAAGAAGGTTCTGGAATGCGGCTGGAGTAATCTTCCACAAACTCTTCCAAGTCGTGTCCGAAAGATTGATGTGCATATACTCATTGTATTTCTCTACCAGAATTTCTGCACTCTCTTCATCTATGACATCAAAGATGTTCTTGCCATCAGGATAATCCACCTCTTGTTGTACTTGTTTTCCATCTGGTTCACCTAAACTGACGACCATGGTGGTAGCAGAGGGCTTGTGCTCCACATACATTTGCTGACATTGCGACTCCGCCTCCAGATATTCCGGAATGCTGTCGAGCAACGAACCAGACAGATTGTGTATCGTGCCAAGGATGTAAGACGGTTTTTCCAGTCCATTGCCGCTGATGCGGAAAAGAAGCTGTGCGTTGGCGCTGAAAACAACAAAAAAGGAAATAACGCTAAGGATAGTCTTTTTGTTCATATCATTCAAATTCTGCTTGTCGGAATATAAAACACAAAATTCCGATTAATCTGTCATATACCATGCAAAGATAACACATTTTTTAGAAGAATCTCTCGTCTTGGCACACATTTGTGTCTTGCACATCATCTTTCTTGTTCTTTCCCAAGGTTTAAGGGATAATCGTCACCCTTCAAGCCGTGTGTCCGCTGCTGTGATTGGTTCCTGATCACGGCGGCGGCCACACCGCTTTCACCTTCCCTCTGGGACTCGGGAAGGCAGGGGAGAGAGGTTGTGACCTTTGCTTACAATGGTTTGGATTCAGGTAGTATTCGAACCGGAATAGAACAAAAGACTTTCCCCGACTACAACCCCTACACCATACGCCGCTGCCGCGACTGCGACATCGCCAAAGGGAAGGCAAAACTCGCTTTCATTCCCGAGAACGAACTGTGTGCTGCTTGCCGTCTAATTCGTCAAGCACAGGCACAGAGAAACAACCAAAGACTGACGCCACAAGAATTTAGGGATGCAAGGGAAAAGGCTACGCAATGGGCTGATAACAACCTAACTCCAACAATTATAAACGGGCAACCTGCTAAACGTACCATGGTACAAACAGCAGATGGTCACACAATAGGTGTTGGAAAGGTGTTCTTTACAGAGACCGCCGCAAAATCCAAAAGGGATCCTGATGTAGTACATGTGTTGAAAACTGCCACGGATTTTAGTAAATGGATTCCAGAAGCCACCCGAATTAGAACTGAAGCAGGAATACATCACAGTTGCGATTTCAGTGTTTACCAAGTCACATATCAGGGGCAAACGATTGAGTTCAAATGCAAAATAACAGATGGGGAATTGCTTTATATGATGAAGTTTATATAAACAAAAAAAGACGCAAATGGTCATTCCGAAGCCTGCACATCTTGCGATGCCGACATGTGAAATGCCTCCTACATTGCATCTTTGCTGCAAAGGTACAAAAAAATCCGCAACTCAATCAATAAGTAGCGGATTTTTTCGTTTTTTTATAAAAAAAACTTCAAGATGATACTAAATAGCAGTAAGAACTCCCAAGAGGTTGATAGGCAACTAATAATGTTAAAAGACCAACAGAACCAGTTACTAGCTTACAATGGTTTGGATTCAGGTAGTATTCGAACCTCATCGTATTTAATACGATGAGATGAGGGTAGTTAGACAGTTCTTCACGAAAACTATTTTTCGTAGAAAAGTCACCATACGCCTCGTCGATAACCACAATGCCCTGGAATTGTCGCATGATCGTCAACAATTCATTACGGTCAAGACTATTGCCCGTTGGGTTGTTGGGTGAGCATAACCAGATAAGTTTTGTGTGTTTGTCTGTATGCTCAAGTAACCTGGAGGCAATAATGTTGAAATTTTCGTCCAATGACACTGGACGATATTCCACATTATTGATGTCTGCACAAACCTTGTACATACCATATGTGGGGTCGATGGCCACAACGTTGTCACGGCCGGGTTCACAAAACACGCGGTAACAAAGGTCAATGGCTTCATCGCTTCCATTACCCAAGAATATTTGTTCAGGGCGCTTACAATGGTTTGGATTCAGGTAGTATTCGAACCCATTAATTGGTAACTTTGTCATGCAAAGATAGTTAGAATCTTTATAAATACACAAAAAATGAATGAAAAAATAAAAGAATTCTATTTTTCATTCATTTTTTTGTAATTTAGCCGAAAAATGGCAAAGCAAACTTTAGTATTCGAATCACCAAAAGAACTCTCCTTAAAAGATGGTATGCTGGTCATTACCGACAGGGAGACAGAAGAGATGACATTGCGCTCGTTGGAGGACATCCAAATGATTATGGTGGATAATCATTCCGTCAAGATAACGATACCTCTCATCGCTAAATTATCGAAATTAAATATCGGCGTCGTGTTCTGCGATGAGAAACATATGCCCGTGTCAATGTTGTTGGATATGGAATCTAATACCTTGCAGTCGAAAAGGATAAGATGCCAGTTGGCTGCATCAAAACCTGTCAACAAACAAATATGGAAACAAATCGTAGAGGCTAAAATACGTAACCAGTCCTTATTGCTTGAGAAATTGGGCATTGGTAAATCATTGCTTACCACCTACTACAACAATGTTAAAAGTGGCGATTCCACCAATCGAGAAGGAGTGGCTGCTAGGGTCTATTGGTTGAAACTAATGGGAAAGGACTTTATTCGTGACAGGTTTGGAGGTCCTCCGAATGCTCTACTCAATTACGGCTATGCCGTGCTCCGTTCTATGTTGGCTAGAAGTCTTATGAATGCAGGACTACTTCCTCTTGTGGGAATCTTCCATCATAATTGTCACGATGCGTTTCCTTTGGCCGATGATGTTATGGAACCATACAGGCCTTATGTTGACAATCAGATAATACGAATGATGAAAGATGGACTGACGGAAGTGTGCCGAGAATCGAAGAGGAGACTTCTGGAATTATTCTATCAAAATATTCCTGCTGATGCATTGACATTAACGGCTTCTACATTGGCAGGTATTTATGAGGGAAATGGTAGGGTTATTGTTTATCCGACGATTTGAAAGTATGTGGATTTATGTCGTTACTAGTTTCACTCGCTATAATAAGGTGGGACGAAAAGCAAAGGATACTTTTCAAAAGGCATTAGTTAAGGATGGATTCTTCCAACTGCATGAGAATCTGTATGTCAGGTATTGCGGCACAGTAGGTAATGCTAATATGCATAAAGAACGAGTAAAGAAAGTCATACCGATAAAGTGTTGCGATGTAAGCATTATAATGTCCGCTGATAGTCAGGAAAGCAATATCTATCACAGCCTTAATAGGAAAAGGTCAAAGTGTATTGTTTATGGAAAATATGGCAATGTGGAATTCTTCTAGAATTACTTTCATAAAAGAGAGTATGACGTGTTTCGCAAATAACAGGGCCAACAATTCACTTGCCTCCTTTTTTGGGGGAACACATTTGTCTATTACTTTGAAAAAAACTCGATTTTTCCTTGCAGTTTCCTTTTTTTTTATTATTTTTGTGCGGAAAAACCATTGTTAACCTACTATACCTGAAATATTATGAAAATCCTTGCCATTAACCCGGGAATGATTTCCACAAAGGTGGGTGTTTTTGAAGACGACCAACTTTTGATGCACGCCACCATCAACCACCCCTACGAGGAATTGTGCCGCTATCCTTTCATCATGGATGAGTTCGATTACCGCAAGGACAAACTCATTGAGGAACTGCTGCGTCAGGGCTTCGACTTGAAGTTCGATGTCATTGTGGGACGTGGAGGGCTGGTCAAACCCATTGAGAGTGGGGTTTACGAACTCAATGATAAGGTAATCGAGGATACAAAGACACCGCGTCTGCACCATGCCTGCAACCTCGGCTCACTTATTGCCCTGTCTATGGCTAAGGAAATTCCTGGATGCCGTGCTTTCACCGTGGATCCTGGCGTCGTCGATGAACTCGATGACGTGGCGCGTATCACGGGCATGCCCGAGTTGCCGCACCAGACCATATGGCACGCACTCAACCAACGCGAGATAGCAAAGCGTTATTGTCGTGAACATGGTGTGAAATATGAGGAGCAGGATCTCATCGTATGCCACCTCGGTAGTGGCATCTCGTTCGCCATGCATCACCACGGCAGGGCAATAGAATGCAGCGATGCCCTCAGTGGCGATGGACCGTTCTCTCCTTCACGGGCAGGTATGTTGCCTACCGTTCAGTTGGTGAAACTGTGTTACAATGGGCAATATACGGAAAAGGAGATGCTGCGAAAGATTAACGGGCATAGTGGACTGACGGCTCATCTCGGCACCAATGATGTGCGTGAGGTGGAGCGGCGCATCAACGAGGGCGACGAACATGCAAAACTCATTCTCTCCGCCATGGTTTACCAGATTTCGCGCTGGCTATGCTCGCTCGCGCCGGTGACCAACGGTCATGTCGATGCGGTCATTCTCACGGGAGCCATGTCGCACAGCAAGTTCGTCTCGGAAGGCATAACGGAGCGTGTAAAATTCCTCGCCCCCGTCTTCGTCTATCCGGGCGAAGACGAACTCACAGCCCTTGCCACCAACGTCTACCGCGCCATGAAGGGTGAGCAGGAAATCAAAGTATACAGTTAAATTCTCTAAATCAATAACTATCTCTGCCACGTTAGCAGATTTTAAATAAGCGAATGGTCGAATATTTAATTCGACCATTCTATTTAAGAATATTTCTATTTTACCCCTTTACCTTTCAAGACTATTGTCCTGCACGAAGTGCTTAACTTCCCTTTTTACTTCCCTTTTTACTTTTTTACCCTTTTACCTTTTTACCCTTTTACCTTTTTACCCTTTTACCTTTTTACCCTTTTACCCTTTTACCTTTTTACCCTTTTACCTTTTTACCCTTCAAAAGTGTTCCCCCGAGTCGATGGCGTCGAACAGGTTTTTCACCCTTTTGGTATAACCGACATAATAGTCGAGAGAACCCTTGTATTTCGAGGGTACGTTCTTGCCTGTATAAAGGGATGTGAAGTCGCCCTCTATGTCGTTACGTCCTTGAATGATGGCGTGAACTAGTTTCCCTTTGTCGAAATAGAAGCGGAAGTCGAGTTGTGTATATTCGTCCATGTCGCTGTTACGGGCATAGATGAACTGTATGTTCCCCTGTTCATCGAACAGATATTCCTCATAGTATTCACGGGCAGCGAAGTTATATGCTACTGTGGCAAAATGGATCTTACGCCAGAATACGGGACCGCCCTCGCGCTCATAGTCTTCATAATCGTAGTAGAAAAAGCGGAATGTTTCTTTGTGAGGACCCGTGGCGGGCAGATTCTGCATGACAATCGTCTCGTAGAAAGCCGGAGGCCACCCTTCCTCGCCCACCGTCTCGTCAATGCTTTTACACCGATCTTCGTAAGCTTTCATCATTAGGTCAACTGATGCCTTCGTCTCGTTGTAGTGCTTACGGATGCTGGCGATGGCATCCTGTGCGCTGGCTCCCTGAACCATACCCAGGGTGAGCAGCATGATATAGAATAGTTTTTTCATAATGGTTGATGTATTAGTTCTTTCTTTTTGCAAAGATAATAATCATTCCGCCTTTTTCCTCATCTTTTCATCCTATATTGTATGAAGGCTGATTGTTTAATGACAAATTCGTGTAATATGCGTATATCGTTGTTCACATTAATTCGTTTAATTCGTTGTCCACTTGTTGTACAAACGAAGAATAATCATTGTCCGGCGTGTCGCCTTCGGTCGATATACCGCATGCAGTCGTTGTATTCCTCGGCGGTGATGCGTCCTTGTGCTTTCAATTGTCGCACGCGGGCACGGGCTGACTCATCGGTGTTAGGACCGAAACTGCCCACAATCTCCTCTGCTGAACGGCGACGACGTGTCTGTTGCTGGGTTGCCTGGCGCTGTTGGCGTTGTTGTGAAGAGATGGATGGCACATTTTGTCGTTGTCCATATGTGGCTTCATATTCCTCGTCGGTCATGCCCATCGGCTCGCCTTGTCTGGCGGTGCTACGGACTGGGATATTTTCACGAACCGTACTCTTGCCACTCGTTGTTCCTGATGACGGGGTACAGATATCTATTTGCATGGGTTTCGGATCATTGGAAGAAGCCTTTTCCTGTTTCTCCGTTGTACTGCTGGCATCCTTCGTTTTTTCCTCTATCACCAAGTCGCCTTCCGTGATGGGTTGTTCTGCTTGTTGTTTCTGCGAGGGTTTCAATGCGTTCTCTGTGGCTTTCTTGCCGAGGTTATACCAAAGGGAATAGCCTCCGACACCGATGATGAGGGGGAGAAAGGCAAGAAACACCTTTAATGCGATACGTTTCCCGTCTTTTTTCTGCTGTGGCATAGGTTGTGCCATTTGTTGTGGTGCCGCACCATAAGGAGTGCCCATGGGTGGCTGTGGCGGAATCGGTGGTGCTCCAACAGGTTGTTGAGGTGGTATAGGCGGCACTCCATACGACATCCCCACAGGTTGCTGTGGTGTCACCAATGGTTGCGTGGAGGCATCTCCCTGTGATACTGCCGGTTGTTCTACTCTCGCACCACATTCGTGGCAGAATTTCTCTCCGTCGCGCAATGCGGTTCCGCAATTACTACAATATGTCATGCTCGTAAAATATTAAGTATATCGTATTTTATCTTTCTCCCTCCCTTTGGGAGGGTCGGGGTGGGTATCATTGTTTCACCTTCGGACATCTCGCCATAATATAGTTATACACGAAGTCAAAGTCTTCTTTCTCCACATATACTTGGTTCTTGCTCAGCGGCTCGTTCACCTTGATGGTGTTCCAACGCCGCAAAGGCTTCACACTGCGCACACTGGCGAAGTTCGACGAGCTCGAGGTCTTTGTGGCCGCATTGATGCCTATGCCCACAGTGGTCAGGTTGCCGGCAGCAGCACCGGCCAGCACGGTGAGCCAGCCGATAGCCTTGGCTTTCTTCACCTGTTCCTTCATCTGACGGTGGAGTAGACCATTGTCGTCCATCTCGAAGAGAACCACGTATTTCCAGCCGTTTATGGCAGCTGTAATGGTATAGCCCAAGAAGGTGAGTACGATGAAGCCGAGAAAAATGAGCAGCATCACCTTGCCTGTGTTGAGTATGCTTTCAAAGCCGTTGCCATCTACAAGGTCGAAGATGCTCATAATCAGCCAACCGATGAAAATAATCCATCCGAAAATCTTCAGAACGGTGAAGAATATGACGGGGTTCTTCATCATGTGCATCTCATATATCCAACGGTATTTGCCGTCTTGGCACAACTGAATCCTACTGCCGTAAGGCGGAATGTTGTCTCCCTGAGGATTCGGGGCTCCTTGATGTTCAGCTCTCTGCGAGAAAGGATTCATTGGAGACGGCGTGGATTGCCATTGCGGTGGTGCATTCTGGTATGGCGGAGGTGTTGGCGGCCCTACTGTTTTTCCTGGATAACTCATAGGCGATATAGTCTTGAGAATGTATTTCTCAGATGAAAACAGATTTGTTTTTGCAAATATACACATTTATTTATATATTGTTGAAGATTGTGCTATTTTTCTACAATTCGATGCAACAACTTTTTTCCCTATTCGATTTTCTTATTCTCCTTCAATGTCACAAATAATACGTAAAATGTAACATTAACGAAAAGATATTGAAAATTAAATAGATAAAGTGGATAGAATACGCTATTTTTGCCTTTTGGATAACCCTAACTAAAAACCTAAATGATGATGAAAAAACTCGTATTCGCATTCCTCGTTCTCTTACTCGCTGCATGCGGTAAGGACGACAACCCCGTGCTAACTATCGAGGGTGGAAAGATTCAAGGTGTCATGGCCGACAACCCCGGTGTGTATGTCTATCGTGGCATACCCTATGCCGCACCGCCTATCGGCGACCTGCGCTGGAAAGAACCGCAGCCCGTGGTACCTTGGGACAGTGTCCGCATTTGCGACAAGTTCGGACATCCCGGCTACCAAGCTGTTCACTATCCAGGCTTTTATGCCTCGGAGTGGGGCTATGGCGACGAAGCTCCCTATAGTGAGGACTGTCTCTATTTGAACGTGTGGACGAAAGCACCTGGACAGGTCGACAAGAAACTGCCTGTGGCCTTGTGGATTCATGGTGGCGGCTATCGCGAAGGCTGGGGCTCCGAACCGGAGTTCGACGGTCAGGAGTGGGCGTCGAAGGATGTGGTGCTCGTTACCATCAACTACCGTCTGGGTGTGTTCGGCTTCTTCACCTATCCGGCACTGTCGGAGGAGAGTCCCAACCACGTGTCGGGCAACTATGGCATCCTTGACCAGATACAATCGCTTAAATGGATCAAGGCCAATATCGCCCAGTTCGGTGGTGACCCTGACAACGTGACCATTTTCGGACAGAGCGCAGGTGCGGGTAGTGTGAAAACACTCTGCGAGTCGCCTCTGGCACGTGGCCTCTTCCACAAGGCAGTCATTATGAGCGGTGGTGGCATCAACGTGCCTGCTAAGGAAGGCGAAGAGGCAAAATCGGCCACGCCGATGAACCGTTTCTTCACCTACAATCCTTCGCTGCAGGAGTCGGAGGCCAACACGAAGAAAGTGATGGACTGGGCGGGACTCACCGACCTGGAGAAACTGCGTAAGGCTTCCACAGAGACCATGTACACCGTGGCCGACCTCTACAATGCGGTGACGAAAAACGATGTGTATCTCATCAACCGACCCATTGTCGACGGCTACGTAAGCAAGGAGAGCTTTGATGACGCTACACGCGACGGCTCTCTGGCTGATGTGCCTTATATGATTGGTTATACACTTGATGACATGGGTGACATGGCTCCAGGCATCGCCGAGTTCTGTAAGGTGCGTCAGGAGAAGGGCGGTAAGGCATGGGCTTATGAGTTTGCACGCCCGTTGCCCGATGATGGCAAGCATCCCGCCATCACCGACCGCCTGAAGGGGGCATTCCACTCTTCAGACCTATGGTTCGTCTTCAAGTCGCTCAAACACTGCTGGCGTCCGTGGACACAGGGTGACTGGGATCTGGCCGAAAAGATGCTCACGGCATGGACCAATTTCGCCAAATACAGTGACCCCAACGGTCCGGAGGGTGGCAACTGGGCTCCCTGCACGGCAGAGAAACCAGAGTTCATGCTCTTCAAACTCGATGCCAGTGACAAGGAGAACTCGGAAATGGGTACACCCATCAAGTCCGAGCTGCCTAATCCTTTTGGACCGGCTCCAGCTCCTGCCAAACCCGACTCGGCCAAGAAGCAATGACTTTGCACATCTTCCTTAATACAACTTCCGCAAGCTCCAGTTGTAAGGAGTTAAAAGAAGATAGAAGAAGTTAGAAGGAGTTAGAAGGAGTTAGAAGCCTATAGTTCAGAGCCCATCAACGTGGTCGGGCAAGGTATTGTCCTTTATTTTCTTTTATCTCCATAACACCTTAATACGCTACTCGGCCAAAGACTCTTCATGGGTCTTTGGCCGAGTGCTTCTCTTTTTCAATGTATAAATCAGAATGACAAGTCCAATCTGTTCTTCTTTTTGGGCATTTTTCATACGATAACCTACCTTGTTCATACCTTTTTTGAATTTATGGTTTGCAATCTAAAGAAAAATAACTATTTTTGTGCCAATAATCAATACTTCTGAACTATGACATTACGAATAAATCATTTTGATGTTAAAAGGACGGCTCTTGTTGCTTGCCTGGCAATGGTTGGGTGCGGGGCATCTTTCGCCCAAGAATGTGTGGCCGACTATTTCTACCAGGATAAGGGTCCCCATGTCTATTACATCTGCCCAGACGAGAACACACCACCGACAATGCAGGTGGAGGCGCGCATCGACACCACATCACGTGGCCCTCGGCTCAAAGAAAGTTACTACCCCATGGAGGGTGTGGGCGACGGTTTTGTTGTCATGGAACGAACCTATCAACTCGAAATCACTGATTCAACCGTCATGGCCACAGTTTGGTATGAAGAATCAGGACTGTCAACAGGTGGTCTTCGTCCCACTAGAGGTAGTTTAATGTATAACCTTGTGCTGCTTAAAATGCCACCGATGAATGAGTCCACCAGTTGGACCTATGAGATGGAACGTTTTGGTCGTGTGATGCAGATATGGGAGATGACAGTAACGCATACCACCCGTGATTGTGTCCAAAACGACCAGACGTACCCTGCCATGCCCACTTTGATAGTTGAACGACGTGTATATGATGCTAACCATCAACCGCTGCCCGACAACAATACTGTAAGTTATTGGGTGAAAGGTGTTGGTAAAGTGGCGGAATATAAACTCACAAACTAAATAACTCAAGAACTCACAAAAAACCTTTCTTTTTACTTTTGTATTTGTTTCATATATGATATTTGTGGAACGTTTTTTTTGCGACAACGTCAAAAAATGCTATTTTTGCGGAAACTAACCGCATGGAGTCATGAAAAAAACGTTCCATCTTCTGATTTCTCTTCTCATCGCTGGCTTCGCAGTCGATGCGCAGGCCTCTGAACAATTTGTCAATTTCAACAACCAGGGATGGTGCCTCAACGAAGGGGGACGAGTAGCCGTCTTCGTCGATACGGCTGACAAGGGGGTTCAACGCGCCGCAAACGACCTCTGTACCGACATCAACAAAGTGTGTGGGGCACAGTCGGCCATTACGGGACAACTCGACGAGGCGCAAATCGTCATCACCATCGACCCCAAGATGAAGGCACGGGAGAAATATGTCATCGACATCCAGAACCGTCGAGTCAGTATTACGGGCAGCGACAAGCGCGGTGCTATCTATGGAATCTATGAATTGTCACGGCAGATGGGTGTGTCGCCATGGTATTATTGGGCCGATGTGCCCGTGGAGAAACATGACAGGGTGTTCCTCGTCAACGGCTCCTACACCGACGGAGAACCGGCGGTGCGCTATCGTGGATTGTTCCTCAACGACGAGGCTCCTTGTCTGACCTCGTGGGTGAAGAACACTTTTGGGACGAACTATGGTGGCCATGACTTCTATGAAAAGGTGTTCGAACTCATCCTCCGACTCAAAGGCAATTTCCTTTGGCCGGCCATGTGGGGATGGGCGTTCTATGCCGATGACCCGCTCAACTCGCCCACAGCCGACGAGATGGGCGTCATCATAGGTACGTCGCACCATGAGCCAATGGCACGCAACCACCAAGAGTGGGCGCGTCACCGCCGTGAATATGGGGCGTGGAACTACAGCACCAACAAAGAAGTGCTCGACCGTTTCTTCCGTGAGGGTATCGAACGCATCAAGAACACGGAAGACATCGTGACCATCGGCATGCGTGGCGATGGTGACGAGGCGATGAGCGAGGAGGCCGACACCAAACTGCTACTCGATATCGTGAACAACCAACGGCGTATTATCAAAGAAGTGACAGGCAGACCAGCTAAGGAAACACCACAAGTGTGGGCTTTGTATAAAGAGGTGCTTGACTACTATGATAAAGGGATGCGGGTTCCCGACGATGTCACAATATTGCTCTGCGATGACAATTGGGGCAATGTACGTCGCGTACCAACCGCCAAGGAAAGAAAACGACCTGGGGGATGGGGACTTTACTACCATGTCGATTACGTGGGGGCACCACGCAATAGTAAATGGCTCAATGTGACACCCATACAGAACATGTGGGAGCAACTGACACTCTCACTCGAATATGGCATTGACCGTCTCTGGGTGCTCAACGTGGGCGACCTGAAACCCATGGAATATCCTATCCAACTGTTCATGGACATGGCATGGAAAGGTGAGGAGACCATCCCCGACCACACGTTGGCGTTTTGTCAGGCCACTTTCGGCAACGACCAGGCCGACGAGGCGGCACGGTTGCTTAACCTATGCTGCAAATACAACGGACGCATAACAGCGGAAATGCTCGACCACCGCACCTACAACCTCGCCTCGGGTGAGTGGCAACAGGTGGTGGCCGACTACGACCGTCTGGAGATGGAGGCGCTACGACAGTTCGCCACGCTCAAACCGGAATACCATGATGCCTACCAGCAAATCATACTCTTTCCCATACAGGCCATGGCCAACATCTACCATATGTACTATGCTCAGGCCATGAACCTGAAATGCTATGACGAGGGTAACCCCGATGCCAATCTGTGGGCGGATAGGGTAGTGGAGACGTTCCGACGTGATTCTCTGCTGTGCGCGGCATACAACCACGATTTTGCCAACGGCAAGTGGAACGGCATGATGACACAGAAACATATCGGTTACAGATCTTGGAATGATGACTTTGGACCACGCGATATCATGCCACGTGTGAAACGACTCGATGCTCCTGCAGAGGGAAACAATATCTTTACTGAAAACAATGGTATGGTGGCCATTGAGGCGGAACATTATTATAGCAAGACAGATGCTGCCAACGCGCAGTGGACCATCATCCCATTCATGGGACGCACCCTCAGCGGCATCACCCTACGACCTTATGTGCAAAACGTGGCGGGCGCGTCGCTGAATTATCGTTTCAACACCTCTTCCGACATCACGAAGGTGGTCGTGGTGGTGAAATCGACGTTGGACTTCCTCAACCAAGGGGGACTGCGCTTCCGTGTGACACTCGATGACCAACAACCGCAAACCATCAACTTCAACGCAAACTTGAACGAGAATCCTCAGAATATTTATTCCGTATATTATCCTACTGTAGCACGAAGAGTGGTAGAATCGACCGTCAATGTAACGGCGGCACCGGGTACCCACACGCTGCGTATAGAACCACTCGACCCGGCCATCGTCTTTGAGAAAATTATCATTGACTGCGGCGGATACCAACCGTCATACCTCCACGGACAGGAGTCCCCAAGAAGCGTTCGCTAATGGTGTAATCCCCGTTCGTGATAACTGCGTTTATCGTAACTCTCGTAATCCTATGAAGCCTTAATAAAAGGGTCCCATGCTTAATAAATTGTTCAATTGTCTTTTCGCACTTGTTGTTTGGTGTTTGTCGGTGTTGCCGACAAGAGCCGACAATGGCGTGTTCTATACTGCCGACAAGCTGTCGAGTAGCATGATTGACAATATCACCCAAGATCATTATGGTTATATCTGGGTGGCTACACTCTACGGACTGAACCGTTTCGACGGCTATCGCTTCACCCATTTCTTTACCGACCGCAACGATTCCACAACGGTACAGGATAATAACATCACGCGGTTGCTGGTCGACAGTCAACACCGCCTATGGATAGGATCATCGAAGGGAGTCTGTCGTTTTGATTATGAACGTAATTGTTTTGTGCGCTATCCTTTCCCAGAGGGACTGACTCCGCGTGTGGAGTTCATGATGGAGGATTCGGAAGGCAATGTACTCATTACCACTGCTGGCTTTGGCATGTTCGCTTTACGCAAGGGGAAGGACGTGATTACCCATGAAACACAGTTCTCTAGAAGGAAAACCAACGATTTCATGGGCATATTGTTCGAGGATGAACAGCATAACCTGTGGCAGGGGTACCAGACCGACACCATCACGAAAATCAAGGTCAATGCGCTGCAGCCCACGGCCACCAAAAACTACGTGTCGAACTACGGACCAGTGGTCAGTTTCCTAAAGCCCGACTCCAGAGGCTTTCTTGCTGTGTGTATGTATGGCATTTTGCGATACGACTATGCTACAGCTCAACTCTCAGACGCGGGCTACGACATGTCGTCGCTCGATGGTAAAGTGTCGATTCGTTGCGCTCTCGTCGACCATGCCGGAAACATCTATCTGGGAACGTCTGGACGTGGACTGTTTCTCATCGCCGCTGGCGACAAACGGTTGCAGCAGGTGAAGAACATCAATGGGAAATACGACATCACCACGACCAATGTCAATCATCTCTTCGAAGACAAGGACCAAAACCTATGGGTGAGTTGTTACAAAAAGGGACTGTTCGAAATGAACAAGGGAAAGGACGCTTTCGCCACATGGAAATTTGCCAACCAGAATTTCGAGTTGGGAAGTGGAGTGTCGAGCGTGGCTCCGGGTAACGATGGCAGTGTGTGGTGCACCGTGCAGAAAAGCGGTGTCTATAATTTCGACAGGAATGGTAAAATAACACCTGCTCCCCATTCGCCGGCTGGTGCCAATTGCATCTACCGCGACAAACAAGGACATTATTGGGTGGGAAGTGAGAACGTGCTTTACAGCTACGACCCCAACACAGGTGCCAGCACGTCCAAACTGAAAGTCGATGGATGGGGAATCAACTTAATGACCGATGATGGCGAAGGCATTCTCTATATCTGCAACTATGGTAAGGGATTGTGTGTGTACAATACTGCCACGGGAGAGACACGGCAGTACTCCATGTATAATGACGCTAAACAGAAAGGGGTGCTATGCAACGATTGGATAAAAGCGCTGCTGCTTGACAGCCATGGATTGTTGTGGATAGCCACGGTTGATGGCGTGTGTGTGATGAATCCCGCCGATGGCAATTTCAAAGTGTTCGGTTGGGACGTGCAACTCAAAGGAATGCAGTGCTTTGCGCTTTTCGAACATGAAGGCGATATCCTCATAGGAACCGACAACGGACTGTACCAATATCAACGAAAACAAAACAATGTGGTGCTCGCGCCAAACTCTAAAGAGATAGAGAACAAACCTGTCTATACCATCGTGGCATCACGAAACGGTGACCTGTGGTTCAGTTCTGCCAATGGCATCTGGCAATACAATCACCAGACAAAACAATTCATCCTTCACAATTCGGGAAATGGATTGGAATCAAGGGAATTCGCTCTCGGTGCCTTGGTCCATACTGACGATGACCGCATCTATTATGGCAGCAATGAGGGCTTGGTGGCATTCTATCCCGACGAGGTGATAGGAAGCCGAGAAAAACTCAGCGGCGAGGTGTTTCTGACCAACTTCACCATAGATGGAAAACCTGTGGGATGTCTCAACGATGAATTCGTTATTCCTTACGACCAAAACTCGTTCGCCATGGAGTTTTCCATGCTCACTTTCAGAAATGCCGACAACATCAGCTATGAATACAGGGTCAATGGTGGTCAATGGATACCGATGGAGAATGGTTCCAATGGCGTGTCGTTCACACGCATGAAACCAGGCAAATATGTTATCGAAGTGAGAGCGATAAGCAATGGACTTTACACTGATTCGGTAAAAAAAGTGACGGTGGTAGTCAAGGCTCCTTGGTACGCTTCCACATGGGCATATATCCTTTATACTTTGGCGGCTATCGGTTTGGCTGCGTTTGTCTTCTATTATCTTGAACGCAAGAGAAAAGTCGAACTCGAAGAACAGAAAATGCGCTTCCTCATTAACGCCACACACGATATCCGGTCGCCACTCTCGCTTATCATGGGACCGCTTAACAAATTAAAGGGCAGATTGACAGATGCTGAGAGCCGAAAGGACATTGAGACCATTGATAGGAATGCCAACCGGCTGTTGCTCTTGGTGAACCAAATACTCGACGAAAGGAAAATAGAAAAGAATCAGATGCACTTGCACTGCACGGAGACCGATTTGGTGGGTTTCATTCAGGGCATCTGCTCGCTCTTCCATTTCAACGCCCAACAGAGAAATATCCATTTCCCGTTTGAACACAACGATGAGAGGCTTATGGCGTGGGTCGATCGCATACAGTTCGACAAAGTAGTGAGCAACCTGCTCTCAAATGCCTTCAAATATACTTACGATGGGGGTGAAGTGAAAGTGATACTCTCACATGACGACAAGATGGCGACAATTCGTGTTGTCGATAATGGCATTGGCTTCAAAGAAGAGAAAACGGAACGTCTCTTCGAACGTTTCTACCAAGGTGAAAACGCCAATGACTTCCACATCGAGGGAACGGGCATCGGGCTGAACCTCAGTCGGAGTATCGTGCTCATGCACGGAGGACAGATAAAAGCGTATAACCGTACCGATGGACAGCGAGGCGCGTGCCTTGAGGTGTCAATCCCCTTGGGAAAGGCACATCTCAAACCAGAGGAGATAGAAAATGCTGTGGAAAGAAAGACAGGGGGCCGCCGACAGGCATCGAGAAACCTGCGCCTGCTCGTCGTTGACGACGATATCGAAGTGGCGCATTACATTCAGAATGAACTGGCCGACTGGTATCGTGTCGACGCGGCTCCAAATGGACGTGAGGCTTTGAAGATGCTACTCACCAACAACGAATATGATTTGGTCATCTGCGATGTTATGATGCCGGAGATGGATGGACTGACATTCCTTAAACAACTCAAGGGCAACACCAACATCAGCGACATACCTGTAATCCTGCTCACGTCGAAGGCTGAGGTGAGTGATAGGATGGAAGGACTGAAGAAAGGTGCGGATGCCTATCTGGCCAAACCGTTCAACATGGAGGAGCTGCATATCCTCATCGATAATCTTGTCGACAATGTGCGACGTCTTCGTGGAAAGTTCACAGGGGCGCAAAAACAGGAGGACAAGGTGGAGAATGTGGTCGTCAAGGGCAACAACGATGCGCTTATGGAACGAATCATGAAGTCAATCAACGATAACCTTTCCGACCCGGATTTCAATGTTGACAA
The DNA here is from genome assembly GCA_017538105.1 of Prevotella sp. Classification (GTDB taxonomy): domain Bacteria; phylum Bacteroidota; class Bacteroidia; order Bacteroidales; family Bacteroidaceae; genus Prevotella. The sequence continues at coordinate 80,663 of JAFYJN010000085.1, read as the reverse complement.
ACTGACCGAAGAGGTGGGGCTTTCTCGCACTCAACTGCACCGCAAGATGAAAGAAATGACGGGTATCTCCACAGGTGAGTTCATTCGAAACCTCCGACTGGAACAGGCAGTGCGCCTCATCCGCGAGGGAAAGGTCAATATCGCACAGGTTGCCTATTCCGTGGGATTCAACAACCAGACCTATTTCTCTACTGTCTTCAAACGTTATTATGGTATGACTCCCACAGAATTTGCCGAAAAAGAGAAGAAACAGTAATCGCGTCAAAACGCAATATCATGGCATTGAAATAACGTAATTGCGATTTGTAATTACGTTATTTCAGTTTTGGTTCCTCCGATTCCATCAACGGTCGGTTTGGTCTTGTCCTTTATCTTCGCCGCTGAAAAGCGGCTATCTTCCTCTACCTTCCTCTACCTCCCTCTATCTTCCTCTATCTTCCTCTATCTTCCTTTACCTTCCTCTAACTTCCTTTATCTTCTTAAAAATGCCCCTTGACCCTATAAATCTCTGGGAAATTACTCGTTTTTTTTGTCTGAAACAAATTTTAAAACCCTTGGAACAATTGTTAATGGAATGATTTTTAATTATATATACCTTTGTGTCGACTATTGAAACACAAGCCGCTTTTCTGCATACATAAACCCACATAATGACAAATTTGAGAACAAAAAATAGACAAATCTGCAATTCAATTTAACAATTACATAACCTAATTATATTTATTTATAAACTTAAAAAAGAATGCTATGCATGTGAACTTTGGAAAATCTCTATGTGTGGGATTGTGCTCGCTCTTCGGACTGATTGCTATCCCACAAAATGCTATGGCTGCCACTGACTCACAATCAGTAGAGGCCGTGCAGCAGAGCAAAAAGGTAACAGGCTACGTGGGCGATTCTCAAGGACCGCTCATCGGCGCTACTGTTCAAGTGAAAGGCACTTCCAACGGGTCGCTAACAGACATCGACGGACGCTTTGAACTGGATGCTCCCCAAGGAGCTACACTCGTCATCTCCTATGTGGGATATGTTTCTCAGGAAGTGGTGTTGGGAGCCAGCTCCAACCTCAGTATTATCCTCGAGGAAGAGGGACACAACCTCAATGAGGTGGTAGTCATCGGTTACGGTACGCAACGGCGTGAAGCGGTAACGGGTTCCGTGGCCAATATCGGAGGTGAGAAACTCAACCAGGTGGCGGCAACCAACGCGGCACAAGCACTGCAAGGTCGTGTGGCTGGTGTGCTCATGACACAGACGTCATCGCAGCCAGGCGCGGAAATGCAGATTCGCATCCGTGGCCAGCGCTCCCTCAGCGCAAGCAACGACCCGCTCATCGTGCTCGACGGAATACCGTTCATGGGCGTGCTCTCCGACATCAACCCCGCCGACATCAAGTCGATGGATATTCTTAAGGACGCTTCGGCAACCGCTATCTACGGTTCCCGTGGTGCCAACGGTGTGATTATCATCACCACCAATAAAGGCTATCAGGGCGCTCCGGCCAAGGTGAACTACAACGGATACGTCAGCTTCAAAACGGTGTTCAAGAAATACCCGATGATGGACGGACCGACCTATGCTAAGTTCCGTAAGTATGCCGGACTGTACCAGAATTCCCTTGCTGAGAGCGACGACACTAACACCGACTGGCAAGACCTGTATTATAAGACGGGTATCAGCCATAATCACGATGTTACCATTTCGGGCGGAACCAATGGAGGTAGCTATAGCTTTGGTGCTGGATATTACCACGACGAAGCAGTGGTGCCAACACAGGCATATGACCGCGTGAGTGTAAGAGGTAATTTCGACCAGTTCATTGGAAAATATTTCCATTTCGGACTGTCAACCAATAACAGTTACCGCATCACCCAGGGCGTGAGTGGCATGTACAATGTCCTCGCGATGACCCCAATCGCTTCTCCCTATGATGAGAATGGAAACCTGAAACGCTATATCTCGCTTCCCGCCGATGACCAAACGGTAATTACTCGTGACTTGGTGGAGAGCCTCGAAGATGTGTGGCTCAACGAAAACAAAGGTATAGGTACTTACAATACGCTCTTTGGCGAGGTTAAATGCCCATGGGTTGAGGGACTTAGTTACCGCATCAATATCGGTCTGAACTTCCGTTCCGCCAAAAATGGCAACTTTACCGGTACGGGCGTGAACAACAAAGATGCCAAATCTGTCAATGGTGGCGGCGTCTGGGATGATCAAACACGCAACTGGGCGGTGGAAAATATTGTTACCTATGACCGTACGTTCGCTGAAAAGCACAATCTCAATGTCGTGGGTATGTATTCGGCAGAGCAAACTACTTATGAAAGGATAGGTGCAAGTGCTCAGGACATTCCTGGCGACTTCATGCAGTATTATGCTCTTGACCAAGCCGCAGGTGAGTCAAAACTCGAAAACTTCAACTACTGGCAGAGTGGACTGATCTCCTGGATGGGCCGTGTGATGTACTCATACGACAATAAATATATGGCTTCCGTGGCTGTCCGCGCCGATGCTTCATCTCGATTGGCAAAAGGTCACCAGTGGCATACCTATCCTGCTATCAGTCTGGGTTGGAACATGTCTCGCGAGGAGTTCATGCAAGACCTCACATGGCTCGACAACCTGAAACTGCGCATTGGCTACGGTGAAACTTCTAATCAGAGTATCAACCCTTATTCCACTATGGGTACCCTTTCGACACGAAACTATAACTTCGGCAGTAGCTACAAACCAGGTTATTATGTTACCGCTTTGCCCAATCCGGAACTCGGATGGGAATACTCCAAGACATGGAACTTCGGTGTTGACTTCTCTCTCTTCCACGGACGTCTCTCTGGTACCTTTGAATACTATATCCAGAAGACTAACGACATCCTGCTCAATCTGTCGTTGCCTTCAACGTCTGGCGTGAGCAGCTTTACGGGTAACATCGGTAAAACCGAGAACAAGGGATGGGAATTTACCCTCAATGGTACTATCATCGACAATAAAAACGGATGGAATTGGGATGCTGGCATCAACCTCTATGCCAACCGCAACAAACTTACCGCATTGGCTTCGGGTAAGGACAAAGACGAGGCAAACCGTTGGTTCGTTGGACATCCCATCGATGTCATCTACGACTATGAGTACGACGGCCTCTGGAACGCGGAAGACGTGTATCAGGTGGGTACGGATGATAGTGGCAACCCCATTACCAACTTCGATATTCTTGAGCCAGGTGGCAACCTCGGAATGATCAAGGTGAAATACAACGACGACGTGCTCGACGCCAACGGTAAGCCGACACGTGCCATCGGTCCCGACGATCGCCGAGTCATGGATATGGAACCAGATCTGCTCGGTGGTTTCAATACAACGGTTTCCTACAAACACTTCGATTTCACCATGATTGGTGCTTTCCAAGTTGGTGGCAAGCTCATCTCGGCCATCCACTCATCTAACGGCTATCTCAACATGCTGACAGGACGTCGCGGACAGCTCGACGTGGACTACTGGACGGAAGACAACACGGGTGCCAAATATCCGAAACCGGGTGGCATCCAGAGTGGTGACAACCCCAAATATGGCAGTACGCTCGGCTACTTCAATGCTGGTTACTTGAAAATCCGCACGATTACTCTCGGATACAACTTCGAGCACCTCAAGGCCGTACGCGACCTTGGTATCAGCCGCCTGCGTCTCTATGCTACCATACAGAATCCCTTCGTGCTCTTCTCGCCGTTTAACAATGAGAGCGGACTCGATCCCGAAACCAACTCATGGGCTACTGAGAACACGGCAGTGGCATATGGAGAATATCGCACACACCGTATGCCAATCGTGGGATACAACACACCGGCTACGCGTAACTTCCTCTTCGGTGTCAACATTACGTTCTAATTCGCAATTGACAATTATAAAATTAGGACAGTTAAGATACAGAAATAATCATTTAGCATTGAATTAATCATGAAAACGAACATATTCAAGAAAATAGGTGCTGTGTGTCTCCTCGGAGGTATGTTGGCTTCGTGCTCAGATATACTCGACGAACAACCGCGCAGCAATCTCGACCCCTCGTTCTTCAATTCTGAAATGGGTATCGAGGGTGGCCTGACTTCGCTCTATGCGCACCTGCGCTATTTCTATGGAAACGGCTATTGGCTCAATATCTGCGAGACGGGTACTGATGAGTACACCTGGGCGCAGTCGGCCGACGGTAACTTCAAGGACGCCGACCTCTCGGGGGTGGGCAACCTCACGGCTTCCTCCAGCCGTTCCGACTTGCTCTGGGGAACAGCTTTTGCCAATATCAACACGGCTAGCGGTATCATCGAAAATGGTACTGACGCTGGCATGAGCGAATCAATGCTCGCTGAGGCATACTTCTTCCGTGCTTTCGACTATTTCCTGCTCGTGCAGACATTTGGCGGTGTGCCTCTCGATTTGGGTGCTGGACCATTGAAGTTCAATACATCTACCGTCCGTACATCGGTGCGTAACACCGTGCCAGAGGTGTACCAAGCCATCTTCAGCGACCTCAATTTCGCAGTGAACAACCTACCTGATGAGCCTCGTCTCACGGGAACGGCAACGAAGAACCTCGCAAGACTCTTCCTCTCCAAGGCATATCTCACCTTTGGATGGTGGTTGGAGAATCCTAAGAACATCCCGACTTATCCTGAATGCGCTCGTCAGGACCTCGATGGGCATGATGCTACTTGGTACTTCCAACAGGCATATCAAGTGGCCAAGACGGCAATCGACAACCCTGGACCGTATAAACTGCAGGAAACGTTCTACGACGTGAATGTGGCTACCAACGACAGAAATGCCGAAATCATGCTCTATGCCGACCATGATGAGAATGAGAAATATGGTAACGGAGGAACAGGCTATGGCTGGGGTAGCGGTGGCTCTCCTGAAAACTTTGCCTACTGGATGGAAACATGGAACTATACTGAGATGATTGCCAAAGCCCCAGATGGTTCTTCCATCAATCCCGTGCAGCGTGAGGCTGTGCAGGCTCTAGGACGTCCTTGGACACGTATGGCTCCCATTGCCGACAACTTCATTGAAGGTGGTGTGTGGGAAGATGCCGTCAAGTCCATTGACTCGCGCTACGACGCAACCTTCACATTGCGCTACCATACCAACTGGCATAAGACGGGTAGTAAAGTGCCTTATGTAATCGGTGCCAATCAAATGCAAGTCCTTCCCGACTCTGTATACTTCAGTTGGGTACCAGAGTACATGGATAACGCTATTGATTATACGGGTGCTGACGGTAAATTAGGCTTTGGAGAGACACAGGGACGTTCTGATTTCGTCGTGGCAGTCAACCACATCAGCCGTAAGAAATTCCCCATCAACTGGAAATTGGGTATCTACCGTACTGACAATAATGGTGGTTTAGGTAGCAAGGTGAATGGTGGTAGCCCGAGACCGTTCAATATCGCCAAGTTCTCGGAGTTCTATCTTATCGCCGCCGAGGCAGCCGTGAAACTCGGAAAGAATAGTGATGCACGCGATTTGGTGAATGTGCTACGTGCTCGCGCAGGAAAGATGACGTTCAACCAAAACGATAATGTGAAACTGGAGACTACTGTAGATAATAGCGCGGCTATGATTGCCGCCACACCGGCCACCATCACCATCGACTATATTCTCGATGAGCGCAGTCGTGAATTCTGGGGAGAGGGATACCGTTGGTTCGACCTCGTGCGTACGCAGACATGGGCTGAAAAGGCTACGGTTTACCACATCGCTGGCAGTGGATACACTGACAAAGATCTTCAGGAGTTCCACCGCACTATTCCCGCTGACTTCTACCTCCGTCCTATTCCACAAGGACAGCTTGAAGGTATGGAGATGGATGATGCAGAAAAGAAGGCATATCAGAACCCTGCCTATAGAAACTGATGCTTCATCTGAATTCAGTATAGAAAATCATTACAAAGAAAGAGAGCATAAACTTTTTTCACAAAACACAGTATATAGGAATTAGTGTTTTTTAGGTTAATGATTTTGGAAAGAGGGGCGACTGTGAAGTCGCCCCTCTCTTATGCAATCATCAAAGGAAACTTTTCCCCTGTAGAGCCTCATCACTTTATCTCTACGTATTTCACTCCGTTCTGTTTTTTGCAGCCTTCACTGCTCTCCGATTTCTTGGCGGCGGCATCGATGGCGTTTTTTATCAGTGCTTCCCATGAGGGGGGCGTGTTGCTCATCGCGCTGATTTGATTGCGCAGGCTTTCTATCACACTTAGCAAAAAGAAACCGCCGTTGCTACCACACCAAGCCACTTCGCCGGGACTGGCGGCAGTGGCTATGATGTTGCCTTGTGACCGAAGAAAGAGTTGTTGAACCTTGTTGCGGTCGAAACTTGTGTTCGAGCGTGAGAATAGGGAATTGCTGCTGATGATGGGCTGCGTAAGATTCACCTCGCTGTTGCAGCAGTCACTCAATACAATGTTCAATCGGGCACCTTTGCTCGTAATAGTTTTGAACACATCGCTCAATGAGGCGTAGTTCTCCGTGGCATCTTCATAAGCGGTACTCGTGAGGTCCATATTGGGATAAGCATCCGGCTGGTTCTTGAAACGGAATCCATGGCCGGTATAGACAAACATTACCACATCATCGCTCCCAGGATGGAGATTGTCCATGGCTGCGAACAAGGCGTCTTTGCTATAATTGTTACCGGCCACGAGGGTCTCATCAAGCCGCATGCCCAGACATTTGGCTACGCCGGCAAATTCACTTCTCACATTGTTGAAATCTATTTGACAGGCGGGACCAATGTCGCTCACCATGGTGTTGGCAGCGATGATGAGGTGGAACGCTGGTGCTTGGTCAGTTAAGGTGGGGGAGTTGTTTTCACCATAAGGGGAGTCGTAACCGCCGATTGTCAAAGGAGCCGATGCTTGTGACCTGACAACATCGGCTGCTCCCATCAATATCTGGTATTCTGGTTCGTTGTCGCTATAGAATTGGCTGACATATTCCTCGTCCATGTCGGCGAGACTCACTTCTTCGAACGAGGTGGCGGCAAACCATGATTCGCTGTCGTTAAGGTCAAAGGCGATAAAAGGGGTGTCGGAAAAGTCTGAGAGGTCGTTCTTCTGCCAATACCATATTAGACTGGGCATCCCATCCTCCGTAGGGGTATAGTACATCACGCCTATGTCCTCGGCGTCTTTCTTATCCTCAATCTGACAAGTATAATTAGCCTCGTAAACGGTGTTCTCTGCGATGGAACGGGCACTTACCAACCGCATTTTGCAGTCGCTTTCGTCGGTGTAAATGATCAATCCCAAAAAGGTTTCATCATCATTGGGCATATTGAACGACATCTCATAAAATGTCTGTGCTTGGGCCACCATGCCAAGCAGCAAAAGTAGCAATGAAAGACAGTATTTCTTTATCATATTGATTTTGTTTGTATTTGAACCTGCAAAGTTAGTGCTAATTCCTGAAAATTGCAATGTTTCTTCTTTTTTTGGCATCATTGTTTTCCAATAATACGATGGGAAAAGCAAAATCAATAAGTACGTTGTGGGGAAAATTCTTCCAAAACTACCGTTCCTTTTTTTCTTAATGTTACAAAAATAACCATTTTTACGATAAAATGAAAGAAAAGTGCCCTATAATGCGCTATTTTGGCATTTTGTGCTTATCTTTGCACTCTCAAAAAGGTGAGAAGATTTTTCCTCCACACCCTCTTTGGGAGGGACCTCGGGGGCTAATTTGATTTTTTTATAGTTTTTATGAATGGTAATTCTACTCACCCGTTTCACAGACAACGGGTAAAAAACGTGACATTGGCGGTAGCCATGGCTGTCATGAGCAGCGTGGCTGCCATGGGGCAACAATCGAAAGATAGTATCAATTGGTTGAAGGAGCTTACCGACCGCATCGAACTGCATGGTTACGCACAGGGCGGCTATGCTTGGAACGATGCCAATGGCAAGCAAACCAATGACTTCAACCTCAAACGCACCCTTTTTTGGGCCAAGGCACGTATCACCGACAGATGGTCGTTCCTTTTCATGCACGACTTTTCAAGTGTAGTGCAGGAATATTATATGGATTATAGATTTTCCAACGATAATTCGTTTTCTGTACGACTAGGACAGTTCAAACACAGTTTTTCCATGGAGAACCCGCTGTCGCCGACAATGCTTGAACTCATAGATGTATATTCGCAGGCTACGCTTTTCCTTGCTGGCGAGGGACCTGACCCGCTCAATGGGGTTAATTATGGTCGTGACATGGGACTGATGGTGTATGGCTCGTTGTTCAATGACCGATTGCTGTATGAATTGGCGGTGATGAACGGACAGGGCATCAACAGGCGCGATGGCAACAACAATAAGGACCTCATTGCCAAAATCGATGTGAGACCAATGAATGGTCTCCGAATTGTCGCCTCAGGACAGAAAGGAAAAGGACATGCCGTGGGTACGGCTGCATGGAACCCGTCAGTGGCCGAAGGGGATGACTACACACGCGACCGACTGAGTGTGGGCGCAGAATGGAAAATGCCCACCACGGCGGGCGCAGCGTCCACCACGGGTGGTGTCAGTGTGCGTGGTGAATATATGTGGGGCAAAGATGGCGACGTGAACAGTAATGGTGGATATGTGACGGGGTGTGTGCCCATTGGCAAGGGGGTTGATATCATTGCCTCTGCCGACTATTTCAACCGAAACCCAGACATGGACTATTACCAGACACAACTCACGGCAGGCTTGCAATACTGGTTCTTCAAGAAGTGTCGCGCCCAATTGCAGTATACAAGGGTTCTTAGCCATTTCCAAGATGATTACAACTGGTTGCAGGCTCAACTTCAAGTGGCGTTCTGAGGAAGATGAATGAATTAAACAACCAGTGAATTAAACCACTCAACATTCAACATCCTTCATCGCACAGCGACCATTTAACATTCAAAAATCAACACTCAAATAATGTTCATAAAAATCTTCCTCACCATCATCTTCATTGGCTTGATGGTTTTCGTGGGTCTTTATTCCCGCAAGCAAGCACGCTCGGTCGACGGGTTCGTGCTCGGTGGCAGAAAGGTGGGGCCGTGGCTCACGGCGTTTGCTTTTGGCACATCGTATTTCTCGGCAGTGGTCTTTGTGGGCTACGCAGGACAGTTTGGCTGGAAATACGGCCTCAGTTCAGCATGGATAGGTATTGGCAACGCGGTCATAGGGTCGCTTTTGGCATGGCTGGTGCTCGGCAAACGTACCAAACTGATGACCCAACACATAGAGAGCCGCACGATGCCCGACTTTTTTGGTACACGTTTCCAAAGTCAGGGTTTGCGCGTTACGGCAAGTGTTATAGCCTTTGTGTTCCTCATTCCTTATACGGCAGGAGTGTACAAGGGTATATCGACGCTTTTCGAGATGGGTTTCGGCATCGACTATCAGTATTGTGTCATATTCATGGCGGCTTTCACGGCGGTTTATGTGATCCTCGGTGGATATAAGGCGACGGCGATGAACGACTTCATACAGGGTATCATCATGCTCTTCGGTATTGTCACAGTCATTGCGGCAGTTCTCAATACACAGGGGGGACTGACGGCGGCTGTTGATAAATTGGCTCAGATGCCGGCCGACAACGACGCGGCGGCCAATGGTGGCTTCGCTTCGCTCTTCGGTCCTGACCCGTGGAATCTCTTGGGTGTGGTCGTTTTGACTTCGTTGGGAACATGGGGATTGCCGCAGATGGTTGGAAAATTTTATTCCATCACGGATGAGAAGGCGATCAAACGAGGAACGATTATCTCTACCGTTTTTGCCCTTGTGGTGGCAGGTGGATGCTATTTCCTCGGCGGATTCGGTCGACTCTTTGGTATGCCTCCGATGCTTGCTTCGGGAAAACTTGACTTCGATGCCATTGTGCCATCGATGTTGGTGACATTGCCCGACTTCATCATTGCGCTGGTGGTGTTGCTCGTGCTTTCGGCTTCGATGTCGACTTTGGCTTCGTTGGTGCTCACGTCATCTTCGACGATGACACTCGACCTCATTTACCGCGACAAGAAAGCATTGCCGGGCGAAGTGCAGGAAGGGAGCATCGACGACGAGGTGTCGGAAAAGGTGGAACACCGCAAAGTGGTGGTCATGCGCGTACTCATTGTATTCTTCATTGTTATATCGTTGCTCATCGCACTTAACCCACCGACGTTCATCGCACAACTCATGGGTATATCGTGGGGTGCATTGGCAGGTGCCTTCCTCGCTCCGTTTATGCTCGGACTTTATTGGCGTGGTGTGACTACTACGGCTGTTTGGGCCTGTTTCGTATGGGGAGTGGGAATCACCGTTGTGAACATGCTCCTTGGAAACCCCATTAACCCCATCAATTGTGGTGCTATAGCCATGCTTGGTGGCTTCCCTGTCACTTGGATTGTCAGCCTCTTAACGCCGAAGATGCCGTCAACTGTGGTCGACGACATCTTCAGATGCTATAGCAGAAAGAAGTAAGAGGTTGCTCCTCTATTCGTACCTCAGCAGGAATGAGATGTTGTAGCTCTCATACCTGTTGAATTCACTTGACGGCACTTCGCTGCGCCAGGGGTTATACCAGCGCTGCGACTGGAAATACCGGCGAAGGTTAGCGTCGCGGAAACGACGACCATGACGGGCATAAATGGAATTTTTCAGCACGCGTACCTGTCCGCGATCCATATTGCGGATGTCGGAATAGGTGCAGTAACGGGTTGACAGCCAGTCGTACTGAGTGCCCCATACAGTATTGCGCGACGTCTGTGTACGTGTCTTTGGCTTGGCACGATAGGTTGACTGCCTTCGGGGGATGGAAGGCACTTGGGCATCGGCAATCATGCTCATTCCACAGGTGAAGAACAAAACGAGGGCGAGTCGGGCGCCCCAATTTTTTAGGGTCTTTTTCATTGTAGTTGTCGGTTTTTGGTTAGTAATAGTGGTATCTTTTGCAAATGTAATGAAAAAAATCCACAAAACAAACATTAACCGTCTTTTTTTACATCACCTGTAGCATTTGTATCCATCAATTGTTGTTCTCAACGTTTCATGATTAAATCATGTGCAACATACCCATGGTGTATAGCATGGCATAGCCTAGGATGATGGAGAGTATTCCCACGATGATGCCGATACGGGCCATATCGCGCTGTTCCACCATATTGGTGGCATAGGCCAAAGCGTTTGGAGGGGTGGAGATGGGCAATACCATGGCACTCGACGATGCAATGGCTATGCCGATGAGCACGGTCGACGTTCCGCCAATGGCGTTGAGCTTGTCGCCCATGGCTGCACATACCATCACTAAAATGGGCATGAGCAATGCGGCGGTAGCCGAATTGGAGATGAAGTTCGACAGGATATAACATATAACCCCCGACAGTATAAGAATAACCAAGGGCGAGAAGTCGCCGAAGGGGATACTATTGACGGCAAGGTCAGCAAGGCCAGATTGGTTCAGACCATAACCAAGGGTGAAACCGCCGGCCACCATCCATATCACCCCCCAGTTGATTTCTTCCAAATCACGTCGGTTGACGATGCCTGCCAACGAGAAAACCACGAAGGGGATGAATGCAACAGTATAACTGTTGATGCCTGTCACACTGTCAAGCAACCACAGAGCTACAGTTAATATGAACGTCACAATGACAATCTTTGTCTTCATGCCTGGTTTCATGCCTCCTTCGATGTGCAATTCTATCCGTTTCTGCTTGAAGGGGAACATTTTTATGAGTAGAAGCCAGGCGATAAACAGAAGCGCCAATACCAGAGGCACCATGAAGAGCATCCATTGGCCAAAGCCCATGCCCATATTCAGCCCCTCGGGATCGTTGAGATATTTCAGGGCGATGGTGTTGGGAGGTGTGCCGATAGGCGTACCCATACCGCCAATGTTGGCCGCGATGGGGATGGATAGAGCCAAGGCGATGCGGCCCTTGCCCTCGGGAGGTAATTGCTTGAATACAGGGGTAAGGAAGGTGAGCATCATGGCGGCGGTGGCAGTGTTGCTCACGAACATGGAGAAAAGACCAGTAATGAGAAGGAATCCCAAAAGTACAGTCTCACTCTTCGTGCCGAAGTGTTTGAGTAGCATCTTCGCGCATTGAGCGTCAAGACCCGTCTTTGTGGCGGCAATGGCTAAGATGAAACCACCGATAAACAGCATGATGACAGGATCGGCAAAGCAGGCCATTACTCCCTTGTAGGAGAGTAGCGTTCCTACTTCGTCAGGATCGCACATCCATTTGATGCCCGAATCACTGCAGAACAACAGCATCAATCCCATAATAGCCACACTGGTGGCCCATGCTGGCACAACCTCAAATACCCACATGAGGGTGGCAAAGGCAAAAATGGAGATGATTCGCTGCTGAACAACGTTCAGACCCTCAATGCCGAATGAACTACTGGGTAAGTTCCATAGCAACACCGTGACGGCGATAATGACTATGGCCTCTACCGTCTTCTTAAATACTATCCCAGGATGGGAATGCTTTTCCACGCGTAAAGCATGATACGCGTCCACGAGATGAAACCCGTTGAAATTTTTGAACATATCAGTCTTGTTTTTTTGACTTTGTTCGAGGATAATGGTTGGGGTGCCTGCCAACACCATACATCGTGGAATGGCGGGTTATTTCCGTAGGAAGGCTGGTATTCTGACTTAACTCCACCACAATGCGCCTTCTCGCCAAAACTGGCAATGGCTGTTCTTGCTTTGTGGCCATAACGGAGAATACAGCTGCGGGACAGTTGGAGATTCTCACTCACATTCCCAATTAATCGCATGAAAGCGAACCTTTACGGGCCTATCATGGTAGCTGTCTTTGGAAAATATGAACAGACTACTTGATTTGAGGGTGCAAAGGTAAGAAGTTTTTCTCAAACTCTTTCCACTAACTTGAAAAAAGATGGAGAATGACGTCTTATTTCATAAAAAGCACTGGCAATCCCATAGACAGGAATTGCCAGTGGCGAGAGTCATAACACCTATTTCCCGTGTTCTTTCATGTAGTCGCGCGGCGATAGGCCGTAGAACTTCTTAAAGAGGGTGGAGAAGGAGGCGGTATTAGAGAAGCCGCAGGCATACATCACTTCAGTCACGTTCATGCCTTGGTTCACCAACAGGTTGGCGGCTCGCTTTAGACGGATATTGCGGATGAAGTCATGTGGTGTCTGGCCTGTCAGTTCTTTCATCTTGCGGTGCAGGTGAACACGGCTGATGCCCACTTCCTCGGCTATCATCTCCACATTCAGGTCGGAGTCGGAGATATGTTTGTTGATGGTGTTCATCACGCGCTCGAGCAGTTTCTCATCGGGCGACTTGATGTCGATGTTGTCCACCTTGTCTTCCAATTGGTCGTTACGCTCATATTTAAGGCGCAACAAACGGTGGCTGCTGATGATATTGATGATGGTGCGCCGCAGGATGTCCATATTGAATGGTTTCACAATATAGGCGTCGGCACCTGTTTCCAGACCCGTCAATTTGTCTTCGTCGAGGTTCTTCGCAGTCAACAGGATTACGGGGGTATGGCTGATGTCGGGATTGGATTTGATTTTTGAACATAAAGTATGTCCATCCATCTCGGGCATCATCACGTCACTAATCACTAGGTCGGGTTTGCTGCGTAAGGTCTCAACAAGAGCTTCCCGACCATTGGAACAGGCCTTGACATCGTAATCTTGTTCAAACTCTTTGCATAGAAGGGTACGAATCTCGTCATCATCTTCGGCAATGACAAGCATGTAATGGTCATGGTCCTTGTGCTCGGGAGTGTTGGTGCCTTCGGAAACAGGAAGGGCTACGTCTGACTTGGCCTGCTCGGATATTGGCTTGTCGTTGATTTTCTCTTCGGCTCTCAGATGTTGGTCGCCTAAAGGAAGGGTAACCACAAATTCGCAACCTTTTTCTAAGTTGTGGGCACTGATGGTGCCATGATGCAGCTCGACAAGCGATTTGGCCAAATCGAGGCCGATACCAGTGCCGGGTTGCTGACCATTGATGGTGGAATCGGTCTGGTAAAAACGTTCAAAGATTTTTGCCAACTGTCCTTCGGGTATTTTCTCTCCATCATCGCTGATGGCAATGCGAGCTTCCTTGTCATCGTGGGTAACGCGAATGGCGATGTTGCCACCAGTAGGAGTAAATTTAAAAGCGTTCGACAGAATATTCATTACTACCTTGTCGAAATTCTGTCGGTCTATCCATATGGGCAGCGAATCACTGTCACATTCCAAAGACAGGTGAATGCCCTTATTCTTTGCTTGGTGTTCAAACAGACTGTACAACTCGTTGATGAAAGGTACCAAATCGGTTTCCGACATATGCATGACCATTTGTCCTTGGTCTATCTTCCTCAGGTCCATCATTTGGTTGATGAGATGGAGAATACGCTCGCTATTACGTTTGATAGTCTGTAGGATGCTCTTCTTCTGGGCATCTTTCTCGTTCTTGATGAGCGAAATCAAGGGGGTGATAATCAGCGTCATAGGCGTGCGTATCTCATGACTGATGTTCATGAAGAATCGCAACTTGGCATCGCTCATCTCTTGGGCGTGGATGTGTTGCTGCATACTTAGGCGATTTTGTTCCTTGCGGTCACGCATACGCAGTAATTGCCAGATGGCCAGACCCAAGGCCAAAAGATAAAGTAGATAAGCAATAGTTGAACGATACCATGGACCGTGAATGACAACGGTGAACTCTTTCTCGGGTGTTTCTATGCCATTACGTTCAGCCTTCACTCTAAAATTGTAAGTGCCGGGAGATAGATGCGTGAACATTAGTTCGTTGGCTCCTGGCTGAAGACGCAAATAAGGCTCGTTATTGATACTATAAAGATAAGTGATATGCTCAGGATTGTCGTAGGTGAGTGTCGAAAGTTGGATGGTAAATGAATTGTCGTGGTAGCTTAAATCAAAGCGTTTGCTCGCGATGATGGTAGTGTCGGTGATGTGGTAACTACCCGATTGGGTACTTTTGTTCACAGGTTGACCGTTGATGCAGAAACGGCTCAGCTCCACCGTGGCATCCCATTTGCTGTCTGTGATACTCTCGGGGTCAAACCATGTCACACCGCCCACACCGCCAAAGAGCATCGTCCCTTGAGGTGAGATGCAGGAGGCTCCATCAGAGAACTCGTTGGATTGCAAACCGTTGTCGATGAAATAGTTATGGGTGTCGCCTGATTTGATGTCGTGACAACGCAAACCGTGGTCGGTGCCGATCCATAGTCGTCCTTGACGGTCTTGCTCTATCGAGGCGATGCCGTTGTCGGAAAGTCCTTTCTCTTCAGTGTACAGGCGAAGTTGTTTCGATGAAGGATCATAACAGTACAGACCGTCATTCGTGCCTACCCATACTTTTCCACTGTATTCTTTCGCGATACGCACCGGGGTGCCATAATTGATGCAGTTCTGCCCAAAGTATTTGGTCCAACTGCCAGATTCAATGTCTAGGCAACAAAGCCCCATCGTAGTTGACACATAGATGCGATGCTCGTCAGGTGAAAGAGAAATCTGAGAGATATAGTCGTTCGAGATGCTGTTCACTTGACGGTCTTTCTCCGCCTTGTCTTTTTTTGTGTAGGAAATGAGCTGGTTCGTAGATTGGTCCAACATCAACAGACCATAACGCATGGTGCCCAACCACACCCGGTTGTTCCTGTCAACACAGATGTCGAAAATGCTGAGACTCTCTTGGGTGAAAGGATAACGGTGGTATTGGGTGGTCGTCGGGTCTATCCATCCTCCCCCCTGGTTGTATGAACCTATCCAGATATGGCCGTTGTGGTCCTCGGCGATTGTCATGATCGACTCGGGGAACCCCTCCTTGTAATGCTTGAGCAATTGCTTGTCATGGCTGAAACAGTATAGGCCATCTTTGTCTGTTCCTATCCATATACGACCATGACTGTCAATAAAGGTGCTAATGACACAGGCAGAGCCAATCTTGTTGCGATCGCCCAATTTGTAACCCATGTATCCAAACCCAGGAGGGGTGCCAGGTTGCATGAACAGGCCTTTCTGTAACAGCCCAAGCCAGATGTTGCCAATACGGTCTTCTGTAATGGAGTAGACTTTCGTGGTCGACAGGTCGATGTCGGTACTGTAATAAGGGTTGTCTACGAGCTCACCAGTCTTGGGGTCATAGATACCTAGACCACCTCCATCATAACCAATCATCAACTCGCCATGGCTGTTGAAATAAAGGGCGGATATGGGCTTGGTGCCGGTGTTGTCGATATGCCTGAATTGCTGACCTTCACGGACATATAGACCATCGTTCGTGGTGCCTACGTACACTTGGCCAGACGGAGCCACGCACACGCGATGTAGTGACACTCGCAAAGGGGCTTCAGTGAAGTAAGAGGTAACTTGACGACCGTCATATTCCAACAGACCGTTGTCGCGCGTTACAATCCAAATATGACCTAGTTTGTCTTCGGCAAGGTGATTCACGGTGTGGATGTCTCGAAGCGAATTGCTTACTTGATGGGCATGCTCACGGTCGTCTATCTTCAACACGCCGACTCCCGAAGTGCCAGCCCATATTTCGCCATTTTTGCGCTCCAAAAAACAAGTGACAAAACAGCTGGTGTTATTCGGGTCGATGGCCTTCACCTCCACATTCCTGAACGACTGACCGTCGTAAGTCTGCAAATGGCCCCACATACCTAAGTAGAAAAGACCATTTCTGTCTTGTAGGAAACAATTGACGTAATTGCTGGCCATCTCGTTATACAGTTCTTTCTCTTTTTTCAATATAACGAACTGATAACCGTCATAACGGTTTAACCCATTGCGAGTGGCCGCCCAGATAAAACCGTCGTTGTCAAGATATACTTGCCCTACGAAACTGCTCGATAATTGTTGGTTGGCGTCGAATAAACGTCCCGTCTGTGCCAACGTGCAGACGCATGCCAAGAGAAACGCAGTAGTGATAGATAACTTTTTCTTCATCGTGCTTATAGGTATAATCTTTATCCTTTGACAGAAATAAAGAGGCAGCCATAGTGGAAACGCCTCCTGTTGTCTCGTGATGATTATAGATGTTAGAATCTTTTTGCAAAGATAACCCGATTTTTCATTTTGACAAAGAAAATGTTATAAAAAATAAAATAATTTGTTACTTATTAAAATGTGAAAGGGATTATTTTTGCGTATCTTTGCAAGATGTTCGCATAAGTTTTTCAGATATAATTATAAAACGTGTCTAAAAGAAACGTTCGTTCAACTATAAAATACTTCGCAACCAAAAGAAAACTATGATAATTGCTGCTTACAGAAAAATCCAACTTCTCACATCGAGAAGTTGGATTTAAAGATACCGTTGATTTTTTAGTGTTGCAGTGTGCGTTCCACTAAGGAAAGCACACTGTTGTTTTATGGCAGGGTATAAAGGCTTCAGTCTTTCTTGAAATTCCACTTAGAATTGTCACTGCTGAAATCCCATTCCGCCAATGTCGGAGTGCTGTCGCCGGCAGAATAAAGACAGTAGCGGGTATTCTTACCCTGCTGACCGGGAATGGTATTTGGCATGATGCGGAATGTGCCGTCGGTGGCCTGCTCGATGCGCCATAATTGTCCTTCACTACCATCGTAGCTGCGGCTGGTCACTTCAAGGTCGGACGTGGCTGTCAGCGCACGGTCGGTACCTTCTATGGTGATACTGTACAATGGTCCGCCGAGATAACCGCCGGCTTCTGGACGGGGCGTGACGTGCCATAACTGGTGGGGGCGGAACATGTAGTCACCGCAGCGAACGCCGATATCATCCTGAGGCCAACTGCCATTTACCTGTTCCAATGTCTGGTTGGCCACAGGTACCACGGGTTCGTTGGGGTCCATCTGCCAAAAACGTTGACGCTGCTGTTCCATCCTCACGAAGTCGACTGACAATTCCAATGAGTAACCGCGACGTTCCGACAGGATGGCGTAAACACCCTCCTTGAATCGGTCGCCGGCAACAGGCCAGTCATTCTTCCACAACAATGGGCGGATGCCGAGAACGCTACGCCCGCCTTGCTCGAAGTCGGCTTCATAGTGGCACGACATGATTTCTATACCGTCGTCGATGATGGTTCGACCGAAATGGCCGGGACCGCAAACACGGTCGCCAGCGGCAATGACCATCCTGCCACCGCCATTGAACATATCGCGACCTACATTATCCATATATGGGCCTTCAACACTGCGTGAACGACCCACCACAATATTATAGGTGGAGTTTACCCCGTCGCAACAAGTGCCGTGGGTGCCTAGCAGATAATACCAGCCATCGCGGTAAATAAGGTCGGTGGCCTCGCAGTCGATGGCGATGTCTTTCTCCACATTGCCTTTCTTGCGCTCTCCTGTGGTCGGGTCGAGTTCAATGAGTCTGATGGTACCAAAATAGGTGCCGTAGCTCACCCATAGACGACCGGTACTGGGGTCAAGCAGCATGCCGGGGTCGATGGCATCCTGGTCTTCCATACCGTCGGAAGAACAAACCTCTATGGCATCAGTATATTTGAAGTCAGGCGACTTGGGGTCGAGGGTCTTGTTCCACATGGTGAGGATACGGCCGTTGTGACCACCACCAAGACCACCGCCAGTGGCTCCGTAAATCACTAGGTAACGGTCGCCAATCTTCAGTACGTCGGGAGCGGCACCGCCACCAGGACGCTCGGCACCGCTATGCCATGACCAACCGTCTTCGGAGATGAGTCCTCCGCCGCCGGTACCGAAGGTGTAATACTTGCCATCACACTCAGCGATGGTTGATGGATCGTGGATATAGGGCTGTCCTATCTGTGCATTGACGGCTGCAACCACGCTTAAAGCCGCCAGAATGGTATGTCTTCTTTTCATATTGTTGATTGTTGAATAATGAGTTGCCGCATTGCGATGAAGAAGGAAGAATCCATCATTCCTGCTCACAAATTTGTCATTACTAATTTGTAATTCGTAAATTCTTCACCGGTTTGCCTTGCTTATCGATGAACCTAACGCAAAAATCGCTCAGACCTGGACCGTTGATGACGGAGCAGCGAAGAATGTTGCGGCCTTTCTTTAACGTCAAGCGCGACGACATGCCATCGTCTACCACCATGCGGCGGTCGCCAGAGAGCAACAGCACTTCCTCGCCATTGAGCCACCATATCGACGCGCCGTTGCTGCCGGCGGCCAAACGTACATCGCTCATGTCTTCCGGACTGTCGATGACGGTAACACCCCAAAACAGAGAACCGTAGGTCTGGTCGCCCCATTTCTCGGCGAAACGGAACAGTTTCACATTGTAGTTCTCGCTGTCGAGGGCATGCCAAGTGAGCGTCTGCTTGTCGACCTTCACTTTTTGGCCGTTGGAAGGCAACACGGAGAGCTGATCCTTGAAATAGGTCTTGCCAAAGGCGTCGCGCAGCCAACTGTCGGTGAAGACGATGTTCGAACGGATATCTTGCTTGATGGGCTCAAGCAACATCCAGCGGCGGATGAAACCATTGTCGTCGGGGGTGCTGGTGGAACCGCTTACCGGTGAGAAATATTTCGGACGGTTCTTAAACTGTACATTGTCGATGCTCACGCCTTCCTGCTCACAGGTGACCACCACGTCGGTGACACCACTCGGCGTATATTCCAAGGGGGCTGTCAGACTGATCCAACGGCCACTCATGTCACGGCGGAAGGGACCTTGCTCACTCTTCACCGTCATCTGTAATTTGGCGATAATCTTGCCCGTGGCACTCTTCTCGCGCAGATAGAACTCGGTGTTGTCATGAGCCATAGCGTTAACAATCACATATCCATCATGGATGCAGCTAAAGTCCACGTCGGCATAACGGATCCAACTGCCTTTTGTGGGCAAAGTGGCATACAGACTGCGGAAGGGATGGAGACTGTCGACCAATGCTGTGGTCACACCGTTGCTAGCCTCGCTGTAGCGGTCAATCTCTATCTTTTCTGTGGCTTGGTTGACACCCACACCGCGTAATGTTTCTTTCACTTCCTGTATGGTGCCGTCGGCATTGAATGACACTTTCTCGATACATGCTGAACGACGTTTGTCGTCACTGGGAGAGAAATAATTGCGGTGGTAGAAAATATACCATTGCCCATTGTATTCTAAGATGCTGTGGTGGTTGGTCCAACAGCCGTTGTCATGTTCTGCCATGATGATGCCTTTGAAGTCCCACGGACCCAACGGACTCTTCGACATGGCGTAAGCCAAAGTCTCGGTGCCATTGCCAGGAGTGCCTTCCTTGGAACGGACCCAGGGGAAGGTGAGGTAATACCAACTGCCGCGTTTGAAGGCGAAAGGACCTTCCTTGAAACCGTCGGGCAACCCTTTCATCTCTTCGCCACCAACCATCATGGGGGGCATCTGCGGCGCAGAACTGGCTTGGCCGTTGGCGTCGGGACGCCGAGGCATACGTACTTCGGTAAGTGGACCGTCAAGCTCGGTCATGTTGTCTTTCAACTTACCGCCACGAATGCCCATGCCCGACCAATAGATATATGCGCTGCCATCGTCGTCGATAAGCACGCAGGGGTCGATGCCGGAGACACCCTTGATGGGCTCTGCCAGGCAGGTGAAGGGACCTTCAGGACGGTCAGCTGTGGCCACGCCAATAGCAAAGCCACGTCCTCCTTTCGGGGCATTGGGGAAGAAGAAATAATACTTCCCGTTTTTAAATACGCAGTCGGGTGCCCACATCGAGTATCCCGTGGGGTTACCCCAAGGCACGTTTTCTTGGCTCACAATCATGCCGTGGTCAGTCCAATCGGTAAGGTTGGCCGATGAGAATACGTGATAGTCGGCCATGCAGAACCAGTCTTGGCGCTGACCCTCGGGAGGGGTGATGTCGTGCGAGGGATAGAGGTACACCTTGCCGTTGAACACACGGGCTGTGGGGTCGGCGGTGAATTGGTCGCGGATGACGGGGTTTTGTGCCGTCGCAGGCAACATGATGGCCGTCATGAGGAAGGTGATGATGTTTTTTCTCATCCTGTTACGTCTTGCCATAAGAATAATGAATATTAATGAATTTCTGTTTGCAAATTTATTTGTTTTTATATTAATAAGGTTTATGGTTGTTCCCAAAACATTACTTAAATGTAGCATTGGCGCATTTGTTACATTTCGCAAAATCGTTGAAACAAAATTCATTGTGCTTTGGCGGCTTAATTCGTATCTTTGCATCGCAATTGAATATCAGCAGATTTGTCGAATAAATATTTTAAAAGAATTTATCATTGATGATGCGTAATTTTAGTTTATATTAGTATTAGTAATAGGTATAATATCGCTTTGTTAGAATGAAAAAATGTCGCGTCGGGAGATGCGACATTTTTTTTGCTCGTAAAAAGGCATTATGATGAAAAATATAATAATATTTGTCGTTTATTTGTAAAGTCACAAAAAAAACTTTACTTTTGCTTTCTGAACCCCATTAACAATTACCTATCACCCTTCATTCCCATAAACGGTCCCTTTGTTTTCTTTTCTATTAACTATTATTCCTTTTAGTCATGTCCATAGCCATCTACACTCTCACATCTACACTGCACGATGAGACATCCATCAATAGAGTAACCAGCGAGTTCCTCGGAAGCCTTCAGATAGAATATGAGTTGAAAGGTTCCGACTATGCCGATTATGGTTCTTCTCCCCTTAGCCTTGTATTTGTGAGAACGGGGGGTACCGAAGGCCTTTTCATACAGTTGTTCGATAGGTTGCTTCGACAGGGGCACCATCCTTTTTACCTTCTCACCTCGGGAAAGAGTAATTCGCTGGCGGCATCGATGGAAATACTTGCTTTCTTACGCCAACAAGGTTGTGAGGGTGAGATCATACATGGTGCGGAGGATTATGTCGCTCAACGGATACGACTCCTGGAGAGGGTGGAAAAGGCGCGGCGCATATTGCGGGGTGCACGGTTGGGCGTCATCGGAAAACCCTCCGACTGGCTCATCGCTAGTCATGCCGACAGGGATGCGGTCCGACGAATACTGGGAATTGAACTTGTCGACGTGACTATGGATGAACTGTTGGAGGCCATTGAAAGGGCACCCGATTCGTTTCCCATATCGCTCACCACTCACCCGTCGTCAACCAACACTTGTTGCGTATCACCCATAGAGAGTCACTCATTGCATGTAGCTGTCTCCATCTATCATGCGCTTAAGGATATTGTCGGCAAATACCAACTTGGTGGTTTTACGCTGCGCTGTTTCGATCTTCTCTCGGCGGTGCATAATACGGGTTGCCTTGCCTTGGCGTTGCTCAATAGCGAAGGAGTCGTAGCAGGTTGTGAAGGCGACGTCCCGGCCATGCTCACAATGAAGGTGGCACAGGCACTCACGGGCGTCTCGGGTTTCCAAGCCAATCCGGCAAATATCAATTCGCAGACGGGACGAATGCTGTTCGCCCACTGCACCATTCCCTTGAACATGGTGGAGCGTTATGAGTTCGACACGCATTTTGAATCGGGCATCGGTGTGGCCATACGGGGATATGTGAAACCAGGGCCGGTCACCATTGTCAAACTCGCTGGCGACTTATCGCGCTCATTCGTTGCAGAAGGGACACTCTTGGAATGCCAGGACAAACTCGACCTGTGCCGAACACAAATGGTCGTTCAACTTGACGACCCTGCGCTCACAGGTTATTTTCTTACACAACCCATCGGCAACCATCACATCATTATTCCTGGGCATCATAAGTGTCTGTTTTCTACGTTGTTCCTTCATTCCATAAAATAATGATTGAAATAACATCGCTTGAACAACAGGGCGTTGACATCTTCTCCACGCTCACTGAAGCACAATTGCGTAACCGTCTCGAACCGGAAAAGGGACTGTTCATAGCGGAGAGCCCAAAGGTTATTCGCGTGGCGCTCGACGCTGGTTATGAACCCATGGCGCTGCTCTGCGAACGAAAGCATATTATGGGCGATGCTGCCGACATCGTCGCTCGTTGCGGCAACATACCTGTATATACGGGTGAGCGCGAACTGTTGGCGCAACTCACAGGCTATACGCTCACACGCGGCGTACTCTGTGCCATGCGTCGTCCACCGCTACTCTCTGTGGAGGAAGTCTGCCGTGATGCGCAACGCATCGTTATTATTGATGGGGTCGTTGACACTACGAATATAGGAGCTATTTTCCGTTCGGCTGCCGCTTTGGGTATCGATGGGGTGCTACTCACCACCAACTCGTGCGATCCGCTGAATCGACGTGCCATACGGGTGTCGATGGGCTCTGTCTTCCTGCTGCCATGGACGTGGCTCGATCGTCAAATAACAGATTTGCATCAACTTGGTTTCCGAACTGTGGCCATGGCCTTGAATGATAATTCTGTGCCTGTCGACGACCCTGCACTTGTCGCAGAACCACGCCTGGCCATTATTATGGGAACAGAAGGTGATGGCCTGCCTCAGCAAACCATCACCTCTTCCGACTATGTGGCGCGCATCCCCATGGCCCATGGCGTCGACTCGCTCAATGTGGCGGCGGCTGCGGCGGTTGCATTCTGGAGCTTGCGAACCCGCTAAAAACTTACTCGAACAGAGCGTTCTTCTCTATCTTCCACCCTTCGCGTTTCAACAGACCGCAGTTGGCTCCTTTGAACATCTTCGCGGCCTCCAAGTCGCCTTTCATCTGCCAATCGAGCCAGGCAAGGGCTGCGATGGAGAACTCGCCGCCATGAGGTTGGCTATATGTGCCACCATGTCCTACGGGGAAGTTGATGGCGCAGGCGGGCACATGACTGATTCTGTGGAAGTCGTCCATGCCATTGCCATAGGCTATATCTTCCTCTCCGCCAAGCATATACATGATGGGCGTATGGATCTCCTGCAGTTTCTCTTTCGGGGGCATGGGCATGCCACCCACGGCGCTGCCGGCGTTCTGCTGGTTGAACAAGCCGCTGTTGCAGATCATCAATAGAGTAATCCGGGAGTCGGCACAGTTGAACAAGGTCTGCAGACCACCGCACGACATACCAGCCACACAGATATTCTGCGTGTCAATCTTGTTGTAATAGGGTGATTTCTCATCTGCGTTTTGGGCTATTACCCAATCAATCGACTCTATCTGCTGCTCACTCTTCGACATCGGACCACGGTACCATTCGTCAGTCATTGGGATGAAGCCCGTGGCCACCACGATATAACCGTGAGAGGCTATCTCGTTGAGGAATTTGATGTGCTCGAAAGGCGAGTTGCTACAAGCGCCATTGCCCCATACCAATACGGGTAGCCGATGACCGGGACCGAAGGGTGTCAAATCTTGAGGCACAATCACAGTATGTTCCTTGAGAGATGGTTCTTCTTTCATGATGGCTTTGTACTGTCCCAAGCCACCTTCTTCAATAACACGTGTCTTTTGGCCGTTGGCCATACCTACTATGGTCAACACCACTAAAGTGGATAATAGTCTTTTCATTTTTTTATTTGGATTTTTAGACTTTCTTGTTAACTCTTTCTTGCTATTTCACTTTCCATATTTTAAGGCAGATCATTCCTTGTTCTCCCCCCATGCTGGGTTGGCAGACGAAAATGGCATTGTTCAGCCATGCATATTTGCCATCTTGAGGAGCCTCGAAATGGGGTGTTGTGCGGAAGTAGAATTGGGGGGCTCCATTATCGTCTTTACCCATGCAAATGAGTCCTTTGTTGCGGATATGGATACATACACCATCATCGGTCTTGATACTGTAGATCGCTTCTATCTCCGTGCGACCATGCGCTTGGTCTTGCAACTGATAGTCAGCTCCTCCGGGAAGAATGGTGCCACGTAGTTCGGGACCTTCAAACGTCCCACCCACAATGGGTATGACAAAACGGTTGCCGTGTGAGGTCTGCCCCACCTGATAGGCTCCCTCGCATTTTACCTTTAGCTCCATCACATACTCTAATTGGGGCGTCTCATCCTGGGCTTTGACCATACCGATGGTAGCCAGGAACATCAATGTTGATAATAGTAATCTTTTCATAAGTTTGTAGTAATGACTTTTACATGGCAAAGATAATGCTTTTTTCGCACAAATCTTCTGACCAGGGGCTCACTTTGCATAAATATCGCTTCTTTTGCATAGTAGATAACAAATGACAAAGAAAATGAAACAAACGATCCCTGTCGTTGGCATGGCTTGTGCCTCGTGAAATGGCACTTTTATAAAGCTTTTGCCTTTTTTAATACGTTTCATTCTTTTTTGCCGTTTTTTTGCCGTACTTTTGCACCTTCAAAATGAGAATAAACGAACAAACGAGATAATGAAAATGCTTTCGTCGATGGTTGTCATGTTGTGCCTTTTCACTATGACAGCCATGCCCCAAACTCAAGGGAAACCAAAACTTTATTCTGCTTCTGTAAATGGTGTAACTTTCATCATGGTCGAGGTCAAGGGAGGAACATATGAAATGGGACACGACGTTACCTCTGAACTCTATTTTTCCACCGATGCTCCAGCCCATGAGGTGGAGGTGGCCGACTTCATCATCGGTGAGACGGAGGTGACGCAGGCGCTTTGGCAGGCTGTCATGGGCAACAACCCTTCGCGCTTTACTGGCAACGATCAAAATCCTGTGGAGCAAATCAATTGGGGACAGTGCCAACGATTCATCGAGCGACTCAACGAACTGACGAACCTCTCCTTCCGATTGCCAACCGAGGCGGAATGGGAATATGCGGCAAGAGGTGGACGTTATTCCAAAGGAACAATCTACGCTGGGTCGGACGACTGCGACGAGGTGGCATGGATACAAAGGGATGGGCGATTTACCCATCCCGTGAAAATGAAAAAAGCCAATGAATTGGGACTTTACGATATGACGGGAAACGTATGGGAGTGGACTTCCACGGGTTTCTCACGCTATGGCACGGAACCCAAACTGCAACCTACTGACGGAGGATATCTCTTTGTATATAGGGGTGGGGGGTACATCAACAGCGAACGGCAGGCAATTGTTTACCACCGCTCTTATGGACAACTCACAGACTCAAACCCGTATATCGGATTGCGATTGGCTATGGATCTCCCTAAGGGGCGGTAATCCCACTTTTTGTCTTGTCAATCATTACCTCACCATATCCACTTCGTCTTGGGGTAGGGTAACGTTCTGCACCAGTATGCCCTTGGCGTTGTAGATATTTAGCGAGGGAAGCAAGTACTGCTTGTAGATATACGTGAACTCATTGTTCTCTTTCAGCGGCACCTCCTCAGAACGTGCTTCTGTGCTCGTGGTGATGATATAGTCCTGCGCCAGATTCATTTCCGCAGCCATGAGCATATTTGTGAGCGTATGTGATACTCCTACGAACATCTCGTTCTCCAACTCCTTCACTTCCTTGGTGAAAGGATAGACAAGTAACGTATTCTGCAAAGCGTGCATCGTGCCATTGAACTCTTCGGTCTGCACAATCACCACGGGAGCCTCCGTGAAATCCTGTAACATCACTGCCTGTCCTGTCTCCTCAATCTTATGCTCAAGAAACCTCGGTTGCTTGTCCACCATGCAGTAGAGACCTTTGATGAGTAGATCTTGGTATTGGCCTTCTTGACTCAGAACCTTCATCACCTCGTCTTTCCACGAGGCATACATCCACAGGTTGATGTGGTAGAAATCATCGTCAGCGCCTTTCGGCAGACGCTCCACGAAGAAGGTGTATTGGTCTTCCAACCCCGGAAAGGTGCTGTTCTCGCAGTCCTGGTCCGTCGATGCATGAGGCACGTCGGCGAACAAGTCTTCAAAATACTTGCTGGCGGCTACCGCCCCCTGGGGTAGTCCCAACTGATGCAGGTGAGCCATGTCGATGGCCATCGCCCCACCGCTTATGAGCAGGCAGAGGCAGAATAGTGCTAACTTTTTCATATGTTATTCTTTTTAGTTGTTATATCTTTTTTCTTGATGCAAAGGTAATGCAAGGCTTGTGGTAGCCAAAATATTTTTCTCATTTATTTACGAATTACCGCTTTTCTTTTATCAATTATGCCCTTTGCTGTTGGTAGCAACGTTCCTATCCGGTTGTGAAGGCTTGTGCCCATTTCTGTGAAAAAACACAGGCATAGCTCCTTTTTTTATCTTTTAATTTTCTATTTTTTTATTTTTCCTTATCTTTGCACCATCCAATGCAAAATAGTCAATGAAAAAACTAATTGTTTTACTGTTCCTTCTTACAGCTGCCATCGCTCATGCACAGGACAGCACCACCATTGCTTCCGTCTATTCTTTTAAAAACCAGACGGAGCGTCAACGCATATTCTTCCACCAACAGCAGTATCTCCGTAGACAGGGTGATACGCTCCATCTCGTCAAGGTTGATCTCGAATGGCCGTTGTCGCTTCATTTCTCGGCTATGCCGACCTTACAGCGTTTTCTCACAAAGGAACTGTTTGGCTTGGAGTCTGAAACGGTGCTCCCCGCCATAGAGCGTTACCTCGCCTCGTTGGGCGAACCGCTCACGCTGATGCCCGAAGAACCAGGACTGCGCACCTGTTATGAGATGGTTAGCCTCAACATGATGGAATATGTAGAGGGAAGGTACGTATCGCTGCGCCTCGTCAACCGTGTTATCCCCAAGGACACGGCGGAGCAGGTAACCAACCGCCAGCGGCTCCTCACCTACGACATCGTTGGCGACCGCTTGCTCACCACCAAGGAGATGCTCAGGAAAGGTGCCTACACTCCCTACCGTTATGAATATATGCAACTGCAGACACTGCTGGGATCCATGCCTTTAGGCTACGAAGAAGAGGATCGTGAATTATACCTTGGTGATATGTGTCTCATGCGTGCTGGAGCCTATTTCGATTTGGGCTATGTCGATGGTGACAATGACTACCATAGCCTCGCTGCCGTGCCCACTGTCCAACTGCAAACTTTCCTGAATAAAGAGACCAAGAATATGCTCAAGGCAGAGATTCCTGAGCGACAGGCCGTTCCATGTACACCACAACCGTGGTTCTCCGATACCACTCAGGTGTATGTTGTTGCCGAGGAGATGCCCTCGTTCCGCGATACGTCCGAAGACATATATCGTTATCTACGTGCCAACATCCGTTATCCTTGGTTCGATTTAACGCTGGGTATAGAGGGCAGGGTTGTGGTGCAGTTCATTGTTGAGGCCGACGGCTCTGTGTCATCCCCATCGGTTGTCCATTCCGTTTCGCCAGGTCTCGACCGTGAGGCCGTGCGTCTCATCATGTCCATGCCTCGGTGGAAACCGGCTCGTCAACAAGGGCAACCCGTTCGCTGCGTTCAGAGCCTTCCCATAGGCTTCAAAATCACGACATAGTTTTTCTTCAAAAGAACAAACGAACAAATTCTTC
The DNA here is from genome assembly GCA_017538105.1 of Prevotella sp. Lineage (GTDB taxonomy): Bacteria > Bacteroidota > Bacteroidia > Bacteroidales > Bacteroidaceae > Prevotella. The sequence continues at coordinate 52,337 of JAFYJN010000085.1, read as the reverse complement.
CCTTCCTCTCGGAAGGGCTGGGGCGGGTTGGTTTTTGGGTGAACTGAGGGGGGCATGTTAATTGTTAAATGTTTAATTTATGTTAATTTTCGAATTTTATCATCCCTTTTATCGATAAAATATAAAAAAAACCATATATTTGCATCGCAACAATAAAATGTTGTATTCATAGAAATTCAGTACAACTGGCGAGTTGTCAATATTTCATTACTCATTTGCTTGATAATGCATAAATGTTCTCCAAATAGTTATAGGTATTAGATGCTCCATCTGTTGTGAGTGCCAAATCCATGCTGAAAAGTATTGAAATGGTACAAATTGCGACTGACGCAGAAAATATGGGTGGAGAGAGATTCAACAAATCAATAGAGTGTAATTTTTCTAAAAAACCGACATAGTCCGAGAGGATGGTGTCGGTTTTCGTTCGTTTTTATACTCTCTCCCTTCATATTTTCACCCTTTTACTTTTTTACTTTTTTACCTTTTTACTCTTTTTCACCTTTTTACTTTTTTTCACCTTTTTACCTTCTTTCTTTTTTCCTTTTTAACTACTTTTGCATTCAAATAATGAAATCATGCATAGATATTTCATCTTCTTGAGTTTCAACGGGGCACGATACCACGGATGGCAGGTACAACCTAACGGTATGTCAGTGCAGCAGAAACTGCAAGAGGCACTGTCTACCATTTTGCGTACGGATATCGAGGTGACGGGGGCGGGACGTACTGATGCTGGCGTCCACGCTTCCATGATGGTGGCTCATTTTGATGACTCTAACGAGAATGTGGACGGAATGGGTGGAACCTACCAACTCACCTACAAACTCAATAGACTTCTGCCCTACGACATTGCCATACAACAAATCATGGAAGTGCCCGAGACCGCGCATGCCCGTTTCTCGGCCACCGCACGTACTTATTTTTATTTTATTCATACGAAGAAAGACCCTTTCCTGGGCGACCGTTCTTGTTTCATCCATTACGACCTCGACTTCTCATTGATGAACAAGGCTGCGGCGTTGTTACTCGAGAACGATGACTTTGCGGCGTTCTGCAAAGCCAAGACGGATGTGAAAACTACCATCTGCCAGGTAACAAAAGCGCAATGGGAGCAAATCGATGAGCATCGCTGGCGATTCACCATCACAGCCAATAGGTTTCTACGTAACATGGTTCGAGCGGTGGTGGGAACACTCATCGATGTGGGACGGGGTAGGGTGACTATAGAGCAGTTTGCAGATATCTTGGCTTCACATCGACGTACTGAGGCTGGGGAGAGCATGCCTCCTCAAGCTCTCTTCCTACATAAAATCGAATATCCTTCCGAGATAACATCTTTAATGGCTTAAAAGGTCGAAAAAAGAGCGTCCCGTCAATGGAACGCTCTATTTTGTCTTTAAGTATAAGATTTTTTTATCTCCTCCTTCTTGCAGGGGCACTTCTCCTGGCTTGATGCCTGGGAGGGGCTGCATGGCGGCGGTAACGTGGTGGTGGGGCATGACGACGATACCGTGGTGGAGGGGCATGACGGCGGTAACGTGGTGGTGGAGCTTGATGGCGGAAACGGGCTGGTGCGCGACGGTAGTGGCGCGGTGTGCGATAACGCTGCTGCACCACATGGCGACGTGGAGCATACCTCCTCTGACGAGGTCCCATGTCTGCCATGGCATTGGCCGCCAGCACCATGGTCAGTACGGCGACAATGGTCAAAAGAAATCTCTTCATAGTAGTAAACAGGTGGGTTCCTGTAGGTTAGATTACGATTATTCAATGGGTGGAACCCTTTGTCCCGGAGAATATCGTTTAGCTTTTGCAAATATAATAAATAAAAATGGAAATGCTTTCTTCATTTTGAAAAAAATCTGACATTTTTGAAATAAAACGCTGCGGGGTGTAAAAAGCTTGAAAATATGGAGGAGTAAAGTTGCTTTTCTCCTCCTCTTTGTTTTTTTTAAGGGTGTAAGATGCATTATTAGCCAAAAAAACAGTAATTTTGCACCAAATTGTGAAGGAAAAGCAAATAATAACCACAATAAGATGATTCCCTCATGGTACAAAATATTTTCAAAGGATTAGGCGTCGCCTTGATCACACCGTTTACACAAGAGGGGACGGTGGACTACGAGGCGCTCACCCGATTGGTCGACTATCAACTGTCTAACGGGGCTGATTTCCTGTGTATTCTTGCGACAACTGGAGAAACGCCTTGTCTCAACAAGGAGGAAAAAAGCAATATCAAACAGCTCATAGTAAATAGGGCAGGGGGAAGGGTGCCTATCTTAATGGGTTGTGGAGGAAACAATACGGCGGCGGTGGTCGACGAACTGAAAAACGCGGACCTCGCGGGCATCGACGGCATACTCTCGGTGTGCCCATTCTACAACAAACCTTCTCAGGAAGGGTTGTACCAACATTTCAAGGCAGTTGCGGCAGCCACCGAACTGCCAGTGGTGCTGTACAACGTGCCGGGTCGTACGGGCATCAACATGAAGGCGGAAACAACGGTGCGTTTGGCACGTGACTGCCAAAACATCGTGGCGATCAAAGAAGCCAGCGGAAACCTTGAACAGGTAGACGAAATCATCAAGAACAAACCCGATTCCTTCGATGTCATCTCTGGCGATGACGCTCTCACTTATCCAATGGTGGCATGCGGCGCCGTGGGAGTAATCTCGGTGATTGGCAATGCGCTACCGAAAGAGTTTTCGCGAATGATACGACTGGAATTCAATAACGAGTTCGCAGCGGCGCGGAAAATACATTATAAGTTCATCGACCTCTATAGCCTGCTCTTCATCGACGGAAACCCAGCTGGTGTAAAGGCACTGTTGCATGAGATGGGCTTTATTGAAAATGTGCTCCGACTGCCTCTCGTGCCAACACGTGTGACAACGCTGCGTCGCATGAGCGAAATTCTCAAAGAACTGAAATTGTAGTCGTAGTCGATAAGTCGATGGCATCTTTTTGGCTTCACGTTCATACGTCACCCCTCTCTTGTCCCTTCTTTTTTATACAATATGGACGACAAAAAGATAATTCATGAGATATCTCCCCTTATGGGAAAGGATGTGCTCTATATCGCCGACAGACGGAAAAAAGAGTTCACCTATCCTATACATAATCATGTGGTACAGGAACTGAATTACGTGGAACATGCCAAAGGCGTGAAACGTATCGTTGGCGACAGTGCCGAGGTTATCGGCGATTTCGACCTTGTGCTCATCACTAGTCCTGACTTGGAGCATGTGTGGGAACAGAACGAGTGCGTGAACGATGACATCCGGGAAATAACCATACAGTTCGACTTCAGTATGGATGAAGATGGTTTCTTCGGACGTAATCCCTATTTCAGCATTCGTAAGATGATGAACGAGGCAAGAAAGGGATTGGCTTTCCCCCTTGAGGCTATCATGAGGATTTATCCGTTGCTCGACTCTTTGAGTTCCATCAAGGATGGGTTCTATGCCGTTCAACAATTCATGACCATTCTTTACGAATTGTCGAAATGCCACGGGGCGCGAACACTGGCGTCGTCAAGCTATGCAAAATTAGCCGTTGAAGATGACAGTAGACGAATCCTCAAGGTGAAAAACTATATCTCGCAAAACTATAAGTACGAACTTCGGCTGACTGCGCTCGCCGACATTGCGGGCATGAGTCCTAGTGCGTTTAGTAGGTTCTTTAAGTTGCGTACAGGGAGAAACCTGTCTGAATACATCATCGACATACGACTGGGATATGCGTCGAGAATGCTCGTTGATACCGCACGCTCCATCTCCGAAATAGCCTTTGAATGCGGATTCAACAACCTCAGTAATTTTAACCGTATATTTAAAAAGAAAAAGAAATGCTCTCCCTCTGAATTCCGCGAAAACTACCATAAAACACGGGTCATCGTGTAATACCCGGCCTCTTCGTTCCGCGATTCTTCATAAATCATAAATCTTCTAATCTTATAATTTTATAATCTTTTAATTTTTTAATATCCTAATCTTCCACCATGTACAACACCCCGCTCATACTCGATTTCCTCTGTCAGGTGGCTGGTAACAATAACCGTGCGTGGTTCAACGCCAACAAAGCGTTCTACCTCAAGGCAAGGATGGAGTTTGAACATATAGTGGCTGATGCAATTGCGCGTTTGACTCAGTTCGACAGTTCCATTGCCCATGTCAAAGTGAGTGATGCTACCTATCGCTTCTATAGAGATACGCGCTTCTCGTCAGATAAGTCGCCTTACAAACGGCATCTTGGTGCCTATATCGCTTCGCATGGGAAAAAGGCGCTTCATGGTGGATATTACATACATCTTGAACCGGGACATTGTTTGTTGGCTACGGGCAACTATTGGCTCCCTACAAATATCCTCGTTGCAACGAGAAACGAGATAATGGCCAATCGTGAAAGATGGGATGAATGCGTTAAAAATCCAAAGTTCCTTGATACTTTCGGCATCCCGGGTGAACATTCCTTCGAAGATGAAAAGGGTTTTGGCTTGTCGATGCTTAAAACGGCTCCGGCTGGGTTCCCGCGTGACGATAAACATATCCAATATTTGCGTATGAAGGACTATTGTGCATGGACGGCCATACCTGATGATTTCTTTGAAAAATCTGATGCTCTCGATCGAATGGCTGATGTCTTCTTAACCGCCAAGCCGATGATGGATTTTGTCAATGCTGTCATCGACGACTATGAATGAATACCATAAATCCTATGTTGAACTAAATATCATTCCATGAAAAGAATGTTGAAACGTTGCCTTCTCTTGTCATCGCTCCTTGTTTGTGTCGTAACAGTGGCGCAAACGAAAACGGAAACCATCCGTTTTGCTGATTATGGCGCTAGTAGTGGAACGGAACTGTCGGATATAGCTGCCCTGAATAATCTGGAAAGCGTAAAACTGTTTTTCTACGCCAATGGGGCGGAGTCAGCTCCCAAATACTATTCCATGGGTGCGAGATTCTATGTGGGAAACGCTATGACCATCAAGGCGAAGAATAATATTGTGGTCAACGATATCGTTGTCAACTTTGTTTATAAGGCCACCATCACCGATAATATTTCAGCTACTTTCTCCAACTGTACCTATGAATATGATAGTCAAGGTCCTTTCGGCATCATCAGTAATATCGTCGGCGATGTGTCGATGGAAAATAAGAGTTCACACACAGCGGCACAGGGAAACCAGGTGTGGATTTCTTCCATTACGGTAACATATCATGAGGTGGAAACGACAGTGTCAGAACCCGTTATCTCGTCATCGAAAGGGCATCTGTTCAAGCAGACAAACACGGTGTCCATCTCTTGTCCCACAGAAGGGGCGCTAATTTATTACAACCTTAACTGTGCAGATGACCCCGACCAGAATAGCACGCTCTACCAAGGACCATTTACTATTGACGAGACGACCGTTGTCAGGGCGATGGCAGTAGCCAATGGAGAGACGAGCAACGTGGTGTATAAAGACTTTATCTTTGCACCCATACCCGATAAGGTTGATTGGTACGAATCGTTCGATAACGTCAACGGGACTGGGGGCAACGATGGCCTGTGGCAAGGACTATTCGATCTGACTCCTCTCGAGGGGACGGATAAGGAATGGCTGCTTTATGATGATGAATATTATTATCCAGACGAAGAGGGACCGCATTTTAATAAAGTTTATTCGGGTAATCAGTGTGCTGTCATTGGCAATGGTGGATGTTTGGTCATCAAACACATCAATATCACGGGAAACGGAAAAATGTATTTTTGGGCGGAGTCGATGGGACAGGGGGGAGATGCTGTAACCGTTAGAATTGATGCTCGTCCCTTCGATGGCTATGCTTTGGGTGAGGGTGAAGTATGCGGTAATTTTATCGGAAATGGCTCAACGGTCACTGTTGTAAATAATAATACATTAGAGTATGGTGATTGTGACTTTTCTATTGCCACGGTAAAACCCTTGAGCAAATCGGGACGTTTCACATTGTTTGAATTGCGCTTCGAAAGAATGACATTGACAGATAGAATAACCATCTCTTTTCCAAAAGGCAATGTCGGATTCATCAATGAGGTGTATTTCGTGCTGGATGAACCTGAAACGGTGGATGTTACATTTACTGACCTGCTCTTTACAACCATCTATTATAGTAACATGGGCTTCATCGTGCCACAGGGCATTCGTGCATATCATTTCGGTATAAATCAGAACACACTTAAAATAGAAAAGGAGTTTATTTTTAAACCTGGTGAAGTTATTCCTCAAGATATGGCGGTGGTGCTAAAGGCGGATCATCCTGGTACCTATACCTTCAGAGAGGCGTATGCAAGTCCTCGTTATTGGTGGTGCTGGTATCAGAGAGGATGTGATGAAGAGTCCTCGACAGATTCCTATTGGAACCAAAATGGTTATTCGTATGAAAATAATCTCGTCTTTTATCGCCTGCGAACGAAGAACAACACTGTAGGCTTCTTCTTCAGTCCAGGGTGTCCAGAAGGGGAACCGTTTATCTGTCCGGCACACGAGTCATTCTTCGTCGTGCCATTGGATCAGTCCAACCACTACGGATATCCCATCGCCGACCTACCCACAGACATTGAAGGCATCATTGGTGATGCAGAAGATGCCGATGACGACGTGCTATATAACCTCAATGGCCAACGCGTAGACAATACGTATCGAGGGGTTGTCGTCAGCAAAGGAAAGAAATGGCTGAATAAATAATAAATAAGGAAGAAGTATTACATCAAAAGGACCCATCTCGGGTCCTTTTGATGTGTTCTGCATGATGCTGAATAATGAATGCAGGAAAAATTTTCATGGATCCATTCGTCATTCACAATTCGTCATCGCCGTAGGCGACCACTTAACATTCAACACTTAACATTCAACACTTAACATTCAACACTCAACATTCAACATTCAACTTCGTTCAATCAGTATCCGTGCATCCACGGCCACCACGTTCTCTTCGTCGGCAAGGAGCGGGTTGATGTCCATTTCCTTGATTTCCGTGGCGAAGCGGAGCAGGGTGGAGAGGCGTACGATGATTTCGGCATATTTCTTCTCGTTGATGCCGGCTTGGCCGCGCGTGCCCTTGAGAATCTTGTAGCCACGCAACGAACGGATCATCGAGTAGGCCTCGGGATAGGAGAGGGGCGCCAGACCGCTCGACACGTCTTTGAGCACCTCAACGAAGATGCCGCCCAGACCGCAGAGCACCACATGGCCGAAACGTGGCTCATATTTGGCGCCGATGAACAGCTCGGTGCCGCTGATCATCTTTTGCACCATCACAGCTTTGGCGTCTTTGATTTTCATCATGCGGTCAAACTCCAGGGCTAGGTGCTCCTTCGAACGGATGTTGAGAGCCACACCACCCACATCGCTCTTATGAACGGGTCCTACTACCTTGGCAACGACGGGATAGCCCACCTTTTCGGCGAAAGCCACCAGTGTGTCTTTTCCGTCGCTCACCATCTCGGGCACCGATGGGATGCCAGCGCAGGAGAGCAGTTCGTGCACCAGTTCGGGTGAGATATAGCCATTCTCCTTGATGCCGCCGATGACCTCGCGTATGCGGGGCACATCGACACCGAATAGCTCGATTTCGGGCGGAGCGGGTGCCGGGGTGCGCATCACCTGGGTCAGCGCGGTGGCCAATGTCACCTCGTCGCTGAAGTTCACGTGTCCTTTTTTCAAGAACTCCTCCACCTCTGGACCTGCTGTATGTAGCGAGGGGAGGATGGGGAACACAGGTTTCTTGCATTCCAGAATCTTCTTGTGCAGCACATCATAGGTCTCATATAACTGTACCAGACCAGGTGTGCCGAAGATGACCATGATGGCGTCGATACCGTCGAAATGGTTTTCGCAGTAGTCGATGGCGAAACCCAACTGCTCGGGTGTACCGGTGGCGAGAATGTCGATGGGGTTGGCCACCGAGGCTCCCGCAAACAGTTTTCCTTTCAGTTCCTCTGCCTTGGGCCCACTGATGGGGGGCACCTGCAGACCGCCCTTCGAAAGAGCGTCGGTAAGCATCACGCCGGGACCACCGGCATGGGTCACAATGGCGAAGTTTTTGCCAGTGAGTGGTGGTAGGGTGAAGATACAGCCAACGGTGGTTAGCTCCTCACGAGAGAAACACCTCACGATGCCCGCCTTGCGGAACAGAGCTTCCACGGCGGAGTCGCTGGAGGCGATGGCTCCCGTGTGAGACGAGGCGGCACGGCTGCCGCTCTCAGAACTGCCGGCTTTGATGGCGGCGATGCGGCATCCTTTGCGGATGAGCGAAGCGGCATGGAACAGCAGCTTGTCGGGGTTGGAGATGTTCTCGATATACAACAGTTTCACCTTCGAGTCGGTTGTGGGGTTGAAGTTCTCGTCCATATACTGCAGCACATCCTCGATGCCAATCTGCTTACCGTTGCCAATGCTCCAGACGGAATTGAACTGAAGACCCTTGATGACGGCCGATTCGAGGATGAATACGGCGGTGGCTCCGCTGCCGCTGATGAAGTCGACACCCTTGGGGTTGAGTTGGGGTATGGGCTTGGTGAACACGCTGTGATGCCACTCAGTGAGCAGGCCGATGCAGTTGGGGCCAATCAGAGCGGCACCATGACGCTCGCAGATGTCGAGGATGCGCTTCTCTAAAACGGCTCCAGCTTTTGTCTCCTCGCCAAAACCGGCCGAGATGATGATGAAGGCTTTCACCTCTTTCTCCGAAGCCAACAATTCCACGTAACCAGGACAATATTTGGCGGCCACCACAAGGATGGCCAACTCGGTGGGGGGAATCTCCTTGGCGTCGTGGAAAACCTTGATGCCCTGCACCTCGTCTTCCTTGGGATTGACAACGCGAAGCGTACCTTTGTAACCGCCTTGAAGAAGATTGCGAACCACGGCTCCACCGGGTTTGTGTACATTGTTGGAGCCGCCAATGACTACGATACTCTCGGGTCGAAGTAGTTGTCTGTTAATCATAGATTATTAGATTTGTATAGATTTTGCGCAAAGATATACTTTTTTTCTCGCATCGCCAAAAAACATGACGCTTTTTTGGAATACCCACGACAAACCTCACAATACCTCTACTACAAAACAGAATCTTCCGCCTTGCACTTTCCCCTCTGTTTCCCTTTTCTTTTTTCCCCTTTTACCTTTTTACTTCTCTTTTTACCTTTCAAAAATTTGCCAATATCAAAAAATACAATTACTTTTGCAAAAAAATTAAAATAGGGCTTAAAATGAAGAAATTTATCCTTCCCATCGTAGCCATGGCTATGATTTTGCTGGCGGGCAGTTGTACCACAAGCAAGCAGATTCCGTATTTCCAAAATGCCGACTCCATCAGCTTCGCGGCATCAAAAGGACTGTTTGACGCACGTATCATGCCAAAAGATATGCTACACATCACCGTGCATACTACCAATCCTACGGTATCCGCGCCTTTCAATCTTACAGTGTCCCGTCACCTCGGTTCAGAGGGGACGATACAACAGACAGGCGGTTCGTTGCAGGGCTATCTCGTCGACAACAATGGTGATATCAATTTCCCGGTAGTAGGTAAACTCCATGTGATTGGTCTTACCAAGACAGAATGCCAGGACCTTATCGAGCAGAAGATTGCTCCGTATTTGGCAAAAACAGAGAAACCTGTGGTCACCGTTACCATGGCGAGTTACCGTATTACCGTTATTGGCGAAGTAGGAAGCCCGAAGGTCATTCCCGTGACGACAGAGAAGATGTCCATCGTAGAAGCCTTGGCGAGCGCCGGCGACCTCTCCATCTATGGTAAACGCGAAAATGTGATGCTCATTCGCGAGGATGCTTCCGGACAGAAATCTGTTCACCGCCTGAACCTCACCGATGCCAACATCATCAATTCGCCGTATTACTACCTCCAGCAGAACGATATTCTTTATATCGAGCCTAACAGCGTGAAGGCGAAGAACTCAGGTATTGGTTCTTCCACCACTATTTGGTTCTCCTTCATCGGTATCGTCACATCTGTGGCTTCTCTGTTGGTCAACATCCTCAGAAATTAATATTCTTCAACATATATCATATAAAAAACCTTCCCCACATAGGGAAGGTTTTTTTATTCGCTCCTCATTCTTAAATCCCCCCCCCCCTACTGGAGGGGGGGCAGGGGGAGGCAAAAAAATAAACCGCAGAACTATCGTCCTGCGGTCATTTCTCTCATTTACTGTTCGTAAATTACTGAGCCTTAGCAGCGCTATCAACGACAGCAGCGGCAGCCTTAGCAGTGCTGTCAACAACAGCAGCGGCGCTATCAGCAACAGCAGCAACAGTGCTGTCAGCAGCAGCGGCAACAGAGTCAACAACAGCAGCAGCGCTATCAGCAGCAGCCTCAACAGCCTCGCCAGCTTTCTTCTGATCGCAAGAAGCGAAAGAGATAGCAGCCATAGCTACGAACATAAATACCAATTTTTTCATTTTTCTTTGCTTTTTAAATTCTGTAAAACAATCAGTTGTTTATTAAAACGCTGCAAAGGTAAGTATTTTTTTTATACCCCAAACAATTTTTTAAGATTTTTTTTTTGGCTTTTTTGTAACAAATCTGCAACTAATTGATAATCAGCAGCATTTGAATAGTTAATAAATATTAAAGAATTAATTGTGTGCCCACACAATCGATTTTTAGCTTTTTCCCCCTTCCTTATAACATTAACCAAACATTCTTATAATGTAATTCTTATTTCTCAATAATATTTTGTACTTTTGCAACATGAAACAGGCTATGATATTTGCCGCTGGTTTGGGCACACGCCTCAAGCCACTCACTGATTCGATGCCGAAGGCGCTCGTTCCTGTGGGGGGCAGACCGCTCATAGATCATGTGTTGCATAAACTGGAGATGACAGATGTCAAAAAGGTGGTGGTGAATGTTCATCATTTCTCCTCGCAAATCGTGGATTATCTCGACCGTCATGCTCCTGCCAATATTGACATTAGAATCAGCGACGAATCGAAACAACTCCTTGAAACGGGTGGAGGCATCAAGAAGGCTCGACCTCTGTTCGATAATTCGGAACCGATACTTATCCATAATGTTGACATCCTCAGTAATGCTTGCCTCGATTCTTTATATAATGTGAAGGCCGACGCCGTATTGCTCGTCAGCGATAGACTGTCATCACGACGACTGCTTTTCGACGATGAACAACGACTTGTAGGATGGAAAAATATGATCACGGGGGAGATGAAATCTCCATTCTCATGGGTAAAAAAGGCCGACGATGACAACCAACTCAGGCGACTGGCTTTCTCTGGCATACATCTCTTCTCGCCGACACTCTTCCCGCTCATGGATGAGTGGCCAGAAAGGTTCCCTATTGTCGACTTCTACCTGAAAGCCTGTGCTCAGAAAGAGATAAAGGCGGTCATCCAACAAGACCTGCGTCTCCTTGACGTGGGGAAAATCGACTCCCTCACCCAGGCTGAACAGTTCTTAATTCAAAGTTAACAATTCAAAATCATAATTCATGGTGGGTAATTAGGTGTTTTCTTACCTCTTGCCCCTCGCCCCTTAATTTAAAAACACATGCAACAGAAAATCATCATCCTCGACTTCGGCTCACAGACCACACAACTCATCGGACGGCGAGTGCGCGAACTCGACACGTTCTGCGAGATATTACCTTATAATAAATTCCCCAACGACGACCCGTCGGTCATTGGAGTCATCCTCAGTGGTTCACCCTTCTCGGTCCATGACCCAGAGGCATTCAAAGTAGACCTCTCTCAGTTCGTGGGCAGGATACCGGTGCTCGGCATCTGCTACGGCGCGCAGTTCATTGCCCATAGTGGCGGGGGAAAAGTGGAGAAGGCTGGCTCGCGGGAATATGGAAGGGCGCACCTGCAGACCGTCGACGTTGATAATCCTCTCTTCCGGGGATTCGAACAACATTCGCAGGTGTGGATGAGCCATGGCGATACCATCACGGCCATTCCCGAAGGTTTCGAGTGTATCGCCTCCACCGCCGACGTGAAATATGCGGCCTATTGGAGTGCCCAAGAACCTCTCAAACCCCGTGATTCACAATTGGATAATTCTTCATCGCGCAGCGACAATTCAACACTCAACGCTCAACAGTCAACACTCAACAAAGTCTGGGCGGTACAGTTCCACCCGGAGGTGTTCCACACCATTCAGGGCAGTCTCCTGCTCAAAAACTTCGTAGTTGATATCTGTGGCTCACGACAGGACTGGAGCGCCGCGTCGTTTGTTGACTCTACAGTGGCTGAACTAAAGGAACAGTTGGGTGACGACCGTGTGATTCTGGGACTCTCCGGTGGTGTCGACTCGTCAGTGGCGGCGGTGCTGCTCAATAGGGCCATCGGCAAGAACCTCACGTGTATCTTCGTCGATCATGGCATGCTCCGTAAAAACGAGTTCACACAGGTGATGGAGGATTATAAGGGACTGGGACTGAATGTCATTGGCGTGGATGCCAGCGAACGGTTTTTCAACGACTTGAAAGGAGTCAGCGACCCGGAACAGAAACGCAAAATCATAGGTCGTGATTTCATAGAGGTGTTCAATGCGGAGGCAAAAAAGATTGCCGATGCACGATGGCTGGCCCAGGGTACCATCTATCCCGACCGCATCGAGAGTCTGAACATCACGGGTAAAGTGATCAAAAGCCACCACAATGTGGGAGGGTTGCCCAAAGAGATGCATCTCCAACTCTGCGAACCTCTGAAATGGTTGTTCAAAGACGAAGTGCGAAGGGTAGGGCGGCAACTGGGAATGCCTGAACATCTCATCACACGTCATCCTTTCCCGGGACCGGGGCTGGCGGTGCGTATCCTTGGCGACATCACACCGGAAAAAGTGCGTATTCTTCAAGATGCCGACGATATCTATATCCGTGCTCTACGTGACTATAAGGTGAGTCTTTCTGGTGAAGATGCACGTCGCGTGCTCGCCGCTGGAGTACCGACAGCATCTCAACCCTCTACCCTCAACTCTCAATCCTCAATAGAGGTGTCACTCTACGATCAAATATGGCAGGCAGGGGCCATACTCCTCTCTACCGTGCGCAGCGTAGGGGTTATGGGAGATGAGCGTACCTATGAACATCCCGTGGCGTTACGGGCGGTCACCAGTACGGACGCCATGACAGCCGACTGGGCGCATCTGCCCTACGACTTTATGGCCAAAGTGTCTAATGAGATAATAAATAAGGTAAAAGGGGTGAACCGCGTTTGTTACGACATCTCCTCCAAACCGCCATCAACAATAGAGTGGGAATAGTTCCCACTCTTTTTTTTCAGTAACGTACCGCTTAACCAATCTTCTAATTTTATAATCTTTTAATCTTATAATTTTCCCAAGAACTCTCTCACTCGCCGCGCATATTCTTCGGGATAATCGCGGTAGGCTTCGTGGTGGGCACTCTTCGGCACTATCCATAACGTCTTGGGCTCTGGCTTGGCCTCATACAGGGGATGAACCATCCATGAGGGCACAAACTTGTCGTTGTCGCTGTGGATGAACAGCATGGGTTTCAAGCATCGCTTCACCATTTCCACGCTGTTGGCTTCGCCGAAACTCCAGCCATTCAACAACTTGCACAAAGCGCTGGTGGTGTACATCAAGGGGATTTCCGGAAGACCAAACCCGTCGGACAACTCATACGAAAACTCATCCCACACACTGGTGTAGCCGCTGTCTTCTATGTAGGCCTTCACATACTCCATGTCTTCCTTCCCGGATAGGTTCATGGCGGTGGCACCACCCATAGAGGTGCCATGAACCACAATCTCCGCGTCTAAGCTGTCACGAAACAGGTCGTTGCACAACGGCAACCATTCCAACATATCGTCGGCGTCTTTCCATCCCATCTGAATCATCCTGCCATCGCTCTGTCCATGGGCGTGCAGGTCGGGTATGAAAATGTTCATACCCAAGGTCTCGCGGAACAGGTAACCTATATATAGGTAATATACGGCGTTGCATGTGTAGCCGTGAATCACAAAGGCGGTTTTCCGTGTGGGGGAGGGAGCGGCGGCATACAGGGCATGCAACTGACGGCCGTCGTTGGTGGTCATGAAGGTATCGCGGATAACATGGGTGCGACGCAGACTGTCTGCCCAAACCTTTATATGGGGATATTCTTCTGACAAACGTTGCTCGGCCAAAAGACTGTCCCTCCCGCTGGAATCACCCAGGGAGAAATGAAGCATATAGACACTGCCACCGGTAATGGCGAGAATCACCACGACAACCAGACAGATGCCCAGCGCCTTGAACAACCTTCGTGTTTTACGCCTCATTTTTAAATGACAATAATAACTTGTAACTCGTCACTCGGATGTCGTCATTCGTAACTGTTTGAGGCTTTCCTTCAGTGCAGCAATCTTCTCCTGCGCATCATGTTGCTTCTTGCGCTCCAAGGCGACCACGGCCTCGGGGGCGTTGGCCACGAAACGTTCGTTCGAAAGCTTCTTCTCAACACCCATTAGGAATCCTTCCAGATGTTTCAACTGTGCCTCTTGCTTGGTTATCTCGGCCTCTACGTCAATCAGACTGCCCAAGGGGACGGCCCACTCCGTGGTGCCTACCATGAACTGAGCGGCGTCGCCGGGTTTCTCGTCTGCACGACTCAGTGACTTCAGGTTGGCCATCTTCTCGACTATGGCGGTCTGGTCGCCCACGAAGTCATGGCCCACACTCAACAGGTCCAACGATTCCTTGGGGGCGATGTTCTTGGTCGAACGGATGGTGCGTACGCCGCTCACCACGGCTTTCACCGTCTCTATCTGGGCAATCAACGCCTCATCGTCGGCACTCAACGCATCCAACGACAGTTGTTCGCGCATGATGCTGTCGCCCTCGTTGCGGTCATACAGGTGCTGCCATAGCTCTTCGGTGATGAAGGGCATGAACGGATGGAGCATTTTCAGCAGGGTGTCGAAATAACCGAGCGTAGCTTCGTAGGTGGTGCGGTCGATGGCACTTCCGTAGGCGGGCTTCACCATCTCCAGATACCAACTTGAGAACTCGTCCCAGAACAGTTGGTAAACGGCCATTAGGGCTTCGGAGATGCGGTATTTCTTGAACAGGTCGTCCACCTCGGCGGAGGTTTTCCTGAGTTGGGCGGCGAACCAGTCGGTGGCCATCTTGTTGGCGGCACTCTGCTCGGTGTCGCTCACTTGCCAACCTTTCACCAAACGGAAAGCGTTCCAGATCTTGTTGTTGAAGTTGCGGCCTTGCTCGCACAGACTCTCGTCAAACAGGATGTCGTTGCCGGCCGGGGCACAGAGCATCATGCCCATGCGCACACCATCGGCGCCGTATCGGTCTATCAACTCGATGGGGTCGGGCGAATTGCCGAGACTTTTCGACATCTTCCTTCCCAGCTTGTCGCGCACGATACCGGTGAAATAGACGTTCTTGAAGGGTATCTTGCCCATATACTCCTCGCCTGCCATAATCATGCGGGCCACCCAGAAGAAGATAATATCGGGGGCGGTGACAAGGTCGCTCGTGGGGTAATAATAGGATATCTCTTCATTGCCGGGATTGTTGATGCCGTCGAAGAGCGACACGGGCCACAGCCATGACGAGAACCAGGTGTCCAGGGCATCTTCGTCTTGGCGAAGGGTGAAATCAACGTCTTTCAAAGTGGGATACTGCTCCAAGGCCAATGCCCGTGCTTCAGTCTCATTCATGGCCACCACGAATGCATCTTCAGGCACGTCACACTCATTTCCTTCGGAGGCGTTGGGGAAGGTGATATAATAGGCGGGGATACGATGACCCCACCACAATTGGCGCGAGATACACCAGTCTTGGATGTTTTCCAGCCAGTTCTTGTAGGTGTTCTTGTATTTGGCAGGATAGAACTGCATCTCACCGCTCATCACGGGAGGCAAGGCGATGTCGGCGAAGTGCTGCATCTTCAGGAACCACTGCAACGAGAGACGGGGTTCGATGGCGGTGTCGGGATTGCGCTCGCTGTAACCCACCTTGTTGGTGTAGTCTTCCACGCGTTCCATCAACCCGGCGCTCTTGAGGTCTTCCACAATCTGCTTGCGGCAGTCCATGCGGTCCATACCTACATACAGGGGCGACTGCTCGGAGATGGTGCCGTCGGCATTGAAGATGTCGATGGTCTCCAGGTTATGCGTCTTGCCCAGCATGTAATCGTTGGTGTCATGGGCGGGCGTAACCTTCAGACAGCCGGTACCGAACTCGATGTCCACATAGCGGTCCTCGATGACGGGTATCTCACGACCTACCAAGGGAACAATCACCTTGCGGCCTTTCAACCATTGGTTCTTCGGGTCCTTGGGGTTGATGCACATGGCAGTGTCGCCCATGATGGTCTCGGGACGAGTGGTGGCCACCACGGCATAATAGCCGTTGGCGTCTTTATGTATCACGTTGCCAGCTTCCATCAGTGCCTCTTCGCCGTCCAACTTTTCCAGACCGACTACATAGTATTTCAAGTGGTATAGGTGGCTCTGCTCCTCCCTATAAATCACCTCCTCGGTACTCAGCGCGGTCAGGGCCTTCGGGTCCCAGTTCACCATGCGCAGCCCACGATAGATAAGGCCTTTGTTGTAAAGGTCGACAAATACCTTCTTGACACTCTCCGAACGGGTGTCGTCCATCGTGAAAGCGGTACGGTCCCATTCACAGGAGGCTCCCAGACGGCGCAACTGCTTCAGGATAATGCCGCCATGCTCATGTGTCCAGTCCCATGCATGACCAAGGAATTCGTCACGGCTAAGGTCGCGCTTCTTGATGCCTTGCTCGGCCAGCTTCTTCACAACCTTGGCCTCGGTGGCTATCGACGCATGGTCGGTGCCGGGCACCCAACAGGCGTTCTTGCCTTCCATACGGGCGCGGCGAACCAAAATGTCCTGGATGGTGTTGTTCAGCATGTGTCCCATGTGCAGCACACCGGTCACATTGGGTGGGGGAATTACTATCGTGTAAGGCTCCCTGCCGTCGGGCTTTGAACTGAACAACTTGTGCTCCAACCAATACTCATACCATTTCGACTCCACCACTTGCGGGTCGTACTTCGTTGCTAATTCCATTGTACCTATTTAATGTATATGTTTTTGCAATATTTACATCAACCTCTTCCTTCCCCCTCCCTTGGGAGGGTTGGGGTGGGTTCCCCTCCTCATCTCTTCCTTCCCCCTCCCTTGGGAGGGCCGGGGTGGGTTTTACCCTCCCTCATTTCAAATTTTGCCCGCAAAATTACTGCTTTTCCGCGAATTATTCAAATTCTACCATAATAAAGTAATGAAAATCCCTTTTTTACAGTATCTTTGCAAAAACATTACCATCAGAACCTATGATCAATACACTTCTACATTTTCTTGACAATTCACCCATTAACTTCCTCGCGGTGAAAAACATCGTTTCCGAACTCGAAAAAGCGGGATACCGGCGCATCGACCCGCGTGAACCCCTCGGAAAAGTGAAAAAAGGCGACAAATTCTTCGTTACTAAAAACGACTCTTCTGTCTATGCTTTCGAGATAGGTGCCAAACCCTTGGCTGACAAAGGCTTTCACATGATTTGTGCCCACTGCGATTCGCCCACCTTCCGCATTAAACCCAACGCGGAGATGCTATGCGAGGGAGGCATCGTGAAACTGAATACTGAGGTGTATGGCGGACCTATCATGTCAACGTGGTTCGACCGACCGCTGACCATCGCGGGTCGTGTCATCATCCGCACCGACAACCCCATGGAACCGAAGACGCTGCTCATCCATGTGAAACGACCACTACTCCAAATCAGCAACCTGGCTATCCATTTTAATAGACAGGTGAACGAGGGGGTGTGCCTGAGCAAGCAAAAAGACATGCTGCCCATTTTGGGCATAGTAAACGATGAGCTCGAAAGGGGCAACATGCTCATGAATGTCATCCTCGACGAACTGAACAAACAACAGCCAGTGAAGGCCGACGATATTCTCGACTTTGACATCTACTTGGCCGACGCTTCGCCAGCTTGCACCTTCGGCGTACACAACGAGTTCATCTCATCGGGACGGCTTGATGACCTCTCCATGTGCTATGCAGGACTGGAGGCTCTGCTCAATTCCAAAAAATCAGACACCACAAAGGTGCTCGCCATCTTCGACAACGAGGAGACGGGGTCGCAGACCAAACAGGGAGCGGGCAGC
Organism: Prevotella sp.; assembly: GCA_017538105.1. Lineage (GTDB taxonomy): Bacteria > Bacteroidota > Bacteroidia > Bacteroidales > Bacteroidaceae > Prevotella. Next base: position 34,166 of record JAFYJN010000085.1, on the reverse strand, counting down.
CCATTCCTCGCCATGATGCTCCAACGCATTGCTTTGGCACAGTCAGGCTCCACGGAGGCCTTCGCGCAGGCGGTGGAACGGGCGTTCATGGTGTCGGCTGACAATGCCCATGCGTGGCATCCGAACTACAGCGAGAAATACGACCCGACTAACCATCCCGTGCTGGGTGGAGGACCGGTTATCAAGTTCAACGCGGCCCAGAAATATGCGTCCGATGCGGCTTCGGCGGCTGTCTTCGCCGAGGTATGCCGTAAGGCGGGAGTACCATGCCAACGCTTTGTCAACCACAGCGATGTGGCTGGTGGAAGCACCCTGGGCAACATCCTCGCCTCATCCATCCCACTTCGAGGCGTAGATATGGGTAACGCCATCCTCGCCATGCATAGCTGTCGCGAAACTGGCAGTGTCGACGACCATCTCTTCTGTGTCAAGGCATTCACCACCTTCTACAGCTTGTAATGTTTGTATTGTTAATAAAAGTTAACCAAAATAGTTTTTTCCCTCAGGATAGTTGGAGAAAGGAAAAATATGTGTACCTTTGCATCCGCAAATAAGAAAGAAAGGGTGCCTTAGCTCAGTTGGTAGAGCATCGGACTGAAAATCCGTGTGTCCCCGGTTCGATTCCTGGAGGTACCACTCCTCCTTTCATTAGCCCGGTAATGGAGAAATCCTGAGCCGGGTTTTTTATTTGCTGATTATCAAGCAAGGGTGCTTACGGGGAGTAAATGCGCTCCTTTATGCTGGGTTTAGAAGCAGACAGGTGGACACTCTGAAATAACAATGCCCCCACTCTCACGGAGAGAGCAAGGGCAGAAAAAATTAACGCGGTTATCGGTTCGGGAGGTAGTGCGGAGTTAGGTCAGCGAGAGCTACTTGCGTGGTGTTCTCGCCAGCAGCTTCAATGATGATACTATTCAATTTCATAATGCGAATCGATTATTAATTTTTATTTCCAAGCATCCCAATCGTCTGCATAACTAAATCCGCCGTACGCACTTCCAAAAGAAGTGTTGATTGATTTCTTTGGCTTCTCGCCTCCGATGTAGAGGGTGTCGAACACATCCGTGCCGTCGGTGCGGTGCTCCAGCAAGTCCTTAATCCTATCTAGTTTTCTGAATGTTCAGCGATTCTATAACCGAAAAATGCGTAAATACGCAAAAAAAGTTAATATATATTTGCTGATTTGGCATAGATGTACTACTTTTGTAACCGAAAAATGCGTAAATACGCAAAAAAAGTAAATAGGTATGATTATCAATCGCGACATTCACCTTCAGAAACTAATTGAAGGCAAGCACAATGGAATGATAAAAGTAGTTACCGGCATTCGTCGTTCCGGCAAGTCCTTCTTGTTGTTTAATCTTTTTGCCCAGCACTTGAAGGATTCAGGAGTAATGCCTGACCACATTGTAACCATTGATCTTGAAAACCGCCGCAACAAGGCACTTCGTGATCCCGACGCCTTATTGGAATATATAGACAATAAGATGAAGGACAAAGGCATGTATTATATCTTAATAGATGAGATTCAGCATGTCAAGGAGTTTGAAGACGTTTTGAACAGTTATCTGAAAGTGGAGAATGCTGACATCTATGTAACGGGCAGCAATTCCAAGTTTCTTTCCAAGGATGTCATCACAGAGTTCAGGGGAAGAGGAGACGAAATCAAGATTACGCCACTGACTTTCCGCGAATATATGACCGTATTTGAAGGAAGCAGGGAGAAAGGTCTTGAGCAGTATCTGTTGTATGGTGGGCTGCCTAAGGTCGCTCTGTTGCAAGAACCCACCAAGAAGATTTCCTATTTGAAGTCTCTCTTCTCAAAGGTCTATCTCACCGACATCAAAGAGCGTTACAAGATAAAGAATGACGATGACCTGTCAGAGTTAACCGATGTATTGGCTTCGTCTATTGGCGGACTTACCAACCCCACGAAGTTGGAGAACACTTTTGCCACTGTAAAACATAGCAAGATAACACACCAGACCATCAAGTCCTATTTAGAAATCCTTCAGGAAGTGTTCCTGTTGGAAAGGTCTGTGCGGTACGACATCAAAGGGCGTAAGTATATAGACACTCCATGTAAGTACTATTTTACAGATCTCGGTTTGCGTAACGCCCGTATAGGATTCCGCCAGTATGAGGTCACCCATCTGATGGAAAACCTGATATACAATGAACTTCGTGCGAGAGGAATAGAGGTAGATGTCGGTGTGGTAACTCAGAACTTCAAGGATGAGAACGGGGTTAGTCAGCGCAAGCAGCTGGAGGTTGACTTCGTATGCAATATCGGCAGTTCCAAGTATTACATACAGTCCGCACTACGATTGCAAACGGAAGAGAAACGAGAACAAGAAATACGTTCCTTGAAGGCCATTGATGACAACTTCAGAAAATATGTCATCACAGAGGAGCCCATTACCAGTTATCAAGATGACAATGGTGTTATTTACATGAATCTCTTTGAGTTTCTGCTCAATGAAAACAGTTTGAGTATATAGTTACAAGCCCTTTTTACATCACTCCCCCCAATGTGACAGGGAACTTGTCATGTTATTATTTTTCCAAAATGCATAATCATTGAAGAAGTATATGATAGACAAAAAGCTTCTGAACAGAATCACTGGAATTGAAAAACTACCAGAAAGCATCGAGAAAGATTTTCATGATTCGGAAATCTTGTATATCAACTACAGTCCTGGCGATTACAATGGGCAAGCAGATATAGCATTAAAGACATGGAGTCATGAGGATGATGAAACACAGGACATCGTCGTGGTATTTCATCTTGAAGATATAAGAGAGTTTCACATTGATAATCAGATATGTAATTTTACAACCTGTTTGACTATAGAAGAAAACGACTCACAACATATTGATTTTTGGAAAGGTTGCATGGACTTTCTGTTGGATGAAATAAGCGTCCGAATTTCAGCAAGGGCAATTTCCATTGTTTCTGTTGAGCCATTTGAAGAGTAGCTTAAAAACTTATCAAGGTGCCGAATAAGCAAGCCCACTGATTTTCAGCAGTAATGCAGATTTTCAGTGGGTTTATTGTTCCAAAAATGTACCATTCAACACTGCTACGTTTGCGGTCGCGTCCGATGTCTCCCGGGTTGCCACGGGGAATCTCCTTGCCGGTACCGAAGTCCTGCCACAGTCCGTATTCTAGGAATCCCTGCGAGAGGGTTGCTTCTATGAAGCGCCCGTCAGCACGGATGGCCACGGACTTCGGCGATTTGAGCAGACGCCCAGTATCGATGACATCGAGCAGGGATATCTGCTCACGCCAGATTTTCAACATTGTGTTGTTGAAGGCGAGGATGTATTTTTTTCGAGCCTCCCCATCTCCCCCTCCGAAGGAAGGGGTAACGTTGCTTGAGTCCATATTAGTCGTTTGGTCGTTTGGTCGTTTAGGTGTTTGGTGGTTTGGGGAGTTGTTCGTTTGTTCGTTTGGGTTCCGATGGCAAAGATAGGATGGGGGAGGGAGTTGGGAAAAGACAAAAAAGGATAGTTTTTTGGGGGTAAATATGCAGCATTAAGACATTTTAACAAATGGGGGGGGTAAATGTGAAATTTTGTGTTAATTTTGTAGCGTGTTTAACTTAAACTTTTTTGATTATGAATAAATTAAAAATTATCCGTTCCGTTTTGTTTTTTATCGTTGGACTCTTTTTTTTCTTGTTGGGGTTAGGTGGTATGGAACTTAAGGATTTTGACTTTGAGTTTGAGCCAGAGACATATAATTATTATCATCCTAGGATCAGAAGCATTCAGGAGGGAGGTGTAAATAAAGTTGAAGAATTACTTTGTTTGGCTTTAGAAGAGAATAGTTCTTGTCACTATAAATTAACACAAGCCCTTTTCTTTATTTCGGGAAGCATATTGATTTTATGTTCAATTCCTACTTCTTTATCAAAGAAAGAATGATATTATAACCTAATGATTATACCGTCGGTATCGGTCGTCTATAGATTTGGCGACGATGCCGACGAACTCTCTACCTATCGAATCCGTCATGAAATCTCGGAGGTTCATGACTGAGGCGTAATATTTTCTCGAAAACCACTTTTTAGGTTTTCGTTTGCGGTCGCGCCCGATGTCCCCCGGGTTGCCACGGGGAATCTCCTTGCCGGTGCCGAAGTCCTGCCAAAGTCCGTACTCGAGGAAGGCTTGCGAGAGGGTTGCTTCTATGAAGCGCCCGTCAGCACGGACTGCCACGGACTTCGGCGATTTAAGCAGTCGCCCGGTGTCGATTACATCGAGGAGGGTAATCTGCTCACGCCATATCTTCAACATGGTGTTGTTGAAAGCGAGGATGAATTTTTCTCGCTCCTTTTCTGTGTTTCTTAACTCTGCCATTCCTCAGGATTGAAGCGTAAATCGGTGTAGGTATCCACGGCGATTTGGAAGTATGCGCAAGCGCATCCTGAAAAGAAATAGCGGTCGATTTCTTGGAATGAGATGCGCGGGTCGAGATAAATGCTGTGTTCTTGCAGCTTCGTCTGCTCCAGAATCAGCTTCGACATGAACTGCCGGAAGAGCTCGCGCATGGTTTCCATGCAGCGGTCTCGGGCGGTCATGTCATCTATGGCATGGCGCATGGCAAGAAATACCGTCTTCACTCTTCGAGTGTGCGGTGTGTTGTTCAACTCGGTATATCCTTGTGATATATCCGATACGCACACGAAAGCCGTGTCCGACTGCAGATGTGTAAGTGCTTCCTCGAAGCCTTCCAGTCCGCTCACTCGGCAGAAGGCGAAGTTGTGCTCACGGGCGAACTTGTTTCGTGCGGTGAGATCCAGGAAGAAAGCGACGGCATTCCAGTTGAAGTTCTTTGTCATGGTTGAGTGTTTAGGGATTGTTTTCTATACTCTTCTGCCTCACGGGCTTGTGCATCAAGTTCCGTGAGTGCTCGCCACGTATCAAGTTGCTTGATAGTGGTCTCTTTGGTGATATCCCCACCAGTGAGGGCGCGTATTTGCGCATTTGTCGAATCTCGAAGCTGGTCAAAGAGAGATTGGGTGGCTAGTTGATTTGTCGTTTGGTCGTTTAGGGGTTGGAAGAAATGTGGAAACAGCCGTGCGAAATATTGCTTCAGCGATGCGTACCAATAGAAAACGCTCACAAGTTGCGCTTGGGAGGGTTTGATATTGTCGCTGTCGTAGAGAACTTGTGCCATGTTTATTAGGAGATTGGTAGATTGGTCGTTTAGTCGTTTGGATGATTGTTCATTTGAGGACAGATGGAGGACGCCTTGAAACAGGTTTTCAAGGTAGAGGTACTTCTCAAATGGCACTCCCTCGAAGTCCGCTGGCAATGCACGGTGGCGTCCTATACGCGATAAGCGGATAGGCTCAGGAGGGAATGAATCGAGGAAATCCAAAGTGCTCGTTGCCGCTTGGATTTGTGAGGAAGTGAGATTGAACGTTTGCTTTCCTCGTTTGACGAGGAATGTGTTTTGGGGGTGCTCATTCAGCACCTCCAGCTTGTTCCACTTCATGAGGCAGAGGGTCTTGACCTCTGGAGCCGACAAGTCTCTTGCGAATAGTCCATAGACCATGAGCAGTTGCTTGTCAGTCAGCGAATCCCATGAAATAGGAAGAGAGATATTAAAAACTGCGCCCATGTCTTTTTTGTGCAAAGATATGGGCGCAGGGTTATTGGGGAAAAGACAACTAATTATCTTTTGCAAGAGTTATAACATGCCGTAAATCCCATTAACGTAATATTTGTTTTATATACTTCATCGTCAATAGAATCATACCACATAAAAGATACAGATTTGGCTTTTTTCATATCTTCAACATCTACTCCAATATAAAAACTGCTGAAGAATGGGTCTCCTGGTGTATCCACATTAGAGAAGTTGATTTTTACATCATCTATTTTGTATTCTTCATAATCATTATTTAAAATATATCTCAGATAAACCGAACTTGTATTTGATTTAATTCTGCCACTATTCTCTAATAAAGCATTCCATGTGGTATCAAAATATTTTAGTCCATCATAGTCTTTTATAACTTTAAGTGTGTTATTATCTGGATAAAAGACAGCAATAATTTTGTTATTCTTGTAACATACACATATGTATGTTCTTTCTTGTGAATAATCATCAGTGATTACATCTCTAAACCATCCATTTTTGGCAGCTATAGCCGACATGGAAATAATATAAATTGCGATAAAGGTTATTAGTCTATTCATAATGTCTATCGTTTTTGTTTTATTTCTGCAAATATAATAAACATTTTTAAAACTTGTATCTTTTATGGCTATTTTGTATGTAAAACAGAAGAATGCCCGACTTCACAGCCGGGCATCAAACACTAAATTGATACATTGGATCAAATAATTTTCTATGTCATTGCTCACGCAATCATCGTGGCAAAGATACAGCAAATCTTTTAAAACCAATATCCTCCGGAGGTTTTTTTGTTTCTAAAAACGGAGGGGGTATATAGTTCGGCGGTAGCGGAAGCGTGCCATTCCGGGAAAACGGATTCATTTTCGCGGATGGTGTTGACGAGGTCAAAGAATGGTTGGAGCCCCTCTCTTGCTCCCCCGAGGGGGAGGTTTACTTGCTCAATGGTCAACATTTGCAATTCCAATGACTGGAGTGAGCGGATGACCTGTACTTCGAGGGGACTGCAGTTTGTTAGCAGATGGAGTGACTTGTCACGGAAGACAGACATCTGTTCCTGCGAGAAGTATGTTTCTGCAAGTGTGTTCTCAATTTTTATCAGGCGGTCATGGAGTGCTTGGTATTCTGTCCAGAGGTGCTGCCTGATAGCGAGTCGACGTCTTTCTTCTGTTATCCGTTTATTTTTTCAGGTACTCATCGTTGGTGATGCCGACCAGTTCCACGATACCATTCTCATTGACATAGGCGCAATGGATATGTCTGCTTCTATAAATAAATGTGGAAAACTCTTTTTGGCGGAGTACCTTTAGCTCTCATTCTCTTTGCAAAATCACATTTATGCACTATCTTTGCACCAGAATGATTTACTCAACAAGTGATGATGACTAAACCAATCGTTATGGAAAAGATAATAACCTATTTGCTTGTCGGCACTGTCCTCATTATGATGCAGGCATGCGGTTCTTCTGAACAAGAAGCGGACCTGCCCGTTCGTAAACCCTGTAATCTGGAGCGACTCTATAAGGATATGCCCCAGGATATCCGGACGGATACACCGGACATGGCGTTTGTCAATGCTCTTTGTGCCGGAAAGGCCGACGAGGTGGCAGGTCAGTTCCGTGAGAAAAAATTGTTCTGGGACGAACCGCCGGCAGTTGATGCTCCCTACGGCCGATTTGAAGGCCTTAATGATATACGTTCATTTGCCGAGGGTTTCCTCGCCAAGTTCAATGCCACATCGGCCACATTTACACCGGTCTTCCAAACCATTGGCGGTGGAAGGATTGCTCTGGAGGGCGTGTTCAAGTTCGTGGTGGATGGGGCCATCGAAGAAGTTCCCTTCTTCGTTATTACCGACCTTCGGACTCCTTCCCTGCTGGAAGAAGTAAGGATGTACACGCACTATTCCTTCGTTCCTGGCCTCACGCCTTACCGTAAGCCGATTTTCAAGCCGGCACATTACGAAATGGGAGACCCGGGCCTGCTGACAGGTGCCATGCGGGCCTATTATGAAGCCCTGCACCATGCGCCTTACTGCGACCCCGACAAGATTCACGCGGCCTTCGCTGACGAGTGCATCGTAGGTGGATACGACCCATGGGGAACACCTATCCTTTCCAAGGAGGAGATGTCGCGTAATGCCCACCGCTTCGGCTATGGCCTGGCCACCTACATTCCTGCCTGTGTGGGCATGCGTTATGAGACCATTATCGACGACGGCAAGACCTGTGTCATAGAATGGTGTCATATCGTTTCCAAGAAGGGTCAGCAGGAACGTAACCGCATCGCCATGTCGGGCTGCAGCGCCTACACCCGCAATGAGGAGGGCTACCTCTGTTCCGTACGCATCAGCGACTATGCGGGGCACGAAGGGGAAATAGACTGGACTAAAACGGACGTGTCACGCGAAGAGGCCTACTCCATCAACCTGGTGGATGAGTTCCATGGTGGCTGCGGCATGAAAGAGCAAGAAGAGTATTGAGATAGGTATTATCCTTCCAACACTTGCCGTGCGTGGTCTTTCGTCTTCACTTGCTTGGGTGCGATGATGCGCTCCACGGTGCCGTCCTCACCAATGATAAAGGTGGTGCGGAACGTGCCAAAATATTTTCGGCCGTACATGCTCTTCTCGCCCCAGGTGCCAAATGCTTGGTTGAGCAGCTGCTCGGTGTCGGCAATGAGATGGAAGGGCAACTGGTGCTTCTCAATGAACTTGTTATGCGACTTCTCGTCCTGAACGCTCACGCCCAGAACATCATAGCCGGCAGCCTTCAACTCGTCGTAATGGTCGCGTAGGTTGCAAGCCTGGGCCGTGCATCCGGCGGTCATGTCCTTGGGGTAGAAATATAACACCAGTTTCTTCCCCTTGTAATCACTCAGGCGTATCTCACGCCCGTTCTCGTCCTTGCCCAACACTTCAGGGGCTTTGTCTCCGATATTCATAATTAAAATGGTTTAGTTTCTCCCTTTATCACTCTCTTTCTACTTCCTCCTACCATCTTGTTTGCGAAGATAGGCATAATCTTCCATTTCTCCAAAAAAACACCCCATTATTTGGAAATGCCATCAATAATCAGTATTTTTGCATTCTCCCAATCTCCCAATCTCCCAAACGACTAATCCCCCAAACGACCAAACGACCAATCTCCCAAACGACCAATTAATATGAAAGATTTCAATTTCTACGCCCCCACACAAGTGGTGTTCGGCAAACAGTCGGAAGAGCAACTTCCGCAGTTGGTGACAAAATATGGTGGCACAAAGGTGCTTGTGCATTATGGCGGCGGCAGCGCACGGCGCTCGGGACTCCTCGACAAGGTGTTCGGACTCCTTAAAGATGCTGGCATTCCTTACGTGGAATTGGGTGGGGTGATCCCCAACCCTAGGTTGTCGCTGGTGAGGAAAGGCATCGACCTGTGCCGTTCCGAGAAGGTGGACTTCATCCTTGCCGTGGGTGGCGGCAGCGTCATCGACTCGGCGAAAGCCATTGGCTATGGCGTGCCTTACGAGGGCGATGTGTGGCACTTCTGGATTGGAAAAGACAAGCCGAAGGCGTGCCTGCCCATAGGTGCCATACTCACCATACCGGCGGCTGGCTCGGAGATGAGCAACTCCTGTGTCATCACCAACGACGAGGGGATGTTGAAAATGGGTTTCAATAGTGACCTCTGCCGATGCCGTTTCTGTATCATGAACCCGGAACGCACCTTCACGCTGCCTCCCTACCAGACGGCGGCGGGGGCTACCGACATCATGATGCACACCATGGAACGCTACTTCACACAGCAAACCGACATGACACTCACCGACGCGATTGCAGAGGCCATCATGAAAACGGTGAAAGACTGTGTGTTCGAAGTGTTGCGCAATCCCGACGACTATCGCAACCGAGCACAGATAATGTGGGCGGGAAGCCTCTCGCATAACGACCTCACGGAGTGCGGCACTTGCAAGGACTTCGCCACACACCGCATTGAGCATGAACTATCGGCACTGTTCGACGTGACACACGGAGCGGGGCTGGCGGCTATTTGGAGCAGCTGGGCGCGTTATGTGATGGCGGAAAATGTCAGCCGATTCGTGCAGTTTGCAGTCAACGTGATGGGCGTGGAAAACGATTTCTCCGATCCGCAGCGCACGGCGGAGAAAGGAATTGAAGCCATAGAACGCTTCTATCATGCCATCGGCATGCCTGTGGGACTCAAGGAACTGCTTGGACGACTGGCCACCGAAGAGGAAATCAAGGAGATGGCGCGTAAGTGCTGCCACGACGGAAAAATCACCCAAGGTAACTTCAAAATCCTCAACCAAGACGATGTCGAGGCCATCTACCGCCTCGCAAACTTCTAATTTCATCACTCATCACTCGTCATTCGTCACTCATCACTCGTAACTCCCAAATCCTCCGCCTCGCCCTTCCTGCCATCGTGACAAACATCACGGTGCCGTTGCTTGGGCTGGTCGACGTGGCTATCGTCGGCCATATTGGCGACGCTGCCTATATTGGTGCCATCGCCGTGGGCTCAATGATTTTCAACATTATCTATTGGGTCTTCGGCTTCCTGCGCATGGGAACGAGCGGACTGACGGCGCAGGCGTTGGGAGCCAACCGCCACGACGAGGTCCTGCGACTGCTAATCCGTTCGCTCACTACGGCGCTGGCGGTGGCAACACTCATCTTGCTCTTCCAATCGCCGCTGAAAAAACTGGCTTTCTCCGTCATCGGGGCCGACGAAGGGGTGCGCGCTCTGGCGGACGGCTACTTCGACATCGTGGTGTGGGGGGCACCGGCCATGCTTTCGCTCTACGGACTGACAGGCTGGTTCATCGGCATGCAGGACACACGCACGCCAATGGTGGTGTCCATCGCGCAAAACATAGTGAATATCGCTGTGAGCCTTATCCTCGTGGTGGGCTGCGGCATGCGTATCGAGGGGGTGGCCACTGGTACGCTCGTCGCTCAATATGCGGGTTTGGCCATGGCCGTGGTGGGGTGGTGGTGGCGTTACCGGCAACTCACGCCACACTTTAACACAACAGGACTCTTTGCATGGAAACAGATGGCGCGCTTCTTTCGCGTCAACTCCGACATATTCCTGCGCACGCTGTTCCTCGTGACGGTGAACCTTTATTTTCTTAGTGCCGGTGCCCGACAGGGGGCTCTCATCCTGGCGGTCAACACGCTGCTCATGCAGCTATTTATCCTCTTCTCATACATAATGGATGGCTTCGCCTTTGCCGGTGAGGCTCTATGTGGTCTTCATCGCGGAGCCGCTGATACCCAGGCGCTGCGCACAACCATAGCGCGGCTTTTCGCATGGGGTGCCATCACCGTGGCGCTGTTCACGATGGTATATGCCATAGGGGGCTCATCTTTTCTCTCGCTGCTAACGTCTGACAATAATGTGCTGACGGCGGCAGCGGAATATTTGCCTTGGGCTATCGCCATTCCCGTGGCGGGGGTGGCGGCGTTTGTCTGGGACGGGGTCTATATCGGACTGACTGCAACACGCTCGATGCTCATATCATCGGCACTGGCGGCGGTGGCGTTCTTCGCCATCTACCTATCATTGCGAGGGCAGATGGGTAACCACGCTTTGTGGTTGGCGTTTCTTGCTTTCCTTTTCGTGCGCGGGGTGGTGCAGACAATCCTCTTCAAAAGGGAAATGAAGGGGAGTTGAAGGATCAACAGCCACCATTCACCATTTAAAACCGCCCTTTCATCATCAACATAAAGAAAAACTTGCGAAACCTGCAAAAAGACTGTATCTTCGCGGTGTCAAACGGATTATAAACTTTAAAACACATAGCTATTATGAAAAAAATAGTATTGATGGCTGTTTGCTCCCTGGTACTGTTCACAGGATGCAAAGGAAAAAGCCAACCTGCACAGGAAAAAGACAATGCCAAAACAGAACAGGCGAGTGTTCCACGCCCCGACAATGAGGCGATAGCGCAAATGGTGAAAAATTTGTATGCCGACATAGCGAAGGCATGCTCAGACCCTTCGGCATCCATGAGCGAGACACCTAACTATGACGAGAAATATGGTTCGACGGACTGGAAAAACACCGTCAAGGCTGTTGTTGAACACGACAGTAAAAAAGACGAGATAGGATTCTTCGACGCTGACCCTTGGATCATGGGACAGGATGCCGGCGATTTCTTCGCCTCCGATATCGAGGTGGGAGAGGTGGATGAACAGAATGGCACACCCGTAACGCTCAACCTGCATAATATGGGAAATGTTACGAAGGTAAGGGTCATTATCGTCATGGATAACGGCGAGTGGAAAGTCGACAACATCATCGACCTCACCAACAACTACGACTGGAAAAAAAGCATGAAAGAATACCTCAATTCATAATCAAAAATAAACATAGGATCTCCTACATTTTCCTAGATTCACCTAGATTCACCTAGACTCTCCTAGAATTTCCTAAAAATACACCACTATGAAACGCTTACTCACAACTGTCATGACTTCGTTAGTCATGCTTGCTGCCACGGCGCAGTCCATCACCCACCACTATGCTTTCGAAGGTACACTCGACGGCAAAATTGCGGTCCGTTTGGCTTTTGAGGCCAATGATTTAGGCATCGCCGCAGGCGAAATCACCTATACCAAGACGAAGAATCCCACACCCATCCTCGTCGTGGGATCAGTAGAGGAAAACTCTTTCTATTTATACGAATACCAGTCCGATGGTAAACGGACTGGGGGCTATATAGCCGTCACCGTGGAAAGAGGCAAACTCTCGGGCAAATGGTTCAATCTGGATAACGACAAAGAGTATTCGTTCACGGCGATGCGACCTGTCGCATTCCCGAAATCGGCGGAAGGGATACTGACACCAGAGAGTCCCGACCATATAGGACAGCATTATGGCTATTGGTTCCATAACGTGAATGTCGATGCAGACTTTGGTGGACACTTTGATTTCCGGGGGGCGGGCAAGAACCGCATCCATTTCGATGCGGCCAATGTACCCATGAATGTCGCTGAGGGTAAAAGTGAAGAGGGCAGACCGGCAGTGCTCCAAGGCAATCACTTCACCTATCTGCACATGAACGAGTGCGACTATGGCTTTGAGGTGTATTTCTACCCACGGTTCATGGTGGCCCGTGATGTGACCGACAACGAAACACTGGTTGGCTGCTTCGGTGCACACACCACCCTCGCTGGAGTCTATATCAAAACAAAACAGTGAACTTCTCCCATAATTCCCTCACAGATATCACAGAAATACACAGAAAGGGGTAGTTGTGAAATCAAACTTTACAAAAGCAACGATATGATGACGGGAGGAATCGGTCCGTCAGCAGTATATAAAATGTTGCCAACGTAGGTGCTGTTCCCTTGGTAGAGATGCTTCCCGTCCCACGTGCATAGGATATTACCAACATAGGTACTATTCCCTTGATATAGGTGCTTCCCATCCCATGTACAGAGGATGTTGCCTACGTAGGTACTGTTCCCTTGGTAGAGGTGTTTGCCATCCCACGTGCAGAGGATATTACCTACGTAGGTGCTGTTGCCTTGATAGAGATGTTTGCCGTCCCAGGTGTAGAGGATGTTGCCTACATAGGTGCTGTTGCCTTGATAGAAATGCCTGCCATCCCAGGTGTATAGAATATTGCCAACATAGGTGCTGTTGCCACGGTAAATCTTAGTGGCATTGATCGTGGCGACCATCGCCAGCATCGCAAGAATAATGGATAACCTTCTCATAATCATGGCTCGAAATGTGGGGAATGGGAAATAGATTGTTTTCTTCTTGCTGCAAAAGTAATAAAAAATAACGATTAATCATCAATTTGGTGATATTTTGAGGGGAAGTAGGTGATTGGTTTTGCCATTTTTTTCATTTCCAACCCTCCTTGCCTAAAAATCCTTAATTTTTCATCGTTATGGAAAAATAGTAGTATATTTGCAAATTATAAAAAACCGGATGAAGATGAAAAAGACATTAACCATATTGACAATGATGCTCATATCATTTGGTATGCCCATGATGGGACAGTCCTTTTCCAATCTATGGAAACAGGTGGAAGAAGCGGAGAGCAAAGACCTCCCACGGACACAACTCGATGTGCTCGAGAAAATTATCCAGAAGGCGACAAAGGAGAAAGCCTACGGCCATCTGCTAAAGGCAGAACTCAACAGCGTGTCGGTGCAGTCTTCCATTTCGCCCGACTCACTCATGCCAGCGTTCCAAAGACTTGTTGATAAAGAGGCCAAGGTGAGAACATCCAACCCGCTCCTCGCGGTTGTATATGAGAGTGCGCTTTATCAGGTGCTTGACAACAATTATAACCTCAGTCAGCAATTCCCGGGAAAGGAGAGCGAATATGCCAAGTTGTCCATGAGGAATCCCGAACTTTTGGCAAAACATAAGGCGGCGGAGTTTACGCCTCTCTTCGAAAATGGTTACGACAGCCGTTGGTTTGAAGACGACTTGCTCAGCGTCATCGGATATGCGGCAGAAGACTATTCTACCATGCACGACTACTACGTGAAGACGCCAATGCGCAATGCGGCTTGTCTCACGGCCCTGGAGGTCCTTCGCCATGGCGTGGGTCGTTATGGTAGCAGGATGGCAACATCGAACTATGTAAAGCAGCTGGATTCACTCATCAACGAATATGGCGACCTGAAAGTGGCGGGCGAACTGGCGCTGGCAAGGTATGATTTCATGAAAAGGGCGTCCGACGTAAGTGTTGAAGACCAAATCAACTATATCAACTATGCGCTGGGAAGATGGGGAGCGTGGCCCAGGATGAATATCCTCCGCAACGAACAGAAACGGCTCACACGCGCTGGATACGATGTTGACTTCGGCACACAGGTGTCTTTGCCCGACCATCCAAGGGATATCTTCTTGAGCGATGTGAGAAACATCCAACAACTCACCATGACGGTGGCGAGGGTGGATGTGCAGGCCGACAAGGAGTATGACTTGTCTAAAGACAAAGTGTATGCCGAGGTGGCCAGAACAAAGAGCCGCGTGCAGGAAATCACACACACTAGCTCGTTCATTGGACAACCGGAATATGTTCTGTCGAAAGACACCATACATCTACCTGGGATGAAACCGGGAATATACCTCGTGGAATTCGATGCGGGAAGAAATGACGTGAAACCATGTCGATTCCTTTATTATGTGTCCGACGTGTTCGTCATGAACCAGATGCGCCCCGACAAATCCATTCGATACGTGGCGGTGAGCGCTACAACGGGACAACCATTGCCGGGGGCAACCATCGTGCTGAAGAAAAATCGGTACAATGGGGCGGTGGAGACGAAAACGCTGAAGGCCGATGCCAATGGCGAGGCGATATTCAACCCCACAAGGGATGGCGACCAATATCAGACGGTGTTCGCCACGACGGCGAACGACCGTTTCTCACCACCGCAACAGCTTTGGACCAGGTATGCTTTCTATTCATACGATGACTATGACCGCGACCAGACCAGTCTGTTCACTGATAGGAGGATTTATCGTCCGGGACAGACGGTGCATGTGTCGGCCATTGTGTATAACAATAAAGGAGGCCTTCAACTGTCTTCGGTCAAAAAGGAAGAGATAGAATTCACACTCTACGATGCCAACCACAGGGTGGTGGAGGAGAAAAAGGCGACGACGGATGAGTATGGATCGGCCGCCGTCGATTTCACCCTGCCGAAGAATGGTCTCACGGGGACGTTCGTTATCCGGACGAAAAACGGAACGACAAACTTCCACGTCGAAGAGTATAAACGGCCTACGTTCCAGCTGGAGTTCCCCGAGGTGAAGGAACATTATGAAGCGGGCGACACGGTGGTGGTCAAGGCGCATGCCATGACGTATGCCGGGGTGCCCGTGCAGGGGGCGAAAGTGACGTATACCGTTCGACGCGCTTCGTCGTGGTGGTGGCGTCATAATCCCGGTGAGGGAGAAGAGCTGCTGAGGAAAGAGACAACGACCGACAACGAGGGGGCGTTCCTCCTCGAGATGCCGATGATACTGCCAGAATGGGTCAAAGACAGAGACTATCCGTGCTTCTACGATATCGTGGCCGAAGTCATGGCCACCGATACGGGCGGAGAGTCGCATGAGGGGACATTCCGGCTGCCTGTGGGCAACAGGAGCTCGGCATTGGCGTGTGACTTGCCGGAACAGGTGCTTCGCGACAGTCTGAAAACCATCACATTCTCTTATAAAAACATGGCGGGTGCCGATATCGACGGCACGGTGCGCTATTGGATTGACGGACAGAAGGACGCCATGACGGCGAAAACGAACCAACCAGTGCCTGTCAATTGGCCGAAAGCGTTGCTCGCCAGCGGAAAACATCACCTGAAGGCGATATGTGGAAAAGACACGCTTGAACAGGATTTCGTGTTCTTCTCGCTCACCGACACCAAACCTTGCACGGAGACGCACGATTGGTTCTATGCTTCACACAAACAGTTCCCGGCCGATGGTAGTCCTGTGACGATTCAGGTGGGCACCTCCGATAAGGATGTGCATGCGGTATATATGATTACAAGTGGCGACAAGTTGATTGAACAGGGACAACTGACTTTCAACAGTTCGTTGGTGAACAAGACATTCCGTTATTCAAAGGATTATAAGGATGGGTTGCTATTCACCGTGGCATGGGTCAAAGAGGCGGTCATGTACAGCCATACGGCTACGATAGCCAAACCGGTGCCTGACATGAACCTGGAATTGGAATGGGCGACGTTCCGCGACAGACTTACTCCGGGACAGACGGAGGAGTGGAAACTGAAAATTAAAACACCGGACGGAAAACCGGCGAAAGCACAATTGTTGGCAACACTCTATGACCAGTCGCTCGACCAGATACTGCCGCATGACTGGGCATTCAGTCCAACGCTCTTCTTGCCAAGGGCGGAAGTGAGCTGGGACGGATATTCCTTCAGTCGACTGTCAAGTGGTGCGCTGGAGGCGTTCAAGAGTCTCAACGAGCCGGAATTGGCGCTCACGCATTTCAATGAGGAGCTGTTCCGTTCGTTCTCTCCATATTTCAGAAGCTACGACCGCAGGATGAAATCGGCGGGAGTGCTCATGAGCAGCGCCCCGATGGTTGAGGAGATGGCGATGGAGTCCTCGGATGCCATGAGAAGTTCTTATGCTTCGGATGCTGCCATGGATAACGAGAATGGTTCGGCACAGACGACGGGAAAGAAAGAGTCGTCACAACCGCAACTGCGAGAGAACCTTGACGAGACGGCATTCTTCCTGCCGCAGGTGACGACTGACGACAAGGGGGTGGCGACGCTCTCCTTTACCCTGCCGGAATGTCTCACCACATGGCAGTTTATGGGTTTGGCGCATGATACGCAGATGAACCATGGTCTCATCAAGGCGCAGACGGTGGCACGCAAAGACGTGATGGTACAACCCAACGTGCCGCGATTCGTGAGAATGGGCGACAGGGCGCAGATTGCGGCGCGTATCTTCAACACCACGGAGAAAAACATCAGTGGTACGGCGAAACTGGAACTCATCGACCCGGAAACGGATAGGGTGGTGGTCTCGCAAAGCAAAAACTATAGCATCGACGCGAAAGGATCGGAAACGGCCATTTTCGAGGTGAACACGAACGATATGCCAGCTCTTCTGGTGTGCAGAGTGACGGCTAGTGGAAAGGGCTACAGCGACGGCGAACAGCATTACTTGCCTGTGCTGCCCAATACGGAGTGGGTGACGAACACCATGCCGCTGACGTTCCACGGACCGACGACACAGCAGATAGACCTGAGCCAGCTCTTCCCGAAGGGGACTGAACACCAGACGCTGACGGTGGAATATACGGGTAACCCGGCATGGCTTGTGCTACAGTCGCTGCCTTCGTTGGCGGCCGACGATAGCGAAAACGCCATATCTTTGGCGGCGGTGCTCTACTCCACGACCATCGGCTCGTTCATCCTCGACCAGGTGCCACACGCCCAGGAGGTGTTCGAACAGTGGATGAAAGAGGCGGGCGAGGAGACAACACTCATGAGCCAACTCCAGAAAAACCAGGATGTGAAAAACCTGGTGCTCAACGAGACACCTTGGGTGGCTGCGGCTGAACATGAGGCGGCGCAACGGCAGGCCCTGTCTACATTCTTCGACCGTCAACTCATGGAACAGCGCACGGAGGCGGCGTTGGCCAAACTGGCGCAGTTGCAGAACGGCGACGGCTCGTGGAGCTGGTGGCCGGGCATGGAGGGCAGCGCCTACATGACGCAGGCCGTGGCGGAGATGATGGTCCGACTGAATGTGCTCACCACAAAACAGAACTCCACATCAGCCATGCTCAACAAGGCATTCAAATTCCTTGGCAAGGAACTGGTGGAAGAGGAGAAAGAACTGAAGAAATGGGAAAAAGAGGGTGGCAAGGACTTGCTGCCGAGCGAGTGGGCCATCAACACGCTCTACACCTTCGCGCTCGATAAACGGGAACAGCCAAGAGAGGTGAAACAAGCCATCGACTATATGGTCAACCTGCTGAAGAAACAGCCGAAGGGCTTCACCATCTACGGCAAGGCGAACACGGCGGTTATCCTCGCTCATTTCGGACAGGAGAAAACGGCACGCGAATTTATGCAGAGCCTGCGCGAATATGCGGTCTACTCTGAGGAGAAAGGACGCTACTACGACACGCCAAAAGCATACTACTCATGGTGCAACTATCTCATTCCCACACAGGTAGCGGCCATCGAAGCGCTGCAGATGCTGGAACCGAATGATACGAAGACGGTCGACGAGATGCTACGGTGGCTCCTCACGCAGAAACGGACGGAGATGTGGAACACGAACATCAATACGGTGAACGCGGTGTATGCTTTCCTCAACGGGAGGACAAAACAACTCGAAGCGCAAAATATCGTCGACATCACCATCGATGGAAAACCGATGCAGGTGGATGAGGCGACGGCGGGAATAGGGTTCATCAAGTCGCAGATGCCGGCGGAGGGATTGCAAGACCTGACCATCGCCAAACGCGATGACCATACATCGTGGGGGGCTGTGTTCGCTCAGTTCACCCAACAAAGTACGGAGGTGGAAGTACACTCGGCGGGACTGAAAGTGACGCGTGAGGTCGTTGGCGGCACAAACCTCAACGTGGGCGACAAGGTGTCGGTGCGCATCACCATCGAGGCGGAACGTGACTACGACTTCGTGCAGGTGACCGACAAACGGGCGGCATGCTTGGAACCGGCTAGTCAACTCAGTGGATATCGAAATGGATACTACTGCGCTCCCAAGGACAACTGCACCAACTATTATTTCTCTAAACTGAGAAAGGGAACGCACGTGGTGGAAACGGAATATTACGTCGACCGTGCCGGTGATTATTCTTCGGGTTCATGCAGCGTACAGTGTGCCTATGCTCCGGAATATTCGGCGCGTACTCGTGCTTACCAGATAAGTAGTAAATAGAGAATCTCATGCGGACTTTTGGATATCCAGGGTCCGCTTGAGATAAAAAACGATCAAAATGAATATAAAAACGTTCTTTCACTTGACCTTGCCCCTGGTCGCATTGCCTCTATCGGCGCAAACGGTGGTGCCGGCTAATGATGTCATCGACTGCGGACAGGTCATCTATCAGGAACCGGTGACGGTACAGTTCGAACTCATCAACGAGGGGGAAACATCGGTGTCTATCAGCGATGTGCAGACGAGTTGCGGGTGTACTACGGTCAATTATCCGCAAGGGATGATATCACGCAACAAACCGTTTGTGGTAACAGCAGAATATGATGCCAAACAATTGGGGCATTTCGAGAAATATATCGATGTGTATACTTCGGGCTCCAATGAGCCAATCATGCTTACGCTTCGTGGTGTGGTGGTGGCGGAAAGGAAGGGCTTCGAAGGTAACTATTCCTTCTCCATCGGAAGGATGAAGACCGACCGCGAGGTACTGGAGTACGATGACGTGAACAGAGGGGAGAGGCCGGTACAGGAAATCCATATACTCAACTCGTCAAGCGAAACGGTGACACCGACATTTATGCACCTGCCGTCATACCTCAAGGCGGAAGTGTCGCCGTCCACGCTGGCACCAGGACAGGCGGCGGTGGCGAAACTGACGCTCGAATCACGCGAACTGCGAGAGTTCGGACTGACACAGACGTCGATTTACCTTGGACAGTTCCCGGGCGACCGCATCAGTCCTGACAAGGAAATCGTGGTGTCTACCATCTTGCTGCCCGACTTCTCGCATCTCACCGAAAACCAACTGGCCAATGCGCCGCAGATACAGGTGTCAACCTATAACCTCGATCTCGGACGGTTCGATGGAAAGAAAAAGAAGAAGGGGACAATAGAAATAGAAAACGTGGGACGTACGCCGCTCGACATACGGTCGCTGCAGATGTTCACGAGGGGACTGAGACTGGAATTGGGAAGCCAACGGCTGAAACCGGGGGAGAGCACCAAACTGAAGGTGACGGCGGAACGCAAGGAAATCATGGCGGCACGCACGAAACCACGAATCCTCATGATTACCAACGACCCGTCAAGTCCCAAAGTGGTCATCAACGTCAACATCGAATAAAACAGATGGAATCCCTGATTCTCCTAGTTACTCCTACTCTTTCCTAGAATCTCTTAGAATTATTCAATAAAATCTCCATGATTCACCCAGAAAACAGCGAAGAATACAAGGGCCTGACCGTCAACAGCGGCGTGGCCCAACCTTCTATCATCAACCCTTACCTAAAACGTAACCGTTTTCGCCGGCGCGAGATGACGGTGGCGGAGATGGTGGAAGGCATCGTGAAAGGCGATGTCACCATCCTGTCCCAGGCGGTGACGCTTGTAGAGAGCGTCAACCCTCAACACCAGGCGAAGGCGCAGGAGGTGATTGAAAAATGCTTGCCTTACAGTGGCCGTTCGGTGCGTATTGGCATCAGCGGCGTGCCAGGGGCGGGAAAGAGTACGTCCATCGATGTCTTTGGTTGCCATGTGCTCGACCGCTTCGGGGGAAAACTGGCGGTGTTAGCCATCGACCCGAGTTCGGAACGGTCCAAGGGTAGCATCCTCGGCGACAAGACGCGTATGGAGAAACTGTCGGTGCGACCGGAGTCGTTCATACGCCCTAGCCCGACGGCGGGGTCGTTGGGTGGTGTGGCACGGAAGACGCGCGAGACAATCATCCTATGCGAGGCGGCGGGATTTGACAAGATATTCGTTGAGACGGTGGGCGTGGGACAGAGCGAGACGGCTTGCCACTCCATGGTCGACTTCTTCCTCCTTATACAATTGGCGGGAACGGGCGATGAACTGCAAGGCATAAAAAGGGGTATCATGGAAATCAGCGACGGTATCGTCATCAACAAATGCGATGGCAACAATGTCGATAAATGCCAGATGGCGGCTACGAATTTCCGTAACGCACTCCATTTCTTCCCGATGCCGGAGAGTGGATGGCTGCCGAAGGTACTGTGCTATAGCGGTTTCTATGGCACGGGCATCAAGGAAATCTGGGACATGATCTATGAATACCTCGATTTCGTCAAGGCGAATGGTTATTTCGACTACCGGCGCAACGAACAGAGCAAATACTGGATGTACGAGTCCATCAACGAACACCTGAAAAACAGTTTCTACCACAACCAGCGCATTGCCGATGAACTGGAAACGGCGGAAAAGAAGGTCCTCGGTGGACAGAAAACATCGTTCGCGGCGGCGAAGGACCTGCTCGACATGTATTACCGGCAACTCAGGGAATGCGACAAATAGAAATAGACAGTAGCAGCGGCTTTTGCTTCGGGGTGACCACGGCCATACGCAAGGCGGAGGAGGAACTGGCGACGGGGAATCAACTGTTCTGCCTGGGCGACATCGTGCACAATGGCATGGAGTGTGAACGGCTGCGACGTATGGGACTGGCTACTATCAACCACGAGGAGATGGAGGCGCTGTGCCATGCCAAGATGTTGTTGCGTGCCCATGGTGAACCGCCGCAGACGTACCAACTGGCGGAACACAATGATATCGACATCGTGGATGCCACGTGTCCGGTGGTGCTGCAATTGCAACGTCGGATAAAAAAGAGTTATGCTGAAAATCCTGATGCGCAAATCGTGATATTCGGCAAAAACGGACACGCCGAGGTACTGGGATTGGTGGGACAGACCGAAGGGAAGGCTATCGTGGTGGAGAATCTCGTCGATGTGAAACAGCTGGATTTCAACCGCGACATTTTCTTGTATTCGCAAACTACGAAGTCGCTGGATGAGTTCAACAGCATCATCGAATACATACAAGCGCATATCTCACCCGCTGTCACCTTCCGCAGTTTCGACACCATTTGCCGACAGGTGGCCAACCGTATGCGCGACATACGGCAGTTTGCCAGCAAGCATGATGTGGTGCTATTCGTCAGTGGAAGAAAAAGTTCAAATGGGAGGGTGCTTTTCAATGCGTGCGTCAACGTCAACCCGAATAGCTACCATGTCGAGAGCGCTTCGGAGATTAATCTCGAATGGCTCGAGAAAGCCGATACCGTAGGCATCTGTGGCGCCACCTCCACCCCCAAATGGCTCATGGAGGAGTGCCGCGACTTTATCCTCGCCCATTCAAACTAATCTTATAATCCTCAACTTTCGCAAGCTATCTCCCTTTATCTTCCTTTATCTTCATAACATGAGAAACTTTAATCTTTTAATTGTCTAATTATCTAATTTTCTAATCTTTTAATCTTTAAATTTTTAAATCTTTTAATTTTACAGCAGCCCCAGTACCTCCCTGTCAGCCTCGGTCCATTCTAGCGAGGTCATCTCCGAACGTTTTAGCCAACGGTAGTCAAGGTGTTCCAACAGTTTGAAGTGTCCTTTTCCTCCCTTGCATAGGTACGCTTCAAGGGAGATGGTGAAATCGGGATACTCATACGTGATGGTGCCTAATAGGCGACCCACAAAAATATCCCAGTCCATTTCTTCTTTAATCTCACGCAACAGGGTGTCATAACCGGTCTCCCCATCTTCTATCTTTCCTCCGGGAAACTCCCAATGCATGGAAGTGTATTCCTGGTCCGAACGACAACGTTGCATGCACAGATATCTGCCACGACTGTCCTGTATCACGGCGGCTGCTACTCTTATCTTTTTCATGGTTGTTATATTTAAATCTTGTATTTTATAAGTCAAACTTCTCTCCCCCTCGGGGGAGTTGGTGGGGGGCTCTTACCGTGGGAGTTGCAGGGGGAGCCTTCTCCACACCAATTTCGGAATCCTTCTCCATACCGCCGTTATCACGCTCCAGCGCCAGTCAATCACCACCACATGTCGGCGACGCTCTATTGCCCGGATGGCCTTCCTTGCCACATCTTCGGCTTTCAGCATCAGCGGATAATGGTTGCCGTCGTTCAGCAACTCGGTGTTGACAAAACCGGGACGGATGTCGGTGAATCGAATGTCCAGTCCTCGTAAGTGCGCCAACTGCTCCAATGATTGGAGATAGGTGTTCTGCATGGCCTTGGTGGCGGAATAGGAGGGAGCCGGTCCCAACCCTTTCGTGCCGGCGATGCTGCTGATGGCGGCGATGTGTCCACGTCCTTTTTCTGCGAAATAGCGGAACGCCTCGCCCACCATGCGTGTGAATCCCAGGGCATTGGTTTCCACGGTGCGCATCTCAATCCCTTCCTCCAAATGGGGATTCTGATTGCCGATGCCTGCGATGTGGAAATACAGGTCCATGCCGTCTAACTGTTCGATGAGCTGCCGCAAGAGGGTAGGGGCTTCGCTGTCGGTCACATCGATGCGGAGGGCCTTCACACGCTCCGGAGCCAAGGAAACCAATTCTTTCAACTGCTCCTCGCGGCGTGCCGCCACACCTACAAGCAATCCTCGTTCGATGAGCTGTCTACTCACCTCACGACCAATGCCCGATGAGGCTCCTATCACTATCGCTCTCTTCATCATCAGTCCTTCATCCTCCGTCTCTTCTCCTCTCATCTCTCATTCCTCATTTCTTACTCCCCTTGTCTCTTCACCTCTCTTCCTCTTCCTTCATCACTCAACCCTCATCTCTTCCCCCCTCTACTGGAGGGGGAAGGGGGGAGGCTTTCTCTACTGGAGGGGGCCAGGGGGAGGCTTCCTAATTCGCCGCCTCGAACTCCCTCAGGAACCTGGTGTCGTTCTCCGAGAACAACCGAAGGTCGCTCACCGAATATTTTAGGTTGGCGATGCGCTCCACGCCCATGCCAAAGGCATAGCCAGTATATACTTTGCTGTCGATGCCGCATTTCTCCAATACGTTCGGGTGTACCATGCCGCAGCCTAGAATCTCCACCCATCCGGTGTGCTTGCAGAAGCCACATCCCTCGCCGCCGCAGATGAAACAGGAGATGTCCATCTCGGCACTCGGCTCGGTGAAGGGGAAATATGATGGACGCAGGCGGATGTCGGTGTCGGCACCGAACATCTCACGGGCGAAAGTCAGCAGCACCTGCTTCAGGTCGGTGAACGACACGTTCTTGTCGATATACAACCCTTCCACTTGATGGAAGAAACAGTGGGCACGTGCCGTGATGGCCTCGTTGCGATATACGCGACCGGGACAGATGATGCGGATTGGCGGCTGTGTCTTCTCCATCACGCGGGCCTGCACACTACTGGTGTGCGAGCGCAACAGGATGTTTTTCGTCACGTCATCGGGATGCTGCGACACGAAGAACGTGTCTTGCATGTCGCGGGCGGGATGGTCGGCGGCGAAGTTCATCTTTGTGAACACGTGCAGGTCATCTTCTACCTCGGGGCCGTCGGCCAGGGTGAACCCCATGCGCGAAAAGATGTCGATGATTTCGTTCGTCACGATCGACAGGGGATGGCGGGTGCCCAGGTCGATGGGGTAGGCGGTACGTGTCAGGTCGAGGGCACTTTCACAACTGCCACTATTCTCGCATTGTTCACGCAACGAGTTGATGCGCTCCAGCGCGGTCTGTTTCAACTCATTGATTTTCATGCCCACAGCCTTTTTCTGTTCGGCAGGGACATTGCGGAAATCGGCCATCAACGCCGTTATCTCACCTTTCTTGCTCAGGTATTTCAAACGCAGGGCTTCTATCTCCTCAGGGGTGGAAGCACACAGCTCTTTCACTTCCTGGAGCAATTGCTCTATTTTTTCAAGTATCATTGTCGGTTGCTTTACGTTATTCTGTTTCAACCTGCAAAGGTAGGTATTATTCGGGAATTATAAGCCAATCTGATAAAGTTTTTCACTTTTCTTATAGGGAAAGGCGTCACAAGAAGAACAAATCGCCACCTCCCTTATTCTTTGGAGGGGCAGCGCCTCTTTCTTCCCTCCCCTCTTTTGGAGGGGGCCAGGGGGAGGCTTATTCCCCCTCCCTTTGGGAGGGTCGGGGTGGGCCTCCTATTATTTTGACAAAATTGATACGCCATTTCCCGATTTTTTCATATCTTTGTCCACGGAACAAGAAAAAAGTCGCTCGCATTTTTGCGTTTCTGCGAAATACTTCTTATATTTGCAATGTCGTATGATTACGACAAGACATAATTAGGAAGCGTTTTGACTATTCCGCAATGGTGAATCTCGACAACTCACTGTGTAACTGGAATACAGGAAACGCCCTCCTTAGATGGGTTATATGTATATCTATGCATATAAAGTCTAAGGTGTGAGCGGCTTTTCTTATTCGTTGCACAGGCAGTCGAGAGCCTACCATTGGAATAAGCGAAAGTAGGCTCACACTTTCTTTTTGTGCCTTCACCAAACAATAATCTATTAACTACTCCTTTTGAGCCGAAGGACGCATTAATTTCATGTTATATGTTAAGTATTCCTTTATCGTTCTTCTGTGAGAATGATGGCAATTCAATGGGTCTAGAGGAGAGAATTTCAAATGTCCTATCATTGAATCTTTGGCCTATATCTTTAATAGGAGAAGACAATGAGGTCGTCGATTGTTGTAATGACGAACAAGAACTACGTGAAATCTTACAAAAGCATAGCATATTGTAAGGTAATCCAAGAGGGTGACTTATATGTAATTACTTTATGGTTATATATTTTATAAATGAAGTTCTATGTATGATTCACCCTTTTAAAAGATGGATAATAATATCAAACAAAATACTTTAAGAATATGAAAAGACTATTTACATTAGCGACAATGTTACTTTGTTCGCTACTATCATTCGCACAGTTTAGCGGATCTGGAAATGGAACGGAAGAAGACCCGTATCTGATTTTCAATGAGACGCAACTGGCGCAAGTGTCTAATTTCCTCAATCAAGAGGGTGTGGTGTTCAAGTTGATGAAAGACTTGGACATATCTGAATGGATTGCTGAAAACAATCCACGTCAGGGATGGCTACCTATAGGTGTTGAGTCAATGCCATTTAAAGGTAGTTTTTTAGGTAATAACCACAAAGTATCGGGATTGATGATTAAACGCGTATCAACGGATTACGTAGGTTTCTTCGGATATTTAAGTGGTGCTACGATAGAAAACCTATCGATAGAAGGAACCTCTGTCACGGGTGCTTCCAATGTCGGCGGTTTCATCGGGTATGCTGCTGGTTCAGAAATAACCAATTGTAATCTTTCACTAACATCTGGAGTAGAAGGAACAAGCAATGTTGGTGGCTTTATAGGTCAATCTCTTCACACTAACTATTCAACTTTCAGTGTTGAGACATCAGTAAGCGCCCAAAACTATCTCGGTGGGTTCGTTGGATTGGCAGAAGGTGGCACTTGGCAACAAGGTAGTGTGACAGGACAAAGTACAAATGCAGAAAACTATGCTGGTGGCTTTGCTGGTAAGCTGACAAGCGTTTCCATTACTGATATTAAACAAATCGGAGATGTTAGTGGACTGGATTATACTGGAGGCTTTGTCGGTTGTTGTTCCACAGGAACATTTATTCGCTGTTCAGTTGAGAGTAATGTGCAGGGAACACAATATGTATCAGGTTTTTCAGGAGCATTAGAGAATACGACATCTTCATTTAACACTTGCTTTCATAAGGGAACTATCACAGCTTCTGGTGATTACGCTGGAGGTATAGTAGGCGTGAGTAAAGGTGGATGTATTGAGGATATGGAAAATTGCAGTCACTTCGGGGATATGCAAGGAAATGATTATGTAGGAGGATTGATTGGAGCGGTTTTGAATATAGCTGTGGAACCTACTTTACATTATTATTACAGAGATTATTGGCAACACGATGATGTTTATTATTATGAAAGACTTTATTCTGGGAGTTCTGTTGTAAGGTTAATAAAAAATTGTAATACTGTTGGCAATATAATAGCAAATTCTTTTGTCGGTGGCCTAATTGGGAGTGCATCAACTTCAAAAAGTTTTTCAGCTCAATCTCATTACGAAGGATCTGCGCTAGAAACAATCATTAGAAATGGAAACGTTACTCAAAGAACATGTCATTATTATTCAGATGTCGGAAAAGATATGGGTACTACTCTCACTTATTATGACTATTATCGCAACACTATTAGTTTGTCTATAGAAAATAATTATTTTAGTGGGACAATACAAGGCCAGAACAACGCGGGTGGAATTGTGGGCTATAATAGTGGTGGAATTATTCATAGCAATTATATGAATGCCAATATTTATGGTTCTAAAAATGTTGGTGGCATAGTGGGGCAAATTAGTGGGGATACTGACAGCAATTATAGTAATTATACTACCATAAAATCAAATGTCGCCATCGTTTCCACTATTTCTGCTACCACCTCCAATGTTGGTCGCATTTATGGTCTTATAGATGAAGAATATACTACCATCGGTGCATTAGGTTCATCAGAATCAAACCGTGCATTGGCACAAGCACGAGTAATACTAAGTGGTGTGGCACAAGATATAGATGATGATTTACAGAACGGAACAAGTATTGGTCCATCTGCTCTGAAGTTGAAAGCCAACTATGTTTCTTGGGGTTGGAACTTCGACGATAATTGGAATATACTTGAAACGGAATGTTTCCCTTATAAGAAATATCAAGCTGCACCACCAATTATAGAGAGTAATCTCGTTTCACAAGTTACGAGTATTTCAGGAAAGAGTGTTGATGGTGGGACCGTGTATCTTTACTACAAAGACAGAGATGTAGTGTCAACTGAGAGCAATAATTACTTTTGGAGTTTCGATACGGAACCTCTACAAAGTGGAGCAATTGTCCAGATATATGCTGACGTGGAAGGAAAGGCTCCTTCATATTTCACAACAGCAACGGTTGGATATCCTGGTAGCGGAACAGAAGAAGATCCTTGGCGCATTTATACGGCTGAAGATTTACAAGGAGCATCAAATAGGGGTTATTATAAGGTAATGAATGACATTGACCTGACTCAGTGGATTAACGAGAATAGCCCGGAAAAAGGATGGATTCCCATTGGTAGGAACAGCGGTGACGCAACATACATAGATGGTAGCTTTCATACCATTTCTGGATTATGGATCAATACGACAGATGACTATAATGGTCTTTTCTCAAACTTTTCTTCAGGACAAATCAAAAATCTGAACGTAGAGGTTGCAACAGGAAAGAGCGTGAAGGGTGGTGACTACACGGGTATCCTCATTGGGCGAAATGCCAATGGAATAATAGAGAATTGTTACGTCAAGGGCGATGTAGAAGGTACCGTACATGTGGGTGGTGTCGTTGGTTATACCTTGAACACAACAATCAATAAGGTTTCTTTTGAAGGTTCTGCAATGTCAAGTTCCAATGAGGCATTTGTTGGTGGATTGGCAGGAATGGCTGAGGAATGTAATTTAGATAGATGTCGCACAGATGCTACTGTCACATCAACTAATGCAGAAAACCGAGTTGGTGGACTCGTTGGCTATTCTAAAGGTGGAACAATAAGTAAATCTGTTGCAAATACGACATTATCAACAAGTGGATCCAACGGATATGCAGGAGGCTTGGTGGGTTATAGCGAGTCTGCTATTAGCCAATCAGTATCCACAGGAAATGTTTCTGTTACAGGTAATGATTCTTATACAGGCGGTTTGGTGGGTTATGCATTGTCTCCTATTGACAATTGTTATAGCACAACTGGAGTAAAGGGAACTTTGTTTAGTGCGGGCTTGGTAGGATATACCTTCAATAGTATTGACAAGTGTTATGCCACAGGGAATATTGAGGGCGTAATGTATGGCGGTGGAGTTGTTGGAGAACTCGATGGTGCAAATGCCAGTCTGACAAACAGTGTTGCTGCCTGCAACATCCTATCGCTATCTGCTCAGTCTTCTTGGGGATGTCGAGTCATAGGCGGTTTTAAGAATGGTGCGGCTGACCCGGATTTGAGCAATTATGCATTAAGTACAATGCAAGTGTCGCTCAATAATGTTCCGCAGAGGAAAACAGACGATTTGGTTGAGGGTATTGCCAAAACGATGTCCGAACTGATGAACTCTGCCACCTACCAAGGTTTAGGTTGGGACTTTTCTTCTGTATGGGGTATTAACCATGGGGAGAATTATCCCTTCTTGCTATGGAATGATGAGAATACCCCTGTGGCAGGGATTTCTTTTGACAAGACAACCCTAATCATAGCCATTGGCTCGGAGGAGACCATTACTGCCAGTGTCATGCCACTCGGGGCCACCAACAAACAATTGAGTTGGACAAGCAGCAACGAAGAGGTGGCCACCGTGGAGAACGGAGTGGTCACCGCCGTGGCAGTGGGTACGGCTATCATTACCGCTTCCGCCACTGACGGCTCAGGCGTGACAGCCAACTGCCAGGTGACGGTGACGGCGAACAAAGAGGCGGCTATCGCCGCGTTGCAAGCGTTGGTAGATGAGGCCCAGACCCTCTACGACAACAGCACGGAAGGTGAGGACATTGGTGAATATGCACCCGGCTCACGAGCCGCCCTTCTGGCGGTAATCAACAGCGTGAGGGCCCAGATATCCAGTACGATGAGCGACGAGGCCATCAACCAGTGCACGGCCGACATCAATGCCGCCATCGAAGCATTCGAGAGTCAGAAAGTGACGGCGAGCGAGGACACCGACTACGGCGCCATCGCCAACACCATCTATCTGGAGCGCGTGGAGGGTGCCGCCGGCAGCCAGGTGACGTTATCGGTGAAGATGAAGAACACCGTTGAGGTGCAGGGTTATCAGTTCGACCTCTACCTGCCCGAGGGCGTGACCGTAGCCACCGACGAGGACGGCTTCAGCCTGATAGAACTGAGCACGGAGCGCACCACGACGCGCAAGACCGACTACTTCAATTCGACCGTGCAGGCTGACGGCAGCATCCGCGTGCTCTGCGGCTCATCGAAGGGATACACCTTCGACGGCAATGACGGCGAGGTGGCAACCATCACGCTCAACATCAGCGAGGACATGGAGGAAGGTGACTATCCCATCATCCTGAAGGAAGTGAACTTGACCGACAAGAACTCCACGCTCTACACAACCGCCTACCTGAAGTCGACGCTCTCCATCATCAACTTCATCCTCGGCGATGTGAACGGCAACAAGAAAGTGGAGGTGGCCGACTTCATCGCCACGGCCAATTACATCCTCGGCAATCCGCCGCAGGTGTTCATCTTCAAGGCGGGTGACTTGAACAACAACAAGAACATCGAGGTGTCCGACTTCATCGGCATCGCCAACATCATCCTGAACTCGTCGACCAGCAGCAACGCCCCGGCGGCAGCCCCGAAGAAGGGCCCGAGGAAAGCCGCGACGGATATTTCGACGCTGACCGACATCATCTACGTGGAGCCCGTGACCGCCACCCCGGGCACGCAGCAGACGCTCTCCATCCAGATGAAGAACAGCAGCCCCGTGGCGGGCTTCGAGTTCCGCCTGCAGCTGCCCGAAGGCATCACGGTGGCCACCGACGATGACGACATCCTCATGGCCGAACTGAGCACGGAGCGCACCACGGCTCGCAAGACCGACTATTTCAACTCCGCCCTGCAGGCTGACGGCACGCTGCAGGTGCTCTGCGGCACCTCGACGGCCAACCCGAACACGGGCAAGCCCTACACCTTCAGCGGCAACGAGGGCGAGGTGGCACGAATCACGGTCAACATCCCCGAGGACTATGCCGATGGCGTATATGAGATGAACATCCTCGACGCAGCCTTCTCCGATGCTGATAACAACCTCACCGAGGTGGGTCAGACGGTGACCACCGAGCTGACCATCGGCGACAATACCATCGTGCTTGATGAGGACTCCGAAGACGACATCGAGACGACGGACGCTGCGGTGAACATCAGGGTGAGGCGCACGATAGCCGCCAACCAGTGGAGCACCATCTGTCTGCCTTTCAACATGACGGCTGAGCAGGTGTACGCCTCGTTCGGCGACGACGTGCAGCTGCAGGCGTTCGACAGCTACGACGTGGATTACGACGATGACGACAACGTAAAAAGTATCCTTGTCCACTTCGGCGACATCGACATCGACGAGGAAGGGTTCTACGCCAACTATCCCTACCTGATCAAGGTGTCGGAACCCGTTGAGGAGTTCACGGTGAGAAGCATCCTTGAACCCGACGAGGAGAGCGCGATAGCTGAATACGACAACGGCAAGACGGGCAGGCAGCGCAAGGTGTACGGCACGTTCTACGGCACGTACCATGCCCAGACGACGGTGCCTGAGAGCTGTCTCTTCATCAGTAACAACAAGTTCTGGTATTCTACCGGTCTGACGAAGATGAAGGCTTTCCGCGGGTATTTCGAGTTCGTGGATGTGCTGGCTGACATGGCCAACGCGAACATCAGCTTCTCGTTCGACGGAACGACAGGCATACGTGAGATTAATCGCGAGCAGATGGCTGACGGTGCTGTGTATACCATACAGGGCCAGTTCGTAGGCAAGGATATCGACTTGAAGAAGTTGCCTCGCGGCATATATATCATCAACGGCAAGAAACAGGTAATTAAGTAATACCCACCCCCAACCCCTCCTAGGGAGGGGGGAGTGATAATAGAAAGTTTAACCAATAAACAAAGCCCATGAAAGCCCACCCTCCTTAAGGAGGGTGGGGGTGGGTTAAAAGAATTATGAAAAAAACAAGATATATTACACCGCAGGTGAAGACCTGCATGATGGACATCGATAGTATCATGCTCGACGGCAGCGTGACAGGTGACAACGGCACTGGCTGGGGCGGCGTGGACGAGAGCGGCTCTCAAGAACCGGCTGCCAACAGTTCCAACTTATGGGAAGAAGAGTATCCAACGGAAAAAGATAGACTCTCTTCTACTATATGGGATTCATTATAAGAATACTATATACTTGCTGATAACAATAATACTTGTAGGGGATATTATTGTTTCCGGGTTACCATGTTTGCGCAAACATGGTAACCCGAAATATCAGAATAATAGTACAAACGAACAAAAAATATGAACGATGAACTAAAAGCCAAAATAGAAGAGGCATACAACAACTTGGTCCTTAAACAAGGTGATCTAGGGCAGTTTGATTGTACCCCGACAGAGTATCGGGCGACCCTAAAATAGTATTACTTATCGTTTCCTCCAAGTCGGTCATTATGAATACATGAAGAGATAATATACAGTGAACAATTTGACATTATCTTAATTACGTTTTTGTTCATTCAAAAAGACCTCATCCTACTTCCATTACCTACTCTTGGAGGGGCGCAAGAGG
This sequence comes from Prevotella sp., assembly GCA_017538105.1. GTDB lineage: Bacteria > Bacteroidota > Bacteroidia > Bacteroidales > Bacteroidaceae > Prevotella. The sequence continues at coordinate 1,873 of JAFYJN010000085.1, read as the reverse complement.
AGACTCATTTTTATTGGACAAAATGGATGATTGGAAGCCTCTTGTTAATACTTATCTTTGTACCATGTATAATCAAAATATCGTAAACATGTTTAATCAAATTTTAGTTATGATGAAAAAGAATCTATTTGTTTTCGCTTTGACAGCTGCCGTCGTGCTATCCTCATGTTCCAGTTATTTCAGTGTTGATGAGATGAAAAATAATTACGAGCGGCGCGCTCATTCCACGACAATTGTTGGCAAAATGCTCAAGACTGATGAGCGCGAGGCTGATGTGTATAACAATGTCAGCATTTATATGAATGAAAGCGAAGTTAATCGTCCCTTCAAGGTCATAGCTCTTGGTGCCTATCGCCCATTTATTATCCCTCTCATTCGCCGTGAACGTCCCCGCATTGAAAAATATTACTTTCTGCGTGCAGCCAAACAAGCCCGTAAGCTAAAAGCCGATGGTGTCATCATCGACGACAAGAATAACTATCGTATCATCAAATATACGGATTGATAAACAGTCTTTGATTGTCGTTCATTCTCTCCATACTGCATAAATGAGTTGAACAACATATGTTGGGCTGTTGTAATGTTCAACAGCCCAGCATAGCGGCAGGGGCGAAGCCTAATGTAGTGCAAAGCTGACGGGCAATTTTGAGCGTCGGTTCCGCTCGCCCGGATATATAATCGTTAATACGCGATGGGCTGACACCGATTTCCATAGCCAACTGCTTCTGGGTCATCTTTTTCTCTTCGAGCGACAACTGTATTAACTGCTCTGGCTGTGTGCGCTCGGCAGGTTGCGTCCTGTCACCCCTCCGGCGCTTCTCCTCATTGTCACGAAGGCAAGTGTTGATAAACTCACACACCTCGTCCGTGATGACGGTTCTCTCCCTTTGGGGAACCTAGTACGAAGGCTCGCTCTTCAGGTAGGCGGTCAGCGTCTCATCGCCTCCCGCCTTGGCAACCAAATACCCATTGACGTAATTCTTCACCGTCTTGCGGTGAATGCCAAGATTCCTGGCCACAGCGCGAATGGAACCTGTCTGTTCATATTCGCTGATGATGTCTTTTCTTTCTATCATACTAATCATTGTTGTTTATAGCACTTACAGTTATATAAAACCGCGTGCAAAGTTATACATTGGCTCGGAGAGAGGCCGACTTGTTTATACAAATTTATACAAAACTTTTGTGTTGTTAGTCGGTAAGTTGTAAAAAAAATCAGTAGGTTATGAAGAAGGAACTCAGTTTGTTAAAATGTATAATAACTGGGCATAAACTTGCATTTTCATTTGGTTTATGCCCGAGTTCTTTGCTTTTTATCATCAAGCGTCCCAATCTCTTATTTGGGGGGTATGTTCAAGTACCACTATTGCAGGAATAGTTGGATTTTGGAATCTCGCGAAGTGATATTTCGGGCAAAAACTGTTAAAAATGACAACTTTTTGCCCAGGATGTGACGGATATACACGTGCAGAAATAGCGAAGGAATTAAAAATTTCGGACAATGGTCATCTTTGTGATATGCTGGATGACTTGGAGCATTGTGACTTTGTACGCAGATACAATAACGGCACATTACAGAAAAATGGCATATACCAGTTGATAGATTTCTACTCTCTGTTCTACTATCGGTTTGGTACACGTAGAGTGACGGATGAACATTTCTGGCGTAACACACTCGGCACACCAGAGCAAAATAATTGGTATGGACTGACTTTTGAGCGTGTCTGTCTAAGGCATGTAAGGCAGATTGTACATGGCTTGCGACTTGACGCCATCAGGCATGAATACTATGCATGGCGCAGTCAGAATAGCCAACCTGCCGTTCAAATTGACTTGGTTATAGACCGCGCTGACGGTATCGTTACTATCTGTG
>JAFYJN010000084.1 GCA_017538105.1 Prevotella sp. | reverse complement strand
TGGGACAGTACCCGACGTTCCTTTGCAGAACGAGGACGTCATTTTCATTCCCACGAAGCAGGAGGTGCAAGAGCAACAAACCATCACGATACATGGTGAGGTTGTCTATCCGGGAACCTATCAGTATGCGGAGAACGAGACGTTGGAAGACTTCGTGCTTCAAGCTGGTGGTTTGAAGGAGACTGCATCGGTGATGAAGGTGGATGTGTCGCGTCGTGTGAGCAATCCAAAGGCATTGACTACCGACAGTTTGATTTCCCGCGTTTACACATTCGCCCTGAAAGATGGCTTTGTGATTGACGGAGAACCTGGTTTCACATTGATGCCATATGATGAAGTGTATATTCGTAAGAGTCCTGGTTATAGCCGACAGCAGAATGTTACCGTTGAAGGACAGGTGATGTTCGCAGGAACCTACACCCTTACAACGAAGAACGAACGATTGAGCGAGGTCATCAAACGCGCTGGCGGTGTGAATGATTTGGCTTACGTGGCTGGCGCTCGATTGGAAAGACGAATGACGACTGATGAGCGCATGCGTATGCAGACCGTGCTGAAGATGGCAAAAAGTCAGGAAAGTGGAAAAGACTCTGTGGACGTGAGCAAGTTGGATTTGGGTGACACCTATTACGTAGGTATCGAGCTCGACAAGGCTATGGCGACACCTGGCGGAGACGCCGACTTGGTGTTGCGTGAGGGCGACCGCATTGTTGTCCCAGAATACAATGGTACTGTGAAGATTAGTGGTGATGTGATGTTCCCCAATACCGTTTCCTATGAAAAAGGCAAGCGAGTCAGTTATTATATCGACCAAGCTGGTGGATGGGGTGAGCGAGCCAAAAAAAGACACACATATATTATATATATGAATGGTACTGTGGCCCAAGTGGGGCATAACGCCAAGATAAAACCAGGATGTGAGATCGTGGTGCCAAGCAAACCTAAGTCGACAACGATGAAACTGACTGAATGGTTGACGCTTGGAACATCTGTGGCCAGTATCGCAACCATGTTGGCAACTTTGGCTAACATCTTGAAGTGATGAGCCGTCGTGCTTCGTTTAATGAATTCTGAGAAATGAAAACTGAAATGGAAGAAGTAAACAAAAGCGATTATATAGATTTAAGGCAACTGTTCAAGAAGGTGATGGCTCGCAAGCGCCTTTTCCTTATCACATTGCCTATTGCGTTTGTACTTTCGTCGTTGTATATCATCTGTATCCCTCGTTATTATACCACAGAGGTGAAACTGGCTCCTGAAGTGGAGAACACCATGACGGGTGGTGCTTTGGGGTCGTTGGCATCTACTTTCGGCTTCGACCTCTCGGGTATGCAATCCACCGATGCCATCTCGCCCATGCTCTATCCTGACTTGATGGAAGACAACGGATTTGTGACCAAGTTCTTCAACTTCAAGGTGGAAAGTGCAGATGGCGAGATAAAGGCTACTTATCACGATTATCTGGTTCACCATCAGCGACATCCTTGGTGGGCGTTCGTAAAGGAGTGGATGAAGAAGATGATGCCTAAAAAGGAGGAAAAGATTATCAAGGGAGGGAATGGAGAGTTCAACCCTTACATTCTTCCAAGACTTGATAACGAAGTGGTGGAAGCCATCAAGAGTAAAATCAAACTGGATGTTGACAAGAAGACGGGTGTCATAACGGCTATGGTGAAGGATCAGGATCGATTGATTTGTAAGACCATTGCCGATTCTGTGAAAAACCAGTTGCAAGCATTCATTACAGAATATCGAACAAACAAGGCTCGCATAGATTTAGAGTATTACAAGAAACTCGCGGCTGAGGCCAAGCGTGATTACGAACGAGCTCGACAACTATATGGCAGCTATTCGGATGCCAATACCGATGTAGTGTTGCAAAGCTATCGTTCAAAGCAGGATGACTTGGAGAACGATATGCAATTGAAGTTCAACACCTATAGTGCGTTGAGCACTCAGTTGCAACAAGCAAAGGCCAAAGTTCAGGAGCGCACACCTGCCTTCACCTTGTTGAAAGGCGCAGAAGTCCCTATAAAACCAGCTGGCCCCAAACGCATGCTGTTTGTGATTGGTATGTTGTTCCTAACATTCTTTGGCACTATTGCTTATATCCTCAAGGACGAACTGAAAGGTGCCGTATAGCAGAAAAACTGAAAACGACGTGAATCCCACCAAACGAATTATAGTGAACACATTGGCACAGTACGTGAAAGCCGTACTGACCATTCTTCTTTCGCTCTATTCCACGCGATTAATTCTTGACGCATTAGATGTGAATGACTATGGTATCTATTCTGTCGTGGGAGGTGCGGTTTCCATGTTGGGGTTCATCGTTAATGCGATGGTGGTGACCACCCAGCGTTATATTTCATTTTATATTGGACGTGGCGACACCAACTATGTGAAGAAACTATTTTCTAACAGTCTCTTACTTCATCTCCTTATTGGAGCAGCTATTGCTTTGCTTCTTTTGTTGGCAGAAGATTGGTTGATGAGTGTGTTAAAAATCAATCCTGATCGTATGGGCACGGCTCGCATGGTATATGTCATAACGACTATGATGCTGCTCATTACTATCATTATGGCGCCATTCAAAGCCTTGTTTATTGCTCGTGAGAAGATAGTTTATATAGCTATTGTTGAGATTGCTGATGCCTTTATTAAATTGAGTTTGGCTATTTGGCTCTCTCACATCAATTCTGACAAACTTCTTTTTTATGCATTGATGATGGCTAGCATTCAGTTGCTCAACTTGTTGGCTTATGCTGGCTATTCACGATGGAAGTTCGCAGAGTGCCGTTTTACTATTCACCGTCGAGATATTGACCGCAAGACCATGAGCAGCATCTTTGGCTTCGCGGGTTGGTCTACCTATGGTATGGGTTCTATTGCTGCTAGAAATCAAGGCATTGCCGTCATCTTGAACCACTTTTTTGGTACAGCTATCAATGCTGCATATGGGTTGGCCTTTCAGATTTACTCATCAATGGCATTTGTCAGTTCCTCTATTCTGAATGCTATGAATCCACAAATCATGAAAGCCGAAGGTGCAGATGAGCATGATAAGATGTTGAAATTGGCAAGCAAGGAAAGCAAGTATTCGGTTGCACTTATGGCCATTGTGTCCATCCCTGTAATGATGGAGATGTCATCTATTCTAGAGGTGTGGATCAAACGCGAGGTGCCTTCTTATACGGCAATGATCTCGACCTTTATTTTGGTATCGTTCCTCATCGACCAATTGACCATAGGTTTGCATGCTGTCAATCAGGCTCAAGGCAATATTCGTAACTACTCATTACTTATGTTCACTCCGAAGTTGCTTAATCTGCCTTTAGCATATTTCATGTTATTAGAAGGGTGTTCCGTTGAGAGTGTTATGTGGTCTTATCTCATTATAGAGACATTGGTCGCAATAGCACGATTGCCCTATTTGAAACGCACCGCAGGCCTTTCCATCAGTTCCTATGTGCATTATACAGTTTGGCCACTTGTTCCGTTATTTGTTGCATCGATAGTCACAAGTTGGTTATGTATAGCATTTTTGCATATGCCTTTCCGTTTCCTTATAACCGTTGCGTTGGCAGTCTCGATAGCTTCGGTTACGGCATGGCGTTTCACTCTTTTGCCATCTGAACGTACATTTTTTGTTGAGATGATCAAACAGAAGTTACGTGGATGAAATGGAAATGGAAGGTGTCAGACCTATATCTGATTGATAAGGAGAAACTGGCTACAGGATTGTTCAATGTTGGAGTGCTGATAGCTTTCCTTGGCTCGCTCAATCCTTGGTTTATGTGGTGGATAGGTAATCTCTATCCCATCCCTGCCGCAATGTGTGTGGGTGGGGCTTATATGGTGATGCGTACCACTAATCGCTCGTTTTTCACTCGTAATGAATATTTGTTACCTCTTTTGTTTTTTATCTTCTATTATTTTTATGAGCGAATGTCGTTAGGGCTGGGCGTCAATGGTTACATTATAGGTCTGTTCCGTGCCACTATCTTTTTATTCCTCTTCCGTCTTTCGTTTGAAAAAATGCAGAAGATGATAGTTTTCTTGTCTAAGTGTCTAGCCGTTCTCCTGTCATTTTCGCTCTTGGGATTATTCCTTTATCTATCGGGTTTCCCATTGCCAAGCACCAATGTTCAATTCGGTGAATTCTATTCTTATACGAATTATTATCTTTTCATGCTTGATGACAGAGCTTTGTTTCAGATTCTTCCACGTTTTCATGCTGTCTTCATCGAACCTAGCCATATTGGCACCGCATGTGCGTTCTTGTTGTTCTCGCAACGTGGGAAATGGCGCAAGTGGTATAACATAGTGATGCTGACGACTTTGTTCTTAACGTTTTCACTGGCTTCCTACATCTATATAGTGGTCATCGTTTTCTTGAACTTATGGATTCGTGGCAAACAGATGATACGTAAATTGGTCGCTACATTGGCTGTCATCAGTGTCGTGCTCATAGTCACTTTTACTTATAACAATGGTAACAACTTGGTTCACGACCTCATTTTACTTCGAATGGAGATTGAAGATGGAGAAATGGCGGGCGACAATAGAATATCGAATAACTTCGAGGGTGATTATGAGAATTTCATTTCTTCTAGCGACGTGCTGTTGGGGAGAGAAATGGATAATTCGGAATTTGGAAATGCAGGCTATCGTGTGTTTTTCTACGAACATGGTATAGTCGGCGTTGTCCTTGTGTGGCTTTTCTATGTTGTCTCGCTGATGTATACACCAAACAAACGAGCCTTTGTGAGTGTTCTTTTTGTCGCGCTTTTGTTTTTTGGCGCCTCCGCGTTCATGCTATGGGATAATATCTTCATTCCTTTATATGCGGCGGCTTACCTGACACCCCAGACTCTTTCAGAATCTAACCCTATAATTCAAGAAACATGAACGTAGTGCTTGTCTTGCATACGACAGATCCTTTCATGGGCGCCACTAAGGCCGTCCTGCGAACTCTTGGACTTTTGCGGGAGAAAGGTGTCAAGATGTATATCATTATGCCAGACGACAAGGGTATTTGTGAAGATTTGAAAAGACAGGGCTATTCTGTTTTGGTTGTTAATCATCGTCCCTGTGCATACCCTGGACATCGCAACCTGAAAGCTAAACTTCTATTCTTTCCCCGTTTGATAGCCCGCATGATTCTTAACAAGATGGCGGTGAATCGTATGGTTCACTATTTGCAGGGTAAAGACATTGATCTGATTCACACTAATACAAGTATCATCAAAATAGGATACGACTGTTCTTGCAAACTAGGAATCCCTCATATATATCATATTCGCGAATATGCAGATTTTATGGGCTATCATTATTTTCCTAGACAGAGATGCTTTGTGCGGCAGCTTAGTAAATCGTATTCGATATGTATCACAAAAGACATACAACGCCATTATGGGATGAAGGCGAGTGGACTTTCGCGTGTTATTTACGATGGCATTCGCCCTACAGCCTTCACTCGCCCTGTTCGTAATGGAGTGGGGGAATACTTTCTTTTTGCTGGAAGAATAGAACCAAATAAGGGACTCGACATTTTGTTGCGAGCTTATAAGGAATACGTCAGTTTTGCTCATAACGTTATACCCCTATATGTAGCGGGTGGAATAGGAGGCAATCAACAACAGTATATAGATATGATGAAGCACTATATCATCGACAACCATTTGCAACAGTTGGTTCATTTCATGGGTGAGCGTGATGACATTGATGTTATTATGCGAGAGGCGAGGGCTATTATTGTGCCGTCTCTTTATGAGGGTTTTGGACTTTGCATGCCCGAAGCCATGTTCAACGGGTGTTTGGCAATAGGTCACAATACAACGGGAACGAAAGAGCAATTGGACAATGGAAAAGAAATACACGGGGCAGAAATAGCCTTGCGCTATGACACGGAAACGGAATTGACCCAGCACTTGATTGACGTTGCTGACAAACCAATTGAGAATTATGAATCTAATGTGGAACGCGCTTTCGATACCGTCAACAGACTATATTCTACAGAGGAAAATGCAGAACAAGTGTATCGGTTCTATCACGAAATAATAGGGAAGCTGATGCATTGACACTTTAATAATATGATATTAGGTATATCAAAATGTTTTCAGACATTATTGTCAAATCTCTTTTTGACTATTATGCTCGACTTTTGAAGTGAAAGAGAGGTTATAAAAAAGTAGTGACAATTACAATAAAACAAACTTTTCTCACGTTTGTATTATATACAAAAACGAACAAAATGAAAGCGCGCGTCATAGCATATTACCTACCTCAATTCCATCCCATCCCCGAAAACGACAAGGCATGGGGACCAGGGTTCACAGAATGGACGAACGTGGTGAAAGCACGCCCTCTTTTTCGTGGTCATTATCAGCCTCGCATTCCCGCTGACCTCGGTTTTTATGACCTTCGACTGCCCGAGACAAGAGAACAACAAGCTCGGATGGCTCACGAAGCTGGCATTGAAGGTTTCTGCTATTACCATTATTGGATGGGTGGAGGTTTGCAACTTCTTCAACGTCCATTCGAGGAGGTTTTGAAGAGTGGTAAACCCGATTTCCCTTTTTGTCTTGCTTGGGCAAACCATGAGTGGACTACAAAAACTTGGCAAAATGGAGGCGCGACGAAAATGATTGCACCGATGAAATATCTAGGTGACGAAGATTACACCGCTCATTTCAATTATGTGCTTCCCGCATTTCGAGACCATCGCTATATCACCATCGATGGAAAGCCCATCTTCAGCATCTACGACCCCTATAATTTTGCCGATGTGGCTCATTTCATCGAGTTGTGGCAAAGGTTAGCTATTGAGAATGGATTGCCAGGTGTGCATATCACGGCTATGATTAGTAACACAACCACTATAAAGAGGCAGCCCGATGGCTCTATCAAACGCGTGTTGCCCAATCTAGTGAGCAGCTCCGAAGTCTATAACGACATTCTTTCCCTTGGTTTCGACAGCATCACATCGTATGGCAAATCCCGGGCAGAAATGCTGAGCCTTGGGAAATATCGACGGATTGCTAAAAAATATATCCACAAACACATATCGTTCATTCCTGCTTTGAGATACGATTATCCGAAAGTGATTCCTCACTTCTTTGCTCCAGAGGATACGTGGGAAAATGTGTTCCCCACTATTATGCCTCAATGGGATCGTACTCCACGTGCAGGTAGCGGCGAGGGCATTTATGTCAATGCAACTCCCGAGTATTTCCGAAAGCATGTGAAAGATGCGCTTCAAGTAGTTGAAGACAAACAACCCGAGCATCGTCTTATCTTTTTGAAATCGTGGAACGAATGGGGGGAAGGAAATTATGTGGAGCCCGACCAAAGATATGGACATGGCTATTTGGAAGTCTTGAAAGAATTGTTATATGCAGAAAGATAGAAAAAGAATAATGTTGGTCTTCGGAACACGCCCCGAAGCCATCAAAATGGCACCGCTTGTTTTGGAATTCCAAAAACATGCAGATGCTTTTCGCTGCATAGTATGCGTAACAGGTCAGCATAGAGAAATGTTGGACCAAGTGTTGCGTATTTTCGATATCAAGCCTGATTTCGATTTGGACATTATGAAGCAGGGACAAGACCTCTACGATTTGACAAGTAGGGTGTTACTTGGTATGCGTGACGTTTTGCAGCAGGAGACTCCCGATGTGGTTTTAGTACATGGCGATACCACTACATCAACGGCTGCGGCGTTGGCTGCGTTCTATCAACAGATTCCAGTGGGACATGTAGAAGCTGGCCTGCGCACACACGACATCTATAGTCCATGGCCCGAGGAGATGAATCGGCAGTTGACGGGACGTATCGCGACCTATCACTTTGCACCGACACCTCTGAGCCGTAAGAACTTGTTGGACGAAGGTGTCTGCGATGGCAAAATAACGGTCACAGGTAACACCGTCATAGATGCTTTACATTGGGTGGTAGGAAAGATGTCTGCCGACAAACAGTTGTGTGAACAATTGTCAGGAGAATTGAAGGCTTCTGGTTACGATACCCGACGATTGGATAAAGATGGGCGACGATTAGTGCTCATCACGGGACACCGTCGTGAAAACTTTGGTGAAGGATTTATCAACATCTGCACAGCTATCAAGGACTTGACCAAACATCATCCCAACGTGGACTTTGTCTATCCAATGCATCTGAACCCCAATGTTCGCCGTCCCATTCGCCAAGTATTTGGCGAAGAAACGCTTTCGAACATGTTCTTCATCGAACCACAAGAATATCTACATTTTGTCTTCCTGATGGAGAAAGCTTACATTGTGTTAACAGATAGTGGGGGAATTCAGGAAGAGGCTCCTGGACTTGGAAAACCTGTGCTCGTCATGCGTAATACGACGGAGCGCCCCGAGGCGGTCACGGCAGGAACGGTGAGAATCGTGGGAACCGACCATGACGCCATTGTTGCTAACGTTTCGGAACTGTTGGAGTCGGTGGAAGCCCATGAGCGTATGAGCAAGGCTGTGAATCCTTATGGTGATGGAAAAGCATGCCAAAGAATCATAGATAAACTAATTATTGAAGACTCTTTAAAATGAGAATAGGACTATTACTCCCTTTGAATATATCTTATGCACCATATCTAAGAATCTACACCAACATTCTTGACAAGATGGATGGTGTGGAATACGATATCATCTATCCTGACAAAAAAGGTTTGCATGAACCTGCCAAGCACTATTTTGATGTGCAAACGGAAGATAGGGTAAGCAAGTTGAAGAAAGTAATTTATTATTATCAATATTCGCGTTTTTTGGTGCGTGTCTTGAAGCAGGAGAGATACGATAAATTAATCGTGTTTGGTCAGCAGGTAGCGGTATTCATCCATCGCTATCTCTCGAGAGAATATAAAGGTAAGTTCATCATAGATTATCGCGATCTTGGGTTGGATCAAAAATGTAAGGGCATCTTCAGGCAAATCCTCGGCTCGTGTGCACATATCATCATTTCATCCCCGGGATTCAAGAAATATCTCCCTGAAGGAGAAAACTATATTCTAAGCCACAATTTCGACATCAATATTCTACGAGAGGCACTAAAAGATGTTCGCACCGAGCCCTATCAACTCTCGCAGAATAAAGGGAAACTAGAAATACTAACCATTGGAAGCATCCGGGATTATGAGCAGAACTCAGCAGTCATCGAAGCATTAGGCAACAACGACCGATACCATCTGACTTTTGCTGGTCGTGGTTATGCGGCAGCCGACTTGGAAAGATTTGCCAAGGAACATCATGTGGAGAATATAGTGTTTACAGGTTACTATGATAAGAGTACTGAACCCGACATAATAAGCCAGACCACGTTCCTCAACATTTTTTATCCGAGACGACCAACCCACGAGACAGCCATCTCCAATCGTTTCTATAACTCTCTCATTTTCCGAAAGCCAATGATAACAACAGTCGGAACCATACAAGGAAACTACACAGAGAAATACAACTTGGGATTGGCCATAACGAATACCGACAACCTATCCGAACGGCTTGAAGATTATTATCAGACATTTGACTCTGTTGAATTTGAAAAGCAGCGCACACGTTTGTTAAATGAATTCAAGAGAGATTACGACATTTTTGAAAACATTGTCAAAAAATTTGCTTCATGCTTAGAATAGTTGGCGATATCAATCTGGCTGATGGATATTTTGATACTGGCATCGGCACGGGTAGTAGTATCAAACAGGGGATGAATCCGTTTACTCATCTTCAAAGGACCTCTGATGACTATTGGATTGGAAACATGGAATGTGTCTGCGCTGAAACTTCCAATCAGCAAGGCCTGAAAGCCAGTCAGTTCAGAATATCCCCCCAATACCTCGATGGTTTTAAACATCTGGATTGTTATGGTGTTGCCAACAATCATGTTATGCAACATGGTCATGAAGCTTACCAATCGATGCTTACTTATCTTGAACAAAATGGTGTTGCCTATGCAGGAGCAGCCGCGAAGAAGACACATGTGTTTGAGCATCAAGGGAAGCGTGTCGCTTTTACGGCATTCTGCCAAAGACCTGATAACTTCACCCAATCACCCCTCTATTGGAGCTTGCCTGAGTATGAGGAAATCAAGGCGGAATTAAATGCTCATAAAGATTGCGATTATCGCATCGTGTTTGTCCATTGGGGAAATGAGTTCATCAACTATCCCTATATTGATCAGAAACAGTTTGCACATGAACTAATTGATAGCGGGGCAAATCTTGTCATAGGAATGCATTCTCATGTCATGCAGGGATGCGAGAATTATAAAGGGCAATGGATTTTCTATTCACTTGGCAACTTCGTGTTCAACATGCCTTGGACTCCTGCGGAATTTGGGCTGATAGTGAATGTAGACCTTGTTGATGAACCGCGAGTCAGTTATGATTACATTCATATAGGAAAGGATTTCTCTCCCATAATCATCCATGAAGTTCCTCGAGATTTCCAGATGGAAACTCTGAATAATCTACTTGACGTTAATGAAGAAAACGAGAAATACTATGCCCACGTTCGGCAATGCAACAAACGGTATAGAAAAACAAACAGAAAAGCCATCATTATGAATTTCCTACACATGAAACCCACCGATTCGTTGGGCATCATCGCAGAATTCATAAAGAAAAGGATTTGATTTTTATTTCTTTTGATAAACCCTTATCCAATCGAACTGAGTTTCATAAGTGGTTTTGAGATTGGGAATGAGCAACTGATGGCTTCCATTTCCAACACTTTGGTTGAGAATCAGATAGAAAGGCCGGTCGAAGGTCCATTGTCCTTCATCTTGCATTTGTCTTGTTTCCGAACGATGATAGCGAAAGACTTCACGTCCGTCAACTGTCCATACGATGAGATTCTTATCCCATTCTACGCCATAGACGTGCCATTTCTTGACATTCAGATCGATTTTCCTTTCGCGTTCCAACCCTTCTTTCTTTAAGGTGAATGACCGATGTGTGTGGACGGTATGGGCTGACTTCCCTTGATTTCCAAACATCTCCACAATGTCTATTTCACCATAGCGTTTGTCGATGCCTGGAACGGGGACCATCCATGCTGCTGGGAAATTGCCCACCTTCATGTTGGTTTTCATTCGCACTTCCACCTTTCCATATTGAAACGAGAACTTCCCTTTCGTATCAATGGCTCCTGTCAGCATCTCTTTTTTGTTCGAACGGTTGGGGATGGCGCGGCAAATGAGTTTTCCGTTTTTGACGTAAACGACATCATTAGAGTTGCTGCTGATCCAACGGTTCCAAGGGCTTGTTCCAGGTTTCGTGCGGTTCCATTTCCCTGCATCTGGCTGACTGCCGTTAGGTTGGTTGAACTCATCGCTGAACACAAGCTTCCATTCGGTTTCTTGCGCATCTACCTTTGAAGTATCGGTGGCGATAGTCAACAACATCAATATGGCCAATATTCCTTTTTTCATCGTTTTCCAATTAGTTATTTGACATCAAAGCATTGCCCCATCTCCTCCATATATTCTTCGGTAAAATAATTGGTCATTCCACCCAAGCAAGTGAATGTCAGTTCTCCGAACCACACTTGTCCCTCTGCTTCGTATAAATCAACACGCACTTGTGGGAATGGTTTTGACAAAATGCGTCCTACCTCCAGTATCCGTTGAAGACACTCGGGGCGTGGTATAGGTTTGTCTTCAGCTGAAAAATGACTCGTCAACACCATACGGTCAGGACGGCTTGTCCAATCAAGATCATAACAACCGAACTGTGCTTGATAACCATTATCCTTACGATTTGAACAGACGAAGAACGAATGAGGTTCCCCATTGAAGCACCACAATTTGTAATCGACAAGCGAAGTCTGCCCTGCAGGTGATGGTAATAACTTCTCGGCAAGAATCATCGGCTTGATATTGCGATATTGTGGTTCGGCAGACAAAGCGCCTATATGTTTTCGTGATAGCCATTCCTGTAACGTAAGCCGTAGCCGTTTCCAATCTTCGTCGCTCATCTTCGCTTTGTCAATCTTCAGATTCGTACCCTTTCCATCACCATTGTTGGCCTTCAGGATGAATTGTTGTGGAAGTTCATCAAAATTGATATCCTCCACACGTTCCCATGCGCCATATAGAGGAACCAAGATGTCTTCCAAGCCACATTCTCGAACATATTCGCGAACCCGATATTTGTCGGCAAGACGTGTCCATTCGGAAGTGTCTGTGAACAACTTCTGATAAAGAATCTTCTCATTCAAGTTTTGGGGGTTCTTAAAGTTGGGCAGTTTATGGAAACGGACAAAATAGCGCAACCTCACCAATGTGACAGGAAAATGCTCTCCCATCCATGCAACAGGTCCTGCTATTAATGCCTTTATTTTATCTTTCAACATACTGTTATGTTCGGTTTTAAACGATGCAAAGTTACAAAAATAATTGAAATAAATAATTCATTATTCATAATTATTTCATACCTTTGCAGCCGCTATCGACAAAAATAGAGTATAATGAGCCAAGAATTAGTGTCAGTCATCATGCCTACTTACAACGCCGGGAGATTCCTTTCCGACAGCATAGCTTGTGTGTTGAATCAGACGCATAAGAACTTGGAACTATTGATTACTGACGACTGCTCTACTGAGGAAGAAACTCGCAAGATTC
>JAFYJN010000083.1 GCA_017538105.1 Prevotella sp. | reverse complement strand
TCTCGGTGAAGCTGCCGCCACCATCGTCTTGTCGACAACAGATGGTCTGGAAAGTCGTCCATGGAGCATCGTATCAGGTTCCGTGCATAACGACGCCTACCACATCAGTGCCCCCTCTAAGCACGGCGAAGGAGCCTATCTCTGTTTGAGTGAAACACTCCAAGCCATCAAACCAAACGACATCGCCTTTGTGAATGCCCATGGTACCGCCACACTATTCAACGACCAAATGGAGTCGGTGGCCATTGAACGAGCAGGCTTGAGTGATATTCCCGTGAACGCCTTGAAAGGCTATTATGGGCATACCCTTGGAGCTGCCGGCGTAATGGAAACACTATTGAGCATGTGTTCCATTGACGACCATACCGTGCTGGGAACAAAGGGGTTTGACGAGTTGGGTGTCTCTGGCAAAATACGCTTATCTTCTAATCACGAAGCTACCGACAAAGAGTGTTTCGTGAAAATGATCTCGGGTTTTGGCGGTTGCAATGCTGCGTTGGTGGCGGGACGCAAGAGTTGTGATGAGTTACGAGTGACAAGTGACGAGTTACGAGTGAGAAGTGATGAGTTACGAGTGAGAAGTGATGAGTTACGAGTGACAGAAAAAGTTCGTATTACGCCTGAAGGCGCGACGCTGAACAACCAGCCGATAGAGGGTCTCGGTCACGGTAAGGAGTTGTTGACAAGCCTGTATAAGGAGTATGTGAACGACTATCCGAAATATTACAAGATGGACGGTCTTAGCAAGTTAGGCTTCATCGCAAGTGAACTGTTGCTGCATGGTGAACGAGGATTCAAGACTGAATCATGTGATAAAGAAGATGCTACTTATGGGCAGTGTGCCATCGTGTTGTTTAACCATTCGTCGTCAATATGCGCAGACCAACAATATCTCGAATCTATCCAAGACAAAGACAATTATTTTCCTAGTCCATCGTTATTTGTATATACCCTACCAAATATTGTGACCGGCGAGATAGCAATCAGGAATGGTTTCAATGGAGAGACGTCCTTTTATATCCTGCCCGATCGAGACGAAGACGCGATACGACAAGTGGTGGAGGCCACGATGCTGGACAAAAATATCAACAGCATGATTACAGGGTGGATAGATTATGAGAACGATGAGCATTTCATGGCTGATTTGAAATTAAGCATTAAAAGTTAAGGAAACATTCCCGACCATCGTCCAAGCCACCAAATTCTTATTATCAGACCACTCTTAACTATTGACGAAATAAAAAATAACACAGAATAACTCACATACAATGGAAGAATTAATTTTGGAATTGAAAGAACAGATTATCGAGGTGTTGAACCTTGAAGAGATGACTCCTGACGACATTGACGAAAATGCCGCTTTGTTTGGCGATGGTCTTGGTCTGGATTCCATCGACGCTTTGGAACTTATCGTGCTCCTTGAAAAACGCTACGGCATCAAACTCGCTAATCCCACCGAAGGGAAAGACATTTTCAAGAACGTATCTACCATTGCCAACTATGTAAGCGAAAACAGAAAAAGGTAACAATGTTGTCCATGAGTTTCTTCTTTCCACAACTAGGCTGTGTAATATATATCACCTTATTGAACAAGCAGTCAAATATGCCGAAAAGGTTGTCACATGGAAACAGTGTTATTTAAATAGTAAATACAGAATGACTGAAAAGATAATTATTGCAAACAATAGTAAGTAACCATTAATTTGGGACCTGGTGCGTTCCAGTTTTGCTTTGAATATTTGCCGATGTTCCTCTTCCATCTTTTTCACCATATCAATTTTACTCACTTCTTTTGACCACTCACTTTCTGCATCTTCTTCAGATAGAAGAGAAAGTTTCAAATATACCATTTTCATTTGGAGGTCAACATCCTTATCCTGAAAATGAGAATAATACGAAAAGGCATACTCTTTCCATTTCTTTGAGAGTTTTTCCTTTTGGTCATGTAATAAAGTGCAACCCGATAAAGATTTTACGTCAGCGGCGTATGCCAAGGGTAACATTTCTTTCTCTAGACACGCAATGATTGTTTTAAATTTATCTTTTAAATATGAAGTCCATGGGTCTTCTGTGTATTTATCGAAAGCCTCACAAGCATTGTCAAGATACATTTGAAATACTGTGATTTTCGTCTCTTCGACATCTATTGCATATTTTATAGCATTGTTGCCAGATTCCACAATTCGGAAAGAATCCATTTTTTCTGCTATTTGCGCTTTCATTTTGACTAGCCACATCTCACTATCGTGTGAATCAATTTCTAAAGCTTTCTCAGCATATTTGAGCATGTTTTTAGAATCTTCGCAACGCATAGCCGACTCAGCCAATTCCCTATAATTCGCAAGACTTTTGCTTTGATCAATTACAATGTTGGACAATTCAGGTTCAAATAATATTTTCGAACCACAATAGTTGCAAAATCCTGATTTTAGGTTTCTCGCAACCTGCAACTCTGCCCCGCAATTTGGGCATTTGGCACTCACAAATTTCATAAACAGTTTCTTCAGTTTGTTAGGATTAGTGTAAATACGTTTCTAGCTTTCTGATTATCCAATGGTCATCTAGTATTTCGAAACAAAAATATATAAAAAAGCTGAATAATCCAAATTAAGAGGCTGAAAAACATTACTTCCATGAAAAAACGACTATATGTCCTCAAATAGAAGAAACGGTTTGCTATGGCACAGTAACATACAGTACATATCAGGATTAGATTGAAACAAGCAACAGACATCATGAATTAAGGTCGTCGTACATAGCAATGGGTGTAAAAAAACATATAAATTTGGTATTTCTGTCGTTTATACGTACCTTTGCATGAAAATATAAGAACCTCAAAGGAGAATTGCATGGATAACCGTATCGTGATAACAGGTGAGGGCATCGTGTGCGCTATTGGTCTTGACAAGACTAGTGTGGTGAACTCGTTGTTGCATGGAAGGAGTGGTATCGGCACCATGAAGTATCTGGCATCCGTACACAAGGAGTTGCCCGTAGGTGAGGTGAACCTGAGTAATGAGGAGATGCAGGCGATGTTGGGAATATCCCCTACAGAAGATCCGAGCAGAACCACGATGATGGGCATGCTGGCCGTTCGTCAGGCTCTGGATGATGCGAAAATAAAAGAAAGAAAGGATAATAAGCGCATCGTTTTCGTGTCCGGCACTACCGTCGGTGGTATGGACATCACGGAAAAGCATTATGGGAGTTTGAAAGTCTCTGATGAGCACCTCGAGGTTCTAAGACATCATGAATGCGGCAGCTGTACCCGTGACATTGCCGACTATTTTGGCATTTTTGATGACTTCACAACTTTGAGCACCGCCTGTTCCTCTGCCGCCAACGCCATCGTGTTAGGAGCACAATTAATCCAGTCAGGTCAAGCCGATATCGTTGTTGCCGGTGGGACTGAAGCCCTGTCGCTTTTTCATCTGAACGGTTTCAACTCTTTAATGATACTCGACCATGAACGTTGTCGTCCTTTCGATGCCACACGTGCCGGCCTGAATCTTGGTGAAGGAGCTGCCTATATCGTGATGGAACGCGAGGATGGCGCCCAAGAGAGATGCGCTGACATCCATGCATACATTGCAGGCTATGGCAATGCCTGTGACGCCTATCACCAGACCGCCTCGTCAGATGACGGAGAAGGAGCCTACCTCTCCATGCGCGATGCCATCACCATGGCCGGCATTGATGAAGGAGCCATCGACTATGTGAATGCCCATGGTACCGGCACGCCCAACAATGACTTGTCGGAAAGCGTCGCACTTCGTCGCATCTTCGGGAGCATAATGCCCCCCATATCAAGTACCAAATCATTTACCGGCCATACGACAAGTGCCTCCGGGAGCATTGAAGCGGTAATCTGTCTGCTGGCTATGCGCCACCATTTTATACCGCCCAACCTTGGTTGGCAACATGTTATCGAAGGTGGTGTTGTTCCTTCTATGGGTGCTAAGGACGTGGATATTCAATATGTACTCTGCAACGCCTTCGGTTTCGGCGGCAATGACACTTCGTTGCTATTTAGTGCGGGAACACCCCTCAAAAGCCTCCCCGCCATTAACGCGGACAAGCCTATACATGTGATTTCACGTGTAGAAATAAGTGATGAAGACGACTTAAAGGAGTTAAAGGAATACATCAGCATGATGGAAGCGAGAAGAATGGGTAGATTGCTGAAAGCCTCGTTGCTTACCTCTCTGAAAGCTCTTCGTGCCGTCGGTTTAGAACGTCCCGATGCCATCATTACCGCTACCGCCATGGGGTGTCTGGAAAACAGTGAGCGTCTGTTGGACCAGTTGGAAGAAGAAGGCGAGGCGAGCGTAAAGCCCACTTTTTTTATGCAGAGTACTCACAACACATTGGGCAGCAATATAGCCATCCGCACCAAATGTCACGGTTGGAATGTAACATTTACCCACGGAAAGGCGTCTTTGGAATGGGCCCTGCGAGAAGCGAAGATACTTTTGGGCAGCGGTAAGTACAAACATGTATTAGTAGGTTTTCATGATGAGTCTACCCCCCAATACACCGCCTTGCAGCGCAGACTATGTCTAAATGAAAAGCCCACTGTATATTCATTATCAATGGTACTGACATGTGGAGAATAATACCATACGCCCTTGCACAGAGCATCTTGTTGGCCGCAGGCCAGGTGTTTCTAAAATTCGCCATGGCTCGCATGTCGCCCTTTGGCTGGACGAAGGAGTTTTGGTGCGGCCTATTGGTCAATTGGCAGTTTGCCGCTTGTGGAATCTGTTTCGGTGCCGCCACCGCATTATGGATGTGGATGGTGAAGACCTTTCCCCTCAGCGTGGCTTATCCGATGATTAGCCTGAGTTACGTCTTTGGCATGATTGCGGCTATCATCTTTTTCCACGAAGACGTGTCGATTGTCAAGTGGATTGGTGTGGCCTTGATTATGGCCGGTTGTATCTTAATAGCAAAATGAAGATGAGAAGAACCATTATACTGTTATCTTTGTTGCTTCTTTCGCTGTCCCATGTATGGGGACAGACGGAGCAACAGGTGAAAGCCGTCGTTGACAAAGCTTCCGCCCAGTTGAAGACCATGCAGTGCGACTTTGTGCAGACGAAACACCTGAAATTACTGAACGACCGGATGGTGTCGACAGGCAAAATGTATTACCAACAGCACGACAAACTACGTTGGGAATACATGTCGCCCTACCAATACACATTTATCATGAACGGCCAGCAGGTGTTGTTAAAGAACAATGGTCGTAAAGACGTGATTGACGTGAACCAGAGCAAAGCCTTCAAAGCCATAGCCCAGGTGATGCTGAACAGCGTTGTTGGTAAATGCCTGACTGCGGACAAAGATTTCCGTAGCAGCATTGATATCAGCGGTCCGGAATATGTTGCTACGCTTCAGCCGCTGAAGAAAGACCTAAAGAGTCTGTTCGACAAGATTGTTCTCCATTTTGACAAGCAGCGGCTATTAGTGACCAAGGTTGAGTTGTTGGAGAAGAAAGGCGATCGCACTGTTATTGAGTTGAAAAATATCGTGACCAATGCATCCATTCCCCAAGACACGTTTTCTGTGCGTTAGTCTTCTGTTGCTGTTGCAGAGTTTTCAGTCGGTTGACGCCCAACAGTTACTGCCATCTGTGGGCGAGCGTCAACAGTATACTGTCAATATTGAGATGTCTCGTGGCTACATCAGTGGTGTCGGTATCATGAAGAATGACGGAGAGCAGTTGCTTTGCTGTGTATTCAATGAGTTTGGTGTGTCAGCCATTGATTTCACGTATGACCTTCGCAAGCACAAGGTTAAGTTGCATAGTGTAATGAAGATGTTGGACAAATGGTATATCCGACGTGTGCTTCGTAAAGACCTTCGTTCCCTTCTTGAAAAGATGAGTCATGGCGAGTCTGTCTACGAAAATGTGAAGCGGAATATCACCTATAGGTTTGAGCCATTGAAGATTGAAGATTAATTATTGAAAATGGAACTACGAAACGAGTTATACACTCTGAACAAAAAGGCGCAAGAAGGTGAAAGTTGGCAATGTGAAATTACGTTGAACCCAGCCAGCTTCATCTATCAAGCCCATTTCCCCAGTGAACCCATCACACCGGGAGCTTGTTTGTTGCAGATAGCGAGAGAGCTCTTGGAAGACATTCTTCATGAATCTCTGGAAATAGTGTATATCAAGGATGTGAAATTCAGGTCCGTCATCAGGCCCGAAGAGATGCCCTCCATTATCTATTGTTTCAGCACCATTGACAAGACAAAAGAAGGAACCGTTAGTTCAAGGATAACGGTGCAACACGAAAACCATTTGTTATGCAACATCGCCTTTACCTGTAAGAAACGTTGACACGATTGTCATGACCGACCAACGAAAAACCCTGAGAGAGCGCCGCATCTGCGTTGTCATCCCCACCTACAACAATGGTGGGACGATAGCGCATGTGGTGGAGGAAACAAAGTTGTATTGTGACGACATCATCGTGGTGAACGACGGCAGTACCGATGACACCACAACCATTCTATCAAGCATCGCCGACATCACCGTGGTAGGCTACCACAAGAACCGAGGCAAAGGTTATGCCCTTAAACAAGGTTTCAGAAAAGCCCTGTCAATGGGTTTTTCGTATGCCATCACCTTGGACGGTGACGGGCAGCACTACCCCAAGGAAATCACCAAGTTCCTTGATGCCAACCAAACCCATCCCGGTTCCCTTGTCATCGGCAGCAGAAATCTTCATGGCGTGGAGCGTTCAAAAGGCAGTAAATTTGCCAACCACTTTTCCAATTTCTGGTTTTTTGTTCAGACCGGCAAACGGATAAATGACACCCAGAGCGGCTACCGCCTATACCCCCTGAAAAAGTTACATGGTCTGTCGCTGTTGACCTCGAAATACGAAGCCGAACTGGAACTACTGGTTTTTCCATCATGGCATGGCGTGGAATTGACTGAGATTCCCATAGAAGTGTATTACCCCCCGAAGGAAGAGCGAGTCAGTCATTTCCGTCCTGGCATAGACTTCACACGTATCAGCGTATTGAATACCATCTTGTGTGTGTTGGCGGTAATCTACGGTTTTCCACTTCGTCTGTTCCGCTTTCTCGCAAAATGGAGCCGCACCCTCTATTCCCTGTTGTTGTTTGTCATACTCATGTTGTTTATCATCACTCCCCTTGTATGGATTTATACAAAGATTGGCAAGATGACAGAGAAGAAACGGGAAAAACTTCATCGCGTCATTTATCACATCTCGCGCTTTTTCATGCTGAAGCACGGCATCCCTGGCACCCGTTTCACTCACCATGTGGCTGAGGGTGTGGATTTCAATAAGCCATACGTAATTATCTGCAATCACCAGTCTCACTTGGACCTTATGTGCCAATTGATATTCACCCCGAACATGATATTCCTAACCAACGACTGGGTTTGGAAGAACCCCTTTTACGGCCTATTGATACGGAACGCAGAATACTACCCCGTGGCTGAAGGCATCGACAGTTTGTTGCCCAAGTTACGTTCATTGGCAGGACGAGGGTACAGTATCGCCCTCTTCCCTGAGGGTACTCGTTCAAAAGACTGCCGAATAGGACGTTTTCACAAAGGAGCTTTTTACATTGCCGAACACTTAGGGCTGGATATGTTGCCCATGTGCCTGTATGGCACAGGGCACGTATTGCGCAAGGGAAAATACCATTTGGACAGAGGTCCCATCCATATTGAGGTTAAAGCCCCTATTTCATGCAACACTCTGCATGAACAGGGAGAACTCAAGCGACAAGCCTCATGGATGCGCGGGGAGTATAAGGTGTGGTATGAGGAATTGGCGAACCGTTTTGAAACATGAGCAAACGGATTAACATCACTATCGTCATCTTGTTTATTACAGTCGTGGTCTTTGGCCAGGACAAGAACACCGTGGTAAATATATGGTCCGGTACAACATGCCACAAAACCGTGGAGATGACCAGCTATATCGCTCCTGGCGAAAACAACATTGCCGTGGTTGTTTGTCCTGGTGGCAGTTATTTCTGGCATGACATGGAAACCGAGGGGCATGCTGTTGGTCGTTGGTTGCAAAGCAACGGCATCAGCGCTTTCGTATTGCGCTACCGCACCGCCTATGTTCCCGCTTTCTTATTTCATTTTCGTTACGTGTTCAGAGGTAACCGCTACCCCGACCCGCAGAATGACCTGCGACAAGCCTTTCGATATATCAAAGGCCATCATGAGGAGTTCCATGTTGACAGTGCCCGAGTAGGAGCCATGGGGTTTTCCGCCGGTGGCCATTTGGTTATGTCCGCCGCCGAACTATTCACGGGAAGCGACAGACCCTATTTCGTGGCTCCCATCTATCCTGTGGTGACGATGACCGAAGATTGCGTACACAAACGGTCGCGCAGAGCACTGCTCGGCGAGAGTCGTCTGCATAACAATGCCCTGAAAGACCTTTTGTCCTTAGAACGTCATGTACCCTCCGACTGCTGTCCAGTCTTTTTAGTAAACTGCAAGGATGACCCTGTTGTGGACTACCGTAATAGTGTGTTGCTTGACTCTGCCCTCACAGCCAAGAGGATACCACACATATACTTACAATATGAACGAGGGGGGCATGGTTTCGGGGCCAGTGATAAGAAAGGTACTGCCGAATGCAGAGGTTGGAAAGAAGCTTTTCTCAAGTGGATTTCCACCATTTCACGAACCATCCATTCCAAATGATTAAAATATGGAAAGGATATTTGGCTTGTTTTTGTTTTTTTGAGGCGATAATTCTTTTTTTTGGGAACTTTTGATTAGTTTTGCATTTTTGGGGTAGTAAATTGCCCCGATGCATGAATCGATTATGTTGAAAGACCCCAAATTTGACGACATCCGTCCCTACTACGAGGAAGAGATACCCGCAGCTATGCAGCGCATCGCCAGTTGCGAATTGTTCCCCCTTCTCTCCTCATTCGTATACCCCGACAAACCCATCGAGGAGGTACGTCGTCGCGTGGCTTCGTTTACCAGTACACGAGCTTTCCAACATGATACGATGTACCAAGTGAACGAACAGATTATCAAACGAAGCATCACGAGTTTCACCTGTTCTGGCTTGGAGCGTCTTGACCCAAACAAACAATATCTCTACATCTCGAACCATAGAGACATCGTACTGGACGCTTGTCTTTTACAATATTTCTTCGTCAAGAACGGTTTTGAGACCACTGAAATTACATTCGGCGCCAATCTGATGATCAACCCCACTGTGGTGGACATCGGCAAGAGCAACAAGATGTTTAGGGTGGAACGTCCAGGCGGAAACTTGAAAGACTTTTACAAGAGTTCTCTTCATCTATCGGAATATATCCGCCATACCATTCGTGAAAAAAAACGCAGTGTGTGGATAGCTCAACGCAACGGTCGTACGAAAAACGGAATTGACAGCACTGACCAAGGCATCATCAAGATGTTCTGCATGAGCGATTCTGGCGACAAGATCAGAGCCATCGACGACCTACACATCGTTCCCGTCGCCGTTAGTTATGAATGGGAATCGTGCGATGTACTGAAGGCCCTAGAGTTATATGAGTCACAGTTCAGGAAATACACGAAGAAACCCGGTGAAGACTTGAACAGCATCATCACTGGCATTCTTCAGCCCAAAGGACGCATTCATTTTGCCTTATGCAAGCCCATCACCACAGCTGAGCTTACCGTCTATGAACATCAGACAAGAAACGAATACCATAAGTCGGTAGCCCATCTGATAGACAAACGCATCAACAGTGCCTATCGTCTCTATCCCAACAATTACATCGCCCACGACATGCTTTATGGTAGCAGTCGCCATGCCCACATGTATACGAAAGCCGAATACGATGCCTTTGTGAAACGTCTGGATTTGCTGGACAAATATGACACTTGCGACATGGATCGATTGAAGGAGATTTTCATCAGCATCTATGCCAATCCAGTGGAAAATGTTTAGGAATTCCCTGTGTTCGGCCCATAACTGCCAATTGACATGACAACAATTGTGACGAAGACATATGACTTTTTGCGATCGCATCGAATCTTACGCCGATGCAGTTTCGTCATTGTCACACTCCTGCTTGTCGCGTTATTTGCCAGTCAGCATTATCAAGAAGACATCACCGATTTTCTCCCTATGGGAACCCAGCACCGTAAAGCCATGTCGATATATCAGGAGATTTCGGGAGCTAACCGTCTGTTTGTGATCTTCCAATCGAATGACGGCACTCAAATGGAGCCTGACAGTCTGGTATCAGCCATGGAAACCTATCAGGATGTCTTGTCATCGTTAGACACCGATGGCCTCACTGCCGATTTATTCACCCAGTTCGATTTCGACCAATTGAACGAAACCGCCGACTTTGTTTACCGCAACATTCCCTATTTCCTGACCGACGCCGACTATGAGCGAATGGACAGTCTGCTCAACCAAGAGAGTTACATCACCGACCAGTTACATGCCGACAAACAACTGCTGATGTTTCCTGTTTCGGGACTATTCAGCGACAATATGCAGCGAGACCCCCTGAACCTGTTCACCCCTGTGGTATCATCGCTGGAACATAGTGCCCAAGGCATGAACTATGAAGTCTACGACGGATATATTTTCAGTCCAGACATGTGCCATTCACTGATGATGCTCTCTTCGCCCTACGGATCGAGTGAGACAGAGCACAATGCTCTTCTGGTGCGGTTGCTTGAATCAGCTGCCGACTCCACCACGTCATCGCACAACAATTTGTCCATCCACGTCACCGGTGGTCCCTCCGTCGCAGTGGGCAATGCCCGCCAAATCAGGATGGACAGTCTGCTGAGTGTATCATTGGCCGTCTTGCTCATCGTTGGCCTGCTTTACTATTCTCTACGGAGCGTGAGGAACCTGTTGCTTATCGTCCTTTCAATCGCCTGGGGTTGGCTTTTCGCCATGGGCATGCTATCGGTAGTCCATGACAATGTGTCGGTGATAGTAATCGGCATCTCATCGATTATTCTCGGCATTGCCTTCAACTACCCCCTTCATTTAATAGCCCATATGCAACACACTCCGACGGTACGCACTGCACTGAAGGAGATAGCCCCTCCCCTGATTGTTGGTAACATCACCACTGTAGGAGCATTTTTAGCCCTCGTACCCCTGCAGTCGCAAGCCCTTCGCGACTTAGGTCTGTTCAGTTCTTTTCTGCTCATCGGCACCATCTTGTTCGTTCTCCTCTATCTTCCCCACGCCGCCAAGGCACGTCAAGGACACGCTGCCCCATCCTTCATCAGCAAGGTTGGAATGTTCAAGCCAGAAAACAAACGATGGCTCGTAATAGTAGTGGTTATCCTAACCATTATATTTGGTTATTTCAGTTTAGGCACCACCTTTGACGTGAATCTAAGCCACATTAACTACATGACCAAAGAACAACGTGCCGACATGGACTACATGCAGCAGATGGTGAGCAGCGCGACCAACGAGAAGACCTTGTATGTGGTTTATGAGGGAAAAACGATGGATGAAGCCCTTGAACTCTGCCAACAGAGACGTGGCAAAACAGATTCGCTGCAGAAGGAAGGAAAACTGTCAGGTTTGCACAGTTGCTTTCCCCTACTCTGCACGAGAAAAGAACAAGAGCGTCGTTTAGCACAATGGTCAGATTTTCTATCCAAACACCGCGAGGCTTTTGAGCGCATCCTACCCACCGCAGCTCGCCAAGCAGGTTTTGCCGATGGTTCATTTGCCGACTTTCACGATATCCTACATGCTCATTATGAGCCGCAAGACTATTCCTATTTCTCGACATTCAGCACCACCGCATTAGGCGGTACCGTCAGCACAGACAGCGTCAAAGGAGTATACAGCGTAGTAGACCACCTGTATGTTGACAGCACCCTTTTTGAAGGAGTGAAACAACAATTCCCTGATACTGGCAAAGGAGTCTATGCCTTTGATATAGAGCACATGAACAGTGCGATAGCCACCACCCTGTCAGATAATTTCAACTACATAGGCTGGGTCTGTGGACTCATCGTTTTCTTCTTCCTATGGTTCTCCATGGGGAGCATCGAGCTTGCCCTTCTTTCATTCCTTCCAATGGCCGTTAGCTGGTTGTGGATTATGGGCATTATGACTCTTTTAGGCATTCATTTCAATATGGTGAACGTGGTTTTAGCCACTTTCATCTTCGGTCAGGGCGACGACTACACCATATTCATGACTGAGGGTTGCCAATATGAATACGCCTATCGAAAGAAGATGATAGCGTCATACAAAAACAGTATCATCATCTCTGCATTGATTATGTTTTTTGGTATCGGCACCTTGATATTCGCCAAGCACCCCGCCCTTCATTCTTTGGCCGAGGTAACCATCATCGGCATGTTTACCGTGGTGTTCATGGCCTACCTTATCCCTCCCCTTCTTTTCAAATGGTTAGTATCAAAGAACGGCATCTATCGCAAACGTCCACTGACCATCCGACGACTGTTGCATCTTAGCCATGATGATGACGTATCACTTGTATTAGACAAATACCGTTATAAGGGTTATGATATTCTTTCTGCGGTAAAACGACACATCCGACGTCATGACAATTACAAACCTTGGACAGACAGGGAAGATCTTCATCAACATGTTATTGTAATGAACAACGGATATGGTGAGTTCTCATTGTTAATGGCCCTCCGCCATCCCGACAAGACATTTGTCGCATACGAAGATGATGAGGAGAAGCGTCTTTTGGCTAAATACAGTGCAGAAGGATTGGTGAACAATCTGAGCATACTGCCTTCGGAAGAAGATGGGAAAGGAGAAGGGTATGTCGAAAGCACTGTACTTGAATTGGATGAAGAAGGAGGGGTGAAGGAGTTCAGGAATGAGAGAAGTGAAGGAATGAATGAGTAAGAGGATGTGATTGTAGTATTTAAAGAAAAGAGCGACAAACAGATATGAAAGAGAAGATAAGAGCATTGGTAGAAGAAGCCGCTCCGCTCGTAGATGCGGATAGTGATTTTTTGTTCAGCGAATTGGACTCCTTAGGAGTGACACATATCCTTATGTCGCTCTCGGAAGAATTCGGGATTGAACTAGAAGCTGCGGATGCCACACCGAGGAATTTGAAAAATCTCGACAGCATTGTAGCGATGGTGAATGGTAAGTTGAAAATGAGGGATGAGCGATGAACGAACGGTGAGTGATGTACGATGAAACGGCTGGAAGTTTTTATCAAGGAGCATGCTAGGGAACACCCGAAGAAGGTGGCTGTAGTTAGTGGTGGCGTTGCCACCACCTACGGAGAATTGTGTGAACGAATCTCTGTGCAGGTCAAGAAATTATGTCATGAAGGCGTATCCAGCGGCATGGTTGTCCCTTTCCGTAACACTCAGGATTTGTCTTTCCTCATTACCTATTTCGCCCTTCACGAGATTGGTGCCGTTGCCCTACCGTTGGAAAGCGATGTCAGCGACAAACAGTTTCATGACATAGCCGACCATTATTCTTCTTTCACCCCTCCAGAAGGCGTTGCCGACATTCTGTTCACGACAGGCACCACAGGAAAGAGCAAAGGAGTGATGGTCAGCCATGCCACGATTTTGGCTGATGCCGAGAACTTGATTGTCGCTCATGGTTACAGCACCGGACATCTGTTCATCATCAACGGCCCACTGAATCATATTGGCAGTCTGTCGAAGGTTTATCCCGTGATGCTTTTGGGAGGTACTCTTTATCTACTGGAAGGCATGAAAGACCTGAATGCCTTTTTCCAAGCCCTTGACTATCCTTGTGACAAAGTAGCCACTTTTCTTGTTCCCACAAGTGCCCGCATACTATTACAATTGGCCTCTCAGCGTTTGAGTAGTTACAGAGAGAAGATTGATTTCATCGAAACAGGCGCCGCCCCCATGTCGCACGCCGACATGTTGTCTCTATGCCAGTTACTTCCACACAGTCGTCTATTCAACACTTATGCCTCTACCGAGACCGGCATTATCTGCACTTATGATTTCAATGATGGTCGTTGCCTGTCAGGATGTCTTGGAAAACCGATGAAAAATTCATCCGTGTCCATCACCCCAGACGGTCAGGTTGCCTGTAGCGGCAAGACCATCATGGCTGGTTATGCCGGTGATGAAGCGCTCACACAGACTGTTCTTCGGGATGGAGTGATATATACCGCTGACAATGGTTATATAGACAACGAAGGGATGCTCCATCTTACAGGGAGGAACGATGACGTGATTAATGTTGGCGGTTACAAGATATCCCCTTCTGAGGTTGAAAATGTGGCGCTTGGTCATCCTAACGTGAAAGACTGCATTTGCATCGGCGTCTCTTCGCCCCTTACCGGGAGCGCATTGAAATTGTTATATGTA
The DNA here is from genome assembly GCA_017538105.1 of Prevotella sp. Taxonomy (GTDB): domain Bacteria; phylum Bacteroidota; class Bacteroidia; order Bacteroidales; family Bacteroidaceae; genus Prevotella. The sequence goes on along the minus strand of JAFYJN010000083.1, from coordinate 46,235 downwards.
ACACACGACGGGAAAGAGTTGGATAAGCGCGAAATAGCCCGTTTCATCTATGCCCGTTTGGAAAGATATAAAGTACCTCAGTATTATGAGTGCGTTGCCGAGGTGAAGAGGACCTACAATGGCAAATTGGATAGGAAATGGTATTACGAGTGACGAGTGATGAGCGAGGAGTGATGAGTGACGAGTGATGAGTGATGAGTGATGAGTGACGAGTGACGAAAAATTGTGTATTATATATTTTGAATTATGATAGCCGACAAGTATTTCAATGATTTTGAAGGCGCCGTTGACTATTTGAAGCAAGTGCCTTACGATGTGACCCGTAGAGAACTGTATAGTGCCGCTGACCTTTACAAGGGTTATGATATTGACAATGTGTCAAGTTTTGAAAAGTGCCATGACACATTAGTATATCAGCATTATCTCCATACAGGCAAACAAGCTGACAGTGTAAACGAGTCGTTGGCCCGCACCCTCCACGACCATGGAATGCATCAGGCCCTGTCGCGTTTTTTCGATACCCATGCCCCAATTCGCTGCATCGGTATCATGGGAGGCCATTCTTTGTTACGCACAGATACGATGTTCAAAACCATTGCCCATATCAGTAAGCGGTTGACAGAAGAAGGATTTTACATGCTCAGTGGTGGGGGGCCAGGAGCCATGGAATCCACGCATTTGGGAGCTTGGATGGCCGGCCATAACGAGACCGACTTGTCGGAAGCCATCCATATGCTCACGTGCGCCCCCTGTTTCCACGATGATGGTTGGCTGGAAACAGCCTTCCGCGTGATGAGACGCTATCCGCAACCATGTTACGATAGCTTGGGCATACCAACATGGCTTTATGGTCATGAGCCCTCCACACCCTTTGCCACCCATATTGCCAAATTTTTCGAGAACAGCATTCGCGAAGACAGTATCCTCACTTTGGCCTTCGGTGGCATTATCTATACTCCTGGGAGTGCCGGCACTTTACAAGAGATATTCCAAGATGCCGTCCAAAACCACTATCTCTCGTTTGGTTTCGCCAGTCCGATGGTGTTCCTTGGCAAAGACTTCTGGACGAAGGAAGTTCCCATCTATCCTTTGTTGGAAGATATGATGGCACGTGGCAAATACAAGAACCTCCTTCTTACGCTGACCGATGATGAAGATGATGTGGTGAATGCTTTGCAGCGGTTTCAGGAGATGAGGAAAGATAAATAGTGAATACGACAGGTAGCCATCATGTGTCATGTAAGGAAACGAGGTATTTAAAGAAACATTAAAAATATCATGTAGGTCGCTAATAGCCGTTAACGATGGCATTTTGATTGTTAAAAGTGGACAAATAATGTGTCGTTTTATCGGAAAAACGAAAAATGCTCCTAAATTTGCATTCACATTTTTAGGAGTATTTGATTATAACATATAATGACAATGAACATGAGAATGAAAAGTTTGATGGTGGTTGTTGCCCTTAGCGGCATGACCCTGTCAATGGGAGGCATCCGCGAGGCGAATGCCGCTCCCCTCCCCCCTGCCGGTCATGTAGACTTGACCTATGCTGCGGAGAAAGCCCTTCCCGCTGTAGTACATATCAAATATGTGCAGACGTCGAAGGTACAGTCTGTTGACGTTCAGTCGGATCCGTTTGAAGACTTTTTCAACGACCCGTTCGGTTTCTTCGGCAATCCAGGCGGTAGCGGCAAGGGCGGCACTCAGCGTCGTCAGGTTCAGACCCCACGCAGAGAAGCGTCTGGCAGTGGTGTCATCATTAGCAACGATGGTTATATTGTTACGAATAACCACGTGGTTGACGGTGCCGACGAGTTGACGGTGACGTTGAACGACAACCGCGAGTATTCCGCTCGCATTATCGGCACCGACCCCACCACCGACTTGGCCCTCATCAAAATTGACGCTTCTGGTCTCCCCTCCATCACTGTTGGCGACTCCGAGAAATTGAAGGTTGGCGAATGGGTATTGGCCATCGGCAATCCATTCAACTTAAACAACACCGTGACAGCTGGTATTGTAAGTGCCAAAGCCCGCTCCTTGTATGCCAATGGTGTGGAATCATTTATCCAGACCGATGCCGCCATCAACGCTGGCAACTCCGGTGGCGCCTTGGTGAACACCAATGGTGAATTAGTGGGAATCAACGCCATGTTGTACTCCCAGACGGGAAGTTACAGCGGTTATGGTTTTGCTATCCCCACCTCGATTATGACTAAGGTGGTAGACGATTTGAAGCGTTACGGAACTGTTCAGCGCGCCCTGCTCGACATTCAAGGTCAAGATGTCCACAATTACATTGACCTGCAGCGTTCACGTGGCGAAGAAGTAGACTTAGGCACCAACGAAGGTGTTTATGTGGCCAAGGTGAACGAAGGCGGAGCTGGTTCCGATGCCGGTTTGGTAGAAGGCGACGTTATCATCTCTTTGGACGGCAAGCCAGTCACCAAGATGGCCGAGTTGCAAGAAGTTCTTGCCAGCAAGCGTCCCGGTGACAAGGTACACATCGTTTTCCTGCACAACAAGAAGCGTCAGGAAAAGACCGTGACATTAAAGAACGCCCAAGGTAACACTGGCATTGTGAAACCCGCCGACCTGGATGTCCTCGGTGCCAGTTTCAAGGAGTTGGACGACGCCAAGAAACGTCAGTTGGGCATCAGTTACGGTTTGGAAGTAATCAAGGTAAACAACGGAGCCCTAAAAGATGCCGGCGTGGTAAAAGGTTTTATCATCCAACGTGTGAACGACGAAGTGGTACGTTCGCTTGACGACCTCCAGAAGATTGTGAAAGAAGCATCGACGAGTAAGGAGCCTGTGCTATATATCCAAGGTGTCTTCCCCACTGGCAAGAAGAAATATTTCGCCATCCCGCTGGAAGAACAATAAGTGGAGAGGGATGAGTAATGAGGGATAAGTAACAAACAAATTCGCAAAATCTTTGCGAATTTGTTTGTTATGTTTGGGAAATGCATTATTTTTGCAGATGCTATCAACGACAAATCGCCATGAGACAGTTAAAAATCACCAAATCCATCACCAATCGCGAAAGTGCCTCTTTAGACAAATATCTACAAGAGATAGGGCATGAGGACCTTCTTTCCGTGGAGGAAGAAGTTGAATTGGCCCAACGAATTCGCAAAGGCGACCGTGAAGCTTTGGAGAAACTGACTCGTGCCAACCTGCGTTTTGTTGTTTCCGTTGCAAAGCAATACCAGAACCAAGGATTGAGTCTGCCCGACCTTATCAACGAGGGCAACTTAGGTCTTATCAAGGCCGCCGAGAAGTTCGACGAGACCCGTGGTTTCAAATTCATCAGCTATGCCGTTTGGTGGATTCGGCAGAGTATCCTTTCCGCTATCGCAGAGCAGAGTCGCATTGTCCGCATCCCCTTAAATCAGGTGAGCAGCGTGGGCAAGATTAACCGTGCCCTTAGTAAGTTTGAGCAGGAGCATGAGCGACGTCCCAGTGTTGACGAGATAGCCGACCGTGTAGACCTGCCCCATGACAAGATAGAAGACGCCCTTAAGGTAGGAACCCGCCACATCTCTGTTGACGCACCTTTCTCCGAAGGTGACGAAAACAGTCTGTTGGATGTTCTTCCCAATCCCGACACCCCTATGGCCGACAATGGACTGGTGGCCGAGTCGTTGCGAGATGAAATCAAGCGTGCCTTGCAGTCATTGAATGAACGTGAGCGCAACATCATCGAAGCCTTTTTCGGCATCGACCAGCCAGAGATGACCTTGGAAGAGATTGGCGAGAAATTCGGTCTTACCCGTGAACGTGTTCGCCAGATCAAGGAGAAAGCCATCCGTAGACTACGACACAACACCAAGAACAAGACATTGAAGTCATATCTAGGACAGTGAAAGGTAAAAAGGTAAAAGGGTAAAAAGGGAAAAAAGTAAAAGGGTAAAAAGGGAAAAAAGTAAAAGGGTAAAAAGGGAAAAAAGTAAAAGGAGGAGGATGTTAGAGGAGCAAAGGGGAATAAGGGAAAAGGTTTTGAGGGATGAATACAAAGATTTTTACAGACAGAATGAGATTTTTCAAGATTTTGGGCGTAATGCTATTGATTACGTTCATGAGTATGGAGGCCAACGCCCGTGGTGTGGAATGCACGCGTGTGTATGCTTTCGGTTTTTCTGCGTCGTTCAACGATTCCATTGTCTATTTCACAGAGATACAAACCATTGACAGTGCCTATCTGGAAGGTCGTACCCATTTCTTGGTTGAGCGCCAAGAGTATTCGTCGCAGCTGAAGAACTACTTCACGTCGATTGGTGAGGAAGGCCGCACGTGCGTCATTTTTTACGCCACGACCGAAAAGGAGATCATGAAGCAGTATCTGAAGTTACGCAAGCAATATGAACAACCCAAGAAAGGTCATCCTCGTTTTCGTGTGGTGAATGTGATGAAAGACAGTTTTGTTTTCCACTCCGTAGAGCCGACTGATAGCTACAAAGCCCCTGCCGAAGTGCGCAAGGAGCAAAAGGCAGCACGTAAGGAACGAAAGGCAGCGAGCAAGGCCGCCAAGAAGGCTGCCAAACAAGCCTCGAAGGCTCAGGTACAGACCTTAAAACAATAAGCCGATGGAAGCGAGCATCAACGATTTCATCATCGCCGACCTTCCTATCCGGATTATCTTTGCTTCAAGCCGTTACAACGGTATGCACCTGTTGCGTTCTTTTGAGCCTTTCCGTGTTTCCCACTTTGAAGGAGAACCCTATTTAGAGATGACGATTGATGACAGTACGCCCCCCATCCCCAAGGCGCGCCGTGAACGTATCCGTACCTTTGACACAGGCAACGGCGACACCGTTGTTGACTTATTGGACAACGGAGGCTACCAATTCATCATTCGTGATATCCGTGGCTACGACTGCTGTATGTTACAATCCGACAAAGGTTTCCATCATTGCCGTGTTGCCTTGAATGGCAATTACGACATGCGCTGCTATGGTCTGAACAATGCCATGATGCTCGCCTTCGGTTTCAGCTCCGCCAAGTCCCGCTGTCTGCTCATCCATGCTTCTCTGGTGCGCAAGGACGGTTATGGCTATGCCTTTATTGCGAAGAGCGGTACCGGCAAGTCAACACAAGTGAGCAACTGGCTCCGCAATATACCCGGTTGCGACTTGATGAACGACGACAACCCCATCGTTCGCATCGTCGATGGCCAACCCTATATCTACGGTAGTCCTTGGAGTGGCAAGACCCCCTGTTACCGCAATGTAAAAGCCCGACTCGGTGCTGTCACGCGTATCGACCGCGCTGCGGAAAACAGCGTGGAGAAGCTCCCCCCCATCCAGGCATTCGCCAATTTTCTTCCCTCATGCAGTTCCATGAAATGGGATGCCGACATCTACCATGAAGTGTGTGACACCGTTACCCAAGTGGTGGAGACTACAGGTATCTATATATTACACTGTCTGCCCGACGCCGAATCGGCGTTGGTGTGTTATCAAGCCATTGGCATAAAGAACTAATTCTTCACGAATATGTTTAAATGGCTCAAGAGACTCTTCAGGCGGAGTAAGGAAACACCCAAGAAGAAGGCCCAAATCAACAAAATACAGTTTCCCAACGAAATATTGTTACCCATGGTCGTTTCAGATTTAGAACGAGGCAAGACGGTGACATTGAATCTTCGTGGTTTCAGCATGCGTCCTTTTTTGGAGAATGACCGCGACAAAGGCCTGTTGACCTTGGCTGTTGACCCCAAGATTGGCGATGCAGTACTGGCTGAGATTTCACCAAAAAAATATGTATTGCACCGCATCGTAGCCATTGACGGGGATGATGTCACTCTTCGTGGTGACGGAAACTTGAGCGAGGAACATTGCAAGATTAGCGATGTAAAAGGCAAGGCCCTGGGTTTTTACCGAAAAGGGCGAAAAAAAATGGACAGTACCGATGGTTGGAAATGGCGCACCTACTCATGGTGGTGGACCCGTCTGTTCCCTATCCGTCGTTATCTGTTGGCCTTTCACCGTAGAATTTGGCTGAAAATATTTAAACCGAAAATACAATGAGAGCAAAAGAAGGATTTGTCCTGCGTACGATTGCAGGCGAGAAGATTATCGTGGCCGAGGGTAAGCAGAACATCGACTACGGCAATATCATCAGTATGAACGAGAGTGCCGCTTATCTCTGGGAAGCCATCCAGGGCAAGGATTTCACTGCCGAGGACTTAGCCAAGTTACTGACCGAGGAATATGACGTGGACGAAGAGACGGCATTGAAAGACAGCCAATCCATCATCAAGAGTTGGTTGGAGACAGAGATTGTGGAGGAGTGAAGAAAAGGTAAAAAGGCAAAAAAGTAAAAGGGTAAAAAAGTAAAAGGGTAAAAAAGTAAAAGGGTAAAAAAGTAAAAGGGTAAAAGGGTAAATTGAGGCTGCAAAGTTCAAACTTTGCAGCCTCAGTTATTGCATCATGTCGGATTATTCTGGTGGAACAGTCGCATTCGTTCGTCGAGGATGGGATATTGATGGTCCTCTATGAAGGAGGTGCACACGCGGAGGCCCTCCTGATGACTGCCTGTTGTGATGAGGCAGATGGCACTGACACCGTAGTACATCAGTTCGTGGGCCAAGGTGCCGCTGTCCATGCCCGGATAGCCGATAGTGAAATAGAAACCGTCGGCGATAGGCCGATCGATATCGGTATCGTAGACGACATGGAAGCCATGACGCAAGAAAATCTCCTTGAGTTTCTTCGCCCTCTCTCCATACACCATCACTTCGTTACGGAAATTGTACTCTCCATCACAAGCCGCACGCATTATCTCCGCCATGGCAAACTGCGCACTATGGCTCGTTCCCGACGACAACGCATAGAGCATACGCGTGGAGAACACCAGTCCGAAAGGCAGACCCTCGTAACGCTCCGACAGGTCGGGGAAATGACGGTGGAACAGTTTGTCGCCGATGCATGTCACGCCAATACGTTCTCCCGCATAGCTGAATGCCTTCGACCCACTGATAAGCAGGATATAATTATCGGTATAGCGGGCTACTGTAGGCTGGTACGGCGGTTGGAAAGGAACGCTGAGATCCTGCCGGAAATCCATGGCGAAGTACGCAAGGTCTTCCATGACGATGGCATCGTATTTATTGGCCAGTGCACCGATACACGCCAGTTCCTCTTCGTTGAGACATATCCATGCCGGGTTATTCGGGTTACTGTAGACGATGGCACAAATGTTCCCCTTCACGAGGTACGACTCCAACTTTGGAGCCAGTTTGTCACCCCGGAAGTCATACACATCGAAAGTGATGTATTTCACCCCCTGCACCTGCAGCTGCATCTTCTGCACAGGGAATCCCGGGTCGATGAACAGCACCGTATCCTTCTTCTTGTCCGCCTGTGAGCATGTGAGGAATGAGGCGAAGGTGCCCTGCATGGAGCCACACACCGGTACGCACCCTTCAGGGGCGATGTCAACATTGATGAACGCCTTGACGAAGCGTGATGCCTGCCGTTTCAGTTCCGGGTAGCCTTGTATATCAGGATAGCTGTGTGCTATGCCCTCTTCAAGAGCCTTGATTTGCGCCTTCACGCCAACCTCTGCAGCAGGAAGTCCAGGAATGCCCATTTCCATCTTGATGAACTCAGTTCCCGTTTTCTCCTCAGCAAAGGCCGCGATAGCTTTCACCTCGCGGATGGTCGCCTTAGCAAAGTCCTGTATGCCATAGTCACGTATGGCATTGTCAATGATTTCCTTATTTATTGGCGTGTTCATTTCTGTTCTTTTTTACCCAAGGCCAATGCCTTGATGTTCGCGTCGACGACAACCTGTCCCTTGCGTTGGAACACTCTCGTCACCGCTTCTTCCAGTTTGTCATAATCGATGCCCAATGCTTTCTGTGCCGCTCCGAGGAGGATAACATTTGCAGAGCGCGGTATGCCGTTCTCTTTTGCCAATCGGTCGATGTCAACAACAATCACATTGCCAACCTTATTCAGTTCCTCCATCACCTTGTCGATGTCGGGGTAATTAGGGATATTGACAAAGGGTGAGGCCGATGTGATAATCCAACCGTTTTTGTTGAGGTACGGTAAATAACGCAGTGCCTCCATCGGCTCCATGGAGATGATGACATCCGCCTGGGCAATTCCAATGAGGTCGCTCGCTATGGGGTTCGACGATATTCTCAGGTTACTTTGCACATCACCTCCGCGTTGCGACATACCGTGCACTTCCGCCTGTTTGATATACAGGTTTTCGTTCATTGCCGCCTCGCCGATGATTGTCGCGATGGAAAGGATGCCTTGTCCTCCCACACCGCAAAGAATGATATCCGTTTTCATGATTTCTCCTCCTTGGCTTTTTTCTGTTTGAGATGACGTTGCAGCGTCTGCATACATTCCCTGCGCGGGATGATGACGCTGAGTCCCTTGAATTCTATCTCCTCACGGATGGTCTTTGTTATCTCTTCCATATTCTTTGGCAGTGGGATGACCACCTTGAGATGTTCGTCGGCAACACCCAGTCCGCGGCAAATCGCCTCGAACTTGTTCGTTCCCGCCGAATCCTGTCCTCCCGTCATGGCCGTGGTGAGATTGTCGGAGATAATGACCGTGATGTTTGCGTTTTCGTTCACCGCATCAAGCAGTCCCGTCATTCCCGAGTGGGTGAACGTAGAGTCGCCTATGATGGCGATGGTCGGCCACTGTCCTGCGTCGGCGGCACCTTTTGCCATGGTGATGCTCGCGCCCATGTCAACGCAAGAGTGAATGGCCTTATAAGGCGGCAGGAATCCCAGCGTGTAGCATCCGATATCTCCGAACACGCGTGCGTTGGGATAGTCGAGGAGCACCTTGTTGAGTGCCGCATAGACATCGCGGTGTCCGCATCCCTGGCACAACGCTGGTGGACGGTTTGCCACATTTTCCGCTTTGTCGTACACCTGTTCCACCTTCAAGCCCATCGCTTTCTTCACCCAATCTGGGTTCAATTCTCCCGTTCTGGGCAGGTCGCCTGACAAACGACCTTTGACCGTGTATTTCGACGGCAATGCGCCAATCATCATCTCCTCGATGACTGGCTGTCCCTCTTCGATGACCATGAAGGTATCCGTAATCTCCGCCAGTTGCGCCAACAGTTTCTTCGGCAGTGGGTAAGCAGAGACCTTGAGTACCGGATAAGGACATCCCTCGGGGAAACACTCATTGAGATAGTTGATGGCTATGCCCGATGCGACAACCGCCATAGAATGATTATCCGCGATGGTAAGACTGTTGAACGGACACTCAGCCGCCCACTCCTCCAGTTCCGCCTGTTGTGCTGTCACATGGTCGTTTCTTCTCCTTGCGTTTGCTGGCAGGAGCACCCAGTTGGCCGCCAACGCATCGTAGTTGAGTTTGTTTTCCTCACGAGGTGTCTCCTTTATATCCACCACCGCTCTAGAGTGTGCCATGCGCGTGGTTACCCTCATGAGCACCGGCAGTTTCACCATTTCGGAATAGTCGAAAGCCACCTCCATCATGTCGTAGGCCTCCTGTTGTGAACTCGGCTCGAACACCGGTATCATGGCAAATTTGCCATAGAAACGCGAGTCCTGCTCATCTTGTGAGGAGTGCATCGAAGGGTCGTCGGCAGCGAGGACAACCACACCACCATTCGTACCCGTCATTCCCGAGTTGACAAAGGGGTCTGCGCAAACATTCATACCCACGTGCTTCATGCAAACGAGAGCCCTTTTTCCCATGAACGACATGCCGAGAGCAGCCTCCATAGCCGTTTTCTCATTCGTACACCACCTGCGGTGCAGGTTTCTCTGGATGGCCACAGGCGACTCCTGGATATATTCCGTTATTTCCGTTGAAGGAGTGCCCGGGTAGGCATATACGCCGCTGATGCCAGCATCTATGGCACCTTGCGCAATAGCCTCATCACCTAAAAGTAGTTTTTTCATGAATGTTGAATTTTGAATGTTGAATTTTTGAATTGTCGCTTCGTGATAAAGAATTGTGAATGGAGAATTGTTAATTGACAGAGACGGTTAGGGGTGAGTGGAGAGCGTTGAGATGGTTTTCTATACGCATTTTCCATTCATCAAAGGTAGTGACATCGTTTTTGCTCCATGCCGACCCAAAATAATAGGTCAGTCGTTGGTTTTCGACATAATTTTTCCACACTCCTACGACATGTCCTGCAATACCGTTTTGTGGTGTTTCGTCCCACATTGTCTTTGTCTCGTCGATTCCTTGTGGGAAAAGCGCCGCCACATAGATTTGGAAATTTTGTGCCTGCGGGTTGTCCGTCGGGTCGGCATACGCCACATAGTCCCGTGCCGTTGCAATGGTTTGTGTGTCCTCCTGATGAACGACCACTCCTGCAGCAATGTCGCATTGCTTAGTCATACCCTCGTACCAAAGAATCATTTTGTTGAAGTTCGAGCCTTTGTCGAGGCTGATGATGCGGTGTTCAACCACCGTTTCGCCATTAATAACCGTTGGATTATATGTCAGTTCGACAGTGAAACGCAAGGGTCCGTTATCGAGAATTTTAAAATCCTTATAACAATACGGCAGCACCAGTTTTCCATCCGCCATGACGGCCGGGGCACCACATCCCAATGACGGTCCCACCTTATAGCAGTCAAGGCCGTAACCATGATCGAAATGGTATGTCGTAGCTATCTCCACCTGCTTAGCTTCTTGTTGTTTACCCTGTTTGATAAGTTGTTGTATCTCATCGTGGTGTGCCAGTTCCGTGGCATAACGTTGTTCCACCACAAGGTCGGGTGTGTTTTTTACCCACACATCGACACCAAACGCCCTTTCCCCCGACCGTTGCAGGGCCGGTCCGTAGATACGATACGCCGTGCGGTCGTTTTCCCATGCTATGTCATCGACGCGTTCCGGATATTGCCGTCCGCATACGAAAGTCTTCATCTCCTGGGGTGTTCCTTTGGTGATGTTATAAACCGCCTCGCCACATGGACGCACCGCCGCGTCGATGAGCAGGAAGCCGTCGTATGTCAACTGGTAAGGCACTTCCTGTCCGAGGGCATTGGTAACGACTATATTTTTGCTGCTTGGTGCTATGCCCAGTTTGCTGAACACCTCATATGCTTTTACTTCTACAATTTGCTGCCGTTGTTGTCGTTCTTGGTTGGTAACAGTCACTTTTACTGTTTGCCCTTGAACCGCAAATGCCAACAGGAACAATGATGTGGTGAGGAGGAAGCGATTTGTTTTTTTCATTGACAATGATGATTATTTCATGTTTTCAACAAAGAATTGAGTGATTTGGCGCAACAAATGTTTCCTGGTGTTTCCTCCCCGAATACTATGATTGCGGTTAGTGTATATCACCTCTTTGAAATCCTTGTCTGCCTGGACGAGAGATTCCGAATATTCGAATGCGTTTTGCGGATGCACATTATCATCGGCCAGTCCGTGGCAGATGAGCAGTTTTCCACTCAGGTTTTTCGCCCTCTCTATGGGGTTTACCGCATATCCCGCCGGGTTTTCACGAGGCGTTCGCATAAACCGTTCCGAGTACACCGAGTCATAATAGCGCCAGTTGGTGACAGGAGCCACTGCCACACCCGCCTTGAACACTGGCCTGCCCTCACTCATGCTCATGAGCGTGTTGAATCCGCCATAGCTCCAACCCCATATACCGATATTATCCTTATCGACAAAGGGCTGTTGCTGCAAGTAAAGAGCCGTCTCCACCTGGTCTTTCGACTCCAGTTGTCCGAGACGAAGATAGGTACATTTCTCGAAGTCGGCCCCACGGCCGCCTGTTCCCCTACCGTCAACACAAACGATGATAAAGCCTTGTTGTGTGAGATAAGCGTCGTACAGCCCCCCCTGCCCCATCGACCCAATATTCCAAGCATCTACCACCTGTTGGTTTGCCGGTCCGTTGTATTGGAACATGATGACCGGGTATTTCTTACTTTCATCGAATTCGGCGGGTTTCATCATCCACCCGTTAAGTTTTACGCCCTCCGATGTCGTAAAGTCGAAGAACGTTTTCCCAGGCAGATTATATTCTTTTATCTTCGCGACGAGTTTTTCATTGTCGACCAGTTGTTTCACTTGTTTTCCCTGATTATCGATGATGGAAAAGACGTAAGGACGATTTGCCGTACTCCATGTATTGACGAAATACCTGAAATCCGCCGTGAAGAGCGCAGAGTTCGTGCCTTCATTTTTGGAGAGGCGTCTGGTATCACCTTTGATCGTGGTAGCATATACCTCTTTCTGCATCGGCGACACCCCCTGTGCTTGGTAGTAAAGCGTGCCGTTTTTCTCGTCGAAGCCATAGACCTCCGTCACGCCAAACTGAGAATTGGTCATCTTTTTCTCGAGGTTCCCCTGCATGTCGTAGAGGTACACCTGCATGAACCCATCGCGGTCGCTGGGTAATAGGATATGTTTTTTTGTAAAAGTGATTTGCTCCATCGCCTCCTCCTTGACATATTTGTCCACTCGTTCGGTGAGGAGCGTCTTGTACATGTCCGTTGCCGGGTTCCATGCCACAATGTTCAGTTCATCCTGATGTCTGTTCATGGTGAAGAACACCACATGGTCGAAGTCTTTGGGTTGCAATATGCGAGGGATGTAGCCATCTTCGATATAAGGCAAGTTTATTTTTGCCGTTTTCGCCGTGGCTATGTCGTACGCCCATGCCGAGCATTTCGCATTTTCCTCCCCTGCCTTTGGGTATTTGTATTCATACGCCCCGGGATAGACATCATACTGTTCGAATTTCGGTTTGTCACCTGCAAAGAACTGCAACGGGTACATCCTCACCATCGACTCATCGAATTTCAGGAAGCATATTTTCTTCCCGTCGGCGGAGAAAGTCATGGCATTACTGAAGCCGAACTCCTCTTCATAGACCCAGTCGGGTATACCGTTGATGATTTTGTTTTTCTCACCATCGTCGGTTACCTGAGTCTCTGTGCCGCTTTTGAGGTCAACCAGGAAGATATTGTTATCCCTGACGAACGCTATTTTGTCGCCTTTCGGTGCCCATACAGGATTTTGCAGTGGACCGTTTAACGACAGCAGGATGATATCTTTCGTTGCAATGTCGTAAACATAGAAATCCGCCATAAAAGAGCGTCGGTAAACAGGATTCGTATTCACTTGTATGAGCATTTTCTTTCCATCGGGACTCATCTCATAGGCATCGATGTCGGTGAGGGTATGTTTCAAATCACTATTGAATTGACTGGCATCGAAGAGAACACCCGTCTGCTCCCCAGTCTTAACATCGTATTTGAGGATTCGCGCGGTCTGGTAATCAATCTGTGCATAGCTTGTCCCATCGGCGAGCATGTTCATCTCGTAGATGTAGTCGCTGCGGAACGTACCGCTCACCACATCATCGATGGTGAGGGGGTTGCCAGCAAATGATGCTGTCGCAACAAAACAAGCGAAGAGCAAAAAATTTATTCTTTTCAATGTTTTCATAGGTCTTGCAAAAAAACATAGCGATGTTATGACACGTCGCCTCATATTATGTTGCCATCTATTACGTTGCAAAGATAGCGAAAAATAATAAGATAAAAAATTATAAGATTAAATATTTGATGACAAAATGAGAATTAATAAAGTGTTTTCTTCATATATGCAAAGCGAATAATGTGTTTTTATTATTGGGTTGTGAATATAATAGTTCAAACATACAGGAACTGAGCCATTGACCTGATATTCGTGTTTTCAGATGTAACATGTAAAACATGTAAAAAACGTACTACTTATTGTAATTCAGACGGTTATTTGCATGTAACAACGTTAAATCCCTATATTCGAATTTGGAACTTTGAAAACTATTTCATATATTTGTGGCATGAAATAAGAACAAACAATTATGAAGAAGAGGTTAATATCGAAGTCGCGAAGCAATTTGCCCTCGAAGGATACTGTCCTTAGCCCTCGTGTCAAATATACTGTTTCCGTCTTTTCCATAATTATTATCCTTTTGCTATCGGGTTGTACACATAAAATATTGCCCCAACAATATCCTGCTGTATCCAAATTGGACACAATGGCATTGGAAAAACTATCCAAGATAAAAGAATCGTTCGTTTCTGAGAATTATTATTACATCAGCAGCATTGACAGTTTACCAAATGATGTTTTTGTTATATTTGCTGTCAAGGATGATAAAACATATAAGATACTGTCTCATGGAGGAAAGGACTATGAAAGGTTATGGGATGACTTTTCGAATAATAAAATTGAAGTCGGTTCTTCCTATCCTTTATATTTGGAATCATGGAAAAAAACTTGCAGACCTAAAGATTTATATGAATACTGTTGTGTACCGAATGGAGTCGAATATTATGGAAATTTTATATCATTAAATGATTCCGATTTAGACTTGTATTTTGCAAATTATTTAAATGGACTATATCTGCCTAAGGGACGCTGATCATGTATCAAGGGCTTATTGTGAATTGTAGAAATAATCCAAATGCAACATTATCGCACTCTAAAATTATAACGATTAATAGCATTATGAGAAAGGTCTTTTATATTGCTCTTTTATTGATGATGCAATTAAGTTGCCGCACGTATCAAAAGTTGGATTTCATCGTTGACAATTATGGAATAGAATATTTGGATTCCATTCTTCACGCTGGAAAACCCGTCAAGTTGCAATATCCTTCTGACGCATTTAGGGCTGCACGTCCATACTTAAAGGAAAAATTCGGTAGAGATTATGCAAAATACAAGCCATACAAAATAGAAATTGTTGATGATAGCCTATGGGCCGTTTGGATTAACCCCAACTTCAGGCATCTACTAACGGGTAAAGGACGTTATAGTTTAAATTCTTATGGAATATGTATTTCCATGTATGACGGACAGATTAAATCGTATAAATATATTAGATAATAGAGAGATGAAACAGCTTCAGATAATTTTTTTGTTTTTCTCAATAATGTTCATCCCATCGTGCTCAAGCGTGACTAATAGTTATGAACAAGACTATTCGTTTACAGGGGATGAGGCACAGCTCATAGGACAGGAATTAAATGATGGATATGCACTGCCTTATCCCAAAGATGCATGCATAAGAGCATCATCATTTTACATATCCAATTTTAAAAGGAGTGACCTGGCCGTAGATGGACAATTCAGGGTTTCAATTCTCAACGACAGTGTTTGGATAGTTATGTGCCCCGTGCGATATGGACTTAGTACTAAAGCACAATCATGGAGTGGATTTGATAATCATTCCACGCTTTTAATCTCAAGAAAGGACGGAGAAATATTGTATTTTACAATTGGGATGAAAACTAAGCCCCCCAGAACCAGCAAAAATGATTACCTTCAATGGACAGATTTACCTGTCGCAAAGATTCCAATTTCTCAGTGATGACATTCCTAAAAATATCAATAATAAGCAAAGATATGAAGTCAAATAGTTTATCTACTTTTTTAATCTTGATACTTGCTTGTTTTTTCCTTAGTTGCTCAAACACAAGAGGTCTTTATTATGAAAGTATAATTCTTAATAAAGACACTATAGAGGTTGTGTATTCTCCTGCATTAATGGAAACACCTATTGGATTTGAACATCATCATTTGAAATCATATGTTTTTAAAAAAGCTGATACCGTCTATTTGAGTAAATGTGATTATTTGGAAATATCAACCAGCCTTAAAAGAGTCAAAAAGATTACCAAGCATGAAAGCTGTGATAGTAGATATTACATCAAATTTGGGAATATAGATATTTTTCTTCAAGAGAATCCATTGTATTCATGTGAAAACGAGAAAACACCATTCAGTAAGAACGAACATGCTTTATATGTATTATTAGACAAATGCCAATTTTTTAATCATATACCTCCAGAAGAACTGGAATGGAATGCATTCATAAAAAAATTCGGAATTCCGAAAGACTATGTATATATTCCATTATACGATACTACAAATACCACATATTATTATTGGCAAAAACAAAATGGTAACAACGGTTTTTTGAAGACGGTATTGATATATCGTTGAGACGAAATATCGGAGTTATGTGTATCATAAGTATCTTTACTTAAAAAAAATTCAATATAAGGGTATTTATTTCTCTCGTTCATCTGTATATACAGTAAAAAAAGCGACAAAAAGATGCAAAGTAGAGAACAACGTTTCAAACAACTCTTCCTATCGGAGCACGGCAGGATGTACCGGGCGGCCTATATGCTGCTGGGCAACGAGGATGAAGCCAAGGATGCCGTCCAGGATGTGTTCACACAGCTATGGACAGGTGCCGTCACGCTTCGTGAAGAGTCACAACGGGCATTTCTTCTTACTTGCGTCCGCAATCGCTGCCTCAACATCATTGCACGGAGAAAGAACATTGACAAAGCCTTTCACGAGCTATGTGAATATGAGTCATCGGAAAACGACGAAGAGTTGATTGCCGCCATCAACAGCTACATCGACGAGAAATTGACGACACAGACCAGCCGCATCATTCGTATGCACTATGATGAAGAACAGTCGTACAAGGAGATCTCCGACTCATTAGGCATCAGCCTCTCGGCCGTCAACAAACACATCGTGCAGGGCTTGAGAAAAATACGTTCCACTTTTAACAAAAAAGAAGCATGACGAGAGAAGAGAAACTGCGGATGTTGCTACATCCCGACAAATACACCGAAGAGCAGCTCGACCAGATGCTCAAGGAAACCGACAGTCCCGTTCCCGATGCCGAAGAAGCATGGAATCGTTTCGAAAGGGAGACGATAAACGTGAAGAAATCGACATCATCTTCATTCAGGAAGATAGCCGCAATATTCATTGGAACGTTGTTGCTCTCAGGCATCACCATTGCAGCTATTCAGATTTGGAAAAATTCCTCACGCCCTACTCCATCGGAACAATCGACAACATCTACACAGTTGCACACCGAACGGGATACCATTGCTCCTACACTCGAAGTTCCAACAAGTTCCGTTGAAGAGTCGGAACCAGTAAAGATTTACGAGGACACCGACTTCTCAACGATGCTGAATGAAATAGCCTCCTACTATCAATATGAGATTGTCTATCATAACGAGGGTTCCAAGCATGTCCGTCTCTACTTTACCTGGGACAAGTCCACTTCCATTGAGGATGTCGTCGCAATGTTCAACAAATTTGACCGCATCCATATCACCCTTGGGAACCGTCAACTGATTGTCAAATAACAAAGGTACACGAACATGAAAAGGTTATTTTTTATTGCGCTATTCTGCGCTTCTGTTCTGTGCCTCCATGCCCAGAAAATCAGCCGCGACTACCAGAACCAGTCACTCTCGAAAGTGCTTGAGGACCTCAACAAGGCCACTGCCGACAAGACCATCTATTTCATCTACGACGAGTTAGAGGACTTCACTGTCACCTGTCATTTCCGCAACCTCTCACTGGAAGATGCGCTGCGCGAGGTCATCGGTTTCTATCCTATGAAAGTGACCTACGACAAAGACAACATCTTCATCGAGTGTACACAGAAAGAAGACACAAAAGTCATCGGACGTGTCGTTGACGAGCAAGGTAACCCCATAGAATTCGCCAATGTCTCATTGTACAGCATTTCCGGAGCGCAGACATCGCAAAGAGATTCCACCTTCATCAACGGCAACGTGAGCAATGGGAACGGTGACTTCGTCATCCCTTGCAAAACCGGCCGTGTCGTGGTAAAAGTGTCGTATGTCGGTTATAAGACTGTCAGCCGCAGTGTCGTTACGGGTAACATCGGCACTATAACCCTCCACCCCGAGACGTTCACCATGAAGGGTGTCACCGTGAAAGGTGAGATTCCCCAGTACAAGATGGCCACAGGAGGGATGACAGTGGACGTACAGCATTCCATTTTACACGACGTGGGTACCGCCGACGACCTTCTATCGATGCTGCCAATGATTCAGGGCCGGGATGGTAAGTTCAATGTGATGGCAAAGGGGGAACCCGAGATATACATCAACAACAAGAAGGTGACGGATGCCAGCGAACTGAAAATCTTGAAATCCGTGGACATCAAGAGCGTGGACATTATCACCGCTCCGGGAGCCCAATACAATGCAGAAGTGAATGCCGTCATCCGCATCAAGACACTCAAGCCTCAGGGCGACGGATTCAGCCTGATGGCCACCAGTCAGACATGGCGGAACAACAGGTGGAACAACTACGACGACCTGACTTTGAAATACCGCACCGGCGGATTTGAGGCATTTGCCACTGTTGCGCTTGATAACGGTCACTATAGCTACGATCAGGATCTTGACCAAGAACTGCACATCAGCAAGGACCTGTTTAATATCCATGCAGAACTACCCGTAAGGAGTTCCTGGACAGAGCTTCATTATCAGGCAGGACTGAGCTACGACTTCAACACCGACCATTCCATTGGACTGAGTTTCTCGTCGCAAACAATACTCAGCAATTCTTTCAATACAGATATGATGCAACACTATCTGAAGAACGGAACATTTTACGGTGACGTACGGCTGCAAACGTACATACACGAACAGAACAAGCCCGTATGGGAACTCAACACCTACTATGTAGGTAAGGCAGGCAAACTGGGCATCGACCTGAACACTACCATGGTGCGACGTGAATCGGATGTGAATAACAGCCAAAATGAACTGAGCGAAGAATTGGGCAACCGAGAAATCAGCACCCAGAACAGGGAGAAAAGCACAATGATTGCCGGCAAGTTGGTACTGACCTATCCTATTTGGAAAGGTGAGTTGAGTGCAGGGTCGGAGATGACATCTACTGAGAGCCATGGTCACAACCTGAACCAAGAGGGCATCATTCCAGAGTCTGACAATGAGATGAAGGAAAAAAATATAGCCGGCTTTGCCCAATATGAGATGCAATTAGGACGATGGCACCTGAATGCAGGTCTGCGTTTCGAGCATGTATCAGCCGATTACACCTCGTTTGGCGTTTGGCAGCCAGAACCCAGTCGCACCTATAACGACTGGTTCCCCAACCTGTCGGCTGCTTGGCAGAAGGGCAAGTGGAGTGCACAGCTCAGCTACAGCAAGCGTATCACCCGTCCACCATACAACACATTGACATCTATGATTGTGTACGACAGCCGTATGCTATACGAAGGTGGCAACCCACTATTGCGTCCTTCCGTTCGTCAGAGCATCGACTTCTCCTTAACCTATTCGTGGCTGAATTTCGCGGCAGGCTTTACCCGCGAGAACGACTTCTTTACCCACGTTGGCAAGGTATATGACGAGGAGAAAGAGATTGCCATATTTCAGTCGAACAACTTCGACCACCAGAATCGTGTCTATGCCACTCTCGTGGCCTCGCCCAAGTTCGGTTTCTGGCAACCCACCGCCACGCTGCACTATTATCAGCAGATGTTCGATACCGAAGCATACGGTGCTCCCAAGAAACTGAACAAACCAGAGTTCAGCTTTGACCTGAAGAGCTGGTTTATCATTGACCCTACGATGAAAGCACTGCTACAGGTAAGTCATACCGGCAGTAACCACTGGGGATTCATGTATCGCGGCAGCAGCTTCATGGTGAATGCCCGTCTGCAGAAAACCTTCTTGAATGAACGATTGTCGGCCACGCTTTATGCCAACGACATCTTCCGCACGACCAAGTCCAATGTGACTACCTACTATGCCATCGGCAAGACTTCACAAGACATCTACTCCTATACGCAGTGTGTAGGATTGACTCTCACCTATAATTTCAACGCCACTCGTTCAAAATATCGTGGCACAGGTGCCGGTAATGACGAGAAGCAGAGGTTTTGATGTTTCGGAAGTTAAGGAGTTAAGTAGTTAAAAGCCAGTACCCAAGTTCGGAAGGAGGGAGTTAGTGGAAGTTAGAAGAAGATAAAAGGAGATAAAAGACATTTGTTTTGATACAGATTCACAATAGACAAAGTATTGTCATCTATCTTCAGCCGCTGAAAAGCGGCTATCTTCATTTTGGAAAGAAGAAGATAGAAGAAGTTATTTGAATTGCTCGTAATTGGTAATGTTGAGCAAATCCTTGATGGACAAGTTGGGATGTTTAGCCATGTGTTGGGAAACGGCCGTGACGTATTCCGACTGGAAGAACGGTTTGTCAATGGCTTTGTTGACCACCCACTGTATTTTCCCCACATGCATATCACGGTCGAACTGTGGCCGCGTACCGAAGTTAGGCAGGTGATAACGGCTGAGTAGATAGAAACTGAGGCAGTCGGGAAGGATGTTTTCACGGTTCATCGTTTTCCGCTGCTCTTCAGTATAATACCGTTTATAAGGAGGATAATCCTCACCGAGGTATTTGTCGAGCGATATGCCCACGGAGGCATCACCGATGATGATACTCTGGTCAAGGGCACATATCTGCGCATAGATGAGCGGCGTTTTCAGTTCCGGCACCCACCCTTGCAATTTCTTGAACGCGTCGTTAAAACTTTTGTTGAGGTCATCCATGGAAGCGTATTGCGATTCCGCCTCGATGATAATGCTTTGCAGCGTGGAGTCTTGGTAGAAGGCGAGGAACTTGTTGTTGATGTCCGGATCGTCCACCTTTCCAAGGTTGAGCACATCCTCAATGAGCGTTCTCGTTTCCACGGGATAGTCAGTGCTCATCTGTTGGAGTGCGGAGAAGTCGCCAGTCGTCAGGAACAAACTCTCCAATCTGTCGTACCGTTGTATTTCCAACGATTCGACAGTCTCATTTTCTTCGCTTTTGAATTTGAAATCACAAGCACAAAGAAGAAAGATGGAGATGATTATAAGCCAAATGTTCCTCACTCCTTATCCTGTTGTTAATAATTTCTGCAAAAATACTAAAAAATATTTTAAAAACCAAATTTTTCGCTAAAAAATTTAAAATTTCGAGGATTTTACGGTGTTTTATTAAACAAAATTAGCAAATTGAACGATTATGAAAGGCGTGTAGCATTTATTTATCTATGCATCCATGTACCTTCAACTACCGTCACTGCCAGCGGATTCTCCAAGTTGTGTTTCCACTCTCGCAGATAGGAAAACCAGTCTTGGGAACTATGGTAGCCAAACGACTCATTGTTACTACCAAATGTGATATGGTAGGTGAAATGGTCTGTTCCCTCGGGCAATGAGAGCGTGAAGGCATAGTTGTCGTTAGTTGCAGCCATTTCCTCGCCAATCACTTCCTTGGGCAGACAGATACCCAATCCTACCGTTTCACGTTTATGCCCAACGGAATCTTTTTCCGATACCGGCCAGTCTGTGCCCCAACATCCTCTCAATCCTTTATGGTCAGAGTATTCCATGCTGTTCTTCACGTTGATGATGCCGGCACACAATTTCAAATCGTGTGCGGGACGACCGAACGACACATCTACCCGACAGTCACGATGTCCCGCCACCAACGTATAACGTATCAGCATATCGACGGGTTTTGATATAGGAGTCGGTTTCCATTCTTCATCTTTCACTTCAATGATGGTTCTCAACGGTCCTTTACTGACGATACGCTGCGAGCGACGCTCCACATCAGTCAACATTGCAGGTTGAGACCTTTCCCACCCGCGTATTGTTCCCAACCCCAAGGTTTGCCCAACCCATAACACATCGTCGCCATAACCCGCCGCTTTTTGTGCTGAATCAGGATAGAACTGTGTATCTCTCAGTTCCAACCCCTTTCGATACTTGCCATATATGTCAACCGTCTGCCGATGGTCGAAATAGATGCGGTATGCCACCAATTCGTTTTCGAAAGCCGCCCCATGGTGGTGTAGCATCCAATAGGGATTCACCCCTCTTTCCACTGTCAGATGACTGATATATAGGTCTTGTTTGTTTTCTTCCTTTATCTTCTTGTTGGTAAGCATCATTTCCGCATATACCCGTTGCGGATATATTGCTTGTTGCGGGCTGTCATAGAGAGTGATGTCATAACCACGACTCTCATCCCGGCCTATGTCGGCCAGGAAAAACAATTCGTCGTTGATGCCATCACCATCCAAGTCATCCAGCTGACATGGTATCATGTCCAACCCCCATCTTATCACGGCCCCTTTCACATCGCCATATTTTTTGATATCGACGGTCACGGGATAATCTTTGAAATCTTCCTTATAAGGGTTTTTCACTATCACCGTCAACTTCTGGGCGTCATCAGCCCTCATGGCCATGGGCATCATAACCATGAGCATCATGACCACCATTCCACACCGAAACCATTTATTTGTATTCATGGATTACAGATTCAACAGGATTACTATTTTTCAGAAGAAGAGAACGGAGGATTTCCCACATGTTTATCTTTTTTTCGCATTGAGTGTGATGGACTGTGAGATGTTACGCTGAAGGACACGTACGGTAAGTGTGATGGGGCCTGTGGAGTCGAGCGCTTCCACGATGACGACCAATTGTCCATGAAACAGGCGCATTGTTGGTTGTGTGAATGGTTCCAAGGACGTGGCATCGCCATTACATGCCGCCCGAAAACGTCCTGCCCCAGACACCTCAAATGTCAGTTGTTCATCAGCATCAGGAACCACATTTCCCTTATCATCAAGCATGGTAACTGTCACGAAGGCCAAGTCATCCTGTCCCGCCGCCAGTTCGGTGCGGTCCGCCGTGAGCATCATCTTCGCCGGTTCACCCGCCGTGTGCATCACCTGTTCACCCGCTTTGCGCCCTTTCTTGTCGTAGACAACCACCCGTACTTCGCCCGGTTGGTAGATCACATCGTTCCAGCGGAGACGGTAGCGGTCAAGGCGGCTCTTGGGGTTTTTCTTCACCCGGCCTTGACTTACGCCATTGACGAACAATTCCCCTTCGGGACAATCGGTATAGCAGTAAACAGGAGTCACCTGTCCCTCACGTCCCGGCCATGTCCAATGCGGCAGCAGGTGTATGGTATGGTCGTTGGTGTTCCATCGGCTGCGGTACAAGTAATAGCGATCTTTCGGCAGACCGGCGAGGTCGCAGATGCCGAAATAGGAACTACGTGAAGGCCAATACTCATCGTAGGGCGTGGGTTCACCGAGGTAGTCGAATCCTGTCCACACAAATTCACCCACCACCCACGGGAAATCATCCTGCCACCGCCAGTCGTCGTCGGGCAGGTTGCTCCACGAACAATATTCCGTATCGTAGCTGGAACATTGTCCGTCAGGATAGGTGTTGGAATCAGAGATGGTGACAGGAAATTTGTACACCCCACGGCTACTGACGGTGGAAGCCGTTTCAGAGCCCAAAAGAAAACCTTGTGGCAGTTGCTTGATATTATTGCCATATTTATGTACACGGTAGTTGAACCCCGGCACATCCATCACCTGTGCGAAGCCCGAACGGAGTGCCTCCTCCGCCCTGTCCATGCCTTGCGTCACCATCCGAGAAGGGTCGAGGCGGTGACAGATGTCCTGCAAGTGTCGTGCCATCTCCCTACCCTCGTCGCTCCACTGTTCAGGAATTTCGTTGCCAATGCTCCAAAGGATGATGGAAGGATGGTTACGATGGTTCCGCACCAAGTTCTCGATGTCACGGTCTGCCCATTCCTTGAAGAAGCGCGCGTAGCCATTCTGGCATTTCGGATAAATCCACATATCGAAACTCTCCGCCATCACCATCATGCCCATTGAGTCGCAAATCTCCATCTGCATCGTTGACGGCATGTTGTGGGCCGTTCTGATGGCATCGCATCCCATGTCTTTCAATATCTTTATCTGACGTATGAGTGCCGCCTTGTTAACGGCTGTGCCTAACGGTCCCAGGTCATGGTGCAGACATACCCCCTTGATTTTCCGTGTCACTCCATTGAGTTGGAACCCCTTATCTTTGGAGAAAGAGACCGTCCTTATGCCCACTTTGTGTGTCCACGAGTCTGTGAGTGTGATGCCATATACCCTTTTTGCCGGATCTGTCTGGCGTATGGCAGAGCGAGTGTTGATAGTCAAGGTATATAAATAAGGTGTCTCCGGTGACCAGAGTTGCGGATGGTCGATAGTAAATACGGCCTCGCAGCGACCTTCCTCCCCTTTTTCCATCTCTCCGCTTGCCACGGTATTACCTTGTTCGTCGGTGAGGATTGCCTCCACCCTTACGCCGTTGCAGTTGGCTATCTTCGTTGTCACCCTCACCTTCGCCTTGTTCGCATCCGCCTCCAGGGTTTGGCAGTAGCTCTCCCAGTCAATAATCCTTGCCTCGATACCTCTCGATCGGTAGCATATCAGCTGTACAGGCCGATACAGTCCCCCTCCAGGATACCAGCGGCTACTCTCTTCCACATTGTTGAGACTCACCTCAATGGTATTATCGCCTTGATGAATGAACGGAGTGACATCAATTCGAAAAGCGTTGTATCCATACGCCCATGTTCCAGCCATTTTCCCATTCACTCTAACGACAGGTTCACTCATGGCTCCATCGAAGAGCAGTTCAGCGTAATGGCATGACGCATCTACATTGACCGTTGTGCGGTAGTATCCCTTTCCTATCCACGGCAAAGCCCCCGAGCGGCCCGATTTCTCAGATTTTTCCTTTTCGCCATTCTGTTCGATAGCCACAAACTGGAGGTCCCATTTCTTGTCAAATGGTTCGCTGATGGCCCAGTCATGAGGTATTGTCACCTGCGTCCACTGAGCGCTGTCTCGTGAGAACTCCCAGTTTTCAAGGTTTTGTGTCGACCGTTGCGCCATCATCTGCATAGTCATGGCCATAAGGAAAAAAAAGAAAGCGTATTTTTTCATGATGACTGTTTTGAGCATTGTTTTCTGCAAATGTACGTAAAAAAGTTGAGAAAAAGGCATTCGTGCGACAGTTTTTGAATGCGCCTATGCCATTTGTCGCACAATAGACGCTCTGTCGCAAGGTAATTAACAGAAAAAGATTGTTTTTGTTGGAATGAGGTATCAATCGATTGTACCTTTGCATCAGAAAAAAGATAATAGTTTGAGATTATCCATAAGTTTTACATTGCATATTTTAAGTTATTAGGTTATTTAGGTTATATAGTCAAAAAGAGGAATTAGAAAGAAATTACAAATCATCTACGATTTCGTCGGGAAGGCGACTCCATCAGGAGTTCTTTCCCTCTTTTTTTGTCTTTTCTGAAAGCGGAGGAACATCTTTCACTACAAATTACCACACGAAATAGCGTTTTTTTGAAATGTGAAAAACGCGAAAGGACGAAAAAGTTCTTTTACATTGAATAGCCGTTGAATGTTTACGAATTGATATGTATTTTTTGAAACCTATTGTTTTTTATGGTAATTGATGTAAAGATAAATCGATATTTCGTGAGAACAAAAAAGTGTGTGGGCACACAATGTTTTTTTTAAAAAAAATGTGAGAAATCATTTTGTTTATTAAAAAAATGGTCTATCTTTGCAAGTGTTATCCTGAAAACAATCTTTTTACCTTAAAAAAAAACTAATACCTATTGAAGATGAAGCGGTCGCCTGAGAAGGTAATCGCTTTTTTGTTTTGTATGTTATTTTTTGTTAAGAAAGCAAAAAACTGTTGTTGTGTGGAATTATAAACAAGATGAATTTAGTAATTTTGCAGCCGATTTAGTCCGTAGGGGCTCGGTTAAGTGTGTGAGAGAGTGTCGCACCGCCTCGCGGAAGAACCGTTTTACAATATAATAATGTACGCAATTGTAGAAATTAACGGTCAGCAGTTCAAGGCCGAACAGGGAAAGAAACTGTTCGTTCATCACATCAGGGATGCTGAGGAAGGCCAGTCTGTTGAGTTTGACAAGGTATTGCTCGTGGACAACGAGGGTGCCGTGACGGTAGGCGCACCGACCGTAGAGGGTGCGAAAGTAGTATGTGAAGTGGTGAAACCGCTTGTCAAGGGTGACAAAGTGATTGTCTTCAAGATGAAGCGTCGCAAGGACTCTCGCAAGAAGAATGGCCATCGTGCCCAGTTCACCCAGGTAGAAATCAAGTCAGTAATTGCTTAAAAGGAGGACAAAGAAATGGCACATAAAAAAGGTGTAGGTAGTTCGAAGAACGGCCGCGAATCGGCTGCTCAGCGATTAGGCATCAAGATGTTCGGTGGCCAGAAGGTTTTAGCCGGCAACATCATCGTGCGTCAGCGTGGTACGAAGCACAATCCTGGCCGCAATGTCGGTATTGGTAAGGACGACACGCTTTACGCGTTGGTCGATGGCACGGTGAATTTCCATAAAGGAGCTCGCAACAAGAGCGTCGTTTCGGTTATTCCCGAGGCAGAGGCCTAACATTTTTTTCACTTATTCCAAACAAACACAGACTTCCCGGTTCTTGACAAAGAGCCGGGATTTCTGCTTTTAGACAGAGGGACATAGGGTTTTGATTCAACTTCCACAAGCTCCAGTTGTAAGGAGTTAAAAGGAGTAAGGAGGAGTTAGAATCCAATAGCCCAGAGCCCAGCAACATGGTCGGGCAAGGTAGTGCAGTCGGACAAGGTAGTGCAGTCGGATTACAAATCCGCCCGAACGGGGGTATTTGATTACCGACCCCACTTCTATCCCCTCCCCTACAAGGGAGGGGAACGACAGGAGGAAAGAGGGAAAGAAGTCGGATCAATGGAAACAAAAAGACAAAAAAGCGTGAAACTTATGACATATAGTACACGTAATCAATATTTTTTAGTAATTTTGCAGCCATATTTCGTAATTGTAACAATCAGGAACAAGAATAACAAAGAATAAACAATCATACAAGTATGCTTACACTTAAACTCATCCATGATGAAACCGAGCGTGTTATCGCCGGTTTGGAGAAGAAACATTTCAAGGGAGCACGTGAAGCCATTGACCAAGTGCTTGGAGTGGACAAACGCCGTCGTGAAGCCCAGCAGACTCTTGACAGCAACCTTTCGGAAGCGAAGAAACTGGCCTCACAAATAGGCATGTTGATGAAACAGGGCAAGAAGGATGAAGCCGACGAGGTGAAAGCCAAGGTGGCCCAGTTGAAAGAGACCAACAAGCAATTGGAGACCGAGAAGAGCGACTGCGAATCGGAGTTGACCACCCTACTCTGCCAAATACCCAATATTCCCTATGATGAAGTACCCGAGGGCGTGAGCGCCGAAGATAATCATGTGGTGAAGAGCAACCTTCGTGAATGCGTGGCCGGTGATACCGTAGGCAATTGGACGACCGTTCCCTCGAATGGTTCTGCCAAGCTGCCCCATTGGGAACTGGCAAAGAAATACAACCTCATTGATTTTGACCTTGGTGTGAAGATTACAGGAGCCGGTTTCCCCGTATATGTGGGAAAGGGAGCCCGTTTGCAGCGTGCCCTCATCAATTTCTTCTTGGATGAGGCTCGCGAGTCGGGCTATACCGAACTGATGCCCCCCACGGTTGTCAATGCCGCATCAGGCTACGGCACCGGTCAGTTGCCCGACAAGGAAGGACAGATGTACCACTGCGAGTTAGACGATTTCTATCTCATTCCCACCGCCGAGGTGCCTGTTACCAATATCTATCGTGACGTCATTCTCGACGAAGACGCTCTGCCCATCAAGAACTGCGCCTATACCGAATGCTTCCGTCGTGAAGCCGGATCGTATGGAAAAGACGTTCGCGGTTTGAACCGTCTGCACGAGTTCTCGAAGATTGAGATTGTGCGCATCGACAAGCCCGAACATTCGAAGGAGAGCCACAAGGAGATGTTGGAACACGTGGAAGGGTTGCTGAAGAAATTGGAACTGCCCTACCGCATATTGCTGCTCTGTGGCGGCGACCAGAGTTTCACCAGCGCCATTTGCTACGATTTCGAGGTATATAGCGAGGCTCAGGAACGTTGGTTGGAAGTATCGTCGGTGAGCAATTTCGACACCTACCAAGCCAACCGTCTGAAATGTCGTTATCGTAGGTCTTCAGACAAGAAGATTGAATTATGCCATACGTTGAATGGTTCCGCCTTGGCCTTACCGCGCATTGTAGCAGCCATATTGGAGAACAACCAGACACCAGAAGGCATCCGTGTGCCTAAGGTGTTGGTTCCCTATTGTGGGTTTGACATCATTGATTGAGATTTTTGACATAATAACAGAAGGTTGTTCGACAAAGGAACAAAAATATATTTCGACATAGGAACATAAGAACATGTTAAGAGTTCGACAAAGGAACAGAAATATATTTAGACAAAGGAACAGAAGAACATATTAAGGGTTCGACAAAGGAACATAAGAACACATAAATAGTTCGACAAGGGAACATCCATTCGTTTTTGGAGGGCTATTTTAGACAAATAGATAAGAAAGACATTATGAACAAGATAGTAAGGAAAGAACAGTTTTCGGAGAAAGTTTTCCTTTTTGAGGTGGAAGCTCCGTTGATCGCCAAAAGCAGGAAAGCCGGACATTTTGTGATTGTACGCGTTGGCCATAAAGGAGAGCGCATGCCGTTAACCATTGCCGATGCCAACATTGAGCGCGGTACCATCACCCTGGTGGTCCAAAAGGTGGGTCTGTCGAGTATCAAGTTGTGCGACCTGAATGTAGGTGACTATATCACCGACGTGGTAGGTCCACTTGGCAATGCCACCCACATTGAGAAGTTCGGCACGGTGCTGTGTGCCGGCGGCGGTGTAGGTGTCGCCCCTATGTTGCCCATCATCCGCGCGTTGAAAGCCGCTGGCAACCGGGTACTCAGCGTGTTGGCAGGCCGGAGCAAAGACCTTATTATCATGGAAGACGAGGTCAGAGCTTCATCCGACGAAGTGCTCATCATGACCGATGACGGCTCTTATGGCGAGAAAGGCGTTGTCACCGTTGGCATGGAAAAACTCATCCAACAGGAGCACATCGACAAGGTGTTTGCCATCGGCCCTCCCATCATGATGAAATTCTGCTGTCTGCTGACGAAGAAATACGACATCCCCACCGACGTGTCTTTGAACACCATCATGGTGGACGGCACAGGTATGTGCGGTGCTTGTCGTCTTACTATCGGCGGCAAGACCAAGTTTGTGTGTATCGACGGTCCCGAGTTCGACGGATTCCAGGTGGACTGGGACGAGATGTTCAAGCGCATGGGAACTTTCAAGCGTGCCGAACAAGAAGAGTTGGCCCATTTCGAGGAACACGCTTACAACCGCGATGAAGAGCAAAGGGCAGACGACGTGACGGTTTCATGCACGACCTCGGCAGCTGGAGAGCCTCAAGAAGAAATGAGTTTGGAGGAGTTGACCGACCGCAATGCCGCTTGGCGCCAGGAGTTGCGCAAACAGATGAAACCTAAGGAGCGTACCGCCATTGAGCGTGTGGTGATGCCCGAGTTGGATGCTTCCTACCGCAGCACTACCCGTCTGGAAGAGGTGCAGACCGGTCTGTCGGCCGAACAGGCAATCACCGAAGCCCATCGCTGTCTGGACTGTGCGAAACCCACCTGTGTGGAAGGCTGTCCGGTGAATATCAATATCCCCTCGTTTATTAAAAACATCGAGCGCGGCGATTTCTTGAGTGCCGCCCGTGTGCTGAAGAGCACTTCGGCTTTACCTGCCGTGTGCGGTCGCGTCTGTCCCCAGGAGAAGCAGTGTGAGAGCCGTTGCATCCACTTGAAGATGAACGAGCCTGCCGTTGCCATTGGTTATCTTGAGCGTTTTGCCGCCGACTATGAGCGCGAGAGCGGCAAGATGTCCGTTCCAACAGTAGCCCCCTCGAACGGCAAAAAGATAGCCGTTGTGGGTAGTGGTCCCGCTGGCCTGAGTTTTGCCGGCGACATGGCCAAATTCGGCTATGATGTTTATGTTTTCGAAGCCCTGCATGAGATCGGTGGTGTGCTGAAATACGGCATTCCCGAGTTCCGTCTTCCCAACCGCATCGTCGATGTTGAGATAGAAAACTTGCGGAAGATGGGTGTCCATTTTCAGACCGACTGCATCATTGGCAAGACACTGAGCATCGGCGACCTTGAGAAGAATGGATTTGCAGGTATATTTGTAGGTAGTGGTGCCGGTCTTCCCAATTTTATGGGCATTCCCGGCGAGAACCTCATCAACATCATGTCGTCTAACGAGTATCTTACTCGTGTGAACCTAATGGATGCCGCCAATCCCTCCACCGATACCCCTTTGAACCTTGGCAAGAACGTGATGGTGGTAGGTGGTGGCAACACCGCCATGGACTCGTGTCGCACCGCCAAGCGTCTGGGTGCCAAAGTGACTTTGGTGTACCGTCGCAGCGAGGCTGAGATGCCCGCCCGTTTGGAAGAAGTGAAACACGCCAAGGAAGAAGGCATTGAGTTCCTGACGCTGCACAACCCCATCGAGTACTTGGCCGATGAGAATGGTGCCGTGAAGCAAGCAGTGTTGCAGGTGATGGAACTGGGCGAACCCGATGCCAGCGGCCGTAGGAGTCCCGTTCCCGTTGAGGGCAAGACTGTGACGTTGGACGTTGACCAGGTGATTGTTGCCGTAGGCGTATCACCTAATCCCCTCGTACCCAAGTCAGTGGCAGGTCTGGAATTGGGCCGCAAGAATACCATCGTGGTGAATGAGGAGATGCGCTCGTCGCGTGACAACCTGTATGCTGGCGGTGATATCGTTCGCGGTGGTGCCACTGTCATTCTGGCTATGGGCGACGGTCGTCGTGCCGCCTTGAATATGCATGAAAGATTAAGAAGTTAAGGATTTTAGACAATAGTCTGGAGGAGTGAAGGAGTAGTTAATTACTATTTTTACTCGATTATGAACGGATTATATACAATATTGTTGCTCGTACTGAGCAATGTCTTCATGACATTGGCTTGGTACGGGCATCTTCGTTTGCAACAGTCAGGCGTGAGTAGTCATTGGCCGCTGTTGGGTGTGATAGCCTTTAGTTGGTGCATCGCCTTTTTTGAGTATTGCTGTCAGGTTCCCGCTAACCGTATGGGTTTTGAGGGCAATGGCGGTCCCTTCAACTTGGTTCAGTTGAAAGTGATTCAGGAATGCATCAGTCTGGGGGTATTCGCTGCGATTGCCAATATCCTTTTCCAGGGTCAAAGTCTTCATTGGAACCACGTGTTGGCGTTCCTGCTTATCATCTGCGCCGTGTATCTGGTGTTTATGAAATAGTGACGAGCGACGAGTGATGAGCGACGAGTGATGAGTGACGAGTGGAAAAAGACGGAGGTATATCGGCATATTGTGAGCCGATATGAAAAAAGCGTTGTCGCATCATGAGTTGATAGAAGATGGCGACCGCATCCTTGTCGGTCTTTCTGGCGGCAAGGATTCGTTGTGTCTGCTGGAACTTCTCGGTGGCACTCAGCGTATCCACCGCCCGCAGATTGTAGTGGAGGCCGTGCATGTGCGCATGGAGAACATCCCATACGAGAGCGACACCCGTTATTTAGAGTCGTTTGCGGCAGAATGTGGTGTACCGCTGCATGTGTTGACCACCTCATTCGACCCTAGTACCGACCGCAGAAAGTCGCCCTGTTTCTTATGCAGTTGGAACCGCAGGAAACAGCTGTTCAACTATGCCCAAGAACATGGTTTCAACAAAATAGCATTAGGTCATCACCAAGACGACATTATCCACACCGCTCTCATGAACGTGTTTTTCCAAGGACACTTTTCATCGATGCCCCCTAAGATGAAGATGGACAAGATGCCATTGACTCTTATCCGTCCTTTATGCCACGAGCATGAAGCAGACTTGGAAGAATATGCCCGATTGCGAGGCTATGTGTCGCAAAAAACGTTATGCCAGTATGAAGACGACAGCTACCGTGCCGATATTCGCCGGCTTTTCTCCGAGGTGGAGCAACTGAACCCCGAAGCGAGGTACAGTGTATGGCATGCGCTTAACCTCCCCCTACCCCCCTCCCAAGGAGGGGGGAACCTATCTGAGGGGTGAGGTTGATTGATTTATCCTCCCAAGGAGGGGAAACCAGTCTGAGGAGTGCGGGGAAAATGTTAAAATTGGAAGAAAGTTTTCATTGTTCGGAGAAATTGTTTAAATTTGCTTTTTTAACTAAAACTCCAACAATATGGCAAAGAAATATTTTCCGGAATCGGAGCTGATTATCAATCCTGATGGCAGCGTTTTCCATTTGCATTTGAAACCCGAACAGTTGGCCGACCGAGTTATCTTGGTAGGTGACCCCGGTCGTGTGCCCACTGTGGCAGCCCATTTCGACGAACAAGAGTGTGACGTGTCGAGCCGTGAGTTCCGCAGCATCACCGGCAGTTACAAAGGCAAGCGCATCACAGTACAAAGTACAGGTATCGGCTGTGACAACATCGACATCGTGTTGAATGAGCTCGACGCTTTGGCAAATATTGATTTCAAGACTCGCACCGAGCACGATGAGTTGCGTAGCCTTACCATCGTGCGTATTGGCACCTGTGGCGGTTTACAACCCAACACACCCGTAGGCACATATATTGCCTCGGTGAAGAGCATCGGGTTCGACGGATTGCTGAATTACTATGCTGGACGCGATGAGGTTTGTGATTTGGATCTCGAGCGTGCTTTCGTGAAGCACATGAAGTGGAATCCTCAAAAAGGCGCGCCCTATGTGGCTAATGCCAATGCCGAGTTGATAGACCGCATTGCACAAGACGACATGGTACGTGGCGTGACCATCGCCTGTGGTGGTTTCTTCGGCCCCCAAGGTCGTGAGTTGCGCCTGGGTCTGGCCGATCCGAAGCAGAATGAAAAGGTGGAATCATTTGAATACAATGGTTTACGCATCACCAATTTCGAAATGGAGAGCAGTGCCATCGCCGGTCTTTCTTTGTTGATGGGCCACAAGGCCATGACCTGTTGCATGGTGATAGCCAACCGTCTGGCCAAGGAAGCCAACGCCAGTTACAAGAACACCATCGACGGTTTGATTAAGAAGGTGCTGGATAGGATTTGACAAGTGACGAGTGACGATTTTGGTATGAGTGAGGATACTATATGCGCATTGGCTACCGCCGTTGGTGGAGCCATCGGAGTGATACGAGTGTCAGGGCCACAAGCCCTGACATTCAGTGATAGACTGTTTCGCGGCAAATCTGGAAAGCACCTTATTGAGTCTCCTTCGCATAGTGTGCTTTTTGGTGATGCTGTCGATTCTGAAGGGAACATCATCGACGAAGTGTTAGTCAGCGTGTTCCGCAATCCCCACTCGTACACCGGCGAAGATAGTGTGGAGTTTTCATGCCATGGAAGCCGATATGTTATTCATCGTATTCTTGACACTCTGATTTCTTACGGTTGCCGACAGGCCGAGCCGGGCGAATATACCCAGCGTGCCTTTCTCAACGGCAAGATGGATCTGAGCCAAGCCGAAGCCGTAGACGACCTTATCGCCTCAACGAACAAAGCCACGCACCGCATGGCTATGAGTCAGTTACGAGGTCGTTTTTCCAGTGCTTTGGGAGAACTGCGCGACCAACTGCTGCACCTGACTTCGTTGTTGGAATTGGAATTGGACTTCAGCGACCATGAGGATTTGGAGTTTGCCGACCGTAGCGAATTGCGCCGTCTATCATCCGAGGTGAGCGAACATATAAGTCGCCTGACAGATAGCTTCCGTGCGGGCAAGGCCATGAAGGAAGGTATTCCTGTAGCCATTATCGGCAAGACGAATGTTGGCAAGAGCACATTGCTGAACCGCCTGTTGCACGATGACAAGGCCATTGTGAGCGATATCCATGGCACCACGCGCGATGTAATAGAAGACACGATTACCATTCGTGGGGTTTGTTTCCGTTTTATCGACACAGCCGGTTTACGTGAGACCATCGACACCATTGAGCGTTTAGGCATTGAACGTAGTTATGAGAAACTGTCGGAGGCCACCATCGTCATTTGGCTTTTCGACACGCCCCCTACCCCTTCGGAACGCGAAGAGATGGAGCGAAGGTGTGAAGGCAAAGCCCTTCTTCCTGTTTATAACAAGGTAGACCGTGGCGAGGCTGAACTCTGGGACGGTGTATTATGCATATCCGCCAAGTATGGGCAAGGAATGGACGCGCTTGAAGAACGTATATATGAATTGGCCGATTTGCCTGAGATATCAGAAAATGATGTTATCGTGACCAATGCCCGCCACTATTCAGCTTTGACTGCCGCCCAAGAAGATATGCGAAGAGTGTGTGAAGGTATGGAGATGGGGCTATCCGGCGATTTGTTGAGCGAGGACTTACGCAGTTGCATCCACCACTTGGGCGAGATTGTTGGTGGAGAAATTACTCCTGACGAGACCTTGGGAAAGATTTTTGCGGAGTTTTGCGTGGGAAAGTAGATTCTGTGCGTGCAAACAATGCTTTATGCCCACTTGTACATGTATTGTGATGACGCGTACAAAAAGTATTCAAAAAAAATATGACTAGACAACACATCGTTTTTCTGACAGGTGCAGGTGTCAGTGTAGAGAGCGGACTGAGCACCTTCCGTGACAAGGACGGCTTATGGACGAACAAGGAGTGGACGTATCTTGCAAGTACGGATGCCTTGTACAATGACAC
This sequence comes from Prevotella sp., assembly GCA_017538105.1. Taxonomy (GTDB): domain Bacteria; phylum Bacteroidota; class Bacteroidia; order Bacteroidales; family Bacteroidaceae; genus Prevotella. Next base: position 11,855 of record JAFYJN010000083.1, on the reverse strand, counting down.
GCAGAAGTGTCTCGATTTCTACAATTTCAGGAGGAAGAAACTGGCAGAGGTGGAGCCTAACGAAGCCCACAGGATGATTGCTGAATTGGAAAAGGAACACCAGGTTACCGTTATCACGCAGAATGTTGACAATCTCCATGAACGAGCCGGTTCCTCTCATGTCATCCACCTTCATGGTGAGCTGAGCAAGGTCTGCTCAATGGATAACCGCACAACCTGTGTCAAGGAATACCCGCTTACCACGCCCATCAAGCTTGGTGACTTGGCAGAGGACGGAGCACAGCTACGTCCCTATATCGTGATGTTCGGAGAGTATATAGATAGTAAGAACGTTGCCATGGACTATGTCAGCAATGCCGACATCTTCGTGGTTATCGGCACATCCCTTCAGGTCTATCCCGCTGCTGGGTTCATCCACTATGCACACCATGAAGTGCCAAAGTTCGTCATTGACCCAGGTGACATGGAGCAATGTACCCTGTTAGGGTTCACTCATTTCAAGACTACGGCCTCTGAAGGCATGAAGATGCTTCTGGAGGCATTCAAAGAATTATAGTTCCTTCTTCTTTGCGTTCTGAGAATACTGAGGAGTCATCCTTGTCGGATGAAATACATCGTTCCGTATTTGTCCTCCCTCATAGTGTGTACTTGATCAGTGCATCTCCACTTCACCGACCAAGCTCTCTCTTTGAAAAGTCATGATTCAGATATAAAAGAAAAACGTCCTGCGTTTACAGCAGGACGAATTGTATTTGGTTATAAGTAGGATACTACATATTAAGCAACATAGTCACTTCAGCCGGATTGAGTGCCCACTCATAGGTGTATGCTTCATCGGCATCCTCAGCCTTCTCCACAGAAGCAAGGTTCTGACCCTTGGCCTTCATGTCGAGAAGCTGACCGATGGACAGCTTTGTCTCCAGCTTGCGAAGCAGGGCCTCGACGGACGTGCTGTCCGCTCCTCTCAATGTCTGAGATGTGAACGGCATTTCGAGCCAGATGATTTCCCTTTTAGCGACATCGAGAACACCGAACACAAGCCCCTTTGAGAGATCGCCCTCACTGATGCGAACCATGTGCTGAACACAGGAAGGATCGTAGGCTACACCATTTTCCTCGGAGATAATCATCGGATTGGCGGAATCCATCCAGCCGACAACAAGATTCGGAGAGAGAGCTCCGACCGAGTAGGCATTACAGGTGAAAATTGCATACTTGGCTCCAGCTGCCTCCAATTCAGGCAATGAAAGCTCGATGAATTCGGCTGTACCAACCATCTCCGGGATGGCGCGGATGTCACCCGAATGCTTGGCACCCACACAGGTCAGGCTATAGTAGGCGCACTCTGCAATCTTGTTTTCCGGCAGGGCAATACGACAGCTCAGGTCCATGTCAAGGTACTGGGCATGCAATCCCTTACCCCACTGGAGGAACAGTCGGACGGCATCGCCTTCCACGGGGAAGCGTGTACCCATCAGGGCGCAGGAGGCATCCTGAATGGTTGCCGAACGGTCGCCGACGCTGACAGGGATGTTGTACAACGACGGATCGATGAAGATAGTCTTCGCCTCTGTCTTCACTGCGGCAAAACGACGATTCATGGATTCCTTGTAGAGGTTGTTGATGGCATCAACCATTGCCATGCGACTATCATCGTCATAAAGAGCCAGCAGCTTGTTAGCCTCAATCTTATGGGTAACGCCGGTGATGGGACGTGCCAAACGTGTTTCTTTCGGGTCGAAGTAGGACTCTGCCGCATTACCGAGTGAAAGCAGCAGACGGGCAGGCATCTTGTCAGCAATCTCCGAGAATGCGGCCAGCACCTTGTCGCTGCCAAAGCGGAGCATCATGGCGAACAGGCAACGGGCGAAGAGTCCCGGACGTTCCTTCAACAAAGCCAGCGTCTTTTCGGCATCGTTCTCCGAACGAGCCTTGTCCACACGACCCTGCCATGTGCTGTAGTCCTGTTTGTAGAACACGTCCAGTATCTCTGCAAGGTGGTCGAAACCGTTCTTGCGTGAATACTCACCCAGACGGAGGGCGCGAATCATGCGTACCCACATGCCACGCTTGGGGTTCATGTTCTTGGCAGCTTGCTTGGCGGTCATAGGAAGGGCGTTCAGCCACAGAGCGACACGCAGACATGCCTTACGGTCGTACTTCAGCATCAGCTTCTTCTTCATGTCCTTGGCCGCATCCACGCCCCTGTCGAGAGGCCCCCACATGTGGTAGTAGAGCTTACGGGCATGGGCGACAAGAGTCTTTGGCTCTATAATCTGCACATAGCCGGTCTTTTCGTACCAAAGGTAGCGAAGAATATCCGTAGGAGTTTTCAGCAGCTTCGTTGCATCATCCGCCTTATCCTGCTCCACCATCTGCTTCACGACAAGCATGGCCGTCTCCTTCATGGTGATATTAGCATCCTCAGGCAAGGTGAACACTTGGAGCAACTGAGCCAACGAATCCTTCTGAGTACCGTCGAGAGGAGTGTTTGAAGACAGGAGTGACAGGAAGACTCTCTTCATGTCCTCGATTGTGAACAGTCGCAGCTCCTTCTGCTTGCTGCCTTGTCCCTTATAGACAAAGTCGGCAGTCTCGAATGGCGTGCCACAGAAGGGGCAGCCGTTGTATCTCTCCAGAGGAAAGGTACCTTCAGGAATCAGGTGGCCGCAGGGCAATGTGGTACCCTTGAAGCCAGCCTCTTTGCCGAAAATATTTGCAATCAAGGTGATGAGATGGTCGGCAAGGCTCTCGCCAGTAGGAACGTTCCATCCCTTGACGAGTGATGCCCAGTTCAGGTTAACCCCCATCACATCATTGATGCACTTGGTGATTTCTTCAAGGCGGTCGGCAGAAACGGTGCTCAACGCATGAAGCAGTTCTTCGCTGACGCAGAACCCGTTCTCCTTCAGGCGGCATGTGAACGCCACTACAGGCACTGATGCCACGGAACTCATGTTGATGTCCTCTCGGTTGATGTCGAGGAACACCGCGCGGTAGCGAAGAGCTACATTTGTCAAAGTTTTGTTGTCCATAACGTTTTTAATTAAAAGGTAATTGACTGGCAGGATTGTTTAATAAACAATTGCTCGAAAGCTAGAAGTATGCCAGCCTTGACCTTGTTAATACTATGAGGTAATTGAGAAACTGCATGGTTAGCTAGGACCTGTGGTCCTAACTCGATCGGGAGTAAGTCTCTCTTAGACCTCGTTGATTATCACTGTGCTGCGAGCAGGACTCGAACCTGCGACCCACTGTAATAATAAAAATCTAAGTATGTGGTGATTGGTCCTTCACAGGAAATGTCATCACAACAAACTGTTGCTCTTCCAGCTGAGCTATCGCAGCATGAAGAGAGGTAATTGGCCGGCTATCGGAGCCTCTTTAGCGAAAAGTCGTAGAAGTAAGCCGTCCTTGACCACTCTTTTATGGTGCGGCGGGCTGGATTCGAACCAGCAGTAACCTTTAGGTGTAAGCAAACGTTTGGGCCAACACTATGGCAATTACGAAGCTTACCGCCGCATATGGGGAAGACGGAAAGTACGATTCTGTTTTAACGCCCCACAGTCTGGGCTCTCTCAGATCAAGGAGTAAGAACCGTTTGGACCGTCTTTTGTGGAACCTCGTGGAGTCGAACCACGTTCACAGGATTTTCAGTCCTGCGCATACACCAAGTCTGCCAAAGTTCCGATTAGGTCTCACGGCGGAAGGATTCGAACCTTCTCATCTTGCTTGTTCAGCAGCCTCCGTTCCGACATCATGGCTTTACCATGAGACCATAACAACCTAAAAGTGTTTTCTATTTTGGTTTTTTCTCTTGAATTATCCCTTTATTACCGCTACAGGAAGCAGTCTTGTCTTCACTCTTACAAGGTCTGCCTCGTTTGCTATCACCTCTTCGATGTCCTTATAGGCACCTGAGGCCTCCTGCATGTCCTCCTGCGAACGGATGGCGTGGACGATGCCTTTAGCTTCGAGCTGGGTGACTTCCTGCTGCATGTCCAGCGTCTTGATAGTCATCGTTCGAGACATGCTTTCTAAACGCATCCGGTTTTAACCGAATCGCGATGCAAAGGTAGATATGTACTACGCAATCTTTCTGCGCAGATAGAAAAATCTTATTAAAAACAGCAAATTTAGTATGTTTTTTGAGTTCTGCGCAAATAGGTTGCGTAGAAAAGTGTTATCTTTGCAAAAAAAAGAGTGATGAATATCAACGGACAGAATATCTTCCTCAAAGGAATAAGGAATGAGCATATTCCAAAAGAGCCGGAAGACTATCCCTTCACACTTCCTGTGGTCAGAAATCTGACTTCATTGGAGTTTAACAGGAGCGTGACATATATTGTCGGTGAAAACGGCTCTGGGAAGTCAACCTTGCTCGAAGCCATAGCTACCATCCTCAAGCTTAATCCGGAAGGGGGAAGCCGTAACTTTAACTTCAGTACATGGGAAACGCATTCCCGTTTGTATGAGGAACTGAGACCCATACGTGCAGACCTGAGCTACAGAAACGCCTTTTTCTTCCGTGCCGAGAGTTTTTATAATGTAGCTTCGGAAGTGGACAGACTACAGAGGGAAGACGGTAGAATGCTTGACAGCTATGGTGGAAGGAGCCTTCATGAACAGTCTCACGGGGAGAGCTTCATCTCTCTGGTCATGAACAGGCTCAGAAATCGTGGCCTGTACATCTTCGATGAGCCAGAGGCAGCTTTGTCCTATACAAATCAGTTGCGTTTCCTGGTGTGGATGAAGGATGCAGTGGCTGCTGGCTCACAGGTTATTATTGCCACACATTCCCCGGTCATTTTATCCTTTCCAGATGCAGAGATCCTGGTCATAGATGATGGCCGACTCATAACTACTGATTATGAGGACTGTCATATCTACAGGGACATGCTGTCATTCATCATGAACAGAAATATGATAATCAATGAGTTGTTTAGATAAGAGAATATAACTATGCCAGCAAACAAAAATGCGTTGATACGATACAAGACTATCGACAACTGTCTTCGCAACCACTATCGCCGGTGGACGCTCGAAGACTTGGTTGAAGCCTGTTCGGATGCGCTCTATGATATGGAGGGCATCCGCAAGGGTGTTTCTGTACGGACGGTACAAGGTGACATCCAGGTGATGCGCTCCGACAAGCTTGGTTACAATGCTCCTATTGAGGTATATGACCACAAGTACTACCGCTATGCGGACAAAGACTATTCCATCATGAACATGCCCATGTCACAGAATGACTATGATGTGATGCAGGAAGCTGTGGACATGCTACGCCAACTGGAAGATTTCGAACAGTTCTCTGAGATGTCGGATATCGTCAGTCGCTTGCAGGATAAGCTGGCCATTAGCCGTAATAACCGCAAGCCCATCATCCATTTCGACAGTGTCCCGAATTTGGAGGGCATTCATCTGCTTAATCCTCTTTATAAATACATCGCGCATAAGCAGACACTCCGTATCATGTATCAATCCTTTAATGCAAGGCAGCCCAAAGAATTCATCATATTTCCGTATCTGCTGAAAGAGTTCCGCAACCGTTGGTTCCTATTCGGCTCCAAGGCGGATGACCTGAAACTTTTCAACCTGGCTCTTGACCGAATCAAAAGCCTTGAACCTACCATGGTTCCCTTCAGGGAGAATCCTGATTTTGACCCTGAGCACTTCTTCGACGATGTGATTGGCGTTAGCAAAAACATTAAGAATACGCCTAGAACCATCAAGTTCTGGGCAAATGCCGAGCAAAGCAAGTACATCAAGACCAAACCAATACATCGCTCTCAACAACTGTTACAAGAGAACACCGAAGACGGAAGTTGTATCTTCAGGATTGATGTGGTTATCAATTTTGAGATGTATTCCGTTTTCATGTCGTATGGACCTGGCATCAAGATCATTTATCCGAAGAATGTCATGAATTACATGCATGACAAGCTGAAAGAGGCTTTGGAACTCTATGAAACAACCGTTTAAGAGGAGCAGGTCACTAGGAGATGCAGACTAAAAGAAAAAGGAGGATAGATTGAAGGAGGTCAAGTGAACTTGCATCTCAGAAACTGTATAAGGAGGATTCCAAGATGTTTTTATGTTAAATACAAAACTTTTTCCAGCTACGCAAAAAGATTTCGTTCTTATTGTGTATCTTTGCAGCCGAATTCGCAATAATGCGTTTCGAAAGATATTTATCCTATACGGAATGAGACTATTTGCACATACATCACAATCGTTCGTTCAGAGTTATCGACGCTTTGAACGGAGTTGTTATGAGCATACATTTAGCAAATCATCAGTCAAAGACGGTATAGGATTTCCACATCAACACGAGCATAGTAATTTCTTCTATGCATCATAGGATGCAATAGACAAGCAAGAGATAAAACGATAGTTGGAATATCCTAACTGGGAATTTCCAACTATTTTTTTATCAATTTACAAATGAAGAAAGAACCATGCCAGCGAATAAGAATGCCCTAATCAGGTACAAGACAATAGACAGATGTCTGAGAAACAGATACAGAAGGTGGACACTTGACGACCTCGTGGATGCGTGCTGCGATGCACTCTACGACATGGAAGGTATCACCAAGGGCGTATGCGCCAGAACCGTGCAGATGGATATCCAGATTATGAGGTCTGACAAACTGGGCTACAACGCCCCGATTGTGGTGTACGACAAGATATACTACACCTATGCCGACCCCGACTACTCCATCACGGAAATGCCGTTGTCGAAGGATGACTGCTTGCTCATCAAGGAGGCCATCACCTTGCTCGGCGACAAGGACAACCTTGACACGGCTAGGACAATGAGAGTCCTTGCAAGATTGAAGAACAGACTGACATCCATTCTAAATTTCGTATGATAAACCTCCAATTCCAGTCATTGAGAATCGGAGGTTTTATTTGAGTGAGGAATCGGATTCGAACCGATGAATGATGGTTTTGCAGACCACCCCCTTGGGCCAACTCGGGCATCCTCACGTTTTAGTGCTCCAAGTTGGATTTGAACCAACGACCCGCTCATTAAAAGTGAGTTGCTCTGCCAACTGAGCTATTGAAGCATTGTGTTCTGTAGTCGGTACGAGGTTCGAACTCGTGTAAGCAGATTGAAAATCTGCTATCCTTACCAATTAGATGAACCGACCATTGGGGGAGTTTGACAGGTTTCGAACCTGCGACAACCAGAGCCACAATCTGGTGCTCTACCAACTGAGCTACAAACTCCATGTTGTTGCTCCAGATGGATTTGAACCACCTCTTACAGATTCAAAATCTGCCGTGCTGCCATTACACCATGGGGCATTGTAGCGGAGACTAAAGGATTCGAACCTTTAAAACGTTGCCGCCTGTCGGTTTTCAGGACCAGTGCAATAAGCCAACTCTGCCAAGTCTCCAGTTTTGTGACTCGTGGAAGATTCGAACTCCCGACACCGACGTTCGTAGCGTCGTGCTCTGTCCAACTGAGCTAACGAGCCTTTTTGCGGAAGCAGGAGGATTCGAACCTCCGGAACCAGGATGGTTCAACACGTTAGCAGTGTGCCGCTTTCGACCACTCAGCCATACTTCCTTCTTGAATTCGGGAGCAAAGTTACAGGGGCCGAATGAAGCCTTTTTTCGTTCAGAAAATAAAGTGAAGAAAATGAGTAAAAACTTCTTTTGCCGTCATAATAAGGGCATAAAAACTGCGTTAAATGATAAAGGAAGAAAGGGCCATAAGTGAATGATCAGCAAAACTTACTATAGATACATTTGGCTTCTTGACACGTTGCTGAACAGCAGTCCTCTGACAATCGATGAGATTAATATATTATGGAGGGATTGCCCAGCCAGCGATGGGCGACCTATACCCCTACGCACTTTCCATGAGCATCGTAAAGGTATCAAGGAGATGTTTGGCGTGGATATTGCGTGTGACCGTTCACGATGCAATGTATATTATGTCAAGAATCCTGAGGTTCTGGATGAGCAGAGACTAACGAAGTGGCTACTGCGAAAGTACAGCATTCCTCAAGACTTTACGACCTTCAATGGGATGAAGGATAGAATCATGTTGGAAGAGATTCCGTTAGGCACAGCGTACTTGGATGCCATCATCGAGGCTATGAAACAGAACGTAGAGTTGCAAGTTGATTACCAACGCTATGAAAACATGAGGGAAGAGCATCTTCAGACGTTTCACATCCAGCCCTTTGCGCTAAGGGTCTTTAATCGCCGTTGGTATATGTTGGGCTATCTGAAAGAACAAGAAGGATTGCGCACTATCGCATTGGACCGAATACTCGGTTTGAAGGTCCTTAAAAATAGTTTTAAGTTGCCTGAGGATTTTGATGTGAGGAAGTATTTTTCCGACGTTGTTGGCATCTTTATGAATAAAGACTTACCAATAACCAAAGTGAAAATCCGCGCCTACGGCGTTCAGGCAGATTATCTTCGCTCCACTCCGCTTCACAAAAGCCAATCGGAGGGCCGTTCCAAATATCGCGAGTTTGCAGATTTCACCTATCGCTTATGTGTAACGCCAGAGTTGGTTAGCCAACTGCTGGCAATGGGAGATAAGGTTGAAGTTTTAGAGCCGGAATCGCTCAGAGATGAGATGAAGAAAAAACTGCGTTCCACCTTAAAAAAATACGATAATTAAGAAATTTCCCTATTGCATCTGTGGTTGTAAAAAAAAGTATGAAAAATCGTGATTCATTTAGAGGTACGTCCATTGACAATGCCTTTGCAGATTCATTCAAAAAGAGTCTTTTTTATAACAACATTTATGTCAATCATAAAAATGAAATCATCATTGGTGTGCGCGACAGTTTTATTAACCTCTATTACAACTGTGATAGTATCGCCAAAATTGAAGTAAAAAATCCCAATAAATGTATAATTGACAAATACTATACAAATGGAGAAAAAAATAAACTCACAGACAACGAATTTGTTTCCCTTTATGATACAATAATAGAGAATAGCAATAAAAGGAAGAAGAATGAAAAGCAAGCCCAACAAAGGCTATTCATGGATAACAATAATAACTCTGAATCCAAGTGGTTTTGCATTGATGTGGAATATACAAAGTCTTTGCAAGGGAAGAGAAAAGCAGAAGATTGGAGATTTGATATTATTGCCATAAGCAAAGATTCTCCCTTCCACGTTGCCCTCATTGAACTAAAATATGGAGCATCTGCTTTGAAGGAGCCGTCTGGCATTAGAACGCATGTAAAAGATTTCTATTCATTCTTCAAGAACAAAAAATTTGAAACTCTTAAACCAGAAATAATTACAATCATACACAAACTACACATTTTAGGAGTTGATGTGCCAGAGTCTTTGAGAAATGTTTCCATTGAGAATTTTGCTTCTGAACCAGAATTCTATTTTATTACATTAAACGACAATCCCGATGGAAATTCAAATAATACGCCGAAACAGACAATGAGTGGGTATCTATTCAGCGATAAGCGATGGAAATGTAATCGATTGTCATCGTTGATAAAAAAGGAAGGGGATTACTTTGATATGATTGAACATAATTCAACCTTTAGGCCTGTTTTTCTTTTTTCAAAAGCTACTCTGCCCGATATTCAAATAAAAGACATTTTAGACAGAACATATTACGACGTAGAAATTGTTAATCAATGACCATCACCATTCATCGCGGCATAAACCAGATTGGGGGCTGTATCACAGAGATAAAGTCTGAGAAAGGAACAAAGATACTTATCGACCTTGGGCATAACCTGCCTGAGGGCGATAAGCCTTCAGATGACATCTATGACCAACCAGAAAAGATGGATGAACTCCTAGAAGGGGTAAATGCTGTGTTCTATACACATCCTCATGGCGACCACTTGAGTTTCGAGGCTAAAGTGAAAGAGGCTGGGATTCCGCAATATATCGGGAAGGCCAGCAAAGCGATGTTGTTAGTACTAAAGGGGCATCAGGCCTATAGCGCAAAGGAAGAGCGGAAAGAAGTATTGCAGAAGAGTTATGATGCTATAGGGAGCTTCGGTGAATATGATGCTAAAGAAACAATTGAAATTGGTGGCATCCGTGTGACCCCTTACTTTGTGAGTCATTCTGCTGCTGACGCCTATATGTTTGTGGTAGAATGCGATGGACGCAGGATTCTGCATACAGGTGATTTCCGTGATCATGGTTATCGCGGTAAGGGACTTTTGCCAACAATCGCTACATATATTACTCGTCAAAAGATAGATGTTCTCATAACAGAAGGTACTATGCTGAGCCGTAATGACAGCAGGGTGCAATCGGAAGAAGAACTGATGAAGAGTGCTATCGGACTAATGAAAGAATACGATAATGTCTTTGTAATGTGCAGTTCTATGGATGCCGACCGTATTTCCTCGTTCTACAATGCCAACAAGGAATTCAAAGGCAGACCTTTTGTGGTTGATGGCTATCAGTGGATGCAAATGAAGACTATTAGCGAAACATTAGGTGCTGACCCTATAGCTTGGCGCTATCGTTTTAGGGGTCAACTCTATTACAATAAACATAAGGAAGAAATACAGAAGAATATCCCTCGAAATGGTATTACGATGTTAATCAGAAATAACTACCAGATTCGGAAAATGATAGACGAACTTTATCCTTTGATGAATCCAGAAAGGACTTGCCTTGTCTATTCGCAGTTTCGTGGATATGTACTGAAGGGGCACAAAGCCTTTCAACAACGAACCTATGATTTCGTTCATAGCAAGGATTGGCACATAGAGTACCTTCATACTTCAGGTCATGCTTCAAGGGAGGCTTTAGCTTCTGTTTGTGAAAAGGTAAATCCGCGCTATGCTATTATCCCCATCCATCGCGATGCAGAATCTGACTTCCGCTCTCTCCCCATTTCTCAAGAACTTAAAGACAAGGTTCTTACAGCAACTCCACATGAAGCTATTGGAGGAATAGATGTCGTAATCAGGTAGGTTAAGTGTTCGAGTTTATGCGATAAATAGCAAATAGCGTTATTTTTCTATCATATTCTGCGGCGTTTTTGCATATCTACCTGCAAAAACGTCGTTTTTTGTACCTTTTCGTTCGTATAAAGATATATAATATGGAGGGCTATTCCTCTTAACTAAATGTAACTATAATAATTATGAGTAAGAACAAAGATCAGAAGCGCAAGGCGCAATTGGCTGCACGAGCAAAGAATGAATCATTCCGTTTCCAAGTGGAATTCACAAGAAAACAAAAAGGTATCGACATTATGGGGATGGAACAGAATTTGGCCGCAGAACTGGATGCCATCTGCCAAAACGACCAAACGGATGCTTTGCTCGATTTGGCGAAGATAGTAGAAGGAATGCGGAAGGAACTGGGCTTCGAGCAGGAGGCGGACAAGTGCTCCCTGAATGGTAGCCTCGTGCCCTTTATCCTCGGCATCAACACAACTCAACCTGACAGCAACACCTATGTTCCTGGCATATTCACGGCACAGCAGCCTTTACAAGTGTCTATCGCTTATGACAACGAGATAAGGAACCAAGCAGTGGGTTGGATGAAAGCAAATGGATACGAGATTTCTTCATATCTTGGTCAGCCTCTACTCAAACTGAAGAATCTAAGAATAGTAATTAAAAGAGTGCTCAAGCCATAAAGTTTTTCTATCTTCTGAATAAACAAAATAAACAGCAACTAATGAGACAATTCAAAAGTACCAAGAACATTACCGAACGAAGCAATATTTCAGTAAATAATTATCTCAAGGAAGTAAGTCGTTACCCAATGGCAACAGTAGACGAAGAGGTGATTCTCGCACAAAAGATTAAACAAGGCGGTAAGGAGGCAGACAAAGCACGTCAAAGACTTATAGAAGCCAACCTTCGCTTTGT
>JAFYJN010000082.1 GCA_017538105.1 Prevotella sp. | reverse complement strand
TAATAAATAATCTTATAAATAATCTTCTATTCATGTAGTCAATTTCTATTCCTGTCTACAAGTGATTTTCCTCCTTTCTGATTTCGCAAATGGTAAAACCGTATTTGAAACTACTTGATTTTGTCAAATAAATTCCGATTTTTGATGCCACGAGAAGGCTTGTTTTCTGAAAAAAATATTCTTCGTGGGCAAATACGCGGAAAATGAGCATTTTCGGAAAACATTGGTTATCAATAAGTTCCGTTTTCTTTACAAACAATGGAATTGTCAAAGCTATGGAATGAGCTTGTCAGATGTGGCATATGAGGGCGTCAGATGCCACATGTAAGCGGCTCAAAGCATAACTATGAGGCCCTTAGATGCCACATGTGACAATTTCGGATGTGGAAAATGAGGAAATTGGAGCGGGAAAGTCGTTTTTTCACTCACGATTCTTTTCTAGATTGGATGAAATAGTTGACTAGAATTTGTCTTATTTTTTCACAATTGAATAACAACTGTTCTTTTGTTTTATCACCCAATTTTAACAAATTCAACACTTGTTTTTTTGAAATTCAAAAGAAAAAGGCTATATTTGCAGAGTCACAGGCATTAACGATAATATGATTGTCACTCCCGAACTCCAACCCAAGTGGAACGCCATTATTCTTGACGTGCTCCGTTATTTCACTGAGTTGTGCAAGAAGCATGGTCTCACTTATTATTGTTGTGGTGGAACGGCCATTGGAGCGATTCGACATGGTGGGTTTATTCCTTGGGACGATGATATTGACGTTTTCATGCCGCGTCCCCAATACGACCGCTTCATCCAGTTGGCATCAACCATCGATCTGGGATGTTACGAATTGATAACTCCTTACAATAATGCCAACTATCCCCTGTTCTTTGCCAAATTGTGCAACCGGAACACAACACTTATTGAAAAGGCTGACACGCCATGCGTTCATGGTCTCTACATCGACATCTTTCCCATCGATGGCGCACCCGATGACGTGTCTCTCGCTCAGGCTATGGAAGCTCGTTTCCGCAAAACAAAGAACAAACTGGAAGCCATTTCTACGCATAGCTCATTTGTCGATTACATGAGGTTGCTCATGACATTTAAGGAGTGGGGGAGGTTTGCACGAAAGACTATTGGTTTTTTCTTTCGAAAGGCCTATCGTGAACACTTGCTGCGTCAATTGGCCGACATCAGCTATCGATATGATTTCAATACATCGACGTTGGTGGCCGTCTATTGCGGTTCCTATGGTCCCAAGGAGGTGTTTCCCAAAGAATGGCTTCGGAGTACAGTTCTCTTCTCCTTCGAAGGACTGACTGTTGATTTGCCTTCGGGCTACGACTATTATCTGCGGCAGTATTATGGCGATTACATGCAATTGCCACCCGAGGAACAGCGTATGGCTCATCATCGGAAAGCCTATTATAATCTTGACTGCCGTATTTCCGACAATGAGGCTGTTAAGGCTGTGAAGAAGGCGCTTCAGGAGCTTGATGGATAGTCTTGATCCCTAGGTTCTTGTAGATTACTTTTGCGAGTTGATCGATTTGATTCTTCAGCGAGTATTCGTGGAGATAGAAATCGGCCAAAGCTGTTCGTTCCACTTCTGTTGGCGGGGTGTTGATGATGCTGAGAATCTTCGAGGCAAGTTCCTCGGGAGAATGCGGATTGAACATTGGTACACGACCTTTCGTAACTTCGCATAAGGTGGGGATGTTGGAAACGAGAATTGGTGTTTTGAGCACGGCGGCCTCTATGGGCGTATAACCGAAACCTTCTTCCCATGAGGGCGTGACGAAGAGGTCGGCGTGAGTGTATAGGTAGCGCAGTTCGCCTTCGCTTCGATAGGATGTGTCGATGATTATTTTATTTTCCAAGTGCAATTCCTCTATCGTTTCCTTGAGTTTTGCCATATAGCTAGGGTCGTTACTGTAGCCCTTGAAGTAAAGCAGGTGTGGAATCTTTTCTTTCAGCAAAGCCATAGCTTTCACTAGCGTTTCGGGGTTTTTATACTCATTGAACCTGTTGACATCGAGGATGTATTTCTTGCCTATCACGCAGTTCACAGGTTCTTCAGCGGTTTGGAAGTCGAATGGAATACTATTGTAGACGATGTCGCTGTCGCGATGTCCCCATTCCTTCACCAGTTTGTGTGTTTGTTGCGAAATGGTGATGACATGAGCCACTCGGAACAACCCCCATTTCATCATGTATTTATAGTAGAGTTGAACGCTCCTTTTGTTGTTTGAGCGGTGAATCTGGATGAGGTCGTGAATGATGAGATGTTGATGATATTTCTTGGGGAAAAAGAATGCGTAGGGAGAAAATTCTGGTGTAATAACGACATCGGTCTGTCTCTCACGCAGTAGCTTTGTGATGGGTGATAGCATGAGGAGACGATCGAGTTTCACGCTGGGTGTGACTTTCATATTGCCGTCAACCACTATCTTGTCGGTTTTGTATCCAGCAAGAAAATCAATGTATTCCTCCATACCCTTCCAAAGAAGGATGGTAGGGTTGAATCGCTCGTCTTCATTAAGACCTTTCAGGAGACGACCGAGAAAGATATGGATGCTGACGGGACCAGGTGGCTTCTTCTTGACAAAAGAATAGTCTACCAGGATGTTTAGTTTTTTTTCGTTGTTTATCATCATTATTCTTCTTTGTTTGCTTTCTTTGTTGTCAGTGTGCTCAATGTGT
>JAFYJN010000011.1 GCA_017538105.1 Prevotella sp. | reverse complement strand
CCTCTTCCCATCCCGAACAGAGAAGTTAAGCCCGCCTGCGCCGATGGTACTGCGATGCAATGCGGGAGAGTAGGTGGCCGCCTTTTTTCGATGGAGCCTCGAAGGCTCGTCCGCCCTGTTCCTCAGACGAGGAGCGGGGCGGTTTTGTTGTTTTAAGAAGTCACTTAAAGAGGTGTAAATAAAAAAAGTCGTTGGTTTTTCAACGACTGGAATGAATATTAGTAAAAAGGAAACTATTTCTTAAATATGATAGTTTTTGGTATTTTCACCCATTTTCCTTTTACGGCTATTTTAAGAGTGCTACCTTCTTTTTGCTTGAGTATGTAAGTAGAGTCGTTTTTGTATGTCAGAGTGGCTATGAGGTCTTCACTTCCATAATCGTTGGTGATTGCTATTGTCGCTTGATTTTTGTCAGTTATTTCGGCTGATGTGAAGAGCCATTTCCGTGAATCTCTATTTGCGCCAAAGAATCCAGAGAGTTCACCTAAGATCTCTTGGTCAGGCACGATTATGTTGTTATCGTAGAAATTCATTCTGATATACACTTGGTATTCATCGTTGCTAATATAACCTTTGAATGGTTGTTCGTCGGTTGCTGGTTGTTGAGCGTATGTGGTCATTGATAAGACCATACCCAACACGACGAGGATGCTATGTGATATTGCTTTTTTCATATCGTTTTTTGTTTTCGGCAAAGATAATATTTTATATCAAGAAATGGTTGATATTTAGAAATTTATAGCTTTTAATGTTGGTTTTTTAGGATTTTTATAGTAACTTTGTGGCCAGTTATACGTTTTTTGTATGGTAAAAGACAGGTTATTTCCTGACTATATATTTGAGTCCAGTTGGGAAGTTTGCAATAAAGTAGGAGGCATATACACGGTACTCTCCACCCGTGCCAAGACATTACAGGATAAGATGACGGACAGGATCATATTCATTGGTCCTGATTGTTGGGGCACGAAGACCAATCCCTTTTTTACAGAGGACGATCGACTTTTTGCCGACTGGAAGGAATATGCCTGGAAAGAAGAAAAGCTGAACATGAAAATAGGGCGTTGGAATATACCTGGTTCGCCCATTTCAGTACTTGTGGATTTTTCTTCTTATTTTGTGAAGAAGAACGAGATATATAGTCGTCTGTGGGAGTTGTATCAAGTAGACAGCCTTCATGCCTATGGCGACTACGACGAAGCATCTATGTTTTCATTTGCGGCAGGCTTGGTGGTAGAGAGTTTTTACCATTATTACTTGGATGATACGAAGAAGGTGGTTTATCACGGAAACGAATGGATGACGGGATTAGGACTGCTCTATATCCAGTACCGCCTTCCCCAGATAGGAACCGTCTTCACAACACATGCCACAAGTGTCGGACGTAGTATCGCAGGCAACAACAAACCACTTTATGATTATTTATTCGCCTATAATGGCGACCAGATGTCGGAAGAGTTGAATGTCCAAAGCAAGCATTCGATAGAGAAACAGACAGCTCATCATGTGGATTGCTTCACTACAGTCAGCGACATCACGGCCAAGGAGTGTCTTGAACTTCTTGACAAGCCAGTCGATGTCGTCCTTCCCAATGGTTTCGAGGATCATTTCGTTTCAAAAGGTGCCACCTTCACCCGTAAACGCAAGGCCGCCCGTAAGCGTTTGCTTGATGTGGCCAATGCGTTGATGGGTTCGAATCTAGATGATGATACGCTGATTGTGTCAACAAGCGGCCGTTATGAATTCCGTAACAAGGGCGTGGATGTATATATCGAGGCCATGAACCGTTTGTTGCGTGACAAGTCGTTGAGCAAACCCGTGTTGGCATTCATTGAAGTGCCGGGATGGGTGGGAGAGCCTCGTCAGGACTTGGTGGAACGTCTGAAGAGCAAGAAGCATTACGACACCCCGCTAGAGGTTCCTGAGATTACGCATTGGCTGAACAACATGAGCCATGACAATGTGCTTGGTATGTTGAAATATCTTGACATGCATAATCGTAAGGACGACCATGTGAAGTTGATTTTCCTCCCATGTTACCTGACAGGAGATGATGGCATCATCAATATGACCTATTATGATGTGGTGTTAGGAAACGACTTGTGCATATATCCTTCTTATTACGAGCCTTGGGGGTATACTCCGTTGGAGGCCGTCGCCTTCAAGGTGCCTTGCATCACGACAGACCTCGCCGGTTTCGGCTTGTGGGCAAACAGCGTGAAGGGCGGTGACAGCGAGATTATGGATGGAGTGAAAGTCATTCATCGCACAGATTATAATTACTCGGAAGTCGCCGATACCATCAAGGAGACTGTCGCATTGTATTCCAATCTCACAACGAGCGAGGTGAGGAAAGCCCGGAACAATGCTGAGAAGTTATCGAAGAAGGCTCTTTGGAGCGAATTCATCAAGTATTATTACGATGCTTACGATATGGCTTTGCGCAAAGCAGAGTCGCGAAAGAAATGTGAAAAGAATTTACAAAACAAATAATTGTATTATATGAAAATCAAGGCAGATTATACAAATGCACCACAGTGGCGGGATCTGACAGTCAAATCAAGTCTTCCCGAACAACTGAAGTGTTTGGATGAGATCGCCCACAACATGTGGTGGGTATGGAACTATGAGGCTCGTGATTTGTTCAGGGATCTCGATCCCGAATTGTATCATGACGTCCGTCATAACCCAGTTCAATTGCTTGAGCGTTTGAGTTATAAGCGCAAAGAGGAGATTGTGAACGACAAGGCGTTGATGAAACGCATCAAGAACGTTTACGCCCTTTTCCGCAAATATATGGATGTGGAACCCGATAGCAGCCGTCCTTCTGTCGCCTATTTCTGCATGGAGTATGGTATGCATTCGGCTCTGAAGATTTATTCAGGTGGTTTGGGAATGTTGGCAGGCGACTATGTGAAAGAAGCCAGTGATTCCAATGTGGACATGTGTGCCATTGGATTCCTTTATCGCTTTGGCTATTTCACTCAGAGCTTGTCAATGGATGGCCAGCAGGTAGCCAATTACGAGGCACAGAATTTCAGCGGACTTCCTATTGAGCGCGAGCTCGATGAGAATGGAAATCCTGTCATCATTGATGTTCCTTATACCAACTATCAAGTTCATGCATACGTTT